>NZ_JBIUCH010000001.1:0-637732 GCF_044548625.1 Micromonospora sp. NPDC051925 | reverse complement strand
CCGGTGCGTTTCACCGAGGCGGTTGAGGCGGTGCACACCGCTGGGGGGCGGGTGTTCTGGGAGATTGGTGCGCATCCGGTGTTGACGGGTCTGGCCCGAGCGACCCTCACCGATACCGATCTGACGTGGCTACCAACGCTACGACGCGACCACGACGACCAGACTCAACTCCACACGGCGGTGGCGTCGTTCTACAGCCAGGGTCTTGGTGATATCGACTGGGCCGGGGTGCACCACGGTAAGGGTCATCGGACCACCACCATCCCCACCTACCCCTTCGAACGGCAGAGATTCTGGGTCCATGGGGGAGCAGGCGACGCGACAAGTGCCGTCCCCGCCCGGCCGGATTCCTCAAAGGAGCCGCGCAAACACAAGATCCACCTCTATTCGCCCGTCTCGGACAACAATGTCGACAAGGACCGGATTTCATGACTGACGAATACGGACTCAAGCGCCACTTCAATGGTGACGCCGCCCGCCTCATCGGGGGGAAGATCCGCGAGGCCCACCCGGATTTCGACGTCGAGGACTACGCCGCCGAGGTGGAACGGCGCATCCCCGGAAAGGAGCTGAAGGACCGCGTCCTCGTCCTGGCCGAAGGGCTGCGCAGTCGGCTCCCCGAGGACTACCCCGAGAGCGTGGGGATCCTCCTGTCCATCCTCGGTGACGAACTCGCCGAGGGGGAGGGGATGTTCAACGTCAGCTGGTACCTCATGCCGGTGGCCCGGTTCGTCGAGGAGTACGGCCTGGACCACCCGGAGGTGTCCCTCGACGCGCTGGTCGAGATCACCAAGCGGCACACCGCCGAGTACGCCATCCGCCCCTTCGTCGAGCAGCACTACGAACTGACGATGAAGCGGATGGTCGACTGGGCCCGCGATCCCAGCCACAACGTGCGGAGGATGGCGAGCGAGGGCATCCGTCCACGCCTTCCCTGGGCGCGTACGCTCACCGTCTTCGTGAAGGACCCGCAGCCCGTCCTGGACATCCTCGAACCGCTGCGCAGCGACCCTTCCGAGTACGTCCGCAAGTCGGTGGCCAACAACCTCAACGACATCTCCAAGGACTCGCCCGACGTCGCGCTGGCCACCGCGTTGCGCTGGTCGCAGGAGAGCCCGACCCCGGAGACCACCTGGATCGTCCGGCACGCGCTGCGCACGCTGGTCAAGAAGGGCAACCAGGAGGCGCTGGCGATCGTGGGCGTCACCGGGGGCGAGCACATCCGGGTGCCCTCGATGCGGCTCTTCCCGCGTGCGCTGGCGCTCGGCGAGTCGACCATGATCCGCCTCGACGTCGAGAACACCGACAGCCGCCGGCACACCGTCACGGTGGACTACGTGGTGCACCACGTCCGTAAGAACGGCCAACGCATCCCGAAGGTCTTCAAGCTGACCACGCTGGAACTCGCCCCCGGTGAGCGCCGGACGGTGGAGAAGTCCCACCCCGTCCGGGAGGTCTCCACCCGGCGCTACTACGCCGGCGAGCACCTCGTCGACATCCAGGTCAACGGCCAGGTCCTGGCCACGGACAGATTCGACCTGCGGCTGTGAGCGGGCTCCGTACGCCGCTCGTCGCCGACCACCCGGTGCTGCGCGACCACCGGATCGGCGGCACGCCGGTCCTGCCCGCGGCGGCGCAGATCGACGCCATGCTCACCGCCTGCGCGGCTGCCCACGAGGGCAGTAGCTGGCGTCTCGACCAGGTGGCGTTCCTCGCGCCGCTGCCGGTCGCGCCCGGCGCGTCGGTCGAGATCGAGACCGTGCTGACCCCGGCGGGGGAGTGCACCCTCGGCTCGTGGCAGCCGGACGGGTCCACCCCGACCCTGCACAGCCGGGCCCGTGCGACGCGCAGCGCGCTGGCACCCCCGGACTACCGGGACGTGGCGGGTCTGCGCGCCGGCTGCGTCGACGAGGTGCCGCTCTCCGCCGTCGCCGAGTGGCGGCAGGGCAGCGGCATCGCGTACGGCCCGACGTTCCAGGTGATCCGCGCCGTGCACCGGGGGCCAGGCCGGATGCTGGCCGTGCTCCGCGCCTCCGGTGGGCTGACCGACCGGCACTTCGTCCCACCGCCGCTGCTGGACAGCGTCTTCCAGTGCCTCGGGATGCTCGACGACGGCGCTGCCGGGGCCTGCCTGCCCTGGTACGTCGGGCGGATCACCGCCCGGCGTCCGGTCACCGGCACCGTGCTGGCGTTGGTCGAGCGGACCGACCCGGCGGACGGGGCCGGCGGCGCGGTGCGCGGTCGGGCCACGGTCTGCAGCCAGCAGGGCGAGGTGCTGCTGGAACTGGACCGGATCGTCCTCAAGGCGGCCGGCCCGACCACCGGGCCGGCGGCCCCCCGCCTGGAGGCTCCGTCAACCCGGTCCAGCGCGGTACTCGCCGGTCCGCCGCCTGCCGGTTCGGCACCTGCCGGTTCGGTGCCCGGTGGCCCGGTGCCTGCTGGTTCGGTCACCGCCGTGACCTGGCGACCGGCCGCTCCCACCCCGGAGCCGGCACCCGAGGTGGGCCATACCTGGGTGGTGTCCGGGGAGGTGGGCGTCGAGTCGTACGACGGCGGGCCGGTCCTGCTCACCCCGGCCGACCTGCACGACGCCTACCTCGACCGGGCACGCGCCGAGACGCCGCCCGCCGAGGTGGTGTACGTGGCACCGCGCGTCGTGCCGGACCAGGCCGAGGCCACCGCCCTCCTGCACGGCGTCTTCACCCTGGTCCGGCGGCTCGCGGCACAGCCGCCGATGCCGGCCCTCACGATCGTCACCAACGCCGCCCAGCAGGTCACCGGGGACGAGCCGATCGAGCCCCTGCAGACCGCGCTGTGGGGCCTGGCGCGCACCCTGCGGATCGAACACCCGCAGACCCGGGTACGTCTCGTCGACATCGGCCTGGGCGGCGTCACCGAACCGCCGACCCTCGACGAGGTGCGGCACCGCGAGGCGGAACTCGCCTGGCGCGACGGCTCCTGGTACGCACCCACCCACCCGCCGGTGGCCGGGCGGCCGGCGGCCCCGCACGGTGACGTGGCCGTACCCGGACGGTCGGCACGGCCGGTGGCCGGTGGCCGGTACCTCGTCACCGGCGGCCTCGGCGGCATCGGCCTGCACGTGGCGGAGTCCCTGGTCGCTGCGGGCTGTGCCCACCTCACCCTGGTCGGCCGCACGGCACCGGCCGAGGGACTGGCCCGGGATCGGCTGGACCGGCTCGCCACCGGCTGCGACCTGCGGGTCGTCACCGCCGACGTACGCACCCTGCCGGACGCGTTGCGCGGTGCGGAGCCCTACGACGGGGTCTTCCACGCCGCCGGCGTGCTGCGCGACGGGTTGGCGCGCACCCTGTCGACGGAGCGGATCGACGAGGTGTTCGGCCCCAAGATCGGTGGGGTGCACGCGCTCGACGAGGCGTTCCCCGCCGACGCGCGGCCCGGGTTCGTCGTCCTGTTCTCCTCCGTCTCGGCCACCCACGGCAACCTCGGCCAGAGCTCGTACGCGAGCGCCAACGCCTACCTCGACGGCTACGCCGCGCGCCGCCGCGCCGATGGGGAGGCGTGGTACAGCCTCGGCTGGGGCCTGTGGCGCGTCGGCATGGGGGAGGGGATCGCCGACGCCGCAGCGGCACGCGGCATTCCGGCGCTGACCGCCGCCGATGGCATCGCGCTGCTCCGGCACACCCTCGAACTGGCTCCCGCGAACTACGTCGTGTCCGCAGTCGACGAACCGGAGGACGACCAGATGACCCCTGTGACCCCCGCCGACACCCGGCTGTGGCCGGCGCTGTCGGCGATCCTGAAGCGGACCCTGCACGTCGACGAGGTGTCACCCGAGGACAACCTGCTGGAGTTGGGGCTGGACTCGATGATGGCGGTCGAGGTCTCCGCCGCGCTGTCCGGCGAAGGGCTGGACGTCGACCCGGTGGCCATGTTCGACCATCCCGACGTCGGCGCGCTGGTGCGGTACCTGGACGGCTTGCCGCGCCACGCGCCCGCGTCGAGCCCCGCCGCGTCGGCCCCGCCCGCCGCCGTACCGCCCTTCGTCGTACCGCCTGCGGCTGCTGCCGCCCCCGCGGCTGTCGCCGTACCGCCTGCGGCTGCCGCCGGGCGGCCCGTTCCTGCCGCCGGGCAGCCGACCGTCGCGGGGCCGGGCCCGGTGGACGGGTCGACGACGCCGCGCTTCGTACCGGACTGGGACCGCTACCGCGATGTCGACGCCGACCGCTACCCGGCGTCCCGGAGCCCGGCGGCGAACGGCCACCGACCGGCGTCGAGCGCGCCGGCGGCCCGGTCCCGGCCGGCCGGGCCGCCCGGAGTCGCCGCCCCGGTCGGCGGATCGGTGCCCCGTCGCACCCTGCCCGGTCGGCTCGGTGACCACCCGGGCGGCTCCTTCCTCGACCGGCGCATCGATGCGCTGTCGGTGGACGACCGGGTGGTCATCGCCCAGGACGGGTACTTCTACGAGCCGGTCATCGAGGAGTCCAAGGGCGCCTGGATCAAGTTCGACGGTCGCTGGTTCCTGAACTTCGCGTCGTACAGCTATCTCGGGTTGATCGGCCACGACTACATCAACCATCAGGCGCAGCGGGCCCTGGAGCGGCACGGCACCGGCGCCCACGGCGTGCGGCTGCTCGCCGGAACCCTGCATCTGCACCGTGAGCTGGAGCTGGGCATCGCCCGGTTCCTCGGGGCCGAGGACGCCATCGTCTACACCAGCGGTTACATGGCCAACGTGGCGACCATCGGCGCGTTGGTCGGGCCGGGTGACGTGGTGATCGGTGACGTCTACAACCACGCGAGCATCCTCGACGGCTACCGGCTGTCCGGGGCGACCGTCATCACCTACGCCCACAACGACCTGACCGATCTGGAACGCGCCTTGCGCAGGGCGGGCGACGCCGGGAAGCTGGTCGTCACCGACGCGGTCTTCAGCATGGACGGCGACATCGCCGACCTGCCCGGCATCCTGGCGCTGTGCGAGCGCTACGACGCGCCGCTGATGGTCGACGAGGCGCACAGCCTCGGCGTGCTGGGCGCCACCGGCCGGGGCATCACCGAGCACTTCGGCATCGACCCGGCCCGGGTCGCGGTCAAGATGGGCACGCTGTCCAAGACGGTTCCCAGCACCGGTGGCTACGTGGCCGGCTCCAGTGACCTGGTCTTCGCCCTGAAGAACAACGCCCGGGGCTGGATGTTCTCCGCCGCCGGCACCCCCATGCAGGTGGCCGCCGCGCGGGCCGCGGTGGAGGTGATGGAGGCGGCCCCGCAGCTCACCGGGGAGCTGCGGGCGCTCACCGACCGGTACCGGGCGAAGCTGCGCGGCCTCGGGTTCGACACCATGGCCAGCGAGACGCCGGTGGTGCCGATCATCTGTGGCAGCGCCGGGCAGGCCCAGGAGATGGCCCGGCTCTGCCAGGCCGACGGCATCTTCGTCCAGCCCATCGTCTATCCCACCGTGCCCAAGGCGCTGCCCCGGCTGCGCACCATCGTCAACCTGAGCCACTGCGCCGACGACCTCGACCATGCCGTCGCCGTCTTCACCCGTGCCGGCCGGCAGGTCGGACTCATCGCCTGAGGGCAGTCGCTCCGGCCGAGACACCACCCGTGTTGCCGGCCGCCCCGACCGGGGCGGCCGGCGGAGGAACCCCGTCGAGAGGAGAACGCAGTGAGTGACATCGACAGCAGGGCCTTCTTCGGTGCCGTCCTGAAGGCCGTCGCCTGTACCCGCAACCACAACACCGACGAGACCGGATACGCCGAGGGCGTGCTGACGCCGACGGCCCGGATCCGGGAGTTCGAGAAGGAGATCGGCGACCGGGCGCTCACCCAGGCCGAGGTCGAGCAGGTGCTGGGCTGGCTGGACTCGACGTTCCGGGCCAAGCTCACCCCCGCCGAGGAGCGGGAGCACTACCACCGGTGCATCGCCGAGGTGGCCGGGGTGACCCGGGCCCCGGCCACGGTCGCCGCGTAACCGGCGGCGTCCGGGTCGCGACGCCGACGGGATCCCGTCGGCGTCGCGACCCATCCGGCCACCCACCCCTGTCCGATCGTCGAGCGCCGAGGACGTCGCACATGTCGAAGCTCGCCTGGTACAGCCACGAGATCTGCTTCTGGCACGACCCCGGACCGGGCTCGGGCTACCTGCCGGTCGGTCCGGGCATCGAACCCCTGCGCCAGCACGCCGTCGATCCGGATCTGCGCCGGGCCGAGGGGCTGGTCCGGCTGGCCGGGGTGTTGGACCACTACACCCAGGTCACCCCGGAGCCGGCCACCGACGACGAACTGCTGCTGGTGCACGTGCCGGAGCACATCGACCGGGTCGAGGCGGCCTCCGCGCTCGGCGCGGGCGACGCCGGGGTGTACGCGTACGTCAACCACCACAGCGCCCAGGCCGCCCGGGTGGCGGCGGGAGCCTGCGTGCAGGCCACCGACGCCGTGCTCGACGGGCGCTTCGACCGGGCGTACTGCCTGGTCCGGCCACCCGGGCACCACGCCGAGCCGGACCGGGCGATGGCGCTGTGCCTCTACAACAACGTGGCGATCGCCGCGCGGGCGGCACAGCGGCACGGTGTGCGCCGGGTGCTGGTGCTCGACTGGGACGTGCACCACGGCAACGGCATCCAGCGGACCTTCTACGAGGACCCGGACGTGCTCTACGTCTCGATCCACCAGGAGGGGCTGTTCCCACCCGCGTCGGGGCTGGTCACCGAGACGGGCACGGGTGCCGGTGCGGGCCGCACGCTCAACGTGCCGCTGCCGGCCGGCTCGGGGCACGAGGCGTACCTGGCGGCGCTGTCCCGGCTGGTCGAGCCGGCGGCCCGGTCCTTCGGCCCGGAGCTGATCCTGGTCGCGGCGGGCGTCGACGCGAGCGGCCACGACCCGATGGGCCGGATGATGTGCACCAGTCGGACGTTCCACGCGATGACCAGCCGGATGTGCGCGCTGGCCGACGAACTCACCGGCGGGCGGATCGTCTTCGTCCACGAGGGCGGCTACTCGGCCTGGTACCAGCCGACGCTGGTGCTGGCCATCGCGTCGGCGATCGCCGGCCTGCCGGAGCCGCCCGATCCCTTCCTGCACTCGCTGGAGCACCTTCCCGGGCAGCGGCTGCGACCGCAGCAGAGCCGCGTGGTCGAACACCTCGAGGCCCACCACCCGATGCTGGCATGAGGAGGGCGGAGTCGATGGACGGCTGGTTGATGAGGGTGGGCGCCGGCGTCCGGCACCCGGTCGACGGTGGATCCCGCCCCGCCGGCCCGGTCCGCAGCGGGCCGTGGGCCCGACTGATCGCGTTGCCGCACGCCGGTGGCTGGCCCTCGGCGTTCCGGTCCTGGCGTCCGGTCCTGCCCGTGGGGGTCGAGCTGCTCGTCGCCCAACTGCCGGGCCGGGGACTGCGGGCCGGCGAGCCGCCGCTGCGGCGGGTCGAGCCGCTCGTCGACGGCCTCGGCCGCGCCGTCGCGGAGCTGCCGCCGCTGCCGTACGCGATCGTCGGGCACAGCTTCGGCAGTGTGCTGGGCTACGAGCTGACCCGGGCGATGGAGCGGATGGGCCTGCCACCCCGGCTGCTCGCCGTGTCGGCCCGGCAACCGCCGTGTTTTCCCAGCGAGCCGCCGTTCGCCCACCACCGGACCGAGGCGGAGCTGCTGGAGCACCTGGTGGAGATCGGCGGCATCGGCCCCGAGCTGCTGCACCGGGGGGACCTGGTGCGACCGGCGTTGGCGGCGATCCGCGCCGATCTCGAAGCCATGGAGACCTATCGCCGGCCGGCGACCGGCGTCGCGGTGCCGATCCTGTCGCTGGGTGCGGTGGACGACCCGGTGGTCGTCGCCGACCGGCTGCACCTGTGGTCGCTGGAGACGACGGGGACCTTCACCCGCCGGATGTTCACCGGTGGCCACTTCTACCTGTACGAGCCGGACAACGCGGCAATCATCGCGAAGTACCTTTTGCAGCTCTGTTTCCCGCATGTCGTGGAACATCGAGAAATGTCCCACCCTGGTGCGACGCTGTCGCGCTGACAACTCCGCACAATCCAGAGAGGACCCACCTTGGGCACCACGAGCGAACCGCAGCACCGGGCGAGCCCCCGGGAATGGCTCGGCCTGGCAGTGCTGGCACTGCCGACGCTGCTGCTCTCCATCGACATGAGCGTCCTGCACCTCGCGGTGCCGCACATCAGCGAGACCCTGCTGCCCAGCGCGCCACAGATGTTGTGGATCATCGACATCTACGGCTTCATGATCGCCGGCCTGCTGGTGACCATGGGCACGCTCGGTGACCGCATCGGCCGGCGTCGGCTGCTGCTGATCGGTGCCGCCGCGTTCGGCGTCGCCTCGGTGATCGCCGCGTACGCCGACAGCCCGGCCATGCTGATCGCCGCGCGGGCCGCGCTCGGCATCGCCGGCGCGACCCTGATGCCCTCCACCCTCGCGCTGATCAGCAACATGTTCCAGGACGCGAAGCAGCGGGGGGTCGCGATCGCCGTCTGGGTCACCATGTTCTCCGTCGGCATCGCGCTCGGACCGGTGGTCGGCGGCGCGTTGCTGGAGTACTTCTGGTGGGGCTCGGTCTTCCTGCTGAACGTGCCGATCATGGCGGTGCTGCTGGTGGCCGGCCCGCGGCTGCTGCCCGAGTACCGGGACGCCGACGCCGGCCGGCTCGACCTGACCAGTGTGGCGCTGTCCCTGGCCACCATCCTGCCCGTCATCTACGGCCTCAAGGAACTGGCCAAGGACGACCCGGGCCTGCTGCCGGTGCTCGCCATCGTCGCCGGCCTGGCGGTCGGCGTGTTCTTCGTACGCCGGCAGCGGGGCCTGACCAGTCCGCTGATCGACCTGCGGCTGTTCCGTAACCGCGCGCTGACCACCGCCCTGGTGGCCATGCTGTTCAGCATGCTGATCGCCGGTGGGACGTACCTCTTCGTCACGCAGTACCTCCAGCTCGTGGTGGGGCTCTCCCCGCTGCGGGCCGGGCTCTGGCTGCTGCCGGCGGCGATCGCGCTGATCGTCACCTCGATGCTCTCGCCGGTGCTGGCCGCGCGCTTCGCCCCGGCGCACGTGGTGGCCGTCGGCCTGGCCGTCTCGGCGGTCGGGCACCTGACCCTGGCCCTGGTCGGCAGCGAGGGCGGGCTCACCCAACTGGTGGTCGGCTTCCTTCTCGTCTACGCCGGGGGTGGACCGCTGATCGCCCTCGGCACCGACATCGTCGTCGGGTCGGCACCCCCGGAGCAGGCCGGCTCTGCCTCGGCCGTCTCGGAGACCAGCACCGAGCTGGGCATGGCGCTCGGCGTCGCCATCCTGGGCAGCGTCGGCGCCATCGTCTACCGCAACCAGGTGACCGTTCCCGACGGCGCCGGTGCGGGCGACACGCTGGCCACCGCCGTCGTCGCCGCCGAGCGGCTGCCCGGGGACGTCGGCGCGACGCTGCTGACCAGCGCCCGGGAGGCGTTCACCGACGGGCTGAACGTGATCGGCGCGATCAGCACCGTGATCACCGTCCTGCTCGCCGTGGCGGTCCTGACCATGATCCGCAACCGGCCGGCCGAGGCGGACGACGCCCCGGTGCGCGACGCCGACGCCGTGCCGGCGCGGACGGCGTCCTGACCGGCGCTCGCTCCGCTGCCGCCGGGGCCGTGCCGGTGGACCGGGCGTCCACCGACCGGCCCCCCACGGTGCCCTGAACCCCGGGTCCCCGGACCGCGTGCACGCGGTCCGGGGACCCGTGCGTTCCGGCGCATGCCGCGCGCATGCAGCAACTGCGCGCCGCCCGGCTGGTCGACGGGCGTCGGTGGCCCGCGCGGCCGGTCCCGCGCCGTCGGTGCGACCGGCCGTTACCGGCCGGCGGCGGGGAGCTGCTGCTGGAGCTGGTCGATGCGTTCGATGAGGGTGAGCATCATCGAACGCAGCGCGGCGCTGTCCGCGTCCCGGCCCAGGTTCATCCGGCCGAAGGTGAAACCGTGGAAGAGCGCGGACAGGACGGCCGGGGTGACGGCCTCGGTGACGCCCACCTGCCGCAGCACCTGACCTGCGGCACCCGGATCCTCCAGCAGCCCGAGCAGCAGGTGGCTGCCGGCGGTGACGGTCGATCCGTGGGCGCGGGCCTGGGCGGCGGCGACGGCCAGGGCCGCGTGGGTCCCGGTGGCCATCGTGGGGGCGTCCCCGCCGGCCGAGGAGCCCGGCGGGCCCTGCCCGGCGGCGGTGGTCCGGGCGTCGACCTCGGCGGTGACGGCGGCCTGGATCGAGGCGACCGGGAAGCCCAGCAGCTCGACGGTGTTCAGCACCAGGCTCTCCCCCTCGTCGAGGAACGCCTGCAGGACGTCGGTGGTCTCGACGGCGGCGGAGCCCCGGGCCGCGGCGACGTCGTAGGACTGGCGCAGGATCGCCGCGACGTGGTGGTTGGGCGGTGGTGTCAGCGCCACCTGTTCCGGGAGCGCGAGCTCGGCGGGTGCGTCGTGCGCGGCGTTGTCGTTGCCGTCCAGCGCCTGGGTCAGCGCGACCTGACAGATCCGCGAGACCGGTAGTCGTGCCTCCCGTACCCGGTCGGCGAGGGCGTCCGGCAGATAGACGTTGATCTTCGGCACGTGCTGATCCTGTCACGAGGGGTCGGCGGCGGTGACGTGGGTGGGGCGTAGATCACGGGTGGCTGCATCTTGATTGCCTACAAATCCTAGGGGCATACTGGGGTTATGTCGACGCTGCTGACCGCCTGCCGGGCGGTCGACTACGGCCGCACCGGCAGCGCGCTCTGTTGTAGCCGCTGACCCGGCCGGCCATCCCGGCCGGACCACCGAGCCACGACGTCGCCGTCGACCCCGGCCCCGCTCACTCCTCCCGTGCCAACGCGTGGGGTCCGCGTGCCCGCGATCCGACGATCGCGAGCACGAACTCCTCCTTTCCCCGTGTGAGTCCGCACGACCGCCTAGACGACAGGGTGTCGCCCCGCCATGACCGAATCCCACCCTCCCGCCATCCCGACCGGACGCTCGACGTTCGCCGCCGACGAGTTGGCCGCCGCCAGAGCCGGCCTGACGACCGGCATCAACCGGATCTTCGCTGCCTCGGCGATGTCCGCCAGCGGACACGGCAACATCAGCGTCCGGCTGCCCGGCCACGACGATCTCCTCGCGATCAACGCCGGTGAACTGCTGCGCCCGTGGCCGGCCGACGACCTCCGGGTCGGGCAGTCGGGCCTGCGTACCGTCAACGACGAGGTCGTCGTCGTCGACCTCGACGGCGAGGTCCGCTACGGCACGCCGAGCCCGTCGGTGGCCGCGATCCTCAAGATGCACGTCGGCGTCTACCGGACCCGACCGGACGTCAACGCGGTCATCCACACCCACTCCCCGTACGCCACGAGCTACGCGCTGGCCTCGGTCAGCCTGCCCGCCCGGTACGAGGCGCTGCTGGTCCACGGTCAGGCCGTCGACCTGCCGGTCGCGCCGTGGGCACCGCGCGGCACGGCCGAGGCCGTCCGCGCCATCGCCGAGACCTACCGGGCCCACCCACGGACGTACGGGGTGCTGCTCGGCAACCACGGCCTGCTCGTCGCCGGCGACTCGGCCACCCACGCCGCGAGCCTGGTCGTGGCGATCGAGGAGGCGGCCGTGTCGAGCCTCGGCGCGCTCGCCCTGGGCGGGCCGACGCCCTTCCCCGACCACGTCCGCGACCTGGACCTACGCCTGCGCTTCTGACCCGAACAGCCGCTGTCTGAACCCCCCTGCCGAAAGTGAGAACGACCGTGTCACCGACCTCCTTCACATCCCTGCGCTCCCGTCGCCGCTCCGGACGCGGCCTGGCCGGCCTGCTGACGGCCGCGCTGCTCGTCACCCCGCTCGTCGCCTGCGGCGAGGAGGACGCGGCCGCCGGTGCCGACGCCGACGGCCTGACGACCGTCACGTTGGCCTCGGCCCCGCTGGCCCACCTCGCCCCGATCTACCTCGCCCAGGACAAGGGCATCTTCGCCAAGCACGGTCTGCGCGTCGAGGTGGACACCGAGACCTCCGACCTGACGTCCGTGCCGTCCGTGCTCGCCGGCAAGGTCACCTTCGCCACCGGCGACCTCACCACGCTGATCGTGGCCCGGTCCAAGGGGCTGGACGTCAAGGCGGTGCTGCCGGCCTCCGCGTCGACCGGCAAGGCGGGTGCCGACTACGGCGCCCTCGTGGTGGCCGGCAAGTCCGGGATCACCAGCCCGAAGCAGCTCGAAGGCAAGACCGTCGCGGTCAACATCCTCACCAACATCGCCGCCGCGGCGGCCCGCGAGTCGATCCGGGCCGACGGCGGCGACCCGACGAAGGTGAAGCTCGTCGAGATCCCGTTCCCGCAGGCGCCGGCCGCCCTCAGCGAGGGGCGCGTCGACGGCGCGTGGGTGGTCGAACCGTTCCTGTCGGCGGCCAAGGCCCAGGGCGCGGTCCCGATCGGCTGGGGCTTCACCGACCTGGCCGAGGACCTCACGGTGTCGGCCTGGTACGCCTCCGGCGCGTACGCCCGGCAGGAGCCGAAGGTCACCACGGCGTTCCGGGACGCGGTCCGGGAGGCGTACGCCTACGCCCGCGAGCACGAGGACGAGGTCCGGGCGAAGATCCCGACGTTCACCCAGATCACCCCCGAGGTCGCCAACCGGATCACCATCACCGGATGGCGGGACCAGGTCAGCCGCCAGGCGGCCGAGAAGCTGGTCGGGTACGCGCAACGCGACGGCCTGATCACCGACGCGCCGAACCTCGACGAGCTGATCCTGCCATGACCACCCCCGGCCACGGCGATCCGCCGGCCGACCGGCGCGACGGCGGCAGGTGGAGCCACCGACAGCTGCTGGGCGCGGTGGGGCTGGCGGCGACGGCGGTGACGTACGAACTGGTGAGTCGAACGTTCTTCTCGCCGCTGCACGTGCCGCCGTTGACCGCCGTCGTCCCGGAGGCCGTCGGTCTGCTCACCGGGGCGAGGTTCTGGACGGCGACCGGCCGTACCCTGCTGGCCGCCGTCGAGGGCCTGCTGATCGCGGTGGTCGCGGGGATCCTGGTCGGGTTCGCGGTCGGCTCGGTGCCGGTGCTGCTCAGGGTGACCTCGTCCACCCTGGACTTCCTGCGACCGGTGCCGTCGATCGTGCTGATCCCGGTTTTGATCCTGGTGCTGGACGTCGGGCAGATCACCGTGCTGCTGGTCGCCGTCTCCTGCTTCTGGGTGGTGCTGTTCCAGGTGCTGTACGGCCTGCGCGAGGTCGACCAGGTGGCCGTGGACACGGCCCGCAGCTTCCGGCTGGGCCGGCTGCGGCGGATCGTCCACGTCACCTGGCCGACGGTGCTGCCGTACCTCGGCACGGCGCTACGGCTGATCGTGTCGGTGGCGCTGGCGCTGGCGCTGACCGGCGGGCTGGTGATGGGCGCCGCCGGCCTCGGTGAGCTGATCTGGAGCAGCCAGGAGTCCGGCGAGTCGACCGGCATGTTCGCGCTGGTGCTGCTCACCGGCGGCATCGGGGTCCTGCTCGACCTGCTCGCCCGGCTGGCCGAGCGGCGGCTGCTGCACTGGCACGTGGCCACCCGACGGGAGCTGGCCCGGTGAGCGCCGAGGGTCGACGGCGGGCGGTCCGGGCCGATCTCGGCCGGGGCGCGTCCGCGGTGGGTCGCGCGCTCGGCCTGCCCGTCGTCCTGCTGGTGCTGTGGTGGGTGGCCAGCGCGAACAGCACGAACATCTTCCTGCCGCCGCTGCGTGTCATCGTCGCGGCGTTCCGCGAGGTGTGGCTCTCCGAGGTGTTCCTCCGGGACGTCGTACCGAGCCTGTGGCGGCTCGCCGTCGGCTACGGCGCGGCGCTGCTGCTCGGCGTCGCCGCCGGGTACGTGATCGGGCGGTGGTCGGTCGTGCGCGACCTGACCGGCCCGCTGCTGGCGTACTTCCGGGTGCTGCCGTCGCCGGTGCTGATTCCGGTGCTGCTGGTCGCGGTCGGCATCGGCGACGGCACCAAACTGATCGTCATCGGGCTGGGCGCGCTCTGGCCCGTCCTGCTCAACACCGCCGACGGGGTCCGGGCCGTGGACGACGTCGGGCGGGAGACCGCCGCCGTGTTCGGCCTGCCGAGGTGGACCCGGCACCGGCTGCTCCTGCACGCGGCCCTGCCGCAGGTCTTCGCCGGCGCCCGCCAGGCGCTCGGTGTCTCGATCATCGTGATGGTGGTCAGCGAGATGCTGATGAGCACCGACGGGCTGGGCTTCACCGTGATCCGGTTCCAGCGCAGCTTCGCGATCCCCGAGATGTGGAGCGGCGTGCTGCTGATCGGCGCGCTCGGATTCGGCCTGGCGAAGCTCCTGGAACTGGTCGAACGCCGGGCCCTGCGCTGGCATCGCGGCGCCACCGGACGAGAGGGATCATCATGACCACACCAACCGGCGACACCCTGCTGAGCATCGTCGACCTGGGCCGGTCGTACCGCTCCCGGGAACGCACCGTCGACGCGCTGACCGGGATCACCCTGTCGATCCGCGACGGCGAGTTCGTCGCGGTCGTCGGGCCGTCCGGTTGCGGCAAGACCACCCTGCTGAAGATCGTTGCCGGGCTGCTGCCCGCCTCGGTCGGCGCCGTCCACCTGGGCGGGCAGCGGGTCACCGCGCCGCCGGCCGACCTCGCCGTGGTCTTCCAGGAGTACGGCCGCAGCCTGTTCGCCTGGAAGACCGTCCGACAGAACGTCGAACTGCCGCTGCGGCACCGGGGCTTCACCCGGGTCGAGCGCCGGGCCCTCGTCGCGGAGGCCCTCGACGCGGTGGGGCTTGCCGGGGCCGCCGACGCGTACCCGTGGCAGCTCTCCGGCGGCATGCAGCAGCGGGTCGCGATCGCCCGAGCGATCGCCTACCGGCCCCGACTGCTGCTCATGGACGAGCCCTTCTCGGCCGTCGACGCCCAGACCCGGGGTGAGCTGGAGGACCTCCTGGCCGGGCTGTGGCAGCGGTACGGGATGACCGTCCTGTTCGTCACCCACGACATCGACGAGGCGGTCTACCTCAGCCAGCGGGTCGTCGTCCTCGGCGCGTCCCCGGCGGGCCTGCGGGCGGACATCCCGATCGACCTGCCGGCCGCGCGCGACCAGCTCGGCACCCGTTCGCTGCCCCGGTTCGCCGAACTGCGGGCCCAGGTCCACACCCAGGTCCGTGGCGTGCCGCAGCATCCCGACAAGCAACCATCCGACCGACTGGAGAACGTGGCACCGTGAGCACACCAGCAGCAGACCGGCATGGGCACACCGACGCGTCGACGGACCCCCGGTGGGTCGACACCGGCGGGGGAACGGGCCCGCTGTGGTCGTTCCACGTCGGCGAGGTCGAGGTCTTCCCGATCCGGGAGGTCGACTACTTCCCCGTGCCGACGGACTTCTTCCCCCAGTTGGAGTCCGAGTCGTGGACCGAGGGGGCCTTCTACACCCGGGAGCCGTTCACCCACCAGGGGCGGCTGCGGCTCAACCAGGAGGCCCACCTGCTCCGGACCGCGGACCGGCTCATCCTGGTCGACGCCGGTGGCGGCAACGGCAAGCCGCGCCGGGGCGGCGTGTTCGACCGCGCGGACCGGCCGTTCCTGGAACAGTTCGCCCGGGCCGGGGTCTCCCTCGCCGACGTCGACACGGTGGTCTTCACCCACCTGCACGTCGACCACGTGGGCTTCGCCACCAGCGCGGACGGGGCCGGGGGCTGGGTGCCGACCTTCCCCAACGCCCGGTACCTGGTGGTCCGGGAGGAGTTCGAGTGGTGGACCGGCCCCGAGGGCGCGGCGGCGCTGGAGCGGACCGGGGACTACCTCGCGGACAGCATCCTGCCGCTGCGCGACGCCGGGGTGCTCGATCTGATCCCGGCCGATCAGGTGCTCACCCCGGAGATCCACCTCGTCCCGGCGTTCGGCCACACCCCCGGCAACGTCTACCTGGTCGTCGAGTCGGCCGGGCAGCGGGCCCTGTTCGCCGGGGACATGCTGCACCACGGCGTCCAGCTGGAGCGTCCGGAGTGGAGCATCCGGTACTGCGTCGTGCCGGGCGACTCGGCCGACCAGCGCCGTCGGCTGCTGGAGCGGGCCGCGGACTCCGGTGACCTGCTGGTGCCGGCGCACTTCCCGTTCCCGGCCGCCGGCCACGTGCACCGGGCCGAGCGCGGCTTCACCTACACCTTCATCGAGGTCTGATGGGCGCGGAGGGTGCCGGGCCGTTGTACGTCGCCGACTTCCACACCCACCACGCCGCTGCGGACTACCCGGCGCTGCCGCCCCGCAACAGCGCCGTGGAGCTGGCCGGGCAGTGGCGGGTGCTGGCCCGCCGGATCGCCGACCTGGACGACCTGCTCGCCGAGTCCGATCGGTACGGCGTCGACCTGCGGGTGCTGAGCGCGCCACCGGCGTTGGTGACGCCGCACGGCGAACGTACCCGCCCGGCGGATCTGCGGCGGCTCAACGACCGTCTCGCCGAGACGGTGGCGACGGCGCCGGACCGGCTCAGCGGGCTGGCCACCATCGACGCGTTCGGCGGCGACGCGGCGGCCGAGGAGGCGGTCCGGGCGATCCGGGAGCTGGGGCTGTCCGGGCTGGTCGTCGACTGCGCCACGGACGGACACCTGCTCGGCGCGGCAGCAGCCCGACCCACCCTGACGGCGGCGGCCGAGCTGGGGGTGCCGGTCTTCGCCCACCCGGTTAGCCCGGAGCTGTTGACGACGGCCTTCGCCGGCCTGGGCAGGTTCGGTACCTCGCTGGCGCGCGGCACGGTCAACGCGGCGGCGCTGCTGTCGCTGCTGCACGACGGCGTCCTCACCGAACTGCCCGAGCTGCACGTCGTCTTCCCGATGCTGGGGCTGGCCGGCCTGGCCCTGGCCGCCGCCCACGACGAGGGGGCGCTGCTGACCGTCCGGACCCCGGGCGCTCCCCGGGCGCACGTCTACCTGGACACCATGGGGTTCGCGCCGGCCGCGATCAGGTTCGCCGTGGATCTGCTCGGCGCCGACCACGTGCTGGTCGGTGGGGACTGGCCGATCGGGCTCCGCAACACGACCCGCGAACGGGTCGGGACGGCGCTGGCGGCGGCCGGGCTGGACGAGGCGGAGACCCGACTGGTCGCCGGGGCCAACACGCTGCGGCTGCTGGGCCGTCCGACCCCGTCACCACCACCGGCCCGCCCCGGCGGGTACGGGGCCGGGCCGGCGTGGACCTCGTCAGTACGCGTAGGTGACCGAGATGGTGGCGTTCGGGCAGCCGCTGGCCAGGCTGGTCAGGGCGCTCTTCTCGGCGCTGTCGACGGTGAGCCGCCAGCGGGTCTTGGTGGCGACCCACTCGTTGACGTACCGGCACCGGGCGGAGGTGTACGGCGGCAGCCAGGTCGCCGGGTCCTGGTCGCTCTTGGCCTGGTTGACGTTGTCGGTGACGGCGACCAGCGGCCGGCTGTCGCCGAGGTCGTTGGCGTACGCCTGGCGGCGGCTGGTGGTCCAGCTGCGTGCGCCGGAGTCCCACGCCTCGGCGAGCGGCACCATGTGGTCGATGTCGAGGTCGCCGGTGAGCGTCCAGTAGGCGTTGTCGTAGTAGGAGTACCAGCGTCCCCCGCTGAGAGTGCAGGTGCCGGTGACGGTGGGCGCGCTGACCGCCTCGGCGAGCAGCACCTCGTTGCGGGTGTCGCAGCCGTCGCCGTCGGCGTCGATCCAGTGCGGGAAGAGGTCGCGGCTGTAGCCGGTGCGGATCTCGCTGGCGACGGCGAGGTTGGCGACCGCGCTGGTCAGCGGGGCGGAGTAGCCGGCGGCCTCGGCGGGGTGGGCGAGGCCGCCGGTGGTGGCGAGGACCGCGGTGAGGATGGTCGCGGCGGCGCGCAGGGGTCGGTTCATGGTGCTCCGTCCAGGTGAGGTGAGTTCTCCCTGGCACATGTATAGACGTACGTAAAAGTGTTGGTCCAGGTTGGATTCCGTGAACGGTGGACCGTGCGACCAGCCGGACCCCCGATCCGTGACAGCTCCGGCCCGATTCGCCCCGGGCCGGCCTGCCGCCCCGCACTCGCAGACGGTCCGCCGCGCTCCGCCGGCCGGTGCGCTGCGGGGTAGCGTTCCCGCCGTGGGTGCGCCGACACCCGGGTGAGGAGAGACCATGGCGGACACGACGACTGTGGAGGTTCCGACCAGCGACGGCGCGGCGGACGCGTACCTGGTCCGGCCGGCCGGCGACGGGCCGTTCCCGGCGGTGCTGTTCTTCATGGACGCCTTCGGTCTGCGCCCCCGGCTCGTGGAGATGGCCGAGCGGATCGCCGCGCGCGGCCACCTCGTGCTGGTGCCGAACCTGTTCCACCGGGCCGGCCGGGCACCGCTGTTCGACCTCCGCGAGCTGGCCGACCCGCAGCGGCGCGGCGAGTTGTTCGGGCGGATCATGCCGCTGATCGGTGCGCTCACCCCGCAGGTGGTGGCCCGGGACACCGGGGCGTACCTGGACTTCCTGGCTGCCCGCGACGACGTGCGGCCCGGACCGGTGGCGGTCATCGGGTACTGCATGGGTGGCACCACCGCGCTGCGCGCGATCGAGGCGCACCCGGACCGGATCGCGGCGCTGGCCAGCTTCCACGCCGGCCGGGTCGTCACCGACGCGGCGGACAGCCCGCACCTGGGCGTCGGCGCGGTCACCGGTGAGCTGTACTTCGCCCACGCCGACCAGGACGGGTCGATGACCGCCGAGCAGATCGCGACGCTGGAGCAGGCGCTCGACACCGCCGGGGTCACCTACCGCTCCGAGGTGTACGCCGGCGCCCCCCACGGCTTCACGATGGCCGACACCCCCATGTACGACGAGCAGGCCACCGAGCGTCACTGGGCCGCCCTGTCCGACCTGCTGGACCGGACCTTCGGTCGGTGAACGGCGTCGGCGCGGCGGCCGGATGACGGTCGGCGCACGGCTTCATGACAGTCGCGTGACAAATGGCCCCAGGCGGTGCCCGGCGGTTTCGCCACCCGGTCGCCGGGGGCAGCAGCCAGGTCGACAGCGACTCGTGGAGGGACGACACACATGGAAGTACAGGGCTTTTTCACCGCCATCATCATCGGCCTGATCATCGGTGCCCTGGGCCGGCTCGTGGTGCCGGGCAAGCAGAACATCTCGATCTGGCTCACCCTGGCCATCGGTGTGGTGGCCGCGATCCTCGGCACCCTGGTGGCCGGGGCGCTCGGTGTCGACGACACCGCCGGCATCGACTGGATTGAGTTGCTCATCCAGGTGGTCTTCGCCGCCATCGGTGTCGCTCTCGTCGCTGGCACGTACGGCCGCCGCCGACACTGAGGTGAACCCTCGGCCGGCCCGTCCCCTCCCCGGGGCGGGCCGGCCGCGGCCGTTCTCGGGCTCCGGGTGGGACGGGTGGCGGGCCGGGTACCCCGGGGGGTATGTTCGGTGCGGGAGGTGCACGTGAAGCTGCGACCGGAGATGACCGGCGACGCGCTGACCCGGCTCAAGCGAGCCCGGGGGCAGCTCAACGCCGTGATCGAGATGATGGAGAACGGTGAGGACTGCCGGGAGGCGCTGACCCAGCTCGCGGCGGTCTCGAAGGCCATCGACCGGGCCGGCTTCAAGATCATTGCCTCCGGGATGCGGCACTGCGACGCGGCCCGCGAGCGCGGTGAGACCCCCGAGATGACCGAGGCGGAGCTGGAGAAGCTCTTCCTGGCGCTCGCCTGACCCGGAACTGGATCCCGTCCGCGTCGCCTGAGGGCGGCCCGGGTGGGTAAGCCACACCCGAGCCCGGGTGCATCCGTCTGCCACCTGCATACCCCCGGGGGTATGCGCGGAAAAGGAGTTGTTGTGATGACAGTCGAGATTTCGGTGCTCACCACGTCCTCGCTCGGTGACCGCAGCTACCTGGCCTCCGACGGCCGGGTGGCGATCGTGGTCGACCCGCAGCGCGACGTCGACCGCGTCCTGCTCCTGGCCGGCCAGCAGGGTGTCCGGATCACCCACGTGGTGGAGACGCACCTGCACAACGACTATGTCTCCGGTGGCCTCGAACTCGCCCGGCTGACCGGGGCCCGGTACCTGGTGGCCGCCGCCGACCAGGTCGGTTTCGCCCGGACCCCGGTCGCCGACGGCGACGAGGTGCCCGTGTCTGCCACCCTGCGGCTGCGTGTGGTCGGCACCCCCGGCCACACCTTCCACCACCTGTCGTACGTCCTCGACACCGCGACCGACCACGGCTGGCAGCCGGTCGGCGTCTTCACCGGTGGCTCGCTGCTCTTCGGCACCACCGGCCGCACCGACCTGCTCGGCCAGCGGCACGCGCACGACCTGGCCCACCGGCAGCACGCCTCCGCCCGGCGGCTGGCCGACCTGCTCCCCGACGGCGCGCAGGTCTGGCCCACCCACGGCTTCGGCAGCTTCTGCTCCGCGACCCAGGCCGACGCCCCCGACTCCACCATCGGCCGGGAACGGCAGGCCAACCCGGTGCTCCGGCTCGCCGCGGACGACTTCGTCACCGACATCCTGGCCGGCCTGGACGCCTACCCGGCGTACTACGCGCACATGGGGGCGGCCAACACGGCCGGACCGCTGCCGGTCGACCTGACCCCGGTGACCCGCGCCGACGCCGGGCAGCTGCGCGAGCGGATCGCCGCCGGCCAGTGGGTGGTCGACCTGCGCCACCGCAAGGCGTACGCCGCCGCCCACCTGGCCGGCACGGTCAGCCTCGGCCTCGACGGACCGATGTCCACCTGGCTCGGCTGGCTGATCGACTGGGGGACTCCGCTCACCCTGCTCGCCGAAACCCCGGAACAGGTCGCCGAGGCCCAGCGGGAACTGGCCCGGATCGGCATCGACCGGCCCGCCGCCCAGGCCACCGGTGAACCCGACGGGTGGGCCACCGACCCCGGCCAGCTACGTGAGCAGCCCACCGCCGACTTCGCGGCGCTGGCCGCCGCCCGCACCGGGAACCCGCCTCCCGGGCTGCCCGCCCCGCAGATCGTCCTCGACGTGCGGATGACCAACGAGTGGCGTGCCGGCCACCTCGAGGACGCCGTGCACATCCCCCTGCCCGACCTGCCCGGGCGGCTCGCCGACGTCCCGGACGGGGCGATCTGGGTGCACTGTGGCTCCGGCTACCGGGCCAGCGCCGCCGCGTCGTTGCTGGCCAACGCCGGCCGGACGGTGGTCGTCATCGACGACCGGTTCGACCGGGCCGCGCAGGCCGGCCTCACCCTCGCCACCCCTGCCTGACCGTTGCCCTGCCTGGCCGGTTCCCGTATCTGACCGGTTCCCCCGCCTGACCGGTTCCCGGCCCAGCCCGCGATGCCCTGACGCGGGCCGGTGCCGCCTGCCCACCGCCGCTTTCCCGGACGGGTGATGCGTCAGCGTCGTCAGCTCCACAGGACGCGGACGGACCACACCACACCGGCGGACCCCGAAACGAGGAGACATGGACCGTACCGATCCCACCCGCATGGCCACCGTCGACGCCGCCGCCCTGCGCGCCCTGGTCGACGCCGGCCGGGCACCCCGGCTGCTGGACGTACGCACCCCGGCCGAGTTCGAGACCGCGCACATCGCCGGCGCCTACAACGTCCCGCTCGACCTGCTCCGCGAACACCGCGACGAGCTGCGGCGGCACCTCGACGAGGAGGTGGTGCTGATCTGCCGCTCCGGCACCCGGGCCGGCCAGGCCGGGCAGGCCCTCGCCGGAGCCGGCCTGCCCCACCTGCGGGTCCTCGACGGCGGCATGCTGGCCTGGCAGGAGGCGGCAGCACCGGTCGAAAGGGGCGTCCCGCGCTGGGACCTGGACCGGCAGGTACGCCTGGTCGCCGGGTCGGTCGTGCTGGTCAGCATCCTCGGCTCGGTGCTGGTGCCGGGGCTGAAGTGGGTCGCCGCGCTCATCGGCGCCGGGCTCACCGTCGCCGCCGCCACCAACACCTGCGCGCTGGGCATGCTGCTCGGCCGACTGCCGTACAACCGGCGTGCCGGCGGTGACCTGGACACCGTCGTCGCCCAACTGCGCGGAGACACCGGACGGCAGGGGTGAGCGCTACCCTGTTGCTGACCGTCGGGCTGGCCGTGCTGATCGGGGTCAGTCTCGGGCTGCTCGGCGGCGGTGGCTCGATCCTGGCCGTCCCGCTGCTGGTCTACGTCGCCGACCTGCCGGTGCGGGAGGCCATCGCCACCTCGCTGCTCGTGGTCGGCGTCACCAGCCTCGTCGGTGTGCTGCCGCACGCGCGGGCCCACCGGGTCCGCTGGCGTACCGGGCTGGTCTTCGGTCTCGCCGGCATGGCCGGCGCGTACGTCGGTGGACGGCTGGCCGGTCACCTGCCGCCGACCGTCCTGCTCACCGGCTTCGCGATGATGATGCTGGCCACCGCCGTCGCCATGATCCGGGGCCGGCCTGTCGCCGCCGACGGGCCGGCCGGGCTGCCGGTGGCCCGGGTGCTGCTCGACGGGGTGGTGGTCGGTCTGGTCACCGGCCTGGTCGGGGCCGGCGGCGGGTTCCTCGTCGTGCCCGCGCTGGCGCTGCTGGGCGGCCTGCCGATGCCGGTCGCGGTCGGCACCTCGCTGGTGGTCATCGCGATGAAGTCGCTCGCCGGCCTCGCCGGTTACCTCTGGACGGTCGACATCCACTGGGGGCTCGCGGGCGTCGTCACCGCCGCCGCCGTGCTGGGCAGCCTGCTGGGCGGGCGGCTCGCCGGCCGGGTGCCGGCCGACGTCCTGCGCCGGTCGTTCGGCTGGTTCGTGGTGGTGATGGGCGGCTTCGTCCTGATCCAGCAGCTGCCGGGTGGCGTCCGGACCGACCCGGCGCTCTGGACCGGGCTGGGCGGTGTCGCGGTCGGTGCGGTGCTCGCCGCGATGGCCTGTGCCCGACAAAACCCGGGGGCGCCGGTCGGTGTCGGCCCGGGGCTGGCCTCGGTGCCGTCGGGTCAGCGGTCGGTGGGTTCGTCGTCCCCGGCGGGGGGCGGGAAGGCCAGCGCCACGGTCAGGTCGAGCACCAGGTCGGGCTCGTGGAGGCGGTCGCCGTACAGCTCGCGCAGCCGACCCATCCGGTAGCGGACCGTCTGCGGGTGCACGAAGAGATCGGCGGCGACGTCGTCGCGGCGGCCCTGGTGCAGCAGCCAGGAACGCATCGTCTCGGCCAACCGCTGGGCGGTCGCCGGGGAGAGCGTGTCCAGCGGTGCGAGCACCTGGGCGCGCAGGTCGGCCAGCGCCTCCGGGTCGGTGTGCAGCACCAGCCGGGCGAGATGCCGCTCGGTGTCCAGGGCGGCCCCGTCCGCCGGTCGCTCCACGCCGAGGGCGAGCGCCTTCAACACCCGCTGGTACGACCGGTTCACCGCGACCCAGGGGCGGGCCGGCCCGAGCACCGCGCGGTGGCCGTGCAGCGCCGCGGCGAGCTGCCGGCGTCGCCCGCCGTGCATGTCCGGTACGAGCAGCAGCGCCGCCTCCTCGGCCCACTGCGCCCCGGGCAGTTCCTCGCCGCTCTCCAGGGTGTGCGGGTGCAGGGCGGCGAGCACCCCACGCAGGCTGCTACGGGGCAGCACCGCCACGGTCAGGGTCTGCGGCGGGGGCCACTCGGCCCGCGCGGCGCTGCGTCGCAGCACCTCCTCCGGATCACCGGCGAGCAGTTGCTGGGTGAGCCGGTCCAGGTCGCGTCGCCGCACCCGGCCGACGTTGGCCAGCTCATCGGAGTGGCCGGCGACGCTGGCGGCGGAGAGTTCGTCGATGTAGGCGAACATCAGCTCGGCGAACTCGGCGACGGTCTCGGCGGAGAGCCCGCTGCGTACGGTGGTGGCGGAGACCTCCCGCCAGGCCACCCGCGCCCCCACCCGGTACGCGGCCAGCAGCGCGTCCATGCTCCGCCCCACCCGGGCCTCCCCGGCGCCCAGCGCGTACGCGGCCTCCAGGGCCCGGCTCAGCGGAGTGCTCGGGTCGGCCGCCCCGGCCCGCTCGATGAGCTGGAGGAAGGTGCCCAGCGCGATCCGTACCGCGTTCTCGATCTTCTCGCGCATCTGGCCGGTGAGGGTGCCGGAGTAGGCGGGCACCTCGGCGGTGATGGTGGTGACGGTGTGTTCGGCGACCATCGGCAGCCGGCCGCGTAACCGCTCGGCCACCTGCGCGTCGAGTTCCAGCCGGCCGCCCAGCTGCCCGGCCGCCCCCGATTCCGGCATGTTGTTCCCCTCGAACAAGAAACCGCCTCCGATTCACCTTCCTTGGTCAAGATGTTATGCGACAGAGCGAGCATTCTGGGGTCATGACCACCACCGTCCCGCGTCCCCCGGTGAAGACATCCGTCCGGGACCGGCTCCTGCGGCTGGCCGAGACGGTCACCACCCCGCTGCTGCCGGAGGACTACCTCGACCTGGTCGCGCCGCTGCGCGCCGGTGCCGCCCTGCGCGGGCGGATCGTCGCCGTCGACCCGGAGACCCGGGACGCGGCCACCCTGACCATCCAGCCGGGTCGCGCCTGGCGCGGCCACACCCCCGGCCAGTACGTCCGCCTCGGCGTCGACGTCGACGGGGTACGGCAGTGGCGGGCCTACTCGGTGACCTCCGCCCCCGACCGCCCCGACAGCCGGATCAGCGTGACCGTCAAGGCCATCCCGGACGGCAAGGTCAGCAACCACCTGGTCCGCCGCACCCGGGTCGGCACCGTCGTCCAGCTCGACCAGGCGCAGGGCGATTTCGTCCTGCCCGACCCGGCCCCGGCCCGCATGCTGTTCCTCACCGCCGGCAGCGGCATCACCCCGGTGATGGGGATGCTGCGGGCCGGCGCGCACACCCGGGCCGACGTGGTGCTGGTGCACTCCGCGCCGACCCCGGACGACGTCGTCTTCGGCGCGGAGCTGCGTGCCCTGGCCGCGCAGGGCGGAATCCGGCTGGTCGAGCGGCACACCGACGCGCACGGCCTGCTCGGGGTCGACGAACTGGCCGCGCTGGTGCCCGACCACCTGCAGCGGCAGACCTGGGCCTGTGGCCCGGTCGGCATGCTCGACGCGGTGCAGGAGCACTGGGCGGCGGCCGGCGTCGCCGACCGGCTGCACACCGAGCGGTTCCGGCCGACCGTCGTCACGCCCGGGGAGGGCGGCACGGTCACCTTCACCCGCGCCGGCCTGACCGTCGCCGCCGACGGTGCCACCCCGATCCTCGACGCCGGGGAAGCCGCCGGGGCGCTGATGCCGTCCGGCTGTCGGATGGGCATCTGCTACGGCTGCGTCCTGCCGCTGCGCCAGGGTGCGGTGCGGGACCTGCGCGACGGCACACTCACCACCGCCGTCCCCGGTGACGGCGTGCTCATCCAGACCTGCGTGTCGGCGGCGGCCGGTACCTGCGACATCGATCTCTGACCGGGAGGCCGGACGTGACCGTCATCCAGAAGAAGCCCGACAACCCGATCGCCCACCTGAGCGCCGAGGACATCGAGATCCTCGGCAAGGAGCTCGACGCCATCCGGGACCGGGTGCTCGCCGAGCGTGGTGAGAGCGACGCGACCTACATCCGCAAGGTGATCAAGACCCAGCGGACGCTGGAGATGAGCAGCCGTGCGGTGCTGCTCTTCTCGCTCTTCCCGCCGGCCTGGGTGGTCGGCACCGCCGGCCTGGCGGTGGCCAAGATCCTGGAGAACATGGAGATCGGCCACAACATCCTGCACGGCCAGTACGACTTCATGCGCGACCCGAAGATCCACTCCACCACCTGGGAGTGGGACCACGTCTCGCCGGCCGAACAGTGGAAGCACTCGCACAACCAGCTGCACCACACGTACACCAACGTGCTCGGCAAGGACAACGACCTCGGCTACGGCATCATGCGGGTCGACGAGGACCAGAAGTGGTACCCGCTGCACCTCGGCCAGCCGCTGTGGAACCTGATCAACGCGTGCTTCTTCGAGTACGGCATCGCCGCGTACGACCTGGAGCTGGGTCGCAACCTGCGCAAGGGACGGCACAAGGCCCCCGAGTTCCGGGCCCGGCTGCGCGCGGTCGGTCGCAAGATCCGCCGTCAGGTGCTCAAGGACTACGTCATCCACCCGCTGCTGTCCGGCCCGTCCTTCCTCAGCACCCTGGCCGCCACCTTCACCGCGAACCTGATCCGCAACCTGTGGAGCCACTCGGTCATCATGTGCGGGCACTTCCCGAACGGGGTGGAGACGTTCGCGAAGACGTCGATCGAGGGGGAGACCCGGGGCGAGTGGTACCTGCGGCAGATGCTCGGCTCGGCCAACATCAGCGGCAGCCGGCTGCTGCACATCATGACCGGCAACCTGTCCTTCCAGATCGAGCACCACCTCTTCCCCGACCTGCCCAGCAAGCGTTACCAGGAGATCGCCCCGCAGGTGCGGGCGTTGTTCGACCGGTACGGGCTGAAGTACACCACCGGCCCGCTGCCCAAGCAGGTCGCCTCCGCCTGGTGGAAGGTCATCCGGCTCTCCCTGCCCAACCGGGAGGCCGCCCGGCCGACCACCGACGAGCGCCCGGCCCGCGCCCTGGCCACCTCCGGGGTCTGACCCGCCACCGACGCCGCCCACCCGGCCCGGGTGGGCGGCGTCGCCGTCCCAGCTGCTGCACCCACGCGCGGCGACGCCGGACCAGACGGAGTCAGTCGTCGCCGTCGACCTGGATCACCTCGGCCGCCGGACGGCGCGGTGCCGCCGGCAACTCCTCCGCCGGTGGACCCCACCCCACCCGGACCACCAGGTACGGCTCACCCACGTCGGCCAGCAGTTCCCGCATCATCCGGCGGGGCCAGGCCAGCTCGATGGTGTCGCTGATCGGGGCGGTGGCCAGTCCCGCGGCGGTCGCGGTGAGCAGCAGCGCCGACAGCGCCTCGCCGCCGCGCAGCCAACCCGTCGGGTCGTCCCGGTCACCGAAGAGGAGCACGTACGCCGCACCCCGGTCGAAGTCGGTGCCGGCGGCCAGCCCGGCGGCGTCGCCCGGCGCGTAGTCGCGCAGCGGCACCCGACGCGGCGCCGGCCGGACCGCCGTGGTCGGCGGCACCCCGTCGCCGCTGCCGGCCGGACGATGGGTCCAGTGGTGCAGCTCCGCCCGGTAGGCGGGGTCGGCCAGCTCGGCGTCGGCGGCCCGGCCCGTCGAGACGGCCAGCATCGGCATCTGGTCGGCCCGGACCAGGTGCAGGTGTGCGCCTTCGGCCTCGACCGCCGCCCGCAACCCGGTCAGCAGCTCGCCGGGGACCGGCCGGTCGCCGTACGCCCGCCGGTCGGTGCGCCGGGAGGGGATCACGTCGGTCAGCCGGGCAGCGGCCAGGTCCAACCCGCCGGGCCCGGTGGCCCGCAACCGGGCCAGCAGCTCCGGGGCGTCCGGGTCGGGCAGCCGGTCGACGTCGACCCGCCAACCCGCCGCGGCCAGCGCCATCCGGGCGTGGTGCAGCGCCGCGCCGCAGCTCAGGGTGAGCAGCCGCCCGTCCGGGTCGGTGGTGGCGAGTTGCCGCTCCGGGTCGGCGCGCAACTCCAGCCGCTCCGGGGTGACCCGCCACCGCCACGGCTGGGTGTTGAACACCGACGGGGCGTACCGGGACAGCTCGGCAGCGGCGGTCAGTTCGCGTACGGTCGGCGCCTGGTCCGGACGGGTGGACGGCGGGATCATCGCAACACCTCCTGGTCGCTTTGCCCTCACCCTGCGCCGACCCGCCGGACCCGGACAGGGCCGGACGGCCCGACCGGTGGGACCGGAGGCCCCGTCAGCAGCCGGTCCAGCGCGCCGGGGTGACCCGGTCGCCGAGGAGCCAGCCGACCACCGTGCCGTTGTCCGCGATCGACTCCGCCCGGAGGCCGCTGACCCCGGGTTTCGGTCCCGACAGGGGCGTCCACTCCCGGTCGCCGTGCCCCACGCCCGCGTCGCCGAGCACCGCGCCGCTGGGCGTCACGCCGTTGATCCGCCACCCCACGGCCGGGTGGACCGGCGTCGCCGCCCCGGTGCGCAGGTCCCACCGCTGCGGCGTCCCGTCGCCCTCCTCGGGGGTGTCGTCCACCCCGCCGGCCGCCCAGTTGCCCCGGGCCGCGACCGCCCAGGCGCGCGGCTTGCCGGGCACGGTGAGCCAGCTGATGCGTCCGTCCGGCCGCAGTACCCAACCGGCGGAGTCCGACAGGTCGGTCGGTCCGGCGGAGGTGCCGACGACAGTGCCGTCGTCCAGGATCGCGTCGGCCGTCGCGTAGGCCGGGCCGATCGTCTCGACCGTGCCCGGCCGGTCCGCCGGCCACCGCAACGCGATCTGCCTGTCGACCGTCTTCAGAGAGCCGCGCCCCACGATGTCGCCGCGGGCGTTGATCCCTGCGGGCCAGCCGTCCGAGACGGTTTCCGGTACAGGTAGCGTCGTCAGCTGGCCGTCCTGGTAGCGCCATGGGCGGTACGACGAGCCGACGACCGCGTCGCCGATCACCACACCGGCCGTGTTGACGGCGGTGACCGACTGTAACAGCGGGGTGGACACGGCGGTGACCCGGCTGCCCTGCCAGAGCAGCAGCATCGGTTCCCACACCCCGTCGGTGATCCGGGTGCCGGTGCCCGCGATGAACCGGTCGCCCGGGTCCACCGCCTCGGCCAGGCCGCGCGTCACGTCGGCCGGCATCGGCAGCGGATGCAGGGCGCATGGTCGACGCTGTCCTGGCGCGGCCCGGCAACGGCCACCCCGGGCAGGCCCAGCGCGGCGGTGAGCAGACCGACGGCGGCCCCGGCGAGCATCCGGTGGCAGATCATGGCGGCTCCGATCGAGGGTGGACGGTGGCGGTTTCCCGCACCCTGCATCCAAGCACGCCATCGGGCAGGATTGATGGCTTCGCTCCGGTACGGCCTGCGGGAGCGGGTTACGGTGTCCGATACCTGACCGGACACTCGACGGCCGGCCCGGCGCCGGACACTGCCGGACCCGTCGGCGGGTGAGGATCATGAGCCCTACCGGAGGGGAAGAGATGGCCTACGTGTTCCTGTTGATCGCGATCAGCGCCGAGGTGGCCGGCACCAGCCTGCTCAAGGCGACGCAGGGGTTCACCCGGCTCTGGCCCTCGCTCGGGCTGGCCGCCGCCTACCTGCTGGCCTTCGGCATGCTCGCGCTGGCGGTCCGGGACATCCCGGTCGGGGTGGCATACGCGATGTGGTCCGGGCTCGGCACCGCCGCGATCGTCGCGATCGGCGCGGCCTTCCTCGGCGAGCCGTTGAGCGTGTCGAAGGTGATCGGGGTGGGGTTGATCATCGGGGGAGTGGTCGTGCTCAATCTCGGCGGGGCGCACTGAGCCGGCCGCCCCGGAGTGTGGGGTCGGCCGGCTCAGCCAGCGGTCGACGGCCTCCGGCGCGGTGCCGGTGCACCGTGCCGTGCGCGTGCTAGCGGCGGCCGGCGGAGTGCCGGTGCACCGTCTGGCGTCCCCGCAGGAACGCCAGCACGATCACCACCAGCAGCGCGATGAGACCGATGATGACCAGCCAGCGGACCGCCTCCAGCAGCAGCCCGAGCAGGATGAGCGCGCCGCCGACGATACCGACGACCCAGAGCATGGCCCGCATGTCCACCTCCTCTGACAGCTTCGACCGGGCGGCATTCCCGTTCCCTGCCGCCGCATGCCTCGACGGCGGGCCGGGTGCGGAGCGGGCCGGTGCCGGGTGGCGGGAGGGTCGGTGCCGGATCGGTGCGGTGCGGTGCGGTGCCGGGAGGGTCAGTGCGGGACGGCGCGGTGCCGGGCGACGTAGACGGTGTTGGCGGACTCGCCACCGGTCAGTGGGTTGCTGAACGGGACGACGTGGGCCTGCCAGGTCGGGAAGACCTCGGCGAGGACCTGGCCGAACGCGGCGTCGGGCGGATCGTCCGACCAGAGCGCGAAAACCCCGTCGGGCAGCAGCAGGTCGGCCAGCCGGCGCAGGCCCTCAGAGGTGTAGAAGGCGGCGTGGCTGGGGTGCAGCACGTTGCGGGGGGAGTGGTCGACGTCGAGCAGCACGGCGTGGAAGCGGCGGCCCGGCTGGTCCGGGTCGAAACCGGTGCCGTCGGCGACGGCGGCGAAGAAGTCCGCCCGGACGAACCGGGTCCGCGGGTCCGGGGCGAGGCCGGCGGCGAAGGGGAGGAGTTGCCGGCGGTGCCAGTCGATGACGTCCTCGATCGTCTCCACCACCAGCACCGAGCGCACCCGGGCGTCCTCCAGGGCGGTGCGGGCGGTGTAGCCGAGGCCGAGACCACCGACCACCACGTCGAGGGGCTCGTCACCCAGCGGGGCCAGGCCCAGGCGGGCCAGTTCGATCTCGGCGACCGGGAAGAGGCTGGACATCAGGTACTCGTCGTCCAGTTTCACCTCGTACACGTCGACATCGAGGGCGGGGTCCCGCCGCCGGCGCAGACTGATGGCGCCGATCGGGGTCTCCCGCCAGGCCAGTTCCTCGAATCGCGCGCCCACCCGGCCGCCCTTCCACCGTCGTCGTGCCGGGATGGTACCGGGGCGACCGGTTCCGGCCGATGTCGGCTCGCGCGCCGCACGTCGCGGAGGCGGGCCCCGGCGTGATCGTCGGCCGGGCCCTGCCGACGTCCATGCTCGGGTGACGGTCATGCGACCCGCCGGCGGGTCGACGCCGAGAACGCACCAGGTCGCGACGGAGGGTCTACGGGACATCGACGCAGCGCATATCCTGTCCGCCGAGGACTCGCGGAAGGGACACCATGCCGTCGCGGCAGGATCAGCTCCACTCCTACCAGTTCACCGTGCAGCGGGCCGTCGCCGCCCTGGTCATGCGGGAGACCGACCCGGCGCGTTCGCCGTTTCGCCGGCTGGCCGGAGCCGGGCTGGCCAGCGTCCTGGTGGCGGCGATCGGGCTGGGCGGCTTCGCCCTCTACGGGCTGTTCGCCGGTGGCGGGTCGAAGTGGCGCGACGCCGGCGCGGTGATCGTGGAGAAGGAGTCCGGGGCCCGGTTCGTCTACCGCGACGGCAGGCTGCACCCGGTGCTCAACTACGCCTCGGCGCTGCTGATCGTCGGGGCGGACCGGTCCCGCACGGTGCTGGTGTCGCGCCGGTCCATCGAGGGGGTGCCGCGCGGGCTGCCGTTGGGCATTGCCGACGCACCGGACTCACTGCCGGCCTCCGGCCGGCTCACCACCGCGCCATGGACGGTCTGTTCGCTGGAGCCGGCCGAGGCCGCTCGGGCCGCACCCCGCTCGGCGCTGCTGATCGGTCGGGAGGCGACCGGTGGGCGGCGACTCACCGAGGAGGCGGTGCTGGCCCGGCACCCGGACGGCGCCCTCTACCTGATCTGGCACCAACGCCGGCACCTGCTGCGGGACACCGCCCGGGTGCTCGCGGCGCTGGCCGCCACCCGGGAACGAGCGGTCCCCGCCGCCCCGGCGCTGCTCAACACCCTGCCTGCGGGCATCGACCTGGCCCCGCCCGCGCTGGTGGGGCTCGGTGAGCCCTCGTCGGAGGTCGCCGGTGCCGCGATCGGGGATGTCTATCTGGTCCGCAACTCCGGCGGTGGCCGGCAGTACGCGGTCGCCGAGCGGGACGGCCTGGCCGGCATCACCGAACTCCAGGCAGCCCTGTTGATGGCCCGCACCGGCCAGGACGAGCCGGACCCGATCACCCTGGGCCGGTTCGCCGCGCTGCCCAAGGTCCCCGATCTGGTGCCGACCGGCCCGACCGCGCCGCCACCGGCCCCACCGCGCCTGGCCGGCGCCGAAGGCGGCGCGCTCTGCGCCCGGGTCGGCAACGACGGCGTGGTCCGCGACGTGCAGGTCGGCACGGCCGTGCCGGACCTCAGCGCCGCCGCCCGTACCGTCGACGGCACGGGCGGGGTGCGCGTCGACCACGTGCTGGTCGAGCCGGGCCGGGGTGCGGTGGTCGAGTCGGTGGCCGCGCCGGGTGCCGACGGTGGCACCGTCTCCGTGGTCACCGACCTGGGCCGCCGTTACGTGCTCGCCGACGGTGAGGTGCTCGGCATGCTCGGCTACCAGGGGGTCACGCCGATGCGGCTCCCCGCCGGGCTGGTCAGCCTGGTCCCCGCGGGCAGCACCCTCGACCCGGCCGCCGCCCGAGCGGTCGCCGCCCCGTCCTGACCGACGCCGCCCAGGTGGTGACCGTCGAGGCCGCCCGGGTGGCGGTCGGGCCGGGCGGAGCGGGCCCGGTCGATCGGGCCCGGGGTCGGGGTTCGGTCGGTGGGCCGGGTGGCGCAGCTTCAGTCGGGCGGGCGGCGCAGCAGGCTGACCGCGAAGTCCGCCTCCTCCCGCCAGGGGCGCAGGTCCCAGGTGGCGAAGCGCTGTTCGAGCTGGAGGCCGGCGGCGACCACGTCGCTGTCGAAGTGGTCGAGCCGGTAACCCCGGTCGAGGCCGAAGCCGACCAGCACCACCCCGTCGGGGCGCAGGTGGCTGCCGATCCGGGCCAGCACGGTCGGTTCGGTGCCGGCGGCGACGAAGGCCATCACGTTGCCGGCCACCACGGCGGCGTCGAAGGGCTCGGCCTCGCCGGCCCCGGCGAGATCCAGTTCGACGAGGTCGGCGACCAGCCAGCGGGGACCGGGGTGGTCGACCCGAGCCGCCTCGATCAGGGCGGGGTCGGCGTCGACCCCGACCACCCGGTGCCCCCGCGCGGCGAGCGCGGCACCGACCCGGCCGGTGCCGCAGCCGGCGTCCAGGATCCGGGAGCGGGGGGCCACCACCGCGTCGACCAGCCGGGCCTCACCGGCCAGGTCGGCGCCCTCGGCGGCGAGCCGGCGGAACCGGTCGATGTACCACTGCGAGTGTTCGGGGCCGGTCTCGGTCGCCCAACGGGTCGGGTTGGTCATGCCGCCACGGTAACCGGCCCGCCCGGCGCGGCGCGGCGTTCACGGCACCTCGGGGCGCGGCTCACCGCACCCCGACCCGGGGCTCAGGGCAGTTGGGCCACCGTGACGAACTCGTTGTAGGTGAAGACCTTGCCCATCGACCGGGGGAACGGGAAGGAGTACTGCTTGACCACCGTCATGCCGAGATCCCGGGCGGCCTGCGCGGCCTCGTCGAAGCCGACGAACCGGACATGGGTGGCGTCGCTGGCGTAGCCACGCTCCTGCGGGGTGATGAAGACCGCGGTGCCGCCGGAACGCAGGAACGGCAGGTAGCCGGCGATGACCTCCAGGGCCGCCTCGGCGGGAAGGTGCTCCAGCAGGTGGGCGGCGAGCAGCGCGTCGAAGGCGCCGGGCCGGGCGTGCGGGGACCGGTGGAACTCCTCGATCGTGTACGCCTCCAGCCCGGCGGCCCGGGCGTGCGCCACCGAGGTCGGGTTGTGGTCCACCCCGACCGCGCCCTCGCCCAGGTTGGCCAGGTTGCGGCCGAGCCCGCAGCCGACGTCGAGGGTACGGCCCAGGTCGAGCCGCTGGAGGTTCCACCGGTACGGCGCCTGTACGTCGAGCACCTGCTTCCAGCGCGCGCCACCGAGGCGTTGCAACCGCTGGGTGTAGTCCTCACCCTCGGTGCCCGCCGCGGTGTCCTGCTCTGCTCGACTCATCGCCGGCCCCTCTGCCCGTCGCGGAAACGTCGCCACCCGGCAGCGTGCGAAAGGACGCCGCCGGCCGTCGGGTGCCCGCACCGACGCGGGCACCCGACAGATGCTACGGATCCGGACGGACATCGTCAGCCCCCGGGCGCGGCGGTTTGGCACCGGGCCGAGCCTGGTCGCGTTGGGTGAGCCTGGGGTCGACCCTGGGTGCCGGTCGGTCCTGCTCCACCCCCGGCTGGTCACCACGATGGACGCGGAGAGGCGGACCGCCAGGAACGGCCCGTCGACCTGGTGGCGACCGAAGGGGCGCGGCCGGGTCACCGGCTGCCGGCCCACTACCCCGCACCCGGTCACGCCGCGTACGCGCCGGGGATCGCCCCCGCCGGGTCGGCGTGTTAGCTGCCAGCACGAAACGGGCGCAAGGTGGATTCAACTCTTTCAATGATCAATAACAAGATATAGACCGATTTTTTGGTACGATCGAGCCCGGTACTCCCCGGAAGTGACGCCATGGGTGACCGGATTGTCTCTCCGGCCGGGCCGCGGCGGGTCAGCCTCGAGTCCCGGTCCTGCTCGACCACGGTCCCGGTGATGTCCTCCACGTCGTGCTGAGGTTCTGATGTCGATTCCACTGGCCTGCCAGGAGCAACTGCTCCCGGGCACCGACCTGGCCCAGAAGTTCGCCCTCGCCGTCGCCCTCGGCTACGACGGCATCGAGCTGCGCGGGCGGGGCGACCTCGCCTTCGCCGGCCGGCTGCCGGAGCTGCGCCGGGCCCGCGCCCGAGGGGTGGTGATGCCGACGGTCTGCGTGGAGATGGACCACTTCATCGGCGACTTCGACCCGGCCCGCTCCCGGGACGCGGTACGCAACCTGCGCTCCCAACTCACCGTCATCGCCGAACTCGGCGGCGTCGGCGCGATGACCCCGGCCGCCTGGGGGATGTTCTCCCGGCGGCTGCCACCGTTCGAGCCGCCCCGGCTGCCGGCCGGTGACCGTCAGGTACTCGTCGACGCGCTGGGCGCCCTCGGCGAGCACGCCCGCGCCGAGGGGGTCACCCTCTTTCTGGAACCGCTCAACCGGTACGAGGACCACATGGTCAACCGGCTCGACGACGCGGTGGCGCTCTGCGCGGCCGTCGGCCTGCCCTCGGTGCGGGTGGTCGCCGACACCTTCCACATGAACATCGAGGAGGACGACGTGCACGCCGCCCTGCGTTACGCCGCGCCCTACCTCGGGCACGTGCAGGTCAGCGACTCCAACCGGCACCAGCCGGGGGCCGGGCACCTGGACTGGCCCGCGCTGGTGCGTACCCTGTGCGACCTCGGCTACCCGGGCTGGCTGACCCTGGAGTGCCGGCTGCGCGGCGATCCGGTCCGCGCGTTGCAGCAGGCGGCCACCGTGCTGCGGCACGCCGAGCCGAGGCGGGCGGTGGCGTGAGCGCCGACCCGACCGATTCCACCGATGCCGTCGAGCCGGTGGCGTCGGCCCGGCCCGGTGCCGTCGGCCCGGTCGATCTGGTGGGCTCGGTGCGGCCCGGTGGTGGTCCGGTCGTGCCGACCCGGCCTGTCGTCGACCCGGCAGTTCCGGGGCAGCCCGGTCCGGCGCGGATCGGGGGTGCCGCGCGGGCGGGGGCGGCACGGACGGAGGCGCTGCGTCGACTGGCGATCGGCACCCTCGAGGCCAACTGGGAACACGACCACACGGTGCCGTCTCGCACCCTCTACCCGCACCAGTGGAGCTGGGACTCGGCATTCATCGCCGTCGGACTGGCCCACGTCCGGCCCGACCGGGCCTGGCGGGAGCTGCGGAGCCTGTTCGCCGCCCAGTGGGCCGACGGCCGGGTGCCGCACATCGTGTTCCACCCGGCGCTGCCGGTCGGGTCGTACTTTCCCGGGCCACAGTTCTGGGCGTCCACCGTCGCCGACGGTGCGCCGGCCGTCGCGACCTCCGGGATCGTCCAGCCTCCGGTGCACGCCCCGGCCGCCTGGCTGGTCCATCGGCGTGCGCCGTCCGAGGCGTCGGTGCGGCAGTTGCGTCGGCTCTACCCGAGGCTGGTGGCCCAGCAGCGGTACCTGACCACCCGGCGGGACCTCGGCGGTGGCGGGCTGGCCTGCCTGGTGCATCCCTGGGAGTCGGGACTGGACAACAGCCCGGCCTGGGACGCCCCACTGGCGGCGGTGCCCGCCGACCTCGCGGTGATGCGGGCGTACCGGCGGCACGACACCGCCCAGGCCGCCGTCGCGCACCGCCCGACCGACCTCGACTACGCGCGGTACGTCGCGTTGGTCGGCTCCTACCGCCGCCGCGCCTACGTCGACGCCGACCTGACCGACCGGCACCCGTTCCTGGTGGAGTGCCCGCTGTTCAACGCCGCGCTCGGCGCGGCCGAACACGCCCTGGCCCGGATCGCCGACGTGGTCGGTGCCGACCCGGGCCCGCACCGGGACCGGGCCGCGCGGATCACCCGGGCCGTCGTCGACCGGCTGTACGACCCGGTCACCGGCGCCTTCCACCCGCGTGACCTGCGTACCGGACGGCTGCTGCCGGTTCGGACGGTGCTCGGGCTACTGCCCCTGATCCTGCCCGACCTGCCTCCCCGGCAGGTGGACGCGGTGCTGGCCGAGGCGTGTTCGCCCCGCTTCGGACTGGCGGCCCGGATGGCCCGCCCGCTGCCCAGCCACGACCGGACCGCGCCCGACTTCGAGCCGGTGCGCTACTGGCGCGGCCCGGCCTGGCTGAACATCGCCTGGCTGCTCTGGCAGGGGCTGCGCCTGCACCGTCGACCCGACCTGGCGGCCGGGCTGCGCGAGTCGATGGTGTCCACGGTCGCCACCGGTGGCTGCCACGAGTACTTCCACCCGGACACCTCGGCCGGGCTCGGCTCGGCGGCGTTCAGCGGGACGGCCGCGCTGCTGCTCGACGCCCTGGCCGAAGAGTGAACCGGACCGTCAGGCGATGCCGGCGGTAGTGCCGCTCCCGCGCCAGGCGGTGGGAGAGCAGGTGCCGCCGCAGGTACGCGACCCGGCAGCGGGGCCGACGCGATCGGCCCTGAGGCCGTCCGGCCGGGTGCCCTCAGGCCGGCTCGGGCGGGTCGGCGAGGTCGGCCTCCGTCGGTTCCTGCGGCTCGGCCACCCAGGCGGAGAAGACCGGCACCCCGTGCCACGGTCCGGTCCCGCCGTCGCGCTGGTCGGTGGCCACCGCCAGCACCGCGTACGGGTGCCCGAAGCGCAGCTCGGCGGTTCGCCGGACGCCTTCCGGTGGGAGACTGACCAGGGCGAACGCCCCGGTCACCGCCGCGGCCTCGAAGCCGTACCGGCCGTAGTGGGCCACCGCCGCCTGGCGGGCCTCGACGCCCACCTCCGTGCCGAGCAACCCGCCCAGTGACCGGGCCAGCGCCGGGAAACCCAGGCCGGGGGCGGTCAGGTCGTGCTCGTCCTGCGCCGACCAGCAGGGCAGCACCGCATGATGGCGCTCCTCCCGGCCGTCGCGGGCGTAGGTGCGGACCCGCTCCTCGCGGAGTGTCCCGAGCGGTCCCGCACCCAGCGGCAGGTCGAACAGCGACCGGCGACCCGGCTCACCGTCCACCGCTGCGCGGGCCAGCTCGTAGCCGGCGGCGAGCACGTCGGCCGGCCGGACCGCCGGGTCGGCGACGACCGAGAGCACCACCAGTCCGGCCCCGTCGCGCTCCACCGCCGCGACGGCGTGCACGGCGACGTCACCGGCCGCCCCGGTCGACGCGATCCAGGCCCGGTGCCCGTGCTCCGGGGTACGCAACGCCCGGCTCAGCCGGCCGGCCCAGCCGCCGGGCCGCTGCGGGCCACCGCCGTCCCCGGTGGGCCGGTCCGGGCTGCTACCCGTGCCCGCGGGCCTGTTCCTGTCGCCCGTCCTGTCGCCCGGCCCGGTTCCGCGTCCTGGCCTACTTCCGTCGCCCTGCTCGCTCCCGTCGACGGGCCGGTCGGCGTCGAGCGGGTCGCGGCCGAGCGCCGAGCCGGGCACCAGGTCGAACGGGGCGGCCCAGGAGATCCGGGTGGCCAGGACGCCGGCCAGCGCCAGCAGCACGCTGGGGGAGACGGTCAGCGGGAACCGGTCGATCAGCCCGAGGGTGTGCTCGCGGGCCCAGGCATCCAGGCCCGCCTGGTCGGGCAGCGGGCCGGTGGCGGTGGCCCGGGGCAGCCCGTCCTGCCAGCCGGTCAGCTTCCCGGTGTCGGTGCCGGGGCGGTGCCAGACCGCGGTGGCCGACGGCGTCAGCGGGTGCGGTCGGTCCAGCAGCGCGGCGGCCGTCGCCGCAGCGGTCTCCGCGTCGACGCCGAGCACGTCGACCAGCTCGGACCGGACCGGGCCGGTGGCGGCCGGCGCGGCGAGCGCCAGCAACAGCCAGGCGCCGAGCGGGGAGGCGACGTGGTGCCGGTCGCCGATGTCGGCGTGCAGCCGGGCGGCGTACCGGGCCAGCGGGGCGTACGGGATCGTCGTCATGCCTTCCACTGTGCCCACCGTTCGCGCCGGTGGCACCCGGGTCAGGACCAGAGTTCGAACGGTTCGTCGATCTGGTCGCCGGCCAGGAAGCCGGTGAGCAGTTCGGGCAGCCGCCCCGGGTAGAACCGGGCGGTGCTGGCGACGATCTCCCCGGCCGTCCACCAACGGAAGCCGAAGTAGTCCTCCACCTCGTAGTCGAGACGGGCGGCGCCGTCGATGTCGGGTGCGGCGGCGTCGAGCCGTACCGTCAGCACCACCTCGTCCTGGACGTGCCGCAACCGGCGGTGGATGAAACTGGCCCGCCGCCGCCAGGTCGGCGGGCCGAGCTGCGCGGCGGTGACCACGAAGCCGGTCTCCTCCCGCAGTTCGCGCAGTGCGGTCTGCGCATACGTCTCACCGGGGTCGACGCCCCCACCGGGCAGCTCCCACCAGGTGCCGAGCCGGGGGTGCTCCGGGTCGCGGGTGTGGAACAGCAGGATCAGGTCGTCCCGGTCGCAGACCACCAGCCGGACGGCGGTGCGTTCGATCACCGGCAGGTCCCGGGGCAGTTCGGTCATGCGTCTCCCTCGACGGGGCACCGTCCGGGCGGTGCCGGTGCGATGATGCTGATCATGGCGGAGGTCTTCGGTGAGGTGGCGGCCGACTACGACGAGGCTCGGCCGGGTTATCCGGTCGCGCTCGCCGAGGCCATCCTCGCCTATCACGGCGGGCCACCGGCCGGGCTGGTCGAGGTCGGCGCGGGCACCGGCCTGGCCACCGCCCTGCTGGTCGGCCTTGCTGCCACAGCCGGCGGGACCGAACCGACCCGCCGCGACGCGGCCGGCGGGACCGAACCGACCCGTGACGCGGCCGGGCCGGAACGTGCCGAGCCGGCCGGGGTGACCTGTGTCGAGCCGGACGCGCGGATGGCGGCGGTGCTGGCCGCCCGGTTCCCCGACGTCGAGGTGGTGGTGGCCCGGTTCGAGCAGTGGTCGCCACCGCCCGGCGGGGTGCCGCTGCTGGCCTGCGCGCTGGCCTGGCACTGGCTCGACCCGGCCACCCGCAACCGGCGGGCCCACGACGCGCTGGTCCCCGGCGGCACCCTGGCCGTCTTCGCCCATCGCTACGACTACGTCGACCCGGCGCAGGCGGCCGCGATCCGGGCGGCCTTCGAGTCGGTCGACCCGGTGCCCCACCACGACCAGCCGGAGGACTGGTTCCACGCCGACATCACCGCCAGCGGGCTCTTCGCCGACGTGCGGTCGGTGGCCTTGCGCCGCGCGGTGCCGCTGAGCACGGCGGCGTACCAGCGGCTGGTCGGCACCTTCTCGCCGCAGCTTCGCCGGCCACCGGAGCTGCGGCGACGGGTCCTCGCGGCGATCGGGGACACGGTCGAGGGCTTCGGCGGCACGGTCACCCTGGACCTGCGTACCACGCTGGTGCTGGCCCGCCGGCCGGCGTGACGAAACCGGTGGGCGCGTCGTGTCGATCCACGCCGTTCCCGTTCGACCTGAGGGTGAGAGGGTCGAGCGGAGACCCGGCAGCGAGGAGCGAAGATGGCGAAGTTCATGCTGATCATGCGGGGTACGGACGAATCCGTCGCGAAGATGATGGAGACGCCCTTCGAGGAGATGCTGGAGACGGTGGGGCGGTTCAACGAGGAGCTGATCCGCGCGGGCGTGCTGGTGGCCGCCGAGGGCCTGGAAGATCCCGCCCAGGGCGTGGTGGTCGACTACAGCGGTGAGACGCCGGTGGTCACCGACGGCCCCTACGGCGAGACGAAGGAGCTGTTCGGCGGCTTCTACCTGCTCGACGTGGCGTCGAAGGAGGAGGCCGTCGAGTGGGCCCGGCGGATGCCGGCGATCAGCGGCAGCAAGTGCGAGGTCCGCCGGGTGCCGGGCATCGACGAGTTCCCGCAGGACAACGAGTGGATCGTCAGGGAGCGGGCGTGGCGCGAGCGGACCGGCCAGCTCTGACGCCCGTGGCCACCGGCGGCCCGCCGGGTGCCGAGTCGGCGCGGCGGGCCGTCGAGGCGGTCTGGCGGATCGAGGCCGCCCGGATCGTCGGGGCGCTGGCCCGCTACACCGGCGACTTCGCGCTCGCCGAGGACGTCGCGCAGGAGGCGGTGGCGGAGGCGCTGGTCGGCTGGGCGCGTGACGGCGTGCCGGCGAACCCGGTGGGCTGGCTGCTCACCACCGCCCGGCGGCGCGCGGTCGACAGTTTCCGTCGGCGGGCGGCGCTCGACGCGCGGTACGCGGTGCTCGCCGGCCAGCTCGCCGAGGGTACGAGTTCGGGCGGGCCGTCCTCCGACGACCTACCGTGGGATCCCGACCGGGTCGACGACGACGTCCTCGCGCTGATGTTCGTGGCCTGCCATCCGGTGCTCTCGCCCGAGGCCCGGCTGGCCCTGACGCTGCGGGTGGTCGGCGGTCTGTCGAGCGAGGAGATCGCCCGGGCGCTGCTGGCGCCGGTGCCCACGGTCCAGGCACGGATCACCCGGGCGAAGAAGACGATCGCCGCGGCGGGGGTGCCGTTCGCGCTGCCCCCGGCACCGGAGCGGCGGGAGCGGCTCGGCGCGGTCCTGAACGTGCTCTATGTGATCTTCACCGAGGGGTCGACGGCGACGACCGGTGACCAGCTGCTCCGCCCCGACCTGGCGTACGAGGCGATTCGGCTGGCCCGGACACTGGCCGCGCTGCTGCCCACCGAGCCGGAGGTGCACGGTCTGCTCGCCCTGTGCGAGCTGACGGCCGCGCGGTTCCCGGCCCGTACCGGGCCCGACGGTGAGGCGGTGCTCCTGGCGGATCAGGACCGACGTCGGTGGGACAGGTCGGCGATCCGGCGGGGACTGGCGGCGCTCGGCCGGGCCTCGGCGCTGGGGCGGGGCCTCGGACCGTACGGGTTGCAGGCGTCGATCGCCGCCTGCCACGCCCGCGCCTCCTCGGTGCCGGAGACCGACTGGGCCCGGGTGGTGCTCCTCTACGAGGCGCTCGGCCGGGTGGCCCCGTCGCCGGTCGTCGAGCTCAACCGGGCCGTCGCCGTGGCGATGGCCGACGGGCCGCAGCAGGCGCTGTCCGTGGTGGACGAGCTGGCCGCTGCCGGCCGCCTGGCGGGGTCGTACCTGCTGCCGAGCGTGCGGGGCGAGCTGCTCGCGCGGCTCGGCCGGACCGCCGAGGCGCGGGCCGAGCTGGACCTCGCCGCCCGGCTGTGCCGCAACGTGCGGGAGCGGTCGGTGCTGCTGCGCAAGGCGGACGCCCTCGGCAGGTGATTCCGGCGGGGTGGCGGTAGGCTGCCCGCCGTGGCAGGTCTGTTGAGGAACATGGCGGCCCGGCTCGGTCGGGCGACCGGCGCGGTCGGCGCGCAGCGGGGCACCCCCGGTGCGATCCCGGCGCAGGTGGCCCGGCGGCGGCAGGTCAGCGCCCTGCAACGACGGGAGCTGTCGTACGCGCCGGAGCCGGACGGGCAGGCCGACCCGGGGGAGATCGTCTGGACCTGGGTGCCCTACGAGGACGACCCGAAGCAGGGCAAGGACCGCCCGGTGCTGGTCGTCGGCCGGGCCAGCCGCACCCTGTTCGGGCTGATGCTCTCCAGCCAGAGCGAGCGGGACGGCCAGCGGCACTGGCTGGCGCTGGGCCCGGGGGAGTGGGACCGCGACGCCCGCCCCAGCTGGGTACGCCTGGACCGGGTGCTCACCATGCGGGAGGACAGCATCCGCCGGGAGGGCGCGGTGCTGGACCGCGGTCGTTTCGACCGGGTCGGGCAGGCGCTGCGGGCCGGTTACGGCTGGCGCTGAGCCGCCGGCACGGTCTCCGCCTGCTGCCGTGACGGGGTGCGCTTCAACACTCGGCGAGGCGGGCCGCGTCGAGCAGTTGCCGGGGTGACTGCCGGCTGGTGACGCCCTTCGCCCGGTACATTGCGGCGTCGGCCCGGCACAGCGCGTCGGCCAGTTGGGTGGGGCCGGTGACCGGGGCGAGCCCGACCGAGGCGGTGACCCGGACGCTGCACGGGCCCAGCGGGATGGGGGCGGCCAGCGCCTCGCAGAGCCGCCGGGTGGCGTGGTCGATCCAGCGTCGGTCTACCGACGGGCTGGCCAGCAGACCGGCGAACTCGTCGCCGCCGAGCCGCGCGACCAGGTTGTCACCGGCGAAGGCGGCCAGCCGCTGGGCGACGCTGATCAGCACCTGGTCACCGGCGGCGTGCCCGTAGCGGTCGTTGACCTGCTTGAAGTCGTTGAGGTCGAGGACCACCGCGATGAGGGGCTGCCCGCCGGCGTCGGTGAGCAGGGCGGCGGCCAGCCGGTAGAAGGCCCGCCGGTTGGGTAGCCCGGTGAGTGAGTCGTGGCTGGCGGCGTGCCGTTCGGCGGCCAGTTCGGCCTGGAGGTGCTCCAGTTCCGCCTCGGCCTGTAGGGCCCGGCGGCGCAGCTGCCACACCGAGACCAGGGCCCCGGCTGCGGAGACGCCGGACGCGACGGTCAACGGATCCGGCACGGGTCCTCCCTCGCGGTGTCGGCGTACGGCCCGCGCGGCGGCGGCCGTCGTGCCGCGCCGGGCCCTCGTTTCCCCAGGTGAATGCCCTGGTGGTAGTAACCCAAAGTGAACGGATAAGTACCGCGCACGTTGGGTTATCATGCTCGCTGTCCGATGCAGATGCAATAGCAGATGCACGTGCAGCACGGCCGGATCTGATGTCGCGCAGCCCCTCCAACCCTGCACCATCCCTTCGCGACAGTGGGTCCGCACCTCGACAGAAAGACATCCATGCAGCAGCCTGAGAACGGCGTCCCCACCACCCAGCTGCCCCCCCTGAGGTGGGAGAAGAGCCGGCGGAGCAACCCCAGCGGCAACTGCGTCGAGTTGGCGGAGCTTCCCGGCGGGGCCGGTATCGCCATGCGTAACTCACGCCACCCGGAGGGGCCCGCGCTGATCTACACGGTGGACGAGATAACGGCGTTCGTCCTCGGCGCGCGGGACGGCGACTTCGATCACCTGATCGACTGACGGCGTACGGTCCCGCCCACGGGACCGTATCCGTCCGGAGGATGTTCACCTCACCGTCGGTCCATGGCATGCTTACACGTCGGTCGGGCGGGGGCCCGGAGACCGTGATCGGGTGTGGGGATGCGCGGAGGGGCGGGGCACGTGACGATGGTTGCCGCCGAGGGGGGACCGGCCACCGGCCCCACGGTGTTGCGCATGCTGCTCGGCGCGCAGTTGCGCCGGCTGCGGGAGGCCAGCGGTGTCACGCGTGAGGGTGCCGGCTGGGAGATCCGTTCCTCGGAGTCGAAGATCAGCCGGATGGAGCTGGGTCGGGTCGGCTTCAAGGAACGCGACGTCGCCGACCTGCTCACCCTCTACGGGGTCACCGCCGTCGCCGAGCGGGACGCGTTGCTCAAACTGGCCCGCGACGCCAACAGCCCCGGCTGGTGGCATCGCTACGGCGACGTGCTGCCCGGCTGGTTCCAGTCCTACCTCGGCCTGGAGGCCGCCGCCGCGTTGATCCGCAGCTACGAGGTGCAGTTCGTTCCCGGTCTGCTCCAGACCCCGGAGTACGCCCGCGCGGTGGTCCTGCTCGGGCACCGGGGCGCTGCGGTCGAGGAGGTCGACCGTCGGGTGGAGCTGCGCATCCAGCGCCAGCAGTTGCTGCGCCGATCCGATCCGCCGCAGCTCTGGGCGGTGATCGACGAGGCCGTCCTGCGCCGGCCGATCGGCGGTCCCCAGGTGATGCGGGGGCAGTTGACCACGTTGATCGAGGTGACCCGTTCGCCGCACGTCCGACTGCAGATCATTCCGTTCGACGCCGGTGGCCACGCCGCGGCCGGTGGGGCCTTCACCATCCTGCGGTTCGGCGACGACGACCTGCCCGACGTCGTCTACATCGAGCAGCTGACCAGCGCGCTCTATCTCGACAAGCGTGAGGACCTGGACTACTACGCCGCGGCGATGGAGCGACTCTGCGTCGAGGCGACCCCGCCGGAGCAGACGCCGGAGGTCCTCACCCGACTGCGCGACGAGCTGTACCCGGAGTGACAGGCGACCGAGCCGCCGGGCCCACTCCGGTGACCTCTACGATGGTCGGAACCGGAGACAGTGGACGGACGCCATCGGTGGTAGATGGCGCGGAGTCATGGAGGACCCTGTGACCACCGATGCCCCGATGGGCACCGCCCAGCACCCCAGCGACCGCATCGACACCTCGGTAGCGCACCCGGCCCGCCGGTACAACTACTGGCTGGGAGGCAAGGACAACTTCCAGGCCGACCGCGAGTCCGGGGACGCGATGGCGGCGGCCTTTCCGACCGTCCGCACCGCCGCCCTGGAGAACCGCCGGTTCCTGCAACGCGCGGTCGCCTACCTGGCCGGCGAGGCCGGCATCCGGCAGTTCCTGGACATCGGCACCGGCATCCCGACGGCGAACAACACCCACGAGGTGGCCCAGGCCGTCGCCCCGGAGTCCCGGGTGGTCTACGTCGACAACGACCAATGGATGTCGGGTAGTATGCACATGTAGCTGGTTCTCCTGAATGGGGCTAGGCATGGCGCTCGGCGCAGGGTTCGTACGGGTCAGCACTGGTAGTCAGGACGAGGCGTCTCAGGTCAAGGTGGTCGAGGCTGACGCCGCCGAGCGTGGCATCACGATCGTCAAGTGGTTCAGGCTCCATGGTTACTCGGCGAGTCATGGGACGCAAGAGCCGGCGTTGCGTGAGGTGATCGCGGACATTCAGCGTGGCGACTACTCGACCTTGATTGTCACCGAGTCGTCTCGTCTTGACCGGCGGGAGGATTTGGACGCTCAGGCAGAGATTCTGCTGGCTATCCGGTCCGCTGGTGGCGACATCGTCTCTATCAGTGAGCCGCAGTTCGGACGGACCGATTTTGCGGGTCGTATCGTGACGCTTGTGGCGCAGCACGCGAATGCCGAGAAGTCCAAGTCGATCAAGCGTGACACGTATCGCGGAGTCATGATGATCCGTGACAACAAGGCGCACCATGGGCCGTTGCCCGCGTTCTGGGCGACGGAGGGTGTTCGGTACGCCAAGCAAGCGCGGTGTCAAGACCCTGCTGCTGTTGTGGACATCTACGAGCGTGTCGCTAACGGCGAATCTCTTTCCAGAGTGGGGCGCGCCTACGACCTTTACCCGAATTCGGTCAAGAACGTCATCCGTTTCACAGCGAACCACACGGGCGTTGTCGAGTGCACCTATACACACGAGGGTCAAACCGAGACGTGGGCGCACGCGGTTGAGCCGGTTGTCGATTCCGCGTTGTGGTGGCGCGCGAACAAGGTTCTGGACGCGAACATGGGCGAGAGCCGCGCCAACAAGGGTGGTCGGCCGGTCGCCAGTCCGGCGAACTGGATCTCCGGCATTCTCGACTGCCCCGAATGTGCGGGGAAGTTGTTCCTCAATGCTGGCCTGACACCGGCGAAGGACGCGCGTACGGGCAGGCCACGCGTGCAGAAGCCCCGCACGCCGAAGCTCCGCTGTGGTGGTCATGCCAAGCGACGCCTGTCCTGCGGCGAATTCAGGGGAATCGACGCTCAACCCGTCATCGACGTCGTTTCCGGCATGTTCGCCAGCGACACGACGGACATTCTCGCGTTCCAGCGAGTGGCGGGAAACGCGCACGAGTTGGACGAGATGCACGCCGGGCTCCGCAAGATACAGGCTCGACTGTCCGCCACCGAGGACGATGACGAGCTGGACACACTGGTGGCAGAGCGCAAGGCGATCAAAGCGCGCATCGAGGGACTCGTGATCGTTCCCGACAGCTTCGACTACGCACCCACGGGGCAGACGGTAGCCCAGATGTGGAATGCCGGTGATGACACTGTCAAGCGCGCGATGGTCCGCGCGGTCAAGGCATCCTGGGGAATGGTTCTAGCGGAGCATGATGGGCGGTGGGGAATCGCCGTCGGGACGGTTGACCGAGACGGTCCGACGGGCGCGATGGAGATCGTCGACCTTGGCAACGGCTTGTGTTTCCGGCGTTAGCAAGCAGAACGGCAGAGGCTCACCCGGCACTTCTCCGGGTGAGCCTCTGTTCGTTGCCGCTCGACGGTTAGTCAGGGTCGTTGTCTTGCGGAATGACGAGCACGATCTTTCCTGCCTCGATGTGCCTGAGCACGTTAGGGAGCCTGAAATCCCGAGGTTGGACGATCACGGTCGACGTCCCTGAGTTGTCCGCCGCCTCCTCGGTGCGCGCGTCGATGTCTGTCCGCCGGTCACCCGTGGTCCGGCGTTGCCGGGGCAGGCCGGGAGCGGGCATCGCCGCGAGCCGGGCTTGCATGATCGCCCGGTCCGCCGCTGACACGCCTGGCGTCGCCGGTCGTGTCGGTGCTCGGTTCGTTGTGGTGGAGGGGGGTTGGGCCAGCGGTGATGTCCCCCGTGCGTGGGGCTGGCCGGTCAGGGTGGGGGTGGGGGTGGGGTCGCTGTCCGGCTTCGCCGCGCTGTTCAGCGTCCCCCGGTCGCCTCGTGGGCGACGGCGCGGGTCAGGTGTCGTCTGGCTTGTGGCCATCGTCCTCCACAGTCGGTTCCGCTGGTTTCCGGTGTGCTGCGGTCATCGCTTTGCCTTTCCTTCGTTTGAGAATGACGCGGAGGCGTTACCACCCCCGCTACCCGTAGCCGCCGGTAACGGCCGCTTCCGGCACCAGGCGGAACAGGACGGAAGAGCCCGGAACAGGCCGGGAAATAGGGTGTGAGGAAGCTGACACTTTCCTGGCGCCTCATTCGCGCGACACGAGTTCCCGCACCGGGGCGTTACCGCCGTCGGTCGAGGGCTACGGGGCTACCGGTAGCGCTCAAACAGGCCGAGCAACGGCGTTACCAGCACGGCGGCACGGATGTGGCCCTGTCACCCGAGCGGACCGGCGGAACCCCGCGACACGCCCGTGGTGCTATTGGCGACCCGTTCCACGTTGTACCGTTTCGTATCGCGTCGTTCGCGACCCGTAGCGCAATGACGGTGACCATCCCCGTATCGCCGGCCTCGGACGAGCAAGCTGTAGTACCGGTTACCACATCTGCGCACGCGCGTTTCGGCGCGGAGCAAGATATGGCCTTTGGCCGCCAATCTCGCGGAGCAAGATATGGCGATTGCTTATCGATCTCGACCGGGCGCGGTCGAGATTCCGGGTGGCGAGCGTTGTCAGGGGTCGCCGGTTGTCTTGGCGAGTAGTGCGGTGATGAGGTCGGTCAGGGGGGTGGTGGTGTGGCGTTGGTGGTGGGGTAGACGTTCGTGGTGGTGGCAGCCGGGGCAGTCGGCGGTGTCGTTGGTGGGGATGGCGAGTCGGCAGCGGGCGCAGGCGGTGAGGTGTTCGTCGTCGAAGGCGGCAGCGAGGGTGGTGCGGTCGGTGCGCTGGCGTTGCCACCACGACAGGTTGCTCCACTGGGTGCTGGTCTGCTGGTCGCGCCACTGTGGGTACGTCGGTGGTGGTGTGTGGTCGCGGTGGTGGTCGGGTGGTTGCCAGTACGCCCATACCTGGGCTTGGGCTTGCTCGCGGGTGGGGGGTTGGTCGAGGCGGTGGTGTTCGGTGGGGGTGAGGAGGCGGTGTCCGGCGAGGCAGGCAGCCGCGTGGTACCAGGCGGGTCGGTCGCCGTGGGTGGTGGTCAGGTGGGCGAGGTGACGGACCTGGTGGGACCAGGCCGTGTGGTGCAGCCGGGTGAGGGTCGCGCGGAGGGTACTGGTGGTGTCGTCGTCGGGGTGTGGGTTGTTCTGTGACCAGGCGGCGACGGTGGTGAGGATCGTGTCGGTGTCGAGGTGAGGTGTGAACGGGTCGGCGCGGCGGGTTCGCGAATCCAGGAGGTAGCCGACGAGGTCGACGGCGGCGGGGCCGAGGAGCGGTCCGAGTTGTCTCAGCCGGTGGTGCAGCCGGCCGATCATGTGCTCCCGGTGCCGGCGGTCAGCGGCGTCCCGCTGGCGCTGGTAGGCGGGTTGGGCGGCGGCGCTGACGGTGGCGCGTTCGGTGAGGATGGCGGTGAGGGTCGTCTCGGCGGCTTCCGGGTCGGTGAGGGTCCAGACATGCTCGGCGGCGGTGCGGGCGGGGTCGCGGACGAGGCCGTTCGCGGCGATGACGAGCCGGGCGTGTTCGGCGATGAGGGCTTCGTCGTCCATCACGCGCCGGTAGTGGGCGGGTGTGTCGTCCTTGAGGTGGCGGGCGGTGGTGCGGGTGAAGGTGACGGCCCGGTGGGCGGTGGTGGTGAACAGCAGCAGGGGTGGGCAGTGCGGGAACCGGGTACGCCATGCCTCGTCGCGGGCGTAGGCGCGGTAGCGGTCGAGTTTGGCTCTGAGTTGGGTGTGGGTCATGGAGGCGAGGTCGATCTCGATGAACGCCGCGGTCGTCTGTCCGTCGGGGAGGGTGGCCTGGTAGACGGCGTCGGGGGTGAGGCGCTTGGTGGTGGTGCCGCCCCATGCGGAGGTGCGGCCTTCCCATTCCTGCCAGCAGGCCCGGTCGGTGGCCCACCCGGTCATGGTGAGTCCGGCGGGTGGGCCGTGGTCGCGTAGGGCGAGCCATACCTCGGTGATCGTGGCCGAGTGGGCGCTGAACATGGCCGAGGGACGGCGGCCGTCACCGGGAGCGGTGCCGGTGACCAGGCGGGCACCAGCGGGGCGCAACCACCAATGATGCGGTGCGCTGCCGCTCTGCCGTCCGGGCCGGTCGAAGTCGACCAGACCAGCGGCACGGAGCTGTTCGAGCCGGTACAACACCGTCCGCGCCGGGGTGCCCGTGGCGCGGGCGGCCTGGTCGGTGGTCATGACCCGGTGGTCATTGAGCAGGAGCAGAAGGGCTTCGCTGGGGCCACCGGAGGCCCGCAGCCGGTGAGACACACCGGAGGACATCAGCCTTGCTCCTTTCGCTGTAGCGCTGATATAGCGCCCCTGGGGGAAGAGAGATGACATCTATGTCAGTCGCCGGTCCGACAATGACCGACGAAGCAGGGGTGACCTGCGTGTTCACCGCCTGTCGGGTTGCCGATCGGGTGCAGAGCAATCCGCAAACCCTGACAGACCGGGAAGAGGTGACACGAGCGTCAACCCCCACGGAGTTGACTTCTGTCAGAACCTGCACCAGGGCAAAACGCTCGAAGCGTGCTGTTCAATACCGAAACATGCTGTTCAATCCTTAATAGGACATGCCTCCAGTCGACGTCTTCTGTCAGGCCGGGCCGGTGACAGACACCGCCCGGCCTGACAGCTCCCCCCGATGGCCATCACCGACGCGGCCCAGGGTCGGCTGTTGGGCGGGGTGAGGGGTGGGCTGTTGGGTGGACAACGGTTGACCTCCCGAGCGTGCGGCGGCGTCTCACCTCTCATAGAGGGATTACAAAATCAGGCCGCCGATTGGAAAACGCCAGGCCAAAGGCCCTGCGATCAGCGCCGGCATGCGCCGGGACCTCGCGAGACGTCCGACCGTCACCCACCTCACCGGACCGGGCGGCTACCTCCCTCTACCTATAGAGGGGAAGCCCGGGTGGTCGAACTTTCCGTCTCGTGAGAAGAGAATCTTGACGGCAGCCGGCGTAGGCTCGCGACCATGGCCGGCGCTATAGGGGTCTACGCCCGGCGAGCAGCGACGGACGGGAACACGGGAATGACACCAGCAACCCGCAGCGGCAACCAGCCTCGCTGACAGGACCCCCGCCGTGCCCACCTTCCCCCCGCCGACCGCGACACCACAGGCCGGGCCGGAACCGGTACGACAACGGGCCGACCTGACGGTCCTCGGCCAGATCGAGACCCAAGCCCGCACACGGCTCACGCTGACCGTCCCGAGCAGCGTGATCGACCCGGACACACCACCGGCCCCGCTACCCATGATCGACTTTCGCCTGCACGTCATGCGCGCCGCCGGACACGTCCGAGACCGGGCATGGCGACACCTCGCCGAAGCGGCCCGCGCCCATCGCGGCGACTGGAACCTCTACGCCCTCGGCATCGCCTACCCGAAACTGCGCGCCCAAGCTAACAAGCTGACCGCGTACCGCGCCGCCGGCCCGGCCACCCAGGCACACTTCACCCTCGCCATCGAGTTCCTGTTCGCCCTACACCGCCTCGACCTGACCACACCGCAGGTCTTCCCCCGACTCATCGACGCCGCCTACACCCACGCCAGCGGACGCAAACGACAGCACCCACCACCTATGTACGACCTGGACGCGCTGCCCGACGACCGCATACCACGCTCCGAGCACGGCAACCCCGAACACGACACCGAGCTGCACCAGGCCAACCACGAGACCGTGCACGCCGTACTGGACCGCCTCACCACCCAGGCCAACACCAGCCCCGGCAGGCAGGCGATCAGCGACACACAGGCCACCCTGATCCGCCGCACCTACCTCGACGGCGAAACACTACGCACCGTCGCCGCCGAGCTGAACCTCAGCGAACCCAGCGCCTCCAAACAACGCAGCCGCGCCGCCACCACCGTCGCGAGACTCCTCGGACGGCACCACCTGGCCGAACCCACGTCCCACCGCCTCACGCTCTACTGCTCCGAGCAGAGATAGCCCCGCTTTGAGGTCAGTCCGGGGGGAGACTGCCGTTGGCGATCAGCGTCGCGCGGGTGGCGAAGGCCAACTCCATCTCGGTACGCAGGCGCTCCAGCGCCTCCCGCGCCTGCGGGTCGTCCTCGGAAATCCACATACAGTGATCATCTAGGTCATCCACGCACACCAACACCGGTCCGATGAACGGCTCGTACGGGACGACCAGGCTCCAGTCGTCCACACCACCTTCGAGACAGTGCACATACACGATCACGCCACCGCGCCCCTCGACACGACCGAACTCGCCGCCCAAGGCGATAACACGCGACGCATGGTCGAAGGCCGTGTGAGCGTCAATGGCCGAGGCCCAGCGGACCCGCATCGCGGTCGCCGCCACGAAGTCACCAAGCGCGCTACGCGAGGCGTCCGGGTTCGGATGAGCCAGGTCCCACGCCAACCGCTCCGCCAACCCCCGCCGACGCCGCTCAGCAGCCCGCCACCGGTCGACATCACCCATGATGGCCTCCGGCGGCCCGGCCGGCAGCAGCACACTCCACCCAGCCAGCTTGACACCCTCGGGGCCGACCACGCGACTCTGTGAGAGGACCACTTCATACCGGGGTTCTGCGTCTTTTCCTTGCACCGCAACGGGTTCGGGCGTGTCCGCACCGACCACCACGGCGACCACCCACCGCACTCACGCCGTTACGCGGAAAGGCTCACTGCCCTCCACGTAGACCTTGCAGCCCTGACCACCTGACCTCCAGAGGAGCGTCGGGATGCTACTCCCTTAGGCGCTTATTCGTGCCAGTGAAGGTAAGAGCCTCCTGCTCGCAACCACTTCGGGTCAATGGAAAGCCGACTGACTTCGCCTGGCTTCACTGCGATTACCGTAAGCGGAGGCTTCGATTGCTTCGCTCTCTCGAGTAGCGCCGTGTTGACAGCTTCCTTGACCTTGTCCCGAACCGATGCATTCGAAAGCAGGAATACGATGACCGATCGGAAGGGGCGACGAACCTTACCCTCCGCACTATCCTTCACCTTATCCTGACCCCGAAAGGCGACTTCTGCCTCAAACAGGGCAGCGCCTGCCGAGAATGCCTTTAAGCTCCTTACTCCGACAATCAGATTGGGGAGTAATTCATCGAATGAGGTGAATATGGCGTCGGCTTCCTCGTCTCCAAAGCGCACGCCGTGCGCAATCTCGACTTTACTGTACGGCATGGCCAAGCGCTCAAAGATCTGCTCTTCCGTTACAAAGAAATCAATGACACTCTTAACTCCCGGAGGGGTGTTCGACGGTATATGAAGAGAGTCCACCCAACCGCCGGAGGTGTTGCTCGCTACGATGCCCTTTCTCGCCTCAGGATCTCCGTGGTCTGTAGTGAGTTTTGCATCGGAGGGTGGGGGTCGATCGTCATTGCCTGCATGGAGCTTCTGCTCCACCGACATGACCTTCTGTTCGATTGGCATTTGGTGTGATCGAATATACGATGCGGCCTCCTGCGTGAGCTTGTGCTCCTCCGCGTTTATCCGTTTAATTTCGGCGCTTTCGCGGTCGTCTAGAATGCCCTGCCGATTGCGCCAGACTGCGGCTCCGCGCAACACGAGTCCCAAGCCTAGGAACAGAAGTACCGCTGATATCACTGGCCAAGCCTTGAGTAGCCAGAGAATTTGTTCTTCCTGAAGAACTAACGCCTTCCGCGATGCTGGGTCAAGCTTCACTAGGTCTTCGGTTTTGACTGTGAGAACCTTTTGGCTCTTCAACAAGAAGAGGGGAAGTGCTGTTGCGAGTCCCATCGAAAGCCCACCGACACTGACGAGAAACTTGTGGTACTCGGTGAACTGAAGGCTCGGCAGCACATCGGGCACGGTACCGAGCCGGTGCAATCCCTGGATCTTCCCGGCTGGCGGCGCGGTGCCAGCAGCCGGCAGGGCTGTGTCAGGCGTTGGCGAGTGGGTCGGGCTGGGGCAACATGCGTAGTTCTGCCGTCATGACGGCGTGCTGAGGTCCGGTAACCATGACCAACGAGGTGCCGACATGGCCTCCGCAGGCAGCCAGTGGCGCTCCGGTGGTCATGTCCTGGCAGGCGAGGTAGACCCACTTCGTTGCCTCGCTACCGCCCACGGAGAGTGTGCGGGTTCCTGTGGGCTCGGGCGGGTTGTTGGTGTCGAGCCGGTCGATGTACTGCGGCGGTGGCGGGCCACTGCCCCAGGGAGGCGCGCCTCGGCGTCCTGCCAGTGCGAGCTGGTAGTTGATCAATGTCGTCCACAGGTGGTGCGTTACAGAGGCGCCACCGGTGTCGTCGCGGAGTGTGGTGACATCGACGGTGGTGTCGTCGTCGAGTTCATGGCCGATGCGGACCTCGACAGGTCGTGGCCGGCCCAAGTCACGGGCCACACCGTGCACGTCGGCATTGGTGGTCTCGCTGTACCAACCGACCATGTGGGCGCGGTAGTGGGGGGCCTCCAGCATGGCGAACCGAACCCCGAGCCAGTCGTAGATCTCCTCTGGCGTGGGCGGTGTCGGCCCTCCGCTGGGGTCGTGCTGACCTGACTGTTCGGGGATGTGCGCCATGGTGGAGGCTCCCTCACCTGTCCGTGGTCTCGTGCCGCAGCCTACACGCTGCCGCGCCTCGGGTGATTACAGGTATGCGCTGGTGGAGGGGCCGTGGGAGTAGCAGATGGTGCCGTTGGCAAGAGTAGCGATGCTACCCAGGAGAACGTCGGCGTACGCGTAACCTGGTCCGCTGGAGGTGAACCCCTTGCTCTTCGCCCAGAAGTGCGTTGGCGTGGACGGGTCGTTCCAGGTCTTGGTGCTCGACCCGTAGTTGTCGATCACGCCGACAGCCCAGTTCGTGTAGATCGCGCCGGGCCAACTGGTGTTGATGGAGTAACCGGTGTAGATGGACGCGTAGTGCTTGCTCGTGTCGACAGCGTTGAAGTAGACGAATGAGCTTCCGCATTCACCGGGAACCGTGTCGAGCGTGGTGATCTCACCCTTCTTCACGGCGTACTCGACACCGTTGTCGTCGACGCGAACCTCGTAGCCGTTGGCCTTGGCGATCTTGTGGTTGACGCCAACACGCTTCATCGGCGTGACGATGTAGGTGGACGTCGGGTCGGGCTGCGTGGTGGTCGCGGCGGCATGGGCGGCGGCTGGCGACAGGCCAGCGACTATCGCCATACCGGCTACCACCACAGCAGCACGTAGACTTACTCGGAACCGCATAGGTCCTCCTTGTGAACAGGGGCAGGGCTTCGCGCGGATACGGTGGCTGCGGTGCCCAATCACCGCAGCCACCCGTGCGATCCGGGCATGACCTTGGTATCAGAGAATCGACAAGTTCTGCTGCCCCGGCTCCTGCTTCAACGACGGCAGGCGTGGCTGGCGTCGGCGATGGTCGTAGCTCAGAGTTAACATCACTCCAAGCCCCCACTCGCCCAGAGCAATAACTTCTTCACTCTACGTGACCGCCGGAAGCTCGCCGATCCGTTTCGTGATGCGGGTCACAATCAAGCCCTGCGGGGCACTGTAGAACGTGGACCCACCGTTCCAAGCCATCGCTTGCGCGCGGCAATGGCATGGAGAGTTGGTGCCGCCATCGCCGTACACCTCACTATCGAAGGTCTTCGGGTCACGGCAGGGTGGCAGCGTCCGTGCGCGAGAAGATGATGTCGCTCATGTCGGTGATCGGGTTGGTCAGTCGTCGGGGAACGGTGGGGTGGCGTCGGGCGTGTGGGTAGCTCGTGGCGGCGTAGTTGTTGTCGAGGCGGTAGGCGTGGAAGCCGGCTGCGGTGAGTGGGGCGGTGACGTCTGCGGTGGTCAGCCCTTGTTTGGCGAGTAGTCGTGGGGTGACTTCGATGATGAGTTCGGCCGAGGGGTGGAGTTGGTTGATGGCGGGGGTGAGTCCTCGGATGACGGCGGCTTCGGCTCCTTCGGCGTCGATCTTGATGATGCGGGCCTGCGCGAGTTCGTTTGTGGTGGTGAGGTCGGGTAGGGGTCTGGCCTCGGCTTGGAACGCGGCGACGGCCGAACCATCGGGCCGGACCTGTGTGGTGTTGCCGAGGTTGGCGGTGTCGGGTGTGTAGAAGGCGATTTGCTCGGAGGTGTCGGAGGCGGCGGCGCGGACGATGCGGATGTTGTCTAGCCGGTTGGCGTGTGCGGCGGTGGCGAGGGCTCGGGTGAAGGTTGGGGAGGGTTCGACGGCGACGACGCGACCGGTCGGGCCGACGAGGTGGGCGGCGAGGAGGCTGTAGTAGCCGATGTTCGCGCCGATGTCGATGACCGTGCCGCCTGGGGTGAGGCGTCGGCGTATCCAGGCGGTGAGGTGGGGTTCCCAGGTGCCGAACAGGTAGAGGTAGCGCTGGATGATGTCGGTGGTGGTGAGGGTCGGGAACGTGATGCCGTCGACGGTGCGGGCGGTGGCGGTGATCGGGTGGCGGGTTAGGTGGTCGTTGAGGCGGGCTGCGAGTGGGGCACCGCCGGGTCCGTGTCGGAGGTAGGCCCGGAGGGTGTTGACAACAAGAGGTTCCAACATTGACGCGGCTCCTGGGGTGTCGGGTGGGTGGCAGACTGTCACGGTGGTCGGGGCGAGTGACGGTGAAGGGGGCCCGATGGGCGAGCGGGTGCCGGTGGTGTTCTTCTTGGTGGGGTTGACCGGTTCGGGTAAGACCACATACGCGAAGCGGGTGTTGGAGCCGGTGGGGGCGGTGCGGCTGTCGGTGGACGAGGAGGTCTTCGCCCGGCATGGGCGGTACGGGGTCGACTATCCGGAGTACGAGTACTTCGAGCGGGAGGCGCCGGTCGTGGCCGAGGTGCGGGATCGGCTGGTGGGGCTGGTGGCCGAGGGGCGTGATGTGGTGCTCGATCACGGGTTGTGGCTTCGGGCCGATCGGGACGCGTGGAAGAAGCTGGTGGAGATGGTCGGCGGCCGGTGGCGGCTGCTGTATTTCCCGGTTCCCCGGGAGGAGTTGCTTCGCCGGCTTGCGGCCCGCAACGAGGAGGAGAACGCCAACGCGTTGACGGTGACCGAGAGCGCGCTTGATGACTTCTACGCCCGGTTCGACGTGCCGGACGGTGAGGGTGAAGAGGTCGTGCCGGTTGGTTCGTTCTGAGGCGGTGGCCGCCAGGTGTCGATGATGTGGGCCGCCTCTTGCGCCCACCAGGCGGGGAGCGCGTCGAGGGTCACCGGGCGCAACCGCAGGGTGGGTGAGTCGACGGCGACGTGTCCGCCGTGGCGGGCGAGGTGGTCGAGTAGGCGTCGGGATTCCCGTAGCAGGGCGGGGCTGCTGCTGCGCCACGTGCCGTCCGCGAGGTGGTTGACGCGCTGTTGGAGGTAGGTGTCGACCCCGTGACGCCACTTGAAGTGGTGGACCACGACAGGTGGCCGGTTCACTGGTCGATGGCCGGGGGCACGGTGGTTGCCGCTGGCGACCGGGACGGTGGAGTGTGCCAGGACGATCTTTCGCGGGTCACCGCGCAGGAGGTAGTGGGTGAGGAAACCGCCGAGCGGGTAGGCGGGGTCGACGCCCTGGTGTGGGGTCCACGGCCGGAGGTGGCCGTCTGCGGCGATCCGGTCGAGCATCAGTCCCCCGACCGTGCCGATGCCGGCGTGGGCCGCTTCGTGCAGCGTGTCGACCAGGCCGTTCGGGTAGGTGTGGAACTCGTCGGCGTCGGCGAGCAGGTGCCAGCCGGTGCCAGCGAGGGTGCGCAGTCTGTCGCGGAGGCGGGTGTTGGTGTGCTCGTGCCAGGGACCGACGTTGACCAGGGCGGGACTGATGTCGAGATCGCGGCAGGTGTCGAGCAGGTGGACCCGTTCATCGCTGCCGACATGGTCGGGGAAGTGGAAGGCGAGCAGGAACCGGTGCACGCCGTGGGCGCGGTAGTGCCCGACGAAGGCGGTGAGCAGGTCGGGTTCAACCGGCCCGATGACGGCGATCAGTGGCGGGGTCGGCATCGTGTCGACTCTTTTCGAGGTCGGTGGTCAGGTCGGTCCAGTACGCGAGCGTGGCCGCCGCGGTGGGCAGGCCGAGGTGTGCCGCCTCGCCCGGTTCGGGGCGAGGCAGCGGCCGGCGGGTCAGGTCGGTGATCGCTGCGGCGAGGTCGGCGGGGTCGGCGGTGCGGAACAGGCGCACCCACGGCCGGTTGTCGAGCAAACCGGTGGTGGCGGGGTCGTGGTCGGAGACCAGCAGCGGCACGCCGAGAACGGCGCAGTCAGCGATCAGGCCGCTCTCCTTGCCGACACCAGTTCGGCGGGCCACGATCGCGGCGTCGGCGGCGGCGTAGACGCGACGGACGTGCCAGCGAGGTGCCACCCCGGGAAGCGCGTGCACCCGGCCGTCCACGGCGGCAGCGAGGTCACGCAGTAACACCGGATCGACGGGACACCCGGCGACGAACACACAGACCGGACGGGGCAGCCGGGCCAGGGCCGCCGCGACGGTGGCGATGTCCTTGTGGGGCCACCACCCGCCGACCAGGGCAAGCGCCGTGTCATCGGGCTGGAGCCCGAAGTCGGCCCTGGCAGCGGTGCGCTCGGCATCGCTGATGCGCGGTTCGGCATCCGCGAGCGCGAACGGCCGGACTCCGACCGGCAGCCCGGGGAACAGGTGTGCCAGCCGTGCCCGGATCGCCTCGGTGGGGCACACCACGCGGACCTGGTTGAGGTTGGCGGACGCGAGCTGGCCGATGAGGCGTAACGCCCGGTCTTCGGTCGTGGGCACCTCGTGTACTACCCGGATATGGGCTCTGCCGGACAGCGCGGCGGCGAGACGGTGCAACGCGCCGCTGGCCGACAGCACCACCACAACCGGCCTGTCGGCCGGGACGCGACGGGTGCCCGCCCGCAGCGCCGCCGCTTCGTCCAGACATTGGGCGAGAGCACTCATCTGGTGTGGTAGCCGGCGGTGCCGCGCCAGCCGGCCCGTGAGCTGGCTGGCGCGACCGAGCAGCCGACTGGCCACCCACAACGAACGCTCGGCAGGTTCACGGCCGGCACGTCCGACGACGCGGGCTCCCGCGCGGTGCAGCGCGGCGCGGGCGGTCGGCTCGATACCACCGAGGGCGACGACCGTGCACGCGCGTCCCTCGGCGGCGCACTGCCGGGCCAGGCGGATAGCCGCCTGGAACCAGTGGCCGCCGACCGAGCCGGCCGCCGGTTCGATGAGCACCAACGGCCCGGCAGCGCTGTTCATCGGCTGGCGGCGTAGCGCCGGGCGAGCCACGCCGGGTCGTTGAGGTTCTGCCACATGCCGTCGTCCGGCGGCGTGTCGGCGGCGAACGCCACCCCGGCCCGCGCGCCCCTGCGCGCGTCCTCGGCGTACGCACCGGTGCCGGTGCGAGTCCACACCTCCAGGCGGGCCTGCGCTTCGGCGCTGGCGGTGCCGTACTCGCAGCCTCGGGCGAGCATCGCGCACTCCCGGAACCCGGCCCGCCAGGCGTGCCAGGCCGACTGGTTGAACCGGGTCCGGCCCGCGACGGTCGGGGTGAACTCGATCCTTCCCGGCAGGCCGGCAAGGACGTCAACAGCGTCGTCTCGCATGTCGCGCAGGGCCTGTCGGCGGCACAACTTGAGACCGCCGTGGCCGTAGACGAGACCGTTGACGGCGTTGACCGTGCGCCATACCCGCATCGCCACCCCCGCATCGAGAGGGCCTGCCTCCGAGGGGTTGTAGTCGGCCGCGACCTCGAAGTCAGCGTCAGCGATGAACAGGAAGTCGCCGTTGACCATCTCGGCGGTCAGTTGGTAGGCACGGCGCATTCCGTGGACGCCGTGTAGCCGCTTCACCCGACCGAACGTGTCGCTGAGTCGGGCGTAGAGCGCGTCTGCGAGCGGTTCGTCGTAGGAGAGGAACACCACGTCAAACGGCGAGGGGGGCGTCATCGGGTGATCGCCTTCACGTACGCGGTGGCCACGACATCGGGGGCCAGGCCGGCGGTCGAGCGGACCGCACGATCGGCGGCTGCGGCGGCGAAGCCGGGGTCCGTCACCAGACGCCGCACGATCGTCACGGCCTCGGCAGGGGTATCGAACGTCAACTCCGGGTCGCCGATTTCGTCCAGCCAGCCCAGCCGGCGGGTCAGCAGAGGCAAGCCCATGGAGAGGCAGTCGACCACGGACATCGACCAGATGGTGCCCGGTCGGAAGGGGGCGAACGCGAAGGTGGCTCCGGCGAGCAGCCGCCGGTAGCGCTGGCGCTCGACGGTATCGGCAACGATCTCGACGTTGTCCAGTGCACCGAGTTGAGCCAGGTAGCGCTCCGGGCTGTCGTCGAGTCGAATCCGGTCAGGGCGGCGCTGGCCGAGAAGGTCGGTGACCCGCAGCCGGGCACCGACACCCGCAGCGCTCATCTGCCGCGCCAACTCAAGGAACTCCCCGGTGCCGTAGTGCTCGTACAGGCGGTGGTTGTAGATGCCGACCGGCAGCCCTGGATCGGGCACCTCGCCTGCCCTGCGGACCAGGTTCGGGTCTGCCGGCGCAGGGACGATCCGCACACGGTCACCGAGGTCCAGGCCGAGCCGGGCTGCGGTTTCGGTCACCCAATTCTCGGCGGTGACCGAGTGCACCATCACCCGGTCGCAGGCCATCAGCCCGGCAAAGAACGACAGCAGCACGGGATGCCCGAGACCGGCGTCGTTCAGCGACGGGTCCAGGCGCAGGTGACCAGCCGGGTCGAGGTGGAACGGCAGATAGTGGCAGTAGCCGGCCAGCAGCGCGTCACTTCCGGCCTCCAACATCGCCGCCCGCACGCCGGGCGCGGCCTCGATCTGGTTGGCGACCACGACCTCCGGGCGCACGCGACGCAGCAACCCGGCGCACGCGTCGACATCGAAGGCGAACCGCGCCCGGTACTTCGTCGTGGGCGCGGACACCTCAATGAGAGCGGCCCGAGGATCGGAGACACCCACCGGCCCCGCGACAGTGAACCGAACGCCCTGGTCGAGCAATGCCGGCGCGAGGATGTCCGCGAACAGCAATCCCGAGTCAGCCGACAGTCGCCCCGGGTTGGTCACGTTGAGCAGGTACAACAGCGACAGTCGCGCCGGTGCCCCGGCGGGTCGCGGCATCTCATGCCCCGCAGTGCTCGTTGCATCGACGTGGTTTCTGAGCGGCGGTTGGGTGAGTACCGTCTGGCCAGGCATCATGCCCTCCTCAGATCAGGGGTGACGATATGAATAGGCGACCCGGCCGAAGGACGCTCATCACAAGAGCCCTGCACTGCGCGGGCCGTCGAAGCCCAAAGGTGTACCCTGATCGAGATCTGAACTGGCTCGGACTCTGAAAAACGTTTCATTCGCGGCGCGGTGACGGCCGGGGCTTCGTTTAGCTCCGGTACGCGCGCGAGATCGTGGTAGGGGCGGGCGTGTCTGCCGTAGAGGGGCTGTCGTTTGCGCCGGGTATGGGGGCGTCGGGATTGTCGAGGAGCAGTCGGAAGCGGGTTCTGGAGTCGGTGTCAGCGAGTCTGAGGGCCTGGTCCAGCGCTGACTGCTCCGGGAGCGCTGGGATGGCTTGGTGTTCCCATCCGGCTACCGTCGCCGCAGTCATGCCGAGGTGCTCGGCGAAGGCGCACACGCTCATCCGGAGCGCCTCGCGCAACGCGCGGACCTCCCGCCCGGTCCACCGGCCGATGACCGTCGGCCCGCGCCCGCACTCCCCTGGGCAGTCGGTCACTGGCGAAGTGAACGGGGGCGGTGGCGTCGCGGTCTTTTGGCGTTCCTGGTCGCGTGCGCGTTCTCTTTGTGCTTGGAAGCCCCGCACAAGCGCGTGGAGCTGGTCGGACATGGCCAGCAGGGTTCCGGATGCACCGAGAGCGGTGTCGGCGTTGTGCCAGAAGACGCGGGTGGTGTTGTCCCGACCGGCCTCGATGTTGGCGATATGGGTTCGGGAGTAGCAGACCAGTTTCCCTAGTTCGTCCTGCCTCAGCCCGGCGCTGACACGCCACTGAGCCAGATACCGGCCGAGCTCCCTACGTGCCCTGGTCAGCTGGTCAGGGGTGATCCCCCCTGACACGCCGGAACGGTGCGGCGCTGGAGGCAACTGCTGAGCCTTTCGCTCCTGCTGGCGGAGTTGGCTGGTCGCCATCACTACCGTGCCCATCGGTCAACGATCGAGTACGCCTGAGCGCCGTCCGCGACCGGTGCACCGGCGGCAGCCAGGCCACGGGTGGCCGGTTCGGTGCCGCAGGTATCGATCAGCACCTGGACCGGCCCGGCCACCACCGCGACGGAGCCAGACGACCCGTCATGGCAGACGACCGTGACCGCCTCACCGGGGATCGCCCTCACCTGAACTACCGCCACGCAAGCCAACTCGACCGGGAATCCACCGCCCACCGCGCCGGCAAGCGCGTCCTCTGGGGCTGCGGAGACGACCGGCGGCACCCCTGCGAGGAAACCGGTGGGTGCGGCATCGGAGGCCTCGGAGGGTGCCGCCAGCTCCACCTGGTTCACGTCAGGATCGTTGGCGTGTCCCTGGATGACGAAGAAGCCGAGTTCGGCATCCGTAGCCCTACCCAGCACCGCGCGCAACGCCATGCGGTAGTGCGCGGACGGCCATCGAGTCTGGCCTCTTTCCAGAGTGCCGATGTAGCGTGCGTGGATTGCGGACATGCGCCCCGCGTGCTCGTACAGGTACGCGTTGATCGCCTCGGCCAACTCCTGCCGCGACATCGGCCGACCCGATCCCGACGGGGACCGCAGCGCCAGCCGCGCCGCCCGGACTAGGTCGTTCGGTCCTGGTCGATACGCCACGATGTGAACCCGTTCCTGATCTCTACTCGTGCCGGCGGGAACAGGGGCGAGGCGAGTAAACGGTTGCGCGCCCCGCAGTGATGCCGCCACAACGGCCGACACCTCAACCCGCCGCTCGCGCCGACAACCAACCGAAGCCGCCTCGCCCGACACCCATCAACTCCGGACGCGTCGCACCGGGCTGCCGCCGAGGCAACCGAGCCGACAGCCGAAACACCTTGGCCGCCGCCTCATTGACGCGGCACGGGCCGAGCACCCTGCACTCCACACACAACCCGTCACCACTGGACACCGCGTGCCGGTCCAACATCGCCTGCGCTTGATCGAGCTGCTGACCGCCGTGATAGATCGTCGTCATGTCACGCGCCCCGACCCGATTGGGGATGCCCGACATGCTCGTGGACAAGATCGCTCGTAGTCGCGCCGCAACACGGGCACCACCGACTCTTGACCTTGAAAGACCACAGCCCGGCGAGATAGCCCACCACCAAAGCGGCGAGAACGGCTCCAAACAACATGGTGGGTCGTCCCTTCTCCGGGGCGCTGTTGATCGCGCCGGCAGTTCGGGTCAATTCGCCCGTTGAGTCGCACTTCGGACTTCCGCCTACGTCGCGGCACCAACACTCATAGTGTGCGGCCAGGCAAATTGTCTGGCAAGTTGTCCGGCAAATTTTCTCGAAAGTTGCCCCGAAGCGGGAGGCCAACCACGAGGCCTCACCGTCGAGATGGCAGGATGTCCGCCATGGCTGCTGCCCCCACGGTGCGTAGGCGACGACTCGGAATGGCACTCAGGCGTCTTCGCGACAACGCCGAGATGACGTTGGAGCAGGCGTCCGAGGCTGCCGGCGTCTCCGGTTCCCACGTCAGCAGGATCGAACGTGCGCAGGTCGCGGCCGGAGTGAAGGTGATCAAAGCGCTGCTTGACGCCTACGGTGCCGACGAGCAGACCTCGGCTGAGCTGCTGGAGATCGCCGGAGAGGCGGGCCGCCGCGGCTGGTGGCACCGGTACAGCCGAGGCAACCTCATCCCACCGGAGTACGCGGCACTGATCCAGTTCGAGGCCGCCGCGTCCGAGATCCGAACGTTCGAGCCGATGATCATCCCTGGACTCTTGCAAACCTCGGCCTACGCCCAGGCGCGGCTCACGTCGGGACCGGTGCGCCTGACCGCCGACAGGATCGAGGCACGCGTTCAGGTGCGCGCGGAGCGGCAGCGTATTCTTGATCGTGACGATCCCCCGGTCGTCTCCGTCGTCATCGATGAGGCCGTGATCCGTCGCAAGGTAGGGGGTGCCGATGTCATGCGGCAGCAGCTACTGCACGTCGCCGCACTGGCCGAACGACCGAACGTCGATGTGCAGGTGGTCCCCTTCTCCGAGGGTGCCTACGCTGGCACCAGCCCGTTCGTCATCCTGAGCTTCGAAGGCGAAGGCGACGTCATCTACCTCGAAACCATGGCTGGCAACATCTACCCTGAGAGCGAGACGGCGTACTACAGAGACACCTTCGCGCGGATACAGCAAGACGCGCTCAGCAAGGACAGATCAGTCGACCTCATCAGGAAAGCGGCAGAGGAGTTCAAATGACCGCCTTGGGGCCGGAGTGGCGCAAGTCCGGCCGCTCCGACAGTAACGGCAACTGCGTCGAGCTTCGGGACAGGGACGGCCGGGTGGAGATGCGGGACTCCAAGAACCCGACCGGGCCGATCCTCGGGTTCGAGCACAACGTGTTCGCCGCCTTCATGCACGACGTGAAGGCAGGACGGTTCAACTCGTGAGGTGAGCCCACCAACCCAGTCACGGACGGACGGCGACTCCCATGCATGTTGGGGGTCGCTGCTTGCGCTTCAAAGCAGGCAAGCAGCGACCGAGGACGCTGGGCGTTGACCTCCTGGGCGCGTCGCCAGAGCTTCGGCTCCCACCCTTCCCGATCATCGCAGTAGCACAGAGCACGACCCAGGAGCCAACCTCCGGCGCGGTTACGGAGCTGCGCCCGGCCGTCCGTGCAGGGCCGTAACAGCACCGAGCGAGGTGTCTCCCTCCTCTCGGAGGATCTTCAACAGCAGTGATGCGCGGGCGTTGGACACGCCGTGCCCGTCGTCGCGCATCGCGTCGGCCAGCCCGTTTCGCGACAGCGACCGGCCTTCCCGGGCCAGCACGGAGCGGGCCGCCCGCGCCGCCGGGATGAGGTGAGCGATCGCCCGGATCTCGGCCCGCGCGGGCTCCTTGCCGGACTCGGCCGACTGGACAGGGGTGGAGCCGACCTCGGTCGCGGACGGGCCGTCCTCGCCCGTCCGCCCGTCCGGTGTCGGCCCGGACGACGGTCCCCGGTCCGGGGCTGTCCCCCGGACCGTCCCCGGGGCGGACGGACGATCAGCGGACGGCCGCTGGTCGTCCCGGACCGTCCGTTGATCACCTTCACCGTGGTCGATCATGCTGAACAACAGCTTCACCGACACGAGCATGGACAGCGCCGGCCACCCCGCAAGGGCCTTGCCGATCGGGTCGTGACCGCCGACCGCGACGTTCGCCGCGAGGCTCGCCACGGTGCCGACCACGAGCGCCACCCACGGAACCCAGCCCGTTGGGCGACCGGCCCGACGCTGCGCCACCAGATACAGGCTGGCGACGATCTCCAGACCATCCACGCTGATCGGGAACGCGTACGCCTTCCAACCGGTCTGACCGTGCTCGATAGCAAGTTCGGTCATATGCGCGAACGAGATCGCCCCCGCCACGACGGCCAACCCCGCGACCGTCAGCCCGGTCAACACACGCAACGCCTTGTCCGCACGGCTGCTCATAGCGCCGCCCCCTCACCCGAGGAAGCCGACATCGCGAGCACGAAAGCTGCCGCCGGTAGCAGAACCGCATCGGGCCGTGAACATCCCGAGCAAATCCTACTGGGGTCACAGACAACTGACCATTGCGGACAGAAGGTACTGAAAGCGCCGAGAAGGGAAGCGCTGCATCTCGGAGCGGTGCTTGCCGGCCCTGGCCCTGCATGGCTGGCGGGCAGTGATCGTTCGTGTGTGCACAACGCGGCTTGATATGACCCGATCGTGCTGGCCCACGCCCGGGCGTTGTTGACCAGCTCGGCCGAGGGCGCCACCGCCTACATCGACGCCGACCTGCGCGATCCCGAGAAGATCCTGCACCACCCCGAGCTGCGGCGCACCCTCGACCTGTCGCAGCCGGTCGCCCTGATGCTGGTGGCCATCCTGCACTTCGTGCCGGACCCCGACGACCCGTACGAGGTGGTCCGCCGGCTGCTCGCGGAACTGCCGCCGGGCAGCTACCTGGCCGCGTCGCACGCCACCTACGACCACCTCCCCCCGCAGGTGGCCGAGGAGGCCCGCGCGGCGACCCGGAGCGGTAGCTCGCCCGACGCGATCAGCCTGCGCAGCCGGGACGAGTTCACCCGGTTCTTCGACGGACTGGACGTGGTCGAGCCCGGCCTCATTTCGGTGGCCGGGTGGCGGGCCGAAGCCGAACCGCAGCCACGGCCCACGGTGGACGAGGTGAGCTTGTACGGCGGCGTCGCCCGCAAGCCGTGAGACTCGATGTCGGCGTTCGACATCGGCCATTCCGGATGGTACGGGCGTACCGTGGGGTACACGACGTACCCGATACGGAGGTGGCCCGATGGTCGACGAGTCTCCCACCCCAGGGCAGCGCGTAGAGCGACTACGTCGGGCTGCTGGCCTTTCCCGTGAGCGCCTCGCCGGGCTCTGTGGACTCAGCCCCACGACGGTCAAGTTCATCGAGTGTGGCCGAAGGTCACTGACCCTGCAGGCGGCCCAGCGCCTCGCGCCCCACCTCGGTGTGCGTGACCTGGCCGATCTGTTCGGCTCGGCCGTCACGCTCAGCCTCGACGGCCGGCCCAGCCACCCCGCCGTCGACGACGTCCGACGTGCGCTCACCGGTGCCTGGCACATCACCGTCGACGGCGACCCCGACAGCCCCGACTACCTACGCGGTGCGATCGACTCTGCCTGGCAGACCTGGCACACCAGCCGCCACCAACGGACCGAAGTCGGCCTGATTCTGCCCGGCCTGCTCGACGCCACCCAGCGGGCCGCGCGGCTGCACGCCGGCGACGACCGACGGGTGGCCCTCACCCACCTCGCTCAGGCTTACCACCTCGCCCAGGCGTATCTGGCCTGGCATGGCGACCGGGAGTTGTGCTGGCTGACCGTGGACCGGGGCATGTCTGCCGCCCTCGATTCCGACGACCCGCTCGCCATCGCCCAGTCCATCTGGTACGCCGCGCACGTGCTCCGGGCGGTCGGCCGTGGCGACGAGGCTCTGGCCCGCCTCGGTGAGGCGCGGGCGTTGATCGAGCCCCGGGTCGCCGACGGGGGCACTGAGTATCCGGAAATGCTGGCCGATCTGCACCTGTGTATGGCGTTGACCCGGGCGCGGACCGGCGACCAGGGGGCATGGTCGGACTGGGACACGGCGCGACAGGTCGTCGAGCGTGCGTTGCCCGCCGGCTACGTGGGGTTGCGGACGAGGGTGTCCCGGCCACTGGTCGACGTGTACGCGGTGATGTGCGCGGTCGACCTGGCGCAACGGATCAACGCCGCGCAGGAGTAGGTACATCTCGTTACCGGGTACACCGCGTACCTTAACCACCCTCCGTGCCTGCTTAGCGTGAGCGCATGGTGGCGGCGGGTCACCTGGCGTTGAGGACGCCGTCTGGTGGCCGTCGCCACCTCCGCTACCGCGAGAGAGGCAGGGTGAACATGATCCGAGGGCTGTGGAGCTGGCTCGCCAGCGTCCAATCCACCCCATCCCCCGGCATCGGTCGGCGTATTCAGGCGATGAGCGAAGCCAGGCTGGCCGCCGCCGAGGGGAAGCGTGTCCGCCTGGAGCCGCACCAGTGGCAGTCCAGTCCCGGGGTCCTCGGTCAGCACGCCCTCACCATCGACCTGGTCCGCGTCCACGAATCGTGGGAACTGGGCATGGTGTGGGTGTACGCGCACCTCGCCGGATGCGGCTGGGAATCGTCCGACTGCCGCGCCCCCTGGTGTCAGGAACTGCTGGTCGACGCCGATGTGCTACTCGACGCCGCAAGCCGATGAGCGTCGTCCCCGCATCAGTACCACGCGGATGGTGGCGCACTCTCGCCGAGCATCAGCAGGTCGAGGGCCACTGCCCGCGCTGTGGCACGCGTCGCCGCTGCTGGCCATGGGCGGAAGCGTTCGGTGAACTCGTCGCGTACGACCTGCTCCACCTTGGACCACCGGTCGAGGAGACCATCGGGGCGGTGCCGGACCGGCGGGGGCGTCGTGGGCAGCGGTGAACTGCCGATTGGCCGACGGCAGTCGCTCACCCAGCATCTACTTGACCGGATACCGCCACAGCTGCCCCACCCGCCCGATCACCGGCTCACAGTATCCGGCCGGCCCAGCCGTCCGTGGCCCCGTCAGGCCGACCCGGCACGTGGCCCTGTCAGTCCGACCCGGCACGTGGCCCGCTGTCGACCGCCCGTGGCCCCGTCGCCCGCCGCCGGGCGGCGGACGGCGGGGGAGCGGTCCGCGTGGTCGATTCGTCGACCGGCTCGTAACTTTGTCGGATGATCCCACGCTCCCTGGCGCTCAGCCCTCGCACGGTCGTGTCCGCTGCCGAGCCCTCGGACGAGGGCCCGGTGGGTTACGTCACCGGTCTGGTGGAGCGGCTCGGCGGCCCCGGTGCGGGGCTGGCGGTGGCGCTGGAGAACCTGTTCCCGCCGATCCCCAGCGAGGTGATCCTGCCGCTGGCCGGGTTCGCCGCCGCCCAGGGGCGGATCAGCCTGGTCGGGGCGATCCTCTGGACGACACTGGGTTCCGTCGTCGGCGCGTGGGTGCTCTACGGCATCGGCGCGGCGCTGGGCCGCGACCGGATGCGGGCCATCGCGGCCCGGCTGCCACTGGTGAAGCTGAGCGACGTGGACCGCACCGAGGCGTGGTTCCTCAAGCACGGGGTCAAGGCGGTGTTCTTCGGGCGGATGATCCCGATCTTCCGCAGCCTCATCTCCATCCCGGCGGGGGTGGAGCGGATGCCGATCCTGACGTTCCTGCTCTACACCACGCTGGGCAGCCTGATCTGGAACACCACCTTCGTGATGGCGGGTTTCCTGCTCGGCGAGAACTGGCACGTCGTCGAGGAGTACGTCGGGTCCTTCCAGAAGGTCGTCATCGTCGTCTGCGTCGCCGTCGCCGGCTGGTTCGTGGTCAACCGGGTCCGCCGGGCCCGTGCCGCCCGTGCCGACGCCCCGACCGCCGACGTCGCGTCCGGCGACGACACCGCCTGGCCCTCGGAATCCGGCGAGGGTACGACGTACCGGGGGACCGTCTACCGGGGTGGCTCCTGGGGACGCGACACCGACTGACCCGGACCGGTCGCGAGCACCGCAGCGGTACGCCGCCGGAATGATCCGTTCCGGCGGCGTGTACGTACTGCTGTGCGGGGACCGTGAAGGGGAGGCGCGATGGCGGAGCCGGACCAGGGACACCGTCCTACGACGGGGGAGCAGCGACCGGTCTTCGAGCCGGTGATCGAGGTGACCGGCGAGCCGGTCGGGTTCGCGGAGAGCGGTGACACGTCGTACCGGTCCGGCTGGCCCCGGGGGGCGCGGCTGCTGGCCGCCGCCGCGGTGCTGGTGGTCGGGCTCGGCGCGATCGCGGTGGTGGTGACCATGGCGAACCCGGACCGGCTGGGGATGGTCTTCTCCGGTGGACGCGACGGGCCGCCGCCGGTGACGGCCGCCGCCAGGCCCGGTGGCGCGGGCGCTGCCGAGGCCGCCGCCGAGCGGATCGCGACCGCGCCGGTCGGTGGGTTGCGCCGTGCCACCTTCGAACTGATGGACGGGGTGACCTCGTTCCGGCTGCGCACCGAGGACCTCGGGGCGGACCTGTACCGGATCAGCAGCCCGACCGACGCCGGCCTGACGCCCCGGCCCGAGGTGTCCGGTGATCGGGTGCAGCTGCGGGTGACGCGCAGGGACAAGCCGGGCCGGGGTGTCGTCGACGTGGTGCTCAACTCGCGGTTGACCTGGCGGCTGCGGCTGATCGGCGGGGTCAGCGACCACGTCCTCGACCTCGCCGACACCCGCCTGGCCGGGGTGGAGCTGATCGGCGGCGCGGCCCGGGTCGACCTGCGGTTGCCGCCGACGACCGGCACCCTCACCGTGCGGATGACCGGGGGCGTCAACCAGTTCGTGGTCCGGGCGCCGGACGGCCCCCCGACCCGGGTCCGGGCCGGCTCCGGAGCGGGCAGCGTCGTGTTGTACGGCGACCGGCGCGAGGGGCTCGCCCGCGGGGCCACGGTCAGTTCGCCGGACTGGGACCGGGTGTCCGACCGGCTCTACCTCGACCTGGTCGCCGGTGCCAACACGGTCACCGTCGTCGAGGACTGAACCACGGTGAGCGGGTCGACATAGAGTCGAGCGGTGGACCGTACCGAATCGTTGCCGGCGCAGACCCGACCGCCCGGCGTCGCTGCCGAGGACCCGGGCAGTGTGCTGCTGCCCGGCCACGACGTGCCGCTGGGCCGCTACACCACGGTGCGCCGGCTGCTGCCGCAGCGGGCGCGACGGATGGTCGGGGCGTGGTGCTTCGTGGACCACTTCGGGCCGGACGACGTCGTCGAGCGGCCGGGCATGGAGGTGCCGCCACACCCGCACACCGGCCTCCAGACGGTGACCTGGCTGCTCGACGGCGAGATCGTGCACCGGGACAGCCTGGGCAACGTCCAGCCGATCCGGCCCGGCCAGCTCAACGTGATGACCTCCGGGCACGGCATCGCCCACTCCGAGCGGTCACCCGCCAGCCATCCGCCGCTGATGCACGGCGTGCAGCTGTGGGTGGCGCTGCCCGACCCGGCGCGGGCCGGCGCGGCCGGCTTCGCCCACCACCCCGACCTGCCCCGGTGGCGCGACGGCGACTGGGAGCACACCCTGCTCGTCGGTGAGCTGGGCGGCGAGGCGTCCCCGGCGGTGGTGCACACCCCGCTGCTCGGCGCGCAGTTGGTGGCGCGCGGTCCGGCACCGACGACGCCGCGGTTGCGGCCCCACTTCGAGTACGCCCTGCTGGCGATGTCCGGCCGGGCCCGGGTGGACGGCCTGTCGCTGGAACCCGGCGCGCTGCTCTACCTCGGTGCGGGGCGGGACCGGCTGGAGGTGACCGCGGACCCGGGCAGTCGGCTGATGCTGCTCGGCGGCGAGCCGTTCGACGAGCCCCTGGTCATGTGGTGGAACTTCGTCGGTCGCTCGCACGAGGAGGTGGCCACCGCCCGGGAGGACTGGATGGCCGGCCGCCGGTTCGGGCTGGTCGCCGACGACGGGGCCCCGCCGCTGCCCGCCCCGGAGCTGCCGAGCATCCGGTTGAAGGCCCGGGACCGGCGGGGCGGCCTGCACGGCTGAGCTGCTCATACGGGCCGTGTGCTCGCCCACAGTATTGCCGAAATCAGCCGTCCGGGTGATGGCCTGCCATATGATGATCGTGGCAGTGATGCCCGCCCGGTTCGGGTGGCCACCCGGCGGTTCGCCGGTGAACAGGCACGCGTGCGCCCCAGGTCGCGGTTCGTGACCCGGGGCGCCCGCCTTTCCGGACCCGGTGCACACCTCCGGGCCGGCCGGCCGGCGTACTCCGCCTACCGCCGACCCGTCGCGGGCGGTTCAGATGCCGCGCAGATGCTGCGAGACCCGCTGGTGCCGCTTGTCCCTCGCCTGCCGCGCACGCTGGGCCGGGCCGACCTCCGGGGCGGCGTCGATGCCGGCGGAGCGGGCCACCTCGGCGTCGTTGGCGTAGTCCACCGGCGGCAGCGCCCGCAACGCCCGCAGCACGTCCGGCGGGGCGCCCTCCTGCTCGGCCTGACGCACCACGGCGTCCTTCTCCGCCGGGTAGTCCAGGCTGGACAGGTAACGCAGGACTTCGGTCCGACTGGCCATCGGGTGAGCCTCCTCGCCGCCTCGATCCGGTCACGATCGGCGGCGCTTACCCGTCCGGCGGCCGGTCACTCGCCGGCCGAGCGGGAGATCGGCGTCGTTTCCGGGTCGCCGTGGCGGGTACCCGACCGGCCCCATGCCGAAGGGAGCCCCAGATGAACTACGACACCTTCGTCGACCAGGTGGCCCGGCGTATCCGCACCGATCCGGAGCGGGCCGTGGCGCTGGTCCACGCGACCCTGGCGACCCTGGCCGAGCGGTTGACCGGCGGGGAGGTGCTCGACCTCGCGACCCAGTTGCCGGTGCCGCTGCGGCTGGCCCTGCGGCCCAGCCCGAGCACCGAGGCGGCCGACCGGTTCGGTGCCGCCGAGTTCGTCGCCCGGGTGGCGCAACGGGCCGACCTGGACGAATCGGCTGCCCGGGAGGTGGTGCGCGCCGTCTTCGTCACGGTACGTGAGGCCGTCAGCGGCGGTGAGTTCGACGATCTGGTGATCCAGTTGCCCCGCGACTACCGGGATCTGGTGGAGCCGGCGCTCACCCCGGGCGTCACCGCGTTGCGCCGCGCCTGACCCGCTGGCCGCCCGTCCTACCCGGCACACAGCCGTTGATCAGGGCAACCATGCCCGGCCGGTGGTGCCCCCGACTTGGCGAGTGGTCCGGGCTGCCCTAACCTGGACCGCACGAGGGGAGTACTTCCCACGAACCATACCGGTCAGTACGGCGTGCCCCGGGCACGCCTCGGGTGGTTGCCCACGGTGAATGTGGGTGAAGGAGACCTCGAACATGGCACGGTGTTCGAGGAGGCTTCATGACTGATGTGTCGTACCTTTCTGCCGGTGAGTTGTCGTCGGTCGGCACACCGACCCTCTGGGCGGTCACCATCGTCGGCGTACTCGCCCTGCTGGTCCTCGACTTCCTGGTCACCCGTCGTCCGCACGAGGTGTCGATGAAGGAGGCGCTGGGCTGGTCGGCGTTCTACATCGCGCTGCCGCTGGCCTTCGGCGGGTGGGTCTGGTCCCGGTTCGGCTCCCAGCAGGGCGTCGAGTACCTGACCGGCTACCTGGTCGAGAAGTCGCTCTCCGTGGACAACCTCTTCGTCTTCATGCTGCTGCTGGCCGCCTTCGCGGTGCCCGCAGTGCTCGCCCAACGGGTGCTGCTCTACGGCATCGCCGGCGCGCTGGTGCTGCGCGCGATCTTCATCGCCCTCGGCGCGGCGGCGTTGCAGACCCTCGACTTCGCCTTCCTGCTCTTCGCCGTCATCCTGATCGCCACCGCGGTCAAGCTGCTGCGCGACGCCCTGTCCGGGCACGAGCAGGAGGTCGACATCAACAAGATGCGGTCGGTGAAGCTGCTGCGCCGGTTCATGCCGGTGGTCGACGACTACCACGGCACCCGGATGACGATCCGGCAGCACGGCCGGCGGGCGCTCACCCCGTTCGCCCTGGTGGTGGTCGCGGTGCTCGCCACCGACATCGTCTTCGCGGTCGACTCGGTGCCCGCCGTCTACGGCATCACCGAGGACCCGTACCTGGTCTTCGCCACCAACGCGTTCGCGCTGCTCGGGCTGCGGGCGCTCTACTTCGTGCTGCACGCCGCGCTGAGCCGTCTCGTCCACCTCAGCTACGGCCTGGCGATCATCCTGGCCTTCATCGGCGTCAAGCTCGGCCTGCACTGGGCGCACGGGATCTGGTCGGGCGTGCCGGAGATCCCGACGCTGGCCTCGCTCGGCGTCATCATCGGCGTCCTGGTCGTGGTCACCCTCACCAGCCTGCGGGCCACCCGTGACCGGGAGCCCGGCGAGGCCGAGGTGGTCACCGAACGCCACTGACGGTGCGTGACCGGCGGCCCGCAACGGAAAGCCGCCGGTTGCGCCGCAGTCCGGGCGAACCCTCCCACCCACGCCCGCCGGGTGGTACGACTGACGGGTGGGAATCGTGTCACCGGGCTTCCAGGGCCGACGTCGGACGACCGACCCGGCCCTGCCGCCGGGGCAGTACCTGACCGAGGACTTCCCGGTCCTGTCCGCCGGGCCGACCCCCAGGGTTCCCCTGGACCGCTGGGAGTTCGTCCTGAGCACCGAGGCCGGCACCGAGCTCCGCTGGTCCTGGGCGGAGCTGATGGACCTGCCGCAGGAGACCCCCACGGTGGACATCCACTGCGTCACCCGGTGGTCCAAGTTCGGCACCAGCTGGCAGGGGGTCTCGCTGGACGTGCTGCTGGACGGCGTCGACACCGCCGCCGACTACGCGCAGGCCCACTCGTACGGCGGCTACACCACCAACCTGCCACTGGACGACCTGCGCGACGGGCGGGCCTGGCTGGTGCACGGCTACGAGGGCGAACCGCTGCCCGCCGAGCACGGCGGGCCGGCCCGGCTGCTGGTGCCGCACCTCTACTTCTGGAAGTCGGCCAAGTGGGTGCGCGGCCTGCGGTTGACCGTCGAGGACGAACCCGGATTCTGGGAGACCGCCGGCTACCACGACTACGGCGACCCGTGGCGCGAGCAGCGCTACCAGGGCGACTGAGGTGACGACAGTCAGCACGGGCGGTCGGGTGGCCGCGCCGCTGGGCTGGCGGGTGGCCCGGCTGGTGCGGCGCCGGGTCGAGACGCCCACCGCGCAGACCCTGATCCTGGCGGTGCCCGGCTGGCCGGGGCACCTGCCGGGGCAGCACGTCGACCTCCGGCTCACCGCCCCCGACGGCTACCAGGCGGCCCGCTCGTACTCGCTGGCCGGCCCGGCCGACGGCGACCAGGTCGCGTTGACCGTGCAGCGGGTGCCCGACGGTGAGGTGTCGCCGTACCTGACCGACGCCTGGGCCGAGGGCGACCCGGTGGAGGTGCGTGGGCCGGTGGGCGGCTGGTTCGTCTGGCGGCCCGCGCAGACCGATCCGGTGCTGCTGGTCGCGGGGGGCTCCGGGGTGGTGCCGTTGATGGCGATGGTGCGGGCCCGCCGGGCCGCCGGCAACCGCGCGCCGTTCCGGCTGATCTACTCGGTGCGCACCCCGGCGGACGTCATCTACGCCGACGAGCTGCGTACCCGCGCCCGCGACGACCTCGGTCTGGACGTGACCTACGTCTACACCCGGGAGGCGCCCGACGGGTGGCGGGGCGAACCGCACCGGGTGGGTCTGGCCGACGTGAACACCCACGGTTGGCCGGCGGAGCTGGAACCGCTCTGCTACGTCTGCGGCCCCACCGGTTTCGTGGAGACCGTCGCGGACCTGTTGGTGGGGCTGGGCCACCAGACCCGGCGGGTACGGACCGAACGGTTCGGGCCCACCGGCTGACCGGCGAGGAGCGCCGATGACCGAGATGTCCTACCTGGACGGCAACATGCTCGACGGGCCGCTGCGTGAGTTGCTCGCCGTGGACCTGAGCGCGGCGACGGGGCGGTGCGCCTCGTGCGGCATGGTCGGCCCGATGGCCGGCCTGCGCGTCTACGCCCACGCCCCCGGGCTGGTGGGTCGCTGCCCCGCCTGCGCCGAGGTGATGCTGCGGCTGGTCCGTGCCCCCGACCGGGCCTGGCTGGACCTGCGCGGCGCCACCTACCTGCAGGTGCCGATGCCGACCGGACAGCCGTTCCCCCGCCCCCTCTGAGCCGCGCGGCGCGTGGCCGCCCGCCGGTCGCGCGTGCGCGCTGCCGGCCGGCAGCACCCCCGGAGCGGGGACGTCTACCCGGTGTGAGGCAGCCGGGCTCCCGTCACCGCCCCACTGCGCCCACGCCGCCGGGTCGGCGGCACCCCGGGTCGGGCCGTCGGGGGTGGTCCGACACGTTTGTCGTGCGGGCCGCCGGGAAGGGAGCGGTCATGACGAAACCTCGTGTGGTGATCGTGGGGGCCGGTTTCGCCGGTTACCACGCGGCGAAGACGTTGCGCCGGCTGGCCGGTGGGCGGGCCGAGATCGTGCTGCTGAACTCGACCGACTACTTCCTCTACCTGCCGTTGCTGCCCGAGGTGGCCGCCGGGGTGATCGAGCCGACCCGGATCTCCGTCCCGCTGACCGGCACGCTGCCCGGCGTGCGGGTGGTCGTCGGCGAGGCCGACCGGGTCGACCTGCAGAACCGCTGGGTCGGCTTCACGAACCCGGAGGGGGACCGGGGTCAGTTGGCCTACGACCGGCTGTTGCTCTCCGTGGGCAGCGTCAACAAGCTGCTCCCCATCCCCGGTGTGACCGAGTACGCCCACGGCTTCCGGGGCCTGCCCGAGGCGGTCTACCTGCACGACCACGTGGTCCGCCAGATCGAGCTGGCCGAGCAGGCCGAGGACCCGGCCGAGCAGCAGGCCCGCGCCACCTTCGTGGTGGTGGGCGCGGGGTACACCGGCACCGAGGTCGCCGCCCACGGGCAACTCTTCACCGACGCGCTGCGGGCCCAACGGCCCCGGCTGACCGTCCGCCCCCGCTGGATGCTGCTCGACCTGGCCCCCCGGGTGCTGCCGGAGCTGGACGAGCGGATGTCGCAGACCGCCGACCGGGTGCTGCGCCGCCGGGGTGTCGACGTGCGGCTGGGCACCTCGGTCGCCGAGGCCACCCCCGACGGGGTACGGCTCACCGACGGCGAGTACGTCCCGACCTGCACGCTGGCCTGGTGCGTCGGGGTACGCCCCGACCCGTTCGTCGCCCAGCTGGGTCTGCGGACCGAGAAGGGTCGGTTGGTGGTCGACGAGTACCTCAACGTCCCCGGCTTCCCCGAGGTGTACGCCTGCGGTGATGCCGCCGCCGTGCCGGACCTGGCCCGCCCCGGCCAGATCTGCGCGATGACCGCGCAGCACGCGCAGCGGCAGGGCAAGCTCGCCGGGCAGAACATCGCCGCCTCCTACGGTCACGGCAGGCGTCGGCCGTACAAGCATCACGACCTGGGCTGGGTCGTCGACCTGGGTGGGAAGGACGCGGCGGCGAACCCGCTGAAGCTGTCGCTGTCCGGGTTGCCGGCCAAGGCGGTCACCCGCGGCTACCACCTGTTGGCGATGCCCGGCAACCGGGCACGGGTGGGTGCGGACTGGTTGCTCGATGCCACCCTGCCCCGGCCGGCGACGCAGCTCGGTCTGGTCCCGGCCAACGCCGTACCGCTGGAGAGCTCCTCACCCGAGGTGGCGGTGCACACCCGCTGACCGGAATTGACCGGTCCGGTCGCCGGGGTCATCCGGCGGCCGGACCGCCGTTGCCGGTGCTGGTCTCGCCGTCGCCGTCAGCGCAGGGGTCGGGGGCCCGCCACCGGCCGGCGGGTGCGAACTCGCGCAGCAGGAGCTGGACGATCCCGGCGGCCGGAATGGCCAGCAACGCCCCGACCAGCCCGGCCAGCTCGGCCGCGAGGAGCACGCTGACCAGCACGGTGAGCGGGTTGAGCCGGACCGCTCGGGACATGATCAGCGGTTGCAGCAGGTGGTTCTCCACCTGCTGGTAGACGACGAAGAAGACCAGCACCACGATCCCGGCGGTGGGGGAGTGCAGGAAACCGGCCCCGGCCGCGACGATCGCCCCGAGCGTCGCGCCGACCAGCGGGATCAGGTCGGTGACCGCCACCAGCAGCGCGATCACCGCCGCGAACGGCACCCCCATCAGGACCAGCACGACGTACGTCCCCGCGCCGCAGATCACGCTGATCAGCAGGTTCCCGCTGAAGTAGCCGGTGATGGTCCGCGACGTACCCCGCCCGATCCGACGCAACCGGGTCGCCGCGCCATCGCCGACCGTCCCGAGGATGGCCCGGATGATCCGGGGCGCCTCCAGCACCATCAGGTAGGCCAGCACGACGACGGTGACCAGCCCGGCGAGGGTCTGCAACACGCCCCGGAGCAGGTCCACCGCCGGCTGGCGCAGGTCTCCGCCGTACCGCTGGACCTGGTCGGAGTGGCGGCGGGCGTACTCCAGCAGGCCGAGCCGGTCGAGCAGGCCCCCCACCGGCCCGTGGCCGGCGCGGGTCTGCCGCAGCAGCTCAGGGGCCCTATCGGCGAACCGGCCCAGCTCGTCCAGCAGCGGCACCAGGATCACCGCGCCCACCGCCACCAGCAGCCCGAACACCGCCAGGAAGACCAGCAGGGTGGCCGTGGCCCGGTGCCGCACCAGGCGGCCTTCCGTCCAGTCCACCAGGGGTTTGAGGGCCACCGCGAGGAACGCGGCGATCAGGATCCAGATCAGCACCCGACGGGTGGACCAGACCAGGCCGAGCCCGACGACAACTGCCAGCACCAGACCGATCACGATCAGAGCCCGGCGGGCGGTGCACCGGTCGTCGGCGGTACTCATCCGGCGCGGCTACCCGGCGTCAGAGCACGGAAACCCACCCGACCGCGCGGCTACCCGGCGTTTCACGGACCGGAACCCACCCGGCCGTGCGGCTACCCGGCGTCAGGGGCCGGAACCCAGCCGGCCGTCACGCGGGGAGCGCCCGGTGGCGGGGCGGTCAGCCGATGAGGGTGGCGTCGCGGGCCGGTCGGGCGCCACCGACGAAAGCGTCCAGCGCGGTCCCGTGCAGCACCCCGCCGGGCACCTGGTCGGCGGTGGCCCGAGCGGTCAGCCGCCGTACCGGTAACCGGCCCGGCGCGCGGGTGCCGGCCAGGACCACGTTGCCGTACCGCCGGCCGCGCAACATCCGCCGGTCGGCGACCAGGCAGACGTCGGCCAGGGCCGCGCGCAGGGTGGCCACCTGGACCCGGGTGAAGACCAGCGGCGGCAGGTCGGTGACGTTGACCAGGTAGACGCCGCCCGGCCGCAGGGTGCGGGCCACCTCGGTGACGAACTCGACGCCGGCCACGTGCGCCGGCATCCGGGCCGCCCGGTAGATGTCCGCCAGGACGAGGTCGTACGCCTCGTCGGGCGTGCGGCCGACCGCCTCCCGCGCGTCGGCGATCTCGACCCGTACCGGTGGTGGCACCGGGGGCAGTTCCCGGTCGACCAGCTCCACCACCGCCGGATCCCGCTCGACGACCCGTTGCGTCGAGCCGGGGCGGGTCGCCGCGACGTACCGGGGCAGGGTCAGCGCGCCACCGCCCAGGTGCAGCACGTCCAGCGGTCGGCCGGCCGGGGCGGCCAGGTCGACGAGGGCGGCCATCCGGCGGACGTACTCGAAGTGCAGGTGGCCCGGATCGACCACGTCAACGTACGACTGGGCGACGCCCCCGGCGAGCAGGGTGCGCCCGGTGCGGCGGGCCGGGTCGACGACCAACTCCAGCCGGTCGTCGTCGGCCCGGGTGTTGTCGACCCGCTGGGTGGCGTCGATCCGCTGGGCGGCGGCAGGGTCCATGCCGGCACGTTAGCCCAGATCCGGCCCTGGGTGCCGGCCCCGGCAGCTCTGGGCGATCTGATCCGCCCACGCCGTCAGCTCGTCAGCTCGTAGGAGAAGAGCCGTGCCCTCGGTGTGCCGGCGAGCGGGTTGCGTCCGCCGCTTCATTCGCCGGGGGTGAGGGGTGCTCACCCGTCCGAGGCAGATCATCGAGGCGACCGGAGGTCTTCCGAGGCACGCGGAAGGGAAGGTCGTCATGAAGAGGATCGTCGAGATCGTCCCGGCTCGTCCCGGCTGGTACTCGCGGTGGCAGATCGGATCCGGGGCGACGCGGTGCTACCCGGTGAGTCTGTGGGCCCTGGTGGAGGAGGCCGACGGCTCGGCCCGCGAGGTGGTGGGCATGGACTGCGCCGGTCAGTGGCCCGGATCGGAGGACAACGAGTCGGGTGGGGGCTTCGTCCGGTACCTGTTCCAGCTGCCCGATTCCGGTTCGCCGGAGGACGTCGAACCTCCGTCTTCTGCCGAGCCGCGGTCGACGGGGCCGCGCCGGCAACCCGTCGTCATGGCGCAACAAACCGTCGTCGCCGCCTGACAGCCGGCCGACACCGCCCAGGCCCTCCTCCCGGCCCCCGGCCCCTGGTCCCAGGGTCGGGGGCCACCCCGGCGGCGGGGGTGGCTCAGCCCACCTCACGGACGTCGTCGACGGCGTCCACCGCCGGCTGCTCCACGGCCAGCAGTTCGGCGAGGCCGGTGCGGTCGAGCAGTTGTTGGAGCCGAGCGCCGACCCCGGTCAACCGGACCGGACCGGCACCGCCCTGACTGAGCACCACGAAGGCGCTCAGGCCCGAGGAGTCGCACAGGCCGACCCCGCCGAGATCGATCGTCAGTTCGTGGCAGCCGTCCGCGCGGGCCCGGACCGCCGCGTCGACCAGCTCCGGCGCGGTGTCGAAGTCGAGGTCACCGGTGAGCCGCAGCCGGGCGCGTCCGGCGTCGAGCCGGGTCACCTCGATGGACAACAGCTGCGGGCGCATGCCCCCATGTTCCCAGCAACCGGTGATCGGGAAACGCCTGGGGTTTGCGCGGACCCGGGAGCCGTCCGGGGTTCGGACGGGCAGCGGGGGTTCAGGCGGACGCGGCGGGCCGTTCCGGTGCGGCGACGACGTACTGCTCCGGCAACGGACGCGCCAGTAGGCCGGTGACCCCGGTCATGTCGAGAATGGTCGTCAGGAACCGGGGCGTGGCACGCAGGCGGATCAGCGTCCCGGCCCGTTGTCCCTCGCGCCAGGCGTGGACGATGACCGACAACCCGGTGCTGTCGATGAAGAGCAGGTCGGAGAAGTCGAAGACGATCACCGGCGGCCGTGTCGTCAACACCCGGTCGACCTCCGTACGCAACGGCCCGGAGGTGGTGAAGGCCAGCTCACCGCCGACCGAGATGACCGGCGACCGGGGGTCGGCGAGGTCCACCGACATGGTCAGCGGGGTAGCCTCGGGATTCCTTCCATCGGGGACCACAGCACGCCTTTCCGCAGGGCCGACGGTCGGGGCGGACGGTCGGGCCGGGCTTTGCCGGATCGTAACAATCCCCCGGCGAGCCCGCAGGACAGCGCGTTCGCGGTGCGCAGCCGCCGTGCGGTGGCGGTACCGGCGTTCCGGCGTAGGCTGAGCGGAACATTGGAACATACGGGCCACTTCCGCAGCATGGCGGATGGCGACAAGGGGAGTGGGGCTCAGCTGGTGACTGCTGCCGACGTCAGGGGCTTCGACCCGGGCGACGGACGGCTCTCCACGCCGAGTGCCGGACGGGCTGCGGCACGGTCCGTCGGCGTCCCCGCCGTGCTGCCGCCGTCGTCCCCGGACCGGGGTAACCCCGAGCCCGCCTGGTCCGAGGTCGTCGAGCACTTCCGGGAGGGCCTGATCGTCTGCGACGCCGACGGCGTCGTTCGGCACGTCAGCCCGGTCGCCGAGCGGCTGCTGCCCGAGGTGGCACCCGGCCGGCACCTGGCCGCCCCCGGGATCGCCGTGCTGACCGAGGTCGCCGCCGAGCCGGACGGGTTCGGGCATCACGGTCGGCGGCTGCGGATCCGCCGGGTGCCCCTGTCCGGATCCCGCAGCTGTCTGTATGTCGAGGACGTCACCGACAGCGTCTCCCGCGCGGACGCGCTGCTCGCCGAGCGGGCCCGGTCGGCCTTCCTCGCCGTGGTCGGCGAGAAGCTGGGCAACCCGCTGCACCCGGATCGGGCCGCCGCCGCCGTCGTGCGGCTCACCGTACCCACCCTGGCCGAGGTGGCGGTGCTGGTGCTGGCCCCCCGGGCGGGGCGGGCCCGGTGGTGGCGGGCGACCCGGGCCGACGACGAGTCGCCCACGGTGGACAGCGGCGTGCTGCCCGCCGCCGCGCTGCCATCGGCGATCGCCGAGGGGCTGTCCGGTGTGGAACCGCACGCGGTGGACTGGCTGGTCGAGCAGGCCGCCGAGGCCGGCTGGTTGCCGGGGCTGGCGGCCCGGGAGGTGACCGCCCGGGTGGTTCCGCTGCCCGGTCGGGACACCCCGGCCGGTGTGCTGCTGGTGGCCCGCCGCACCCGCTGGTACGACGACGCCGACGTGGAACTCGTCCGTGCCTTCGCCGCTCGGGCCGGCGCCGCGTTGACCACCGCGATCCTCTACCGGAACCAGGCCGAGGTGGCCGACACCCTCCAGGCCAGTCTGGTGCCGGTGGAGCCGGCCGGCGCGGCCGGCGTGCAGTGGGGGACGGCGTACCGGCCGGCCCAGGCGAGCCTGCGGATCGGCGGCGACTTCTACGGCGCGCACCGGTTGGCCGACGGCGGTTCGGTGTTCTTCCTCGGTGACGTCTCCGGCAAGGGGGTGGAGGCCGCGGTCTTCACCGGGCAGCTGCGCCAGTGTCTCCAGGCGCTGTACCGCGTCGAGTCGCATCCCGGCCGGTTGTTGAAGCTGCTCAACGACGCCCTGCTGGAAACCACCCAGGCGCACGGCCAGGGCCGTTTCGCGACCATGGTGCTCGGGGTGGTACGCCCGCAGCGCAACGGTGGTCTGTCCCTGACCATGGCCGGTGGTGGGCACCTGCCGCCGCTGGTGCTGCGCAACTCCGGCGACGTCGAGACGGTGCCGTTGCGCGGCATGTTGATCGGCGTGGTCCCCGACCCCCGGATCGGCGAGGTCACCGTACGGCTGGCGGCGGGGGAGACCTGCCTGCTCTACAGCGACGGGGTGACCGAGGCCCGGGGCGGTCGGCGCGGTGACGAGCAGTTCGGCCAGGACCGTCTGGTCCACGCGGTCACCGCCTGCCAGCGGATGCCCGCCCCGGCGCTCGCCGAGCGGATCGAGCAGATCACCTGCGACTGGCTGGCGCACGGCGACCACGACGACATCGCGGTGCTCGCCTTGCGGGCCACCGGTCCGGGTGGCCGTCCCCGGCGGCACCTGCACTCCGTGCCGGCCATGGCGGGCACGGCCGAGGAGAGGACCTCCTGATCGTGACCGCCCCGACCGCCTCGGCCGACCCGTCCCACGCTCTCGGTGACTTTCTGGCCCACCTCGACGAGGCGGACGAGTACGGCGCGATCGAGGTGGCGATCGGGTTGCTCGACGCCGGTGCTCCGGCGGAGCGGGTGCTGCTCGACCTGGTGGCCCCGGCCCAGACCGAGGTGGGGGAGCGGTGGGCCCGCAACGAGTGGAGCGTGGCGCAGGAACACGCCGCGACCCACATCAGCGAGCGGGTGGTGGCGGCGATCGCCGCGTACGCCGATCCGCGCCCCACCCGGGGGCGGATCGTGGTGGCCTGCATGGACGGTGAGTGGCACGCCCTGCCGCCCCGGCTGGTCGCCGAGGTGCTGCGCCTGCGCGGCTGGCAGGTAACCTTCCTGGGCGCCAGTGTCCCGGCCGCCCACCTGGTGTCGTACCTGCACCGGCACGACGCGCACGCGGTCGCCTTGGCCTGTGCCCTGCCGATGCGGCTGCCGCACGCGCACCGGATGATCGAGGCGTGCCGGCGCTCGGACGTGCCGGTGGTCGTCGGTGGGCGCGGGTTCGGTGTCGACGGCCGGTGGGCCCGGCGGCTCGGTGTCGCCTGGGCGCCGAACGCCCCGGGCGCGGCCGACCTGGTCGCCGACGAGCGGGCGTTGCGCCGGGTCCTCCCCGCCGACCTGTCCCACCTCGTCGACGACGAGTACGCCAGCCTGGTGAAGCGGCGCGGTGAGCTGATCGACTCGGCACTGGCGGACCTGCGTGCCCGGGTGCCGTCGGTCGGGGACTACACCCCGGCCCAGTGGGATGCCACGATCAGCGACCTGGGGCACACCCTGGACTTCCTGGCCGCTGCCGTCTACGTCGACGACCCGGTGCTGTTCACCGATTTCGTCGCGTGGTGGGTGGCGATCCTGACCAACCGGGGGGTTCCGGCCGGGTCGGTCGCGTCGACCCTGGGCCACTACGGCCGTGCCCTGCGTGACTTCCCCCGGGCGGGGCGGTTCGTGGCGCTGGGCACGGCGGCGACCGTCGCGTCCGGGGGCGTGCGGCGCTGACGCGGCGTTGCGGCCCGACCGGGGAGCGCCGCGTATACTTGCTGCACTGCAAGGGTGTACCTGTGGTGGGAGCGAGAGGGACGACGTTGACCTTCACCGTCACGCACACCGAGCGGGACGGTGGCGGCGTGTGCCTGCGGCTCGGCGGCGAGCTGGACCTCAGCGCTGCCGGAGCGCTCAACGCCGAGATCGACCGGCTCGCCGCCGACGGTGAGCGGCACGTGCTGCTCGACCTCACCGAGCTGACCTTCTGCGACTCCACCGGCATCGCGGCCTTCGTGCGTGGTGACAACCTGGTTGCCGCCCACGGCGGGTGGTTGCGGCTGTTCGGGGCGACCGGCCGGGTGGACCGGATCCTTCAGATCACCGGCCTGGCCGACGTGCTGCGCTACCAGCCGGATACCGCCGACCCGCAGTCACCGTCCGCCCGGTGATGGGCTAAATTTCCCCGCCAGCGGGTGACCGAGCCGGGTTTCCCGCCTCGCGGACGATCGCGTTCAGTTTCCCCGCCGACGGGGTACCGAAAGCGTCGCCCCCCGATCGCCGACACAGACAGGTTGGACCCATGGACCGAGGCGCCACGAACCCCGTCCGCATCCTGGTGGTCGACGACGACCCGGGTGACGTGCTGATGATCGAGGAAGCCCTGGCGGACTCCGAGATCGCCAAGGTCATCGACGTGGTCGGCGACGGCCAGGAGGCGATGGAGTTCCTGCGGCGGGAGGGCCGGCACGTCGACGCCCGTCGCCCCGACGTGATCCTGCTCGACCTGAACATGCCGCGGATGGACGGGCGTCAGGTGCTCGGCGAGGTCAAGCGGGACGACGACCTGCGTACCATCCCGATCGTGGTGTTGACCACGTCGAACGCGGACACCGACATCGTGGGCAGCTACAGCCTCCAGGCCAACGCCTACGTCACCAAACCGATCGACCTGGACGACTTCAACGACGTGGTGCGCCGGATCGACGAGTTCTTCGGCCGGGTCGTGGTGCTGCCGAAGCGGTCCTGATCGGGTGGATCGTCCCGGCGTGTCCCCTGAGCCGGCCGTCCGGTCCGGGGTGGCCCCTCAGTTGCCGAATATTTTTCCCGAACCGCCTCCGTGGTCGTCCGCTGCCGCGAGGATCGAGCTGGGACAGACGTACCAGCTTCCTGGGGGGCGACACGTATGAGGTTCTCCGTCGTTGAGTCCGGCTACGACCGGCGGCAGGTCGATTCCTGCCTGGACGAGCTCGCTGTCCGGTTGACCCGACTCGCCGCGCGGGCGGAGGTGGTCGCCGGCGCGGGGCGCGACGCGGACCAGATCCGGCAGGAGTCCACCCTGGTCCTGGCGTTGGTCGATCGCCGGCAGGCCGACGGTGACCGGGCGGCGGCCCGGTCGGCCGAACGTGCGGCGGCCGAGATCCTGGCCCGCGCGCGGGGCGAGCTGAACGCCGCCCGGGAGGAGGCCCGGCAGTTGCGTGAGCGGGTGTACGCCGAGGCGGTGCAGGCCCGCCGCGAGTTCGAGGCGTCGCTGCATGAACGGCGTCACCGGGCGGCCCGGGCGGATGAGCTCCTGACCGGGCTGACCGTCGAGACGGTGCCGGCCGACACCCCTACCGCTGCCGCCGGTGGTGTTCCGGCGACCCGGGTGGCCACCGGCGCCGACGAGGTGCCGGTCGACCAACCGGAGCCGGGTACCCGGGTGGCCTGAGCGGGCCGCTCGTGGCTCAGGTCAGCGCCTCGGCCACGGTGCCCCAGCCGCTGCTCGGGCGCTGCTGGAACAGCCCGACCGAGTCGTGGTCCGAACCGCTGCCCTGGTGCGGATGGTCGTACGACTCGGGCACCACGTCGCTGGCGAGGTTGTGCAGGTTGCTCTCCTGCATGGCGGTGGCGACGGCGATCACCAGGCCGCGCCGGGGCACGCCCAGGTCGACCCCGACGTCGACGATCACCCTGGCGTTGTCCATCTGGAGCTGGGTGAGGCCGGCGACCGGGCGGGGACGGGTCGGGCGGGCCGGCTTCTTCGGCGGCGGTGCGGTGCTGCGGCTGGTCGTCGGGCCGGCAGTGGGGTCCGGGACGGCGCGCGGCGAGGCGGCCCGTTCCCGCGAGCGGGTGGCCCGCTGCTCGTCGGCGGCCCGGTCGGCCAGCACCTCCTGGACGGGCCGGGGTTGCCGGTCGACGCGGTGTGCACCGGCGAACGCGACCAGCCCCAGGCAGCAGGCCACGCCACCGGCGAGGGCGATCCGCGCGGGGGCCGAGGCGGGCGCGGCGCGGGCTCCGCGGCGGGGTGGCTCGGGTGCGCGGTGCCGGCCGATCCTCCGTTCGTCCGAGGTCACCCCGGTCGAAGGGCTAGCCGGGCGCTTCTCGGTCAGCTGCTGCTCAGCGGTGTCGTCCGGGTGCACCCGCCGAGGCTAGAGAGGTTTCGGACCCGTGCCACCGACAGCATTGGTGGCATGCGCCACAGTTCATCGCTATCTGCCGGGATTTTCTCCCCAAATACCAGTCAAGGCCGCAATAAACACTAGTCGCTCTTACCGCTTATTCCTCTTTGTTCATTGTTTGATGGGCGGGAAGCAAACCGCGCCGATCGATGTCTGATCATCGGTCGTTCGGTGGAGGCGTCCGTGGTCGTTCCGGCGGGCACCTCGGTCGGACGGCGACCGCCTGGCGCGCTCAGCGCCGGCCGTTCTCGGCCGCGCTCACCGTCAGCCGGTGCCGACTGTTGTCATCGCTGGAGAAGGGCCAGAGCCGGTCGGCGTACGCGACCAGTTCGGCCAGTTGGTCCCGGCTCAGCCCCACCGACGAGATGCTGGCGTGCACGTCGGCCCGGTACCGGCCGTCGCCGTCGCGCCCCAGCTTCGCCTCCGCGGTCACCTGCACCGTGTGGGCCTCGTCGGTGATCTCCCCGGCCGCCTCGACCGCCGCGTGGTGCAGGCAGGAGGCGAAGGCGGCGGCGAGCAGTTGCTCCGGGGTCAACCCGGTGCAGTGCGGCGCGAGCGGCGACGCCAGCGCGGTGGACAGCCCTCCGTCGTCGGTGCGCACATGTCCGCCCGTGGCGGTCGCGCTGGCCTCGTGCAGCCAGGAACTCGGATCCGGCATCGCGTTCCTCCCTCACTCGTCCGGCCGGGTTCCCGGCCACGAACGGGTGAAACGCCGGGCCCGGCCCGGTGCGCGCGGCCGGCGGACCGGGTCAGACCGGCCCGGTACGGGACCGGTCGTGCAACGCCACCGCCTCGGTCGCCTCGGCGGCGGCCCGCTCGGTCCACGGCGATACCGTGGCCGTCCGGGGCCGGGGCACCGAGGCCAGCATCGGCACGTAGACCCGGGCGTCGACCACCTCCGCCAACTCCAGCGCCGCCACCAGACTGCTGGGCCGCTGCTGCGGGTCGTCGCCCAGGCAGCGCCGGCACAGGTCGACCACCTCCGGCGGCAACCCCACGATCGGCGGCAACGGCTCCGGCGTGATCCGCCGGCGGGCCCCGACCAGTTGGGTGGCGGTGATCCCCGCCGCGTACGGCAACCGTCCGGTGAGGCAGTAGTAGAGCAGCACGCCCACGGCGTACATGTCGGCGGCGGGGGTGGCCGGCTGCCGGTCGAACTGTTCCGGGGCCAGGTAGGCCGGGGTTCCCACCACCATGCCGTCCGGGCGGTGATCGGGTGCCCCGGCCGGGGTGGCGATGCCGAAGTCGAGCACCTTCGCCCCGGACGGCGTGAGCATGACGTTTGCCGGTTTGATGTCGCGATGGACGATGCCGTGCGCGTGCGCCGCGGCGAGCGCGGCGGCCACCTCGGCGCAGACCCGGACGGCGATGCGCCAGTCCAGCGGCCCGGCCCGCAGGTGCGCGGCCAGGGTCTCCCCCTCCACCAGCTCCATCACGATGTACGGCAGTTCCCGGCCCGGCAGCGTCGTGGCGGTGCCGAAGTCGTGGACGCTGGCGACGTTGGGGTGCACCAGGCGGGCGGCGGACCGGGCCTCGGTCCTGATCCGCTCGACCGAGGTCTCCTCGCCCCCGTGCGTGGGGGACATCAGCTTCACCGCGACCGGCCGGTCCAGGACGACGTCGTGGGCCCGCCAGACCTCGGACATCCCACCCATGCCGATGCGCTGTTCGAGCTGGTACCGCCCGGCCAGCGTCCTCATCGACCCGCTCCCGTCCATGCCGACCGCGTCGCCCGGGATGGCGATGGCGTTCCCGAGCCGGTACCCGGCGACTGCGCAGGGCAAACCGCGACGCGTGCCGCGCCCGGCCCTGCGGGGTCGTCCCGTGGCGCGCCCGGTCGAGCGGCCCCGGCGCGGCGGGGTGTGCGGTAGCTTGCCAGGGCGGCCGGCGTCGAGTCGGCCCACCGGAGGGAGGGGCGATGAGCGAGGTGACCGTACGCTTCGTCGGCGGACCGGCCCACGACCTGGTCCGCGCGCTGCCGGCCGACCCGGTGGGTGAGCCGCCCGTCCGCTGGGTGCTGCGCCACCCGGACACCCCGTCGGCCCCCGGTGGGGGCGTCCCGGACCACCTCTACCAGCGGGACCGGCCGTCCGGGGACGGGGGCTGGACGATGTCTTTCGTGCACACCTACCCGGCCGGGGTGGGCCAGTAGCGGCACGCGGTGACTGACGGCCCCGTGCGGTGCGATGCGTCCGGCCCGGACGCCCGGATCGCTGCACCCGGTGCCGTCCGGCCCGGTACGGTCGAACGGGGCCGCCGCCACGCGCACAGCGGGCGCACAGGATGCGCATAGGTCAGGGCCAGTAACCGGTCCCACGATGGGGGCATGGTGACCGACGGGCAGACCGCACCGAACCGGATCGAGCTCCGCCGCCCCGACGGTGAGCCCGTCCGGGTGCTGGTGGTCGACGACGAACCCACCCTGACCGACCTGCTCTCGATGGCGCTGCGCTACGAGGGCTGGCAGGTGCGCAGCGCGGGCAACGGCATGGCGGCGCTGAACGCCGCCCGGCAGTTCCAGCCCGACGCGGTGGTGCTCGACGTGATGCTCCCCGACCTGGACGGATTCCAGGTGCTGCGCCGGCTGCGCGAGCAGACCCCGACCGTGCCGGTGCTCTTCCTGACCGCCCGCGACGCGGTCGAGGAGCGGATCGCCGGGCTCACCGTGGGCGGCGACGACTACGTCACCAAGCCGTTCAGCCTGGAGGAGGTCATCGCCCGGCTGCGCGCGCTGCTGCGTCGTACCGGCTTCGCGGTGACCGCGCGGGAGGAGGCCGTGCTCACCGTCGGCGACCTCACCCTCGACGAGGACAGCCACGAGGTACGCCGGGGCGACGACCTGATCACCCTGACCGCCACCGAGTTCGAACTGCTGCGTTACCTGATGCGCAACCCGCGCCGGGTGCTCAGCAAGGCGCAGATCCTCGACCGGGTGTGGAACTACGACTTCGGCGGGCAGGCCAACGTGGTCGAGCTGTACATCTCGTACCTGCGCAAGAAGATCGACGTGGGACGCCCGCCGATGATCCACACACTGCGCGGCGCCGGCTATGTCCTCAAGCCCGCGCCGTGACCCGGCCGGCCGGCTACGGCGCTGGCTGGCCGGCTGGTCACTGCGCCGCCGGCTGGTGCTCACCGTGGTCGCGCTGCTGGCGCTGGTCAGCGTCGGCATCGGCGGGCTGACCACGATCGCGCTGCGGCATTTCCTGATCAGCCAGGTCGACGACCAGCTCGCCATGGGCGACCGCCGGCACGACAGCGGGCTGCCCTGGGAACGGTCCCCGGACCAGCAGTGGCCCCTCGACCAGACGACGGGCCGGCAGGCGCAGCCCGAGCCGCCGCCCACCTTCCAGATCGGCTCGATCGGGGTGCGGATCACCCCGCAGGGGGAGACCGCGGCGCGGATCCGGACCAGCTTCTCCGGCCCGACCGAATCGCTCACCGCCGCCGAGGTCGCCCCGCTGACCAGCCTGCCCACCGACCGCACGCCGCGCACGGTCGACCTCGGCGACCGGGGCGACTACCGGGCGGCGGCCCGCCAGCTCTCCGACGGCGACATCCTGGTCTTCGCCATCCCGTTGAACGTGGTGCAGGAGACGGTGTGGTGGATGGTCGTCGCCCAGGCGGGCGTCGCCGCCGCCGGCCTGCTCGTCGCCGGCAGCCTGGGCGCGTTGATCGTCCGGGCCACGCTGCGTCCGCTGAACCGGGTGGCGGCCACCGCCGGGCGGGTCGCCGAACTGCCGCTGGACCGGGGTGAGGTGGCGCTGTCGGTACGGGTGCCCGCCGCCGACACCGATCCGCGTACCGAGGTCGGGCAGGTGGGCGCGGCGCTCAACCGGATGCTGGGCCACGTCGCCGCCGCGCTCGCCGCCCGGCAGGCCAGCGAGACCCGGGTACGCCAGTTCGTCGCCGACGCCTCACACGAGCTGCGGACCCCGCTGGCCGCGATCCGGGGCTACGCCGAGGTGGCCCGCCGGGGCCGGGACCGGGTGCCGTCGGACGTGGCCCACGCGTTGCGTCGGGTCGAGTCGGCCAGCACCCGGATGACCAGCCTCGTCGACGACCTGCTGCTGCTGGCCCGGCTGGACTCCGGTCGGCCGCTCGCCACCGGGCCGGTCGACCTGACCGCGTTGGTGGTGGACGCCGTCAGCGACGCCCACGTCGCCGGCCCCGAACACCGGTGGCAGCTCGACCTGCCCGACGAGGCGTTGGAGGTGCCGGGCGACAGCGTTCGGCTGCACCAGGTGGTGGCGAACCTGCTGGCCAACGCGCGGGTGCACACCCCGCCCGGCACCACCGTGACCACCCGGATCACCCGGATACCCGGCGCGGTGGAGATCAGCGTCGCCGACGACGGCCCGGGAGTGCCGCCGGAGCTGCGCGACGAGGTCTTCGAACGGTTCGCCCGGGGCGACAGCTCACGGTCCCGGCAACACGGCAGCACCGGCCTCGGACTGGCCATCGTCGCCGCCGTGGTGGAGGCCCACCACGGCACGGTGGAGCTGGAGAGCGAACCCGGACGAACCATCTTCACGGTCCGCCTGCCGGATTCCACAGCTGACGCATAGCCAGGACATGGGCCCGGTTTAACCGAATCGTCCAGGCTGGTCACATGGACAGAACCGAGAGCCTGCTGACCGCGCCGGGGCACCCACCGGACGCCGCGACCGTACCGCCGGCCCCGTCGGCCGCCGCCCAGGCCGGGGCGGCATCCACCCCGCTCCGTGCTGATCCGCGCTGGGTCAGACCCGCGCTGGCGGTGCTGCTGCTCGGCACCGCCCTGCTCTACCTGTGGGGCCTGGGCGCCTCCGGCTGGGCGAACTCGTTCTACTCGGCGGCGGTGCAGGCCGGCTCGGAGAGCTGGAAGGCGTTCTTCTACGGCTCCTCCGACGCGGCCAACTCGATCACCGTCGACAAGACGCCGGCCTCGCTGTGGCTGATGGCCCTGTCGGTACGGATCTTCGGGTTGAGCAGCTGGGCCATCCTGGTGCCGCAGGCGCTGCTCGGTGTCGCCTCGGTCGGCGTCCTGTTCGCGACCGTCCGCCGGTGGTACGGCCCGGCCGCCGGCCTGATCGCCGGGACGGTCCTGGCGCTCACCCCGGTCGCCACCCTGATGTTCCGGTTCAACAACCCGGACGCGCTGCTGGTCCTGCTGCTGGTGCTCGGCGCGTACGCGACGGTGCGGGCGGTGGAGACGGCCAGCACCCGGTGGATCGTGCTGGTCGGCGTGCTGGTCGGATTCGGCTTCCTCACCAAGATGCTCCAGGCGTTCCTGGTGATCCCGGTCTTCGCCGGGGTGTACCTGCTGGCCGCCCCGACCGGTTTCTGGCGGCGGATCCGTCAGCTGCTGCTGTCCGGTCTGGGGCTGATCGTCGCCGCCGGCTGGTGGGTGGCGACGGTGGAGCTGGTTCCCGCCAGTGCCCGCCCCTACATCGGCGGCTCGCAGAACAACAGCATCCTGGAGCTGACCCTCGGCTACAACGGCCTCGGCCGGATCACCGGTGACGAGGAGGGCAGCGTCGGCGGCGGCCGGATGGGCGGCGGCGGTGGCCCGTTCTCCGGGCAGACCGGCTGGCTGCGGATGTTCGACACCGAGGTCGGCGGCCAGATCTCCTGGCTGCTGCCGGCCGCGCTGATCCTGTTCGTCGCCGGCCTGGTGCTGGCCGGGCGGGCAGCCCGCACCGACCGCCGTCGCGCCGGGCTGCTGCTGTGGGGCGGGTGGCTGCTGGTCACCGGGCTGATCTTCAGCTTCATGTCCGGCATCTTCCACGCGTACTACACGGTGGCCCTGGCCCCGGCGGTCGGCGCGTTGGTCGGCATCGGCACGGTCCTGCTCTGGCAGGCACGACGCGCCCCGGTCCCGGCCCCGGCCGTCCCGACTCCCACCGCTGTCGACGCTTCCGTCGCCGGCACGACGCCCCCGACGCCGACGTCGGATGTGCCCACCTCCACCGACGGAGCGTCGGGTGCGCCCGGCGGCGAGTCGGGTGCGGCGGTTCCCGGCGCTCAGGGGACCGTGCGGCGGTGGAGGTCGGTTGCCCGGTGGCGCGGGCTGGCCGCCACGGTCACCCTGGCGGTCACCCTCGCGGTCACCGCGTGGTGGTCCTGGCAGCTGCTCGGCCGTAGCGCCGACTGGTACCCGTGGCTGCGTACGGCGGTGCTCGTCGTCGGGCTCGTCGCGGCGGTGCTGATCATCCTGATCGACCAGCTGCCCCGGCTGTCCCGACGGCTGGCGCCGGTGGTGCTGGCGCTCGGCGCGTCGGCCGCGCTGGCCGGCCCGACGGCGTACGCGGTGCAGACCGCCGCCACCCCGCACACCGGTTCCATCCCGAGCGCCGGCCCGAACGTGATGGGCGGCTTCGGCCCGGGGCGCGGTGCCCGGCTGCCCCGCGGCATGGAGCTTCCCGGCGGCGGCCAGTTCCCCGGCCTCCCCGGCGGCAGTGCCAACGGCGGCACGGGCCAGTTCCCCGGCTTCCCTGGTGGCACCGGTCAGAACGGTGGCACCGGCCAGGACGGCGGGCGCACCGGGGATGGCCGGGGGCAGGACCGCGGCGGTATGGGCGGCCTGCTCGACTCCCGGGAGCCGAGCGCCGAGATGCAGGCGCTGCTGACGGCCGACGCCGACGACTACACCTGGGTCGCGGCGACCGTCGGCTCGAACAACGCCTCCGGCCACCAGCTCGCCACGGGCCGTTCGGTGATGCCGATCGGTGGCTTCAACGGCAGCGACCCGTCGCCCACGCTGGCCCAGTTCCAGGCGTACGTGGCCGAGGGAAAGATCCACTACTTCATCGGTGGGGGCGGCTTCCGGGCCAACGGGGGCAGCTCCGCCTCCCAGGAGATCGCCTCCTGGGTCGCCGAGACCTTCCAGGCAAAGACCGTGGACGGGGTCACCGTCTACGACCTGAGCAGTGGGGAGCAGGGCTGAGCCATGACCTACACCAGTAGCCCCCGACCGGCCGTCGAGACCCGGGTCGGCACACCGACCGCCGTACTGGACGTGGTGGTGCCGGTCTACAACGAGGAGGCCGACCTCGGCCCCTGCGTACGCCGGTTGCACGACCACCTCAGCGCGCACTTCCCGTACCCGTTCCGGATCACCGTGGCGGACAACGCCAGCGTCGACGGCACCCTGGCGGTGGCCGAGGCGCTCGCCGTCGAACTGCCGCACGTCGAGGTACGGCACCTGGACGCCAAGGGCCGGGGGCGGGCGCTACGGGCTGCCTGGTCGGCCTCGGACGCTCCGGTGCTGGCGTACATGGACGTGGACCTGTCCACCGACCTGGCCGCGTTGCTGCCGCTGGTGGCGCCGCTCATCTCCGGCCACTCGGACCTGGCCATCGGCACCCGGTTGGCCCGTACCTCCCGGGTGGTGCGGGGCACCAAGCGGGAGGTGATCTCCCGGGCCTACAACCTGTTGCTGCGAGGCACCCTCGCGGCCCGGTTCTCCGACGCGCAGTGCGGCTTCAAGGCGATCCGTGCCGACGTGGCCCGGGAACTGCTGCCGTTGGTGCAGGACACCGGCTGGTTCTTCGACACCGAACTGCTGGTGCTCGCCCAGCGCGCCGGACTGCGTATCCACGAGGTGCCGGTGGACTGGGTCGACGACCCGGACAGCCGGGTGGACATCGTGGCCACCGCGGTGGCCGACCTACGGGGCATCGGCCGGTTGGGCCGGGCGTTGGTCACCGGGGCGTTGCCGCTGGCCACGGTGCGTGAACAGTGGGGTCGGGCACCGCTGGCCGCCCCACCGGCGCGGGTGCCGGTCGGGCTGCCCGGCCAACTGGCCCGGTTCGCCCTGGTCGGGGTGGCCAGTACGGTGGCGTACCTGGTGCTGTTCGTGGCGACCAGGGGAGTGCTCGGCGCGCAACCGGCGAACCTGCTGGCGCTGCTGGTGACCGCGGTGGGCAACACCGCGGCGAACCGGCGGCTCACCTTCGGCATCACCGGTCGCCGGGCCGTCGGCCGGCACCACCTCCAGGGGCTGCTCGCCTTCGCCCTCGGCCTGGCGTTGACCAGCGGGTCGCTCGCCGCCCTGCACGCGGCCGGCACGCCGTCCCGGCCGGTCGAACTGGCGGTGCTGGTGGCGGCCAACCTGGCCGCGACGGCGCTGCGCTTCCTGCTGCTCCGGTTCGCGATGCACCACCGCCGGAGCTGACCCGGCGCGTGAGGCAGCACCGTAGGCAGCCCTCTGGGGCCGGGCTGGCTCAGGTCGGATAGCCCCTGGGTCCGGGCCGGGTGCTGCGCGTCGGAGCTGGGGCACCCTGCCCCGCCGACCGGTCGCTGGTCGCCGGCTGCTGGTCGGCGGTCGGTCGCCCGGCAGCGGTCGGTCGGCGGTGGGCAGGCAGGGTGCAGGTTCGGGTTCCGGTCGCCTGCGGTGTCTCGTCGCGGTCACCGGCCGGGGGCGTGGCAGGCTGGGGTCGTGTACCGGGAACGACCCGCCGAGGTGATCGTCGGCGCGGTGCTCTGGGCCAGCGAGAGTCGGCCGGGCGCCCCGCCGACGCGGGTGCTGCCCGACGGCTGCCTGGACCTGATCTGGTCCAGCCGTTCGGGCCTGCTGGTGGCCGGGCCGGACCGCACGGCGCAGCTGAGCAGGTCGACGCCGGGGGAACGCTGGCGCGGGGTTCGGCTGCCACCCGGTATGGGCCCGGCCGTCTTCGGCGTCCCCGCCGACGAGCTACGCGACCGCCGAGTCCCGCTCGACGCGCTCTGGGGACGGTCGGCCAACAGGCTCGCCGAACGACTCGGCGCGTCGCCCACCGCCACCGACCTGGCCGCCGTGGCCGCCGACCGGCTCGCCGGCGTGGGCGGCGCCGACCCGCTCGGCCGCCGGGTGGCCGGTCTGCTCGCCGCCGGGGCTACGGTCTCCGCGACCGCCGCCGAGGTCGGCCTCGGCCCGCGCGCCCTGCACCGGCGCAGCCAGGCCCTTTTCGGGTACGGTCCGAAGACCCTGGCCCGCATCCTGCGGCTGCGCCGCGCCCTCGCCCTGGCCCGTTCCGGCGTCGGACTGGCCGAGGTGGCCGCCCGCGCCGGCTACGCCGACCAGGCCCACCTCACCCGGGACGTACGTGAGCTGGCCGGTGTTCCGCCGACCGCCCTGCTCACCCACTGAACCGTGCCGGCCCTCGCCCGGAGGCGCATCGGTTCGTTCTTCCGCCTTGGCGCAATGCGACCGGTGCGAGTGCGGCGACCGGTGCTACCAGTGTGACGCTGGGAAGGCGTCGGGCGGGACAAGGGCGTGGGTGGGACGGTCCCGCACCAGGGCTGTCAAACGGCGGCGCGGTGGGGTGGCGCGGATCGCTGTCGGGATGTGGCTGTCTGGGGCGCGGTTGGGCGGCGGATCGCTGTCCGGGCGCGGTCGACTGGCCGGGAAACGCTGGTCGGATTGTTCGCCTGCTGCCACTGCCAGGCGGCGGCCGTGCCGAGGAGCCGGACACCGGTCCGCCCGTCCGCATCCTTTGGAGCTGATGACGTCAACGATTCACCATCCGATCTCGGCCGGGGGAGACCAGGTCTCCCCCGGGGAAGGCAGGGGAGCCGGAGCAAGGGGACCGGGGTGCGGACGGGGAGGTCGGAGGGCGGAAATCGGAGGGTGGGGGCCGGGCTCGGGAGGGCGGACATTGGGTCGGTCGGGCTCGGGAGGGCGGACATTGGGGTCGGGGTCGAGGGTCCGGCCCGGGAGGGCGGAGGCCGAGGGTCGGGGGCACGGAGGGCGGAGATCGGGGGCGGACATCGGGGGCGGGGGCCGGGGGCGGGGGTCGGGAGGGCGAGATGGGGAGTCGGGGAGTCGGGGAGTCGGAGGGCGAGACGGGGAGTCGGGAGAGGGGAGGCGGAGGGCAGAGAGGTCGAGAGGTTGAGAGGTCGTCGGAAAGCCTGCGGCGGCAGGTGGCTGGTGTCGTGCGGAAGGGCCCGAGGGTTGAATCGTTAACGTCATCAGATCTAAAGGATCCGTCTTCACCACAGGGCCCGTCCGCGGGCGGTCACTGGTCAGGCGTGGTCGAGCGGGGCGAACAGGTCGACGCCGTTGCCGTCCGGATCGTGCAGGACGGCGTACCGCTGGCCCCAGAAGGCGTCCCAGGGGGGTAGCTCGCCGTGGTGGCCCGCGTCGGTCAGCGCGGTCCAGTACCGGTCCACCTCGGCGGGGTCGGCGCACCGGAACGCCAGGCTGGCGCGGGGGCTGCCGCTGGGCGGCGTCCAACCGGGGTGGAAGCTGCGCACCGTCGTCACGGTGTCCCAGGCCAGCCGCAGGCCGCCCGGCAGAGTGACCTCCACGTGGTTCTCGTGGTCGGCGTCGGCCGGGATGTCCAACCCGAGGCGGCGATAGAAGTCCAGGCTGCGGCCCATGTCGTTGACGACGGTGCCGATGAGATCGAAGCGAGGCATCAGCCCAGGCTAGGCGGTGCCCCACGTCGAGGTCTTGAACGGAACGGACAGGCCCGGAGGGTTCCATGTGCCCTCGCGGTCGCGCCGGACGACGTACGGTGTCAAGGGAGCAAAGCGGCTTTCAGGTGTAAAAGCCCCATCGTGGGCGTGCCTGGTGGCGGTCCATGACGGCGAGGGAAGGGAGCGGCCGGTGATGCACCTGGCCTACCTGGACGCGGGATCCGGCAGCCTGATCGTGCAGGCGGTGGTCGGCGGCACAGCGGGCGCGGCGGTCGCTGCCAAGCTGTACTGGCGGCGGCTGGCCTCGCGGTTCCGCCGGCAGGCCACCGATCCCACCGGCACCGCCCCGCCGGACCCACCGACCGCCGAGTCGACCGGGACCGTGCCGTCGGTGGGGGCCGGGCCGTCGATCGAGACCGGGCTGTCGGCGGGGACCGTGCCGTCGGCGGGGGCCACGTCGGCCGGGCAGCCACCGCCGCAGTCCGCCGACGCCTGACGGTCGGTGCACCGATGACCACCTCCGAGCTCGGTGTCCGGGCGGAGCCCGGCTCGTTCCGTGACCCCACCAACCGGGTCTTCCACCTCGGCGAACAGGTGCTGCGCGGGCTGGGCCCCCAGGCCACCGCCGACTGGCGGGCCCTCGCGGCCAGCGAGTTCTTCGCCGCGCTGCTCGCCGAGGGCAAGGTCTGCGGCACCACGCCGGTCGACCCGGCGACGCTGCCGGACACCGGGTGGACGACGGTGCTGCGGCACGAGCGCATCCCGTTCGTCTCGCACCCGTACGAGTGGTCGTTCGGCATGCTGCGGGACGCCGCCCTGCTGCACCTGGAGATCCTGCGCCGGGCCCTGAAGGCGGGGTTCACCACCAAGGACGGGTCGGCGTACAACCTCCAGTGGCGGGGTGCGACGCCGGTCTTCATCGACGTCGGATCGTTCGCGCCGCTGGCCGAGGGGGAGCCGTGGGCCGGCTACCGGCAGTTCTGCCAGACGTTGCTCTATCCGCTGCTGCTCCAGGCCCACCTCGGCGTGGACTTCCAGCCCTGGCTGCGGGCCCGGGTCGACGGCATCGAACCGGACCAGATGCGCCCGCTGTTCCGGGGCGTCCGACGGTTGCTGCCCGGCGTACCGACGCACGTGCACCTGCACGGCGCGATGCAGGCCAGGCATGCCGAGGCCAGCAGCAGCGCCGTCACCGCCCAGCTGCGCGACGCGGGCTACTCCCGCCGGTTGGCGCTGGCCACCGTCGCACGGTTGGAGAGGCTGGTCCGCCGGCTGGACCGTCGGGTCGACGGCGGCCACTGGGTCGACTACCAGCGCACCTGTGGCTACACCGCGCCGGACCGGGCCGCCAAGGAGGACTTCGTCGAGGCGGCGGTGGCGGCGGGCGGCACCGCCCAGCTCGCGCTCGACCTCGGCGCCAACGACGGCCGGTACGCCCGCATCGCCGCCCGGCACGCCGCCCAGGTGGTCGCCGTCGAGCAGGACCCGGCCGTGGTCGACGCCCTCTACCGGGCGCTGCGGGCCGAGGGCGACCGGCGCATCCTGCCGTTGGTGATGGACCTCGCCGACCCGTCGCCCGGTGGTGGCTGGCGGGGCGTCGAACGGGCCGGGTTCGCCGCCCGGACCCACGCCGACGCGGTGCTCGCCCTCGCCGTGGTGCACCACCTGGCGATCGGCCGTAACGTGCCGCTGTCCGAGGTGGTCGACCAGTTGGTCGGGTACGCCCGGCCCGGCGGTCGGCTGGTGGTGGAGTTCGTCGACCCGCAGGACCCGATGGCGCTCCGGCTGCTGGCGAACAAGCCGGCCGGGCTCTTCCCCGACTACCGGCGCGACGAGTTCGAACGGCTCCTGACCGCCCGCTGCCGGGTCGAGCGCCAGCAGGACCTGCCGTCGGGGACCCGCACGCTCTACCAGGCGGTGGTGGGTGGCTGAACCGACCCTCACCAGAGCGCCGAGCGGCCAACCCGCACCCGTCCCGCCGCCCGCCGAGGGTGGGGGGCGCGTCCCGTCCACCCGGCGGGTCGAGCTGCGCCGGGCCCTGGAGGTGGTCGCCCTGGTCGGCCTGGTGGTCACCCAGCCACTGCTCGACGTGCTCGGGCGCAGCCCCGACTTCTTCCTGTTCCACCGGGCCACCAGCCGGGACGTCCTGGCCCTGGTGGCGTTGATAGCGCTGGTGCCCAGTACCGCCGTGGTGCTGCTCGGGGTGCTGACCCGGCTGGCCGGCGGGCGGGTCCGGGCCGGTGTCCACACCGCCGTCGTCGGGCTGCTGCTGGCCGCGCTGGCCGTGCAGGTGGGTCGGCAGGTGACGCCGCTGCGGGGCGTACCGCTGGTGGTGGTGGCGGTGGTGGTCGGCGCGGCCGGGGCGGCGGCGCACCGGCGGTGGCGGGCGTTCGGCCGGGTGCTGCGGGTGGCCGCCCTCGGACCCGTCGTCTTCGTCGGGTTGTTCCTGTTCGCCTCGCCGGCCTCGGCGGTGGTGCTGCCCCGGGCGCACGAGGGGGCCGCCGGGGTGGCCGGTCCGGGGTCGCACCCGCCGGTCGTCATGATCGTCCTGGACGAGCTGCCGTTGGTCTCGCTGCTCGGCCCGGACGGGCGGATCGACGCGACCCGCTACCCGAACTTCGCCGAGCTGGCCGGCGGCTCGACCTGGTACCGCAACGCCACCGGGGTGAGCGGTTGGACGCCGTACGCGCTGCCGGCCATGCTGACCGGTCGCTACCCGGCCGAGGCGTCCGCGCCGCACTACTCCCAGTACCCCGACAACCTCTTCACCGCCCTCGGCGGCCTGTACGACATCCGCGCGCAGGAGAGCATCACCCGGCTCTGCCCGCCCAGCCGCTGTGATCAACCGGTCGCCCCCGAACAGGGGCTCGACGTGCTGGTGCGGGAGAGCGGCACGTTGCTGGGCCGGATCGCCGCCCCGGTGGACAGCCGGGTCGACCCGGAGGAGTCGTACCGGGAACAGACCGCCGCCGAGGTGGGCCTGGACGCCGCCGAACCGGTCCCGGCCGACCCGACGTTCCGCTGGGACAGCCTGGACGACAACCAGCCCGCCCGGTTCACCAGCTTCCTGGCCGACCTGCGCCCGGCCGACCGGCCCACCCTGCACTTCCTGCACCTGCTGATGCCACACGCCCCCTGGGCCTACCTGCCGTCCGGGGCGCGCTACGACGCGCCGGCGGACCTGCCCAACGACGGCGCCGGCTGGGTCGACCTGGCTCGGGCCCGGCACCTGGCCCAGCTCCAGTACACCGACCGGCTGGTCGGCGAGACGTTGCGGACGCTGCGCGCCAGCGGCCTGTACGACAGGTCGCTGATCCTGCTCACCGCCGACCACGGGGTGAGTTTCACCCGGGACTGGCAGGGCCGGGGACTGGGCGCGATCGACCACGCGGCCGGCGAGGTCGCCTGGGTGCCGATGTTCGTCAAGGAGCCCGGTCAGCGCACCGGCCGGGTCGACGACCGCAACTGGGAGCACGTCGACCTGTTGCCCACCATCGCCGAGGAGGTGCACGTCCGGATCCCATGGCAACTCGACGGCCGGTCGGCGAAGCAGTCGCCGCGGGAGCGTACCGAGAAGTACTTCTACGACCGGCCCGGTGAACGGGTCACCTTCCCCGGCGGGGTGCCGGCCCGGCCCGCGCCGGCGGCCCCGCACCCGCTGGTCGGCACGACGGTGGGGGAGAAGCCGTCCGGCGGCACCGCCACCGTGGCGGACCTGGCCGCGTTCGACCACGTCGATCCGGCGGCCGGGGAGCTACCGGCGCTGGTCTGGGGGACCGTGCCCCGGCAGGTGCCCGACGGTACGCTGCTCGCGGTCGCCGTCAACGGCCGGATCGGCGCGGTCGTCCCGGTGGTGCCGAAGGACCAGGGGGGCCGCCGTTTTGCCGCCTTCCTCCCCGACGACCACCTGTTCCGGGCCGGCTCGAACCGGTTGGACGTCTACCGGGTGGGTACCGACGGCGCGCTGCGCCGGTTGACCCTCTCCTGAGCTTTCGTCGGCTTTCACCGCTTTCTGCCCACCCGTCCCTGGCGTCCGGCCGGGTCGGGCGTGCCCCCGGCGGACCGGGTTTCCGCGCCGTCGGGTCGGGAATCGGGTGACGCATACCTCACCGCAGAACCACGGCGGGCGGTATCCCCGCGACCGCGATTACGGTAAAAGCGAAGGCAATTCAACGAAGATTCGCCGGCGAAGCGAGGAACCACATGACGGAAGTCAAGCTCGACCACCCCGGTGGGCAGCTTTCGATGCCGGTGCAGGGCGCGGTCGAGGGCCCCGCAGGCATCGGGGTCAGCAAGCTGCTCAAAGAAACCGGGATGACAACGTACGATCCCGGTTTCGTCAACACAGCGTCCTGCTCTTCCGCGATCACCTACATCGATGGTGACGCGGGCATCCTGCGGTACCGCGGCTACCCGATCGAGCAACTGGCCGAGAAGTCCTCCTTCGTGGAGGTCTCCTACCTGCTCATCTACGGTGAGCTGCCGACACAGCAGCAACTGACCGAGTTCGGTGAGCGGGTCCGGCGGCACTCCCTGCTGCACGAGGAGATGCGCCGCTTCTTCGACGGGTTCCCCCGGGACGCCCATCCGATGGCGGTGCTGTCCTCGGCGGTCAGCGCCATCTCCACCTTCTACCAGGACAGCCTGGACCCGTTCGACTCCGAGCACGTGGAGATGTCCACGGTCCGGCTGATGGCGAAGGTCCCGACCATCGCCTCGTACGCCTACAAGAAGTCCATCGGTCAGCCGCTGCTGTACCCGGACAACTCGCTGGGCTACGTGGACAACTTCCTGCGGATGACCTTCGGCGTGCCCGCCGAGCCGTACGAGGTCGACCCGGTGGTGGCCCGGGTGCTGGACATGCTCTTCGTCCTGCACGCCGACCACGAGCAGAACTGTTCGACCTCCACCGTCCGGCTGGTCGGCTCCAGCAACGCCAACCTCTTCGCCTCGGTCTCGGCCGGGGTCAACGCCCTGTTCGGGCCGCTGCACGGCGGCGCGAACCAGGCCGTGCTGGAGATGCTGGAGAAGATCGAGGCCGACGGCGGCGACGTCGCGTCCTTCGTCCGCAAGGTGAAGGACAAGCAGGACGGTGTGAAGCTGATGGGCTTCGGGCACCGGGTCTACAAGAACTACGACCCCCGGGCCGCCATCGTGAAGAAGGCCGCCCAGGACGTGCTCGGCCGGATGGCCAAGCCGGACCCGCTGCTGGACATCGCGATGCAGTTGGAGGAGATCGCGCTCGCCGACGACTTCTTCGTGTCCCGTCGGCTCTACCCGAACGTGGACTTCTACACCGGCCTGATCTACAAGGCCATGGGCTTCCCGACCAAGATGTTCACGGTGCTGTTCGCGCTGGGCCGGCTGCCCGGCTGGATCGCCCAGTGGCGCGAGATGATCAGCGACCCGGAGACGAAGATCGGCCGGCCCCGGCAGATCTACACCGGTGCCCCCGAGCGGGACTTCACCGCGATCACGGAGCGCTGAGCCCCGCTGTGACGGCGAAGGCCGCCGACCCGCACGGGGTCGGCGGCCTTTCGCGTACGTCGGCACGGGCTGCTCCTCGGCCTGCCGCCGGGCGCACCGGCGTCGGCGGGCTCCCACCGGCGTCGGCGGGGGCACCGGCGTCGGCGGGGGCCAGGCGGGGAGGAGGCCCGGCCCCACCCGTCAGCGCAGGCCGGCGGCGGCCAGCAGGTTGCCCGCCGGGATGGGGGCGGTGACCCGGCCGGTGGCCATCCGCTGTTCGGTGCGCTGGGCGGTGAAGGTGGCGTCCCCGGCGATCGCCGAGGCGTACGCCGTGGCGGTGCGTTGGGCGATCGCCGCCCAGCCGTACTGCTCGTGCACCATGGCGCGGGCCCGGCGGGCGAGCACCCGGGCGCGTTCCCGGTCCGACAGCAGCGCGTCGACGGCCTCGGTGAGGTCGGCGGGGTCCTGCGGGGCGAAGGTCATCCCGGTCACGCCCGGCTCGACGATCTCGGCGAGCCCGCCGGTCTCGGCGACCGCCAGCGGCGCACCGGCCGCCGCCCCCTCCAGGGCGACCATCCCGAACGGCTCGTAGATGCTGGGCACCGCGAAGCAGTCCGAGGCGGCCATCACGGCCGGCAGGTCGGTGCCGCCGAGGAAGCCCGGCATGGTGACCATGCCGCCCAGCCCGAGCCGGTGCACATCGGCCTCGAGGGTCGCCTTGTACGGCCCGTCACCGACGATCACCGCGCGCAGGCCGGGGTGCCGCTCCCGCAGCCGGGGCAGGCCGGCGAGCAGGTGCTGGACGCCCTTCTCGTAGACCAGCCGGCCGGCGAAGGTGACCAGCGGGCCGTCGCCGGCGAACCGGGAGCGGGCCGAGGCGACCGCCGAGGCGGGCACCTTCCAGCGGTGCGGCTCGACCCCGTTGGGGACCACGTCGACCCGGCTGCCGGGCACGTCGAACAGCGCGCCGATCTCGTCGCGCATGTACCTCGAACAGACGATGACCCGGCCGGACTCGGCGGCCAGCCACTGCTCGACGCCGTGGATGGTGCGGTTCATCTCCTCGGGCAGCCAACCCTGGTGCCGGCCGGCCTCGGTGGCGTGGATGGTGCTGACCAGCGGCACGTCGAGGTGCGCCCGCAGGGTCATCGCGGTGTGTGCGACCAGCCAGTCGTGGGCGTGGATGATGTCGTAGCTGCCGGACTCGGTGGCCCGCAGGGCGGCCCGGGTCAGGGTGTGGTTGAACGCCATCGTCCAGGCCAGCAGGGAGTCGGTGGCCAGCGGGAAGGTCACCGGGTCCTCGGCGGCCCGGACGATCCGCACGCCGTCGGCGTACTCCTCCAGCGGCGCTCCCTCGGTGTGCCGGGTGACCACGGTGACCTCGTGCCCGGCGGCGGCCAGTGCCACCGACAGGGCGTGCACGTGCCGGCCGAGCCCGCCCACCAGCACCGGCGGGTACTCCCAGGAGAGCATCAGGATGCGCCGGGTGCGCGGGGGCACGCCGGAGCCGCCGCCCTGCTGGGGGATCTGGGGCCGGAAGGTGGGGGTGGGCCGGCAGGTCCGGTCCACAGCGGTCGCGAGTTGGTCGCTGACCCGCAGGGTGGTCACATCAATCTCCGTCCATGCACACGGGGTCGCGCCGGCAACGGTGGCGGCGGAAACGGTGGCGGTGGGGGTGGCCGAGGGCCGAGGGCGGGCCCGCCCGCGTGGGCGTGCCCGCCCCAAGCAAAGGGCATCACGCCGCCCGGCGCATCTCGAAAGGGCCTATCGTGACGGACGACACCTGGAGGTGCGTGACTCCTCGGACGGGTGGATGTCGGGCGCGGTCCGATCGGGTGGATTGGCCGACCCGGTAGCGGGGCATTAGCGGCGTGCGCTCCGGTGGTCCCCGACCCGGCCGGTGCGCTCATGACCATGGGCCTAAGGAGCGACATGCAGGTCTGGCCGGGTGAGCGTTACCCCCTGGGCGCCACCTATGACGGGATGGGCACCAACTTCGCGATCTTCTCGGAGGTCGCCGAGAAGATCGAGTTGTGCCTGTTCGACGAGTGGGACACCGGCGCCGAGCGCCGGGTCGAGTTGCGCGAGGTCGACGCGTACGTCTGGCACGCGTACATCCCCGGGATCGAGCCGGGCCAGCGGTACGGCTACCGGGTGCACGGCCCGTACGACCCGGCCAACGGGCTGCGCTGCAACCCGTACAAGCTGCTGCTCGACCCGTACGCCAAGGCGGTCGACGGGGAGGTCACCTGGGATCCGGCGGTCTACGACTACGAGCTGGGCGGCGACCCGGACCGGATGTCGGAGACCGACTCGGCCCCGTTCATGCCCAAGTCGGTCGTGGTCAACCCGTACTTCGACTGGGGCAACGACAAGCCGCCGCGTACCCCGTACCACCACTCGGTGATCTACGAGGCGCACGTGCGAGGGCTGACCATGCGCCACCCCGGCATCCCGGAGGAGCTGCGCGGCACCTACGCGGCGATCGCCTCCCCGGTGATGATCGACTATTTCAAGCAGCTCGGGGTGACCGCGATCGAGCTGATGCCGGTGCACGAGTTCGTGCACGACCACCGGCTGGCCGACCTGGGCATGCGCAACTACTGGGGCTACAACAGCATCGGCTTCTTCGCCCCGCACCACGGCTACTCGGCGCTGGGTCGCCTCGGTCAGCAGGTGCAGGAGTTCCGGGGCATGGTCAAGGCGCTGCACGCCGCCGGCATCGAGGTCATCCTCGACGTGGTCTACAACCACACCGCCGAGGGCAACCACCTCGGCCCGACGCTGAGCTTCAAGGGTGTCGACGCCCCCAGCTACTACCGACTGTCGGAGGAGGACCGGCGTTACTTCGTCGACTACACCGGCACCGGCAACAGCCTCAACGTGCGCAGCCCGCACTCGCTCCAGCTGATCATGGACTCGCTGCGCTACTGGGTGACCGAGATGCACGTCGACGGCTTCCGCTTCGACCTCGCCGCCACCCTGGCCCGCGAGTTTTACGAGGTGGACCGGCTGTCCACCTTCTTCGAGGTGGTGCAACAGGACCCGGTGGTCAGCCAGGTGAAGCTGATCGCCGAACCGTGGGACGTCGGCCCCGGCGGCTACCAGGTCGGCAACTTCCCACCACTGTGGACGGAGTGGAACGGCAAGTACCGCGACACGGTCCGCGACTTCTGGCGCGGCGAACCGGCCACCCTGGCCGAGTTCGCGTCCCGCATCTCCGGCTCCGCCGACCTCTACCAGGACGACGGCCGCCGGCCCTTCCACAGCATCAACTTCGTCACCTGCCACGACGGGTTCACCCTCAACGACCTGGTGTCGTACAACGACAAGCACAACGAGGCCAACGGCGAGGAGAACCGGGACGGCGAGAGCCACAACCGGTCCTGGAACTGCGGGGTGGAGGGGGAGACCGACGACGTCGGGGTACGTGCCCTGCGGGCCCGGCAGCGGCGCAACTTCCTGGCCACCCTGATGCTCTCCCAGGGGGTGCCGATGCTCGGCCACGGCGACGAGCTGGGCCGCACCCAGCACGGCAACAACAACGCCTACTGCCAGGACAGCGAGCTGGCCTGGGTGGACTGGGAGCAGGCCGACGACGAGCTGCTGGCCTTCGTCCGGCGGCTCACCGACTTCCGCAACCGGCACCAGGTGTTCCGCCGCCGCCGGTTCTTCACCGGCCTGCCCGTCGGCGGGCGCAGCGCCGAGGCGGGGCTGCCGGACCTGGCCTGGTACACCCCGGACGGCCGGGAGATGACCGGCGAGGACTGGGGCAACGACTTCGGGCGTTCGGTGGCCCTGTTCGTCAACGGCGACGGCATCCCCGAACGCGGCCAGTACGGCCAGCGGCACCGGGACACCTCGTTCCTGCTCTGCTTCAACGCCCACGACGCGCCGCTGGACTTCACCCTGCCCGGTGAGGAGTTCGGCCAGCGCTGGGAGCTGGTGATCAGCACGGCGGAGCCGGACCCGGAGAAGCCGACCGTGGTCGAGGCGGGTGGCACGGTCTGCGTGCCGGACCGCTCCCTGGTGGTCCTGGAGAGGACGGTCTGAGATGCCCGAACACCCCCGGCCCGACACGACGGCGACGGTCGGCGCGACCTACCGCGTCCAGATCCGTCCCGGGTTCGACCTGGACACCACCGCCGAGCTGGCCGACTGGCTCGCCGACCTCGGCGTCACCCACCTCTACAGCGCGCCGCTGCTCACCGCGACCCCCGGCTCCGCGCACGGCTACGACGTGGTCGACCACCGCGTGGTCAACCCGGAGCTGGGCGGGGAGGCCGGCCGGCAGCGGCTGGTCCGGGCGTTGCGCGCGGCCGGGCTGGGCCTGGTCGTCGACATCGTGCCCAACCACGCCGGGGTCGCCCAGCCGGCCGCCAACCCGGCCTGGTGGGACGTGCTGCGCCGGGGGCGGGCCTCGACGTACGCCGACTGGTTCGACATCGACTGGGACCGGGGCCGGCTGCTGCTGCCGGTGCTCGCCGACGGCCCCGACGCGGTCGACGACCTCAAGCTGGTCGACGGTGAGCTGCGCTACCACGAGCACCGGTTCCCGGTCGCCGACGGCACCGGCGCCGGCAGCCCCCGCGAGGTGCACGACCGGCAGCACTACGAGCTGGTCTCCTGGCGGCGCGGCGACGCCGAGCTGACGTACCGCCGGTTCTTCGCCGTTTCCGACCTGGCGGGGCTGCGGGTGGAGGACCCGGCGGTCTTCGAGGCCACCCACGCCGAGGTGCTGCGCTGGGTGGCCGCCGGTGAGGTCGACGGCATCCGGGTCGACCACCCCGACGGCCTGCGCGACCCGGCCGGCTACCTGGACCGGTTGCGCGCCGCCGCCCCGCACGCCTGGCTGGTGGTGGAGAAGATCCTGGAGTACGGCGAGGAGCTGCCGGACTGGCCGGTGCAGGGCACCACCGGCTACGACGCCCTGGCCGCGGTCTGCGGGCTGTTCGTCGACGGGCGGGCGGAGGGCGACTTCACCGCCCTCGACGCCCGGCTCACCGGCCACCACACCTCCTGGCAGGACCTCACCCACGCCACCAAGCACGAGGCCGCCACCCGGCTGCTCGCCGCCGAGCTGAGCCGGCTCGCCGCCCTCGCCCCCGACCTCGACCGGGAGGCCACCCGGGCGGCCCTGGCCGAGCTGGCCGCCTGCTTCCCGGTCTACCGGGGCTACCCGCCGCACGGGGCCCGGCACCTGGCCGCCGCCCGCGCCGAGGCGGGCCGCCGCCGGCCCGACCTCACCGCCGCCCTGGACGCGGTGACCGCGCTGCTGCGCCGCCCCGAGCACGAGCTGGCCATCCGCTTCCCGCAGCTCACCGGCGCGGTGATGGCCAAGGGGGTGGAGGACACCGCCTACTACCGGTGGAGCCGGTTCGTCGCCCTGAACGAGGTCGGTGGCTCGCCGGCGCACTTCGGGGTGCCACCGGCGGAGTTCCACCGCTTCGCCACCGCCCGGCAGGTGCGTTGGCCGGCCAGCATGACCGCGCTGTCCACCCACGACACCAAACGCGGCGAGGACGTCCGGGCCCGGCTGGCGGTGCTGGCCGAGCTGCCGGCCCGTTGGGCGGAGCAGGTCGGCGACTGGATGGCCCGCGCGCCGCTCGCCGATCCGGCCTTCGCCCATCTGCTGTGGCAGACCGCCGTGGGGGCCTGGCCGATCGCCCGGGAGCGACTGCACGGGTACGTCGAGAAGGCCGCCCGGGAGGCGTCGGTCTCGACGAGCTGGGCCGACCCCGACCCGGCCTTCGAGCACGACCTGCACGCCCTGGTCGACCGGATGTACGACGACCCGGAGCTGCCCGCCGAGATCACCGCGTTCGCCGCCGAGATCACCCCGGCCGGCTGGTCCAACTCGCTCGGGCAGAAGCTCGTCCAGCTCGCCATGCCCGGGGCGCCGGACACCTACCAGGGCACCGAGCTGTGGGAGAACTCCCTGGTCGACCCGGACAACCGCCGCCCGGTCGACTTCGCCGTACGCCGGGAGCTGCTGGCCCGGCTCGATGCCGGCTGGCGGCCGGCGGTGGCCGCCGACGGCGCGGCCAAGCTGCTGGTGGTCTCCCGCACGCTGCGGCTGCGCCGCGACCACCCGGAGCTGTTCGGCGGCTACCGGCCGGTGGCCGCGCACGGGCCGGCCGCCGGGCACGCGGTAGCCTTCGACCGGGGCGGCGCGATCGCGGTGGCCACCCGGCTGCCGGTGGGGTTGGCCCGTGCCGGGGGCTGGCGCGGCACCACCCTGTCGACGTCCGGCAACAGTGTTACCGACGTGTTCACCGGCCGGGTCTACAGTGGGTCTGAGCTGCTCCTTCATGATCTGCTGAGCACCTATCCCGTCGCCCTGCTGGCTCCCACCGACTCCGTGGAGGCTGCCGCATGACCGAGTTCACCGTATGGGCGCCGGATGTCGCCCGGGTCCGGCTGCGCCTGCCCGACGTCGCCGACCACGAGATGCGCGCCACCCCGGACGGCTGGTGGCGGGTCGAGGTGCCCGACGCCGGCCCCGGCACCGACTACGCGTTCCTGCTGGACGACGACGACACCCCGCTGCCCGACCCGCGTTCGGCCTGGCAGCCGGCCGGGGTGCACGGGCCGAGCCGACGTTACGACCAGGCCGCCTTCGACTGGACCGACCAGGGTTGGACCGGCCGGCAACTGCCCGGCAGCGTCCTGTACGAGCTGCACGTCGGCACGTTCACCCCGGAGGGCACCTTCGACGCGGCGATCGACCGCCTCGACCACCTGGTCGACCTCGGTGTCGACCTGATCGAACTGCTCCCGGTGAACGCCTTCAACGGCGAGCACAACTGGGGCTACGACGGGGTCTGCTGGTACGCCCCGCACCAGCCGTACGGCGGGCCGGACGGGCTCAAGCGCCTGGTCGACGCCGCCCATGCCAAGGGTCTGGGGGTGATCCTCGACGTCGTCTACAACCATTTCGGGCCCTCCGGGGCCTACGCGCCGAGGTTCGCTCCCTACCTGACCGAGCAGAGCAACACCTGGGGCCGCACGATCAACCTGGACGGCCCGCACTCCGACGGGGTCCGCCGCTACATCATCGACTCGGTGCTGATGTGGCTGCGCGACTATCACGTCGACGGCCTGCGGTTGGACGCCGTACACGCGATGCCCGACTCCCGGGCCACCCACTTCCTGGAGGAGGTGGCGGTCGAGGTGGACTCGCTCGCCACCCTCCTGGGCCGGCCGCTGTCGCTGATCGCCGAGTCCGACCTCAACGACCCCCGGCTGGTCACCCCGCGCGAGGCGGGCGGCTACGGCCTGCACGCCCAGTGGAACGACGACGCGCACCACGCCCTGCACACCCTGCTCACCGGGGAACGGCAGGGCTACTACGGCGACTTCGGGTCACTGGAATGCCTGAGCGACGTGCTGACCGGCGCGTTCTTCCACGCCGGTGGCTGGTCCAGCTTCCGCAACCGCAGTCACGGCCGCCCGGTGGACCGGCAGCGCACCCCCGGGCACCGGTTCGTGGCGTACCTGCAGAACCACGACCAGATCGGCAACCGGGCCACCGGGGACCGGATCTCCGCCGCGCTGTCGCCCGCGCTGCTGCGGGTCGGGGCGATGCTGCTGCTGACCGCGCCGTTCACCCCGATGCTGTTCATGGGGGAGGAGTGGGCGGCCAGCACACCATGGCAGTTCTTCACCAGCCACCCCGAGCCGGAGCTGGCGGTGGCGGTGGCCACCGGCCGGCGGCGGGAGTTCGCCGCCCACGGCTGGCCGCCCGGCGAGGTGCCCGACCCGCAGGACCCGCAGACCTTCCTGCGCTCCCGGCTCGACTGGGCCGAGCTGGACAAACCCGAACACCGCGAGATGTACGAGTTCTACCGGCGGCTGATCGCGCTGCGCAAGAGCCGGCCCGACCTCTCCGACCCGCGCCTGCACCAGGTGGAGGTGCGCCACGGCGACGAGTTCCTGGTGATGCGCCGGGGCGAGTGCCTGGTGGTGGCGAACCTCGCCGGCCGACGGCAGCGGGTCACTCTGCCCGGGGTGGCACGCCGGGTGCTGCTCACCACCGGGGAGGGCGTCACGGTGATGCGCGACCGGGTCGAACTGCCGGCCGAGACAGCGGCGATCGTGGCCCTCTGAGCGACCGGCGTCGTCGCGCCGCCCGGCTCCGGCCCGGCTGCTCCGGCGGCCCTACGTGACGCTGAGTCATGTTCGCGACGAAGGCAGATACGGGTGAGAGCAGTATGCCGGTGGGTCATATTCATGCCCCTGTGTCATAAGCCTGTTCGGGCGAGGACACGGCGAGACGCTGACCCGCGCTCTGTCGGTGGCGAGCGACGACTGCGGTGGCGAGGGTGGGGATGCTCACGAACCCTCGGATGACTTTCCGGTCACGTAGGTTCCCTTGCCCTGCCGTCCCTGAAGCTCCCCGGTGATCTGTAGATGTTCGATCGCACGCCGCACGGTGCCGATGGAACAGTCGTACTTCTCGGCAAGCTCCGGCAGTGAAGGGAGCTTGTCTCCCGCTGTGAGTTGTCCCGAGGCGATCGGTTTCCGGATGTCGTTGATGACGACCCGAAATGTCGGAACGTAGCCGTTCACGAGCGATCGACGACATAGGTGCCACGGCCGGTGAAGGTCACCACCAGCCCACGGTCGCGCAACAGCCTGATGGCGGCCCGGACGGTCCCACGGCTGACGCCGTACTCCTGTTGAAGATGACTTTCGCTGGGCAGTGGTTGGCGGGGTTGGAGTCTTCCTGTCTCGATCTCTGTGGCGACAAGGTCTGCGAGCTGGACGTAGAACGCCACCGGGGACATCTCGTCAACCACGTGCCGGACCCGCCAACCAGCCTGCCCGGGAGGTGATTCCGTTGCCGACGAGGCAGGTGAATCAGTATTCGTCAGCGTCTCCACTGAAACGGCCTCGCCGTCGGCGAGGTAGGCCGGGGTATGACGAGTTCGGGCGCGAATCGCGGCTCCTACTCGCGGGGCGACGTTGTCGGGAAGGCGATGTCCGGCTTCCTGTGGTGAGAAGAAGCCGAATTCTTCGATCTCCTGCTCAGGAAGGGTGAGGCTGCCGTGGTGGGTGACGGTTCCGCAGTCGAAGGTGAAGTGGATGAGGGCACGCGGCCGTTGTCCGGCGGGTGGTGCCCAGTCCACGACAAGCAGCTCTCCCACCGCCACGGTGACGCCGAGTTCCTCTCGCGCCTCGCGAGCGCATGCCTGGTGCGGGTACTCGTCCTGTTCGACGTACCCACCCGGGAAGGCCTAGTGATCGCGGTAGCTGGGTTTGACGAGCAGCACATCGCCAACCGGGTCGGTGATGAAGGCGGCCGTGGCGGCATGGAAGGCGGGCAGGTTCGCGTACCAGGTGCTGGGCTCCGTCCACGTCACTGGAGTGACGTTAGCCGATAGGTCTCGAAGAGTGTGGGCGCTACGTCAACGGTGCCGTGGGCGCGAGTGCGCCGAGGAGTTCGTTGACGTCATCCACCGCTCGGTGAGGGCTCAGCGGGGTAGTGAGTTCGCCGCGTACCTCATCGATGCCGCGCGGGCGTACCTCCAGGTCGGCGACCTGTTCGGGGCCGGTCGGGCGCGGCCGGCGTCGCGCGACTGGCCACGCTGGTCGGCCTCACCCGGTGACCGGGCTGAGCCGTCGTGCCCACCACCTGCGGACCGGACGGCAGCTCGGCCTCCACCCTGGGGAGGAGGCGGCCTCCGACCGGTGGCCGTGACCGGGGCTTCAGGTCGGGCGCGGTGGAGCTGCGGACCGGCGAACGTCTACAGACATGACTGATGTGATGTCCCGGGCGGACCGCTGGCACCGCCCCCTGGTTCTGCTCAGCGCGGCGGCGGTGGTGCTCGCCGTCGTCACCGCCGTCGGGGTGTTCGCCGACCCACGACTGTTGACCGGCGTGCCGATCTGGCTCAAGCCGTTCAAGTTCTCGGTGTCCTTCGTGCTCGACGGCCTCACCCTCGCCTGGATGCTGGCCCAACTGCCGAGACGCAGCCGGGTCGCCGGGTGGGCGGTGGGGGTGGTGGTGACGGTGGCCGTGGTCGAGATGGTGGTGATCGTCGGGCGGGTGCTGCGCGGCACCGCCAGCCACTTCAACGAGACGACCCCGCTCAACGCCGCGCTGTGGCAGGTGATGGGCGCGGCCATCACGGTGTTGTTCGTCGCGCACGTCGTCGTCGCGATCGTGCTGCTGGTGCGGCGGGCCAAGGACCGGGCCACCACCTGGGCGGTGGGGCTGGGGCTCGGCCTGTGTTGACCACGTTCGGCGACGACGACCACCTCTATCCCGCGTTGACCGCCGGTGCCTGCGGGTTCCTGCTCAAGGACGCCCCGCCGGCCGACCTGATCGACGGTGTCCGTCGGGCCGCCGCCGGGGCCAGCCCGTTCAGCGAGGAGGTGTTGCAACGACTGGTCAGTCGGGCGGTGCACGCCCGCACCGCGCCGCCGAGACCGGTGTCGGGCCTGACCGCCCGCGAGCGGAGGTGCTCGACCTGGTGGCCGAGGGGTTGTCGAACACCGAGATCGCCGAGCGGCTGCACATCGGGGTGACCACGGTCGAGACCCACATCACCAGCCTGACGGCCAAGACGGACAGCCCGAACCGGGTACGCCTGGCGCTGTTCGCCCGGGGCGGCTGAGCACGTCGCCGTCCACCTGGTGCCGTCTCCCGCCGGCGGGTGGTCGTCGCCGGTGCGTCGACCTGTCGGCCGCAGCCCACGGATGGCGTTGCGGGCGTCCGGGCCGGTGTCGGCCCGCCCGGCTATCCTGCGCCGACGCCGGGGACGGCCCCTGGCGGTGGATCGGGTGGGAGGCCAGGTTGACGGTCGGGGACTCGGGTTCGGCGGCGTATCAGGTCGCCGTTCACGCGGTGGCGCAGGAGGCGGGCACGGGCCGGATCGCCGCCCTGCGACGGCTCGGTGAGCTGGCGGCGGGGCACCCGGAGCTGCGGTCCCGGGCCGTCGAGGCGGTCGGCGACTACCTACGGACGCCGCCCGACGCCGACGAGCGGGATGCCGACGCCCGGCGGGAGGCGGGCCGGGTGCTCGCCGCGCTCCTGCGCGCCGAGGCGACGGTGCACTCCCCGGACGTGCCGGTGGGCGGGGCCGTCGACCGGAAGCCGCCGTCGCCCGCCGTCGTCCTCGACCTGCGGGAAGCGACCCTGGTGGACCTCGACCTCGCTGGCTGTGTGTTGGGTGACGGCCGGTTCGCCGACGCCCGGTTCCTCGGGTCCACCTCGTTCGCCGACGCCCGGTTCACCGGCGACGCCGACTTCGCCCGCGCCGTCTTCCACGGCGCGGCCCGGTTCACCCGGGTCCGGTTCCTCGGCGACGCCGGGTTCGGCCGGGCCCGGTTCCGTGCCGACGCCGACTTCACCGGGGCCGGGTTCGCCGCGCTGGCCTGGTTCGGCCGGGGCGAGGACGAGATCTGGGAGGACGACCCGGCCTGGGAAACCATCGAGGAGACCCGCCCGGCCCCCTGGGACGAGCCGAACGAGGACGACCCGCACTGGCCCGTCGCCGTCCTGATGGGCGACTACCAGGAATGGAGTGAGGGCGGCGACGGCACCCGGTTCGTCGGGCCGGTGTCGTTCCGGCAGGCCCGCTTCGACGGTCCGGCCTGGTTCTTCAAGGCGCGGTTCGGTGCCGACGCGACCTTCCGGCAGGCGCGGTTCGGTGGACCGGTCCACCTCGACCAGCCCGTCGTCGACCTCGCCGGAGCGCGGTGGGCCGGTGCGGCCGACGACGGGCCGGTGTGCTGGCCGCTCGGCTGGACGCCCGAGCCGGCCCCCTCGGGTGTGGCGGAGCTGGTGCCGGACGGCTCCGTCTTCCCGTACGCACGCCAACTCGCCGACGCCGACCCCGACGTTCGCCGGGTGGGGCTGAGTGTCCTCGCCGATCTCGGTGACGCCCGGCCGGAGCTGCGGCAGCGGGTGGTGGACGCGGTCTGCGGCTACCTGCGTACGCCCCTGGCGTTCGACCTGACCCGCGTCCTCACCGGCGAGCAGGCCGCAGAGGTGGAGTTGCGGCGCACCGCGCAGCGGATACTCGCCGGACGGTTGCGTCCGGCGGCCGGCACCCCGGACGCGCCTGTGCACTGGGCGGGGATGGACCTGGCGCTCTGCGGCGCCACCCTGGTCGACCTCGACCTCGGCGGTTGCCACGTCGGCTACGCCGACTTCACCGGCGCCCAGTTCCACGGCGTCACCCGGTTCGCCGACAGCGTCTTCACGGGGGCCGCCTTCCGGCTCGGCGGCACCGACGGGCGGGCGTCGTTCCACGGTGCCGTCAGCTTCGCCGGGGCGCGGCTCGATCGTCGGCGGGGCGTTCGCGAGATCGTCGGCCAGGTCGGATGCCACGCCGGGGTGGTGATCGACGAGGCGGATCCATCCCCGGCGTGAGCGGCCCCGCGGCCCGGGGCACACCCGTCCTGCGTCCCAGCGGGTGCCGGGCCGGTACGCGATGGGTCGGTGGGTCGGTACGTGATGGGGCCGGTCGGGCTGTCAGGCGGTCACTTTGGCGATGAAGGCGGCGACGTTCGCCACCGTCCGCTGGGCCTTCTCCGCCGTGGTGAGCGACTCCTGCATCTTGGCGCCGGGGCCGGCGTCCTTGCGGCCCCGCACGTACAGCGAGCAGGCGAGGTCGGTGCAGATGTAGGTGCCCACCGAGTTGCCCTGCTGCCCGGCCCTGCCCGCCTTCGCCGCGACCATCAGGGAGACGCCGCCGGCCGGGGTGGTCAGGCAGATCGAGCACATGCCGCGCGGTGGTTGCCGGGTGGCGGGGGTAGGGCAGCGTAGGGCCAGCGCCGTCCGGCGGCCGTCCAACTCGACGACGAGGTAGGCGCGGTCCGGTGCCCGGGGGTCGCGCCAGCCGAGGTAGTCCAGGTCGGCCCAGGGGCGCTCGGCCAGGTCACGCGGGACGTACAACCGCTTGGTCTCGCCCTTGGTGCAGTTCACGAAGGCGGAACGGATCTCCTGCTCGGTCAGTGGCTCCATAAATGCCACGGTAATTTGCCTAAAACCTTTAGGCAAACCCATAATAAGCTATGGCACGTGCGGGGTTGACCACGGAACGCCTCACCCGGGCGGGGGCGGAGCTGGCCGACGAGGTCGGCTTCGACCAGGTGACCGTCTCGGCGCTCGCCCGGCGCTTCGACGTCCAGGTCGCGAGCCTCTATTCGCACCTGAAGAACTCCCAGGACCTCCGGACCCGGATCGCCCTGCTGGCCCTGGACGAACTCGCCGTCCGGGCCGCCGACGCCCTGGCCGGGCGGGCCGGCCGGGACGCCCTGGCCGCCCTTGGCAACGTCTACCGCGACTATGCCCGGGTGCACCCCGGCCGGTGGGCCGCCGCCCAGCTCAGGCTTGACCCGGAGACGGCCGCCGCCAGCGCCGGTCGCCGGCACGCGGAACTCACCCGGGCGATCCTGCGCGGCTACCAGCTGACCGAGCCCGACCAGACCCACGCGGTCCGGCTGCTCGGCAGCGTCTTCCACGGCTACGTCAGCCTGGAGGCGGGGGGCGGGTTCAGCCACAGCGCCCCGGACACCGAGGAGACCTGGCCCCGGGTCCTGGACGCCCTGGACGCCCTGCTGCGCAACTGGCCTGCGCCCTGACCGAAACGGACTACCGGCGACAGGTCGTCAGGGCGCGGTGAGCGGGTCGGAGCGCCAGCCTTGCCGGACGCACAGGGGATGCCCGGGTGGAAGGCGGTCAGTTGCGCCGCGTCACGCTGTGGCTCGGCCACCTCCAGGACGACACACTCGCCGAACTCGACGTAGGAGCTGTGCTGGCCCCCGGCCCCCGGCATCCGGATCTCAGGGGATCGGCCACTCGTGGACCGGGCGGTTGCTGTGCATCAGGTCGACGTAGTGGCGGACCACCTCGCGCAGCGCCTCCGGCCGGTCGAGATGGTCGGCGGACTCCAGCCGGTGCAACGTCGCCACCTGCCAGCTCGCGCCGTTGCGCCCGGTCAGGCAGCGCTGCTCGATGATGCCGAGCAGCCGGTCCCGTTCGGCCGGGTCCACCCCCCACCCGTCCAACCCCTGGTGCGCCAACGGCAGCAACCGCCGCAGCACCAGTTCGGTCGCCGGCAGATAGCCCAACCCCGGCCAGTAGACCTGGGCGTCGATGCCGTGCCGGGCACCGCTGGTGAAGTTCTCCTCCGCCGCGCTGAACGACATCTGCGACCACAGTGGCCGGTCCGACTCGGCCAGCGCCCGGACCAGCCCGAAGTAGAACGCGCCGTTGGCGATGGTGTCCACCACCGTCGGCCCGGCCGGCAGCACCCGGTTCTCGACCCGCAGGTGCGGCCGCCCCTTCCACACGTCGTACACCGGCCGGTTCCAGCGGTAGACGGTGCCGTTGTGCAGCCGCAGTTCGGCCAGCCTCGGCACCCCACCGGCGGCCAGCGTCTCGGCCGGGTCCTCCGGGTCGCCGACCGGCAGCAGCGCCGGGAAGTAGCGGACGTTCTCCTCGAACAGGTCGAAGACGCTGGTGATCCAGCGCTCCCCGAACCAGACCCTCGGGCGTACCCCCTGGGCCTTGATCTCTTCGGAGCGGGTGTCGGTGGCCTGCTGGAACAGCGGCACCCGGGTCTCCCGCCACAGCTCCCGACCGAAGAACAGCGGCGAGTTCGCGCCCAGCGCCAGCTGTATCCCGGCGATCGCCTGCGCGGCGTTCCAGTAGGCGGCGAACTCGACCGGGCTGACCTGCAGATGGAACTGGGTGCTGGTGCAGGCCGCCTCCGGGGTGATGGTGTCGGCCGTGGTGGCCAGCCGCTCCACCCCGCTGATCGCGATCCGCAGATCCTCACCCCGGGCCGCGAAGATCTGCTCGTTGAGCAGCGCGTAGCGCGGATTCGCCGACAGCGCCCCGGCGGTCAGGTGCCCCGGCTCCAGGGTGGGCAGGATGCCGATCATGACCATGTGGGCGTCGACCGTGCGGGCCTTCTCCTCGGCGGCGTTCAGGCTGGCCCGCACGTGCTGCTCGAACTCGGCCGTGCCGGTGCCGGCGAGCCGCCGGGGCGCGACGTTGATCTCCACGTTGAACTGGCCCAGCTCGGTCTGGAAACTGGGATCGGCGACGGCGGCGAGCACGTCGGCGTTGCGCATCGTCGGCCGCGAGTCGTCGTCGACCAGGTTCAGCTCGATCTCCAGGCCGGTCATCGGACGCTCGACGTCGAACCGGGACTCCCGGAGCATCTCGGCGAAGACGTCCAGGCACCGGCGTACCTTCTCCCGGTAGCGGGCCCGGTCCTCCCGGCTGAAGGTGCGTGCTCCGACTTCCTCACCCATGGCCACCGCCCTGTCACCGTTGGTCCCATCAACCTCGCACGTCCCGGCCCCGACCGGGAAGACCCGAAGGACCCTCTACGTACCCACCGGCGACCCGGGTGATCCCCGTCGCCCGGTGGCCGTCCCGGGGCGGGCGGCGACGGCGGCTGGATAGCATGGCCCGATGCGCGAGAAGACGACCCGGCTGTTCGTGGCGGCGGCGATCGCCGAGGCGTGCTCCTGGCTGGCCCTGCTGGTCGGCATGGCCGTCAAGTACGGCCCGCCGGGCAACGAGATCGGCGTGCAGATCTTCGGGCCGATCCACGGCGCGCTCTTCGTCGCGTACGGGCTGCTGGTGCTCGCCGTCGCCCGGCTGCACCGGTGGTCCCTCGGGGTCACCTTCGTCGCCCTGGTCTGCGCGGTGCCACCCTTCGCCACCCTGGTCTTCGAGCGCTGGGCCGCCCGCCGGGGGATGCTGCGCACCGCCGGGGAGCCGCAGCGCCCACTGACCCCCGTCGGCTGACCGCCCCCGGGGTCGATCCGGCCGCCCCCGCCGTCAGGTGAGGACGACGGCGGCGGCGACCAGCAGCACCACCACCGCCCCCAGCGCCGCCTGGATCAGCAGCGGCGGGCCGAGGTGGCTCCACACCGTGGCGGTACGCGGGGTGAGCAGCTGACCGGTGGTCAGGTTGACGATCCGTTCGATGCGCGGTGGCAGGTCGACGTCCTGCGGGCGGAGGGTGAGCTGCACCCAGTCGGACGGGTGCACCGCGCTCTGCGGCAGGTGCCCGTGCAACTCCACCTCGTAGAGCTGGCCGTTGTCGTCGCGGACCCGGACCGGGGTGACCAGGAACTCCGGCCCCTTCTTCAGGTCCTTCCACTTGCGGCGCGCGCCACCGCCGGCGGCGCTGGAGAGCACCGTGCGCACCAGCATCACCAGCAGGCCCGCCACGCTCGCCGCGGTCAGCACCGCCACCAGCACGGGCTGGCCGACCCTGACCTCGCGGGAGTAGCCGTCCATGAACCGGACCACCCGCCCGGTGAGAATCCGCTGCGTCGGGCGTACCACCCGATTTCGGAGATCGCTGTCCATGTTCACCACCGAGAGTCCGGTTCCGTTCACTGATGGTATCCGCCCTTCGGGTCGAACGACGTGAATGAAACCCGGTTTCACGGCCGGGTTCCCGGCCGAGGTGACATCCCGGGTGGCGCGGGTAAGCGGGCGGCCGAGCCGGAAAGGGGTCGAGCATGCAGCTGTCCTTCCTGCGCCCGCTCTACGACCGTCCCGGGCCGTGGTGCTCGGTCTACCTGGACGCCTCCCGGGACACCCAGGACGCGCGTCCGGCGTTGGACCTGCGCTGGCGGGCCCTGGCCGAGCAACTCGCCGCCGACGGCGCGGACGAGCCGACCATCGCCGCGCTGGACCGGGTGGTCCGGGGCCACGAACCGATGCCGGGCGACTACGGGCTGGCCGCGTTCGCCAGCCGGGGCCGGGCGGTGCTCTCCGAGTACCTGTCCGCGCCACCGCTGCGCGACCTGGCCGCGTACACCCCGCTGCCACACGTCATGCCGCTGCTCGCGCAGCGCGGGGAACAGGTGGCCTGGGTCCGGGTGCTCGCCGACCGGACCGGCGCGGACGCGGTCGCGGTCAGCGCCGGTGGGGTGCCCCGCCGGGCCCACGTCACCGGCCGGCAGACCTTCCCGCTGCGCCGGGTGCAGCCCGGCGGCTGGTCCCAGTCCCGCTACCAACGGGCCGCGATGGAGGCCTGGCACCACAACGCCGGTGACGCCGCCGCAGCCACCGCCGAGCTGGCCGACCGGGTCGGCGCGGACGTGGTGGTGGTCGCCGGGGACATCCGGGCGACCGGGATGATCGCCGCCCAGCTGCCGGAACGCTGGCAGGACGTGGTGGTCCGCACCGACGCCGGCTCCCGGGCCGGCGGGGCCGACCCGGCCGCGATGGACGACGTCACCGTGCAGACCATCGCCCAGGTCGCCGACCAGCACGTCACCGCCGCCCTGGACCGGTTCGGCACCCAGGAGGACGTCGGCGCGGGGCTGGACGCGGTGGTGGCCGCCCTGCAACGCAACCAGGTCGACACCATGCTGCTCGTCGACGACCCGTCGGCCATCGGCGAGCTGTGGATCGGCCCACGCCCCACCGACATCGCCACCGAACCCGGTCAGCTCGCCGCCGTGCCCGACCCGCAACGGGTCCGCGCCGACGCGGCCCTGGTCCGGGCGCTGGTCGGCACGGACGCCGACCTGACCGTCCTCGGGCCGGACGAGGCCCCCGAGCTGGCCGACGGGGTCGGCGCGGTGCTGCGGTACGTCGACCCGGCCACCCCGGGGCGTGACCATGGCTGACCGCACGGTCGCGCACCTGGTGGTGGACCGGCTGCGGGCCTGGCGGGTGCCCCGCGCCTTCGGCTGCCCGGGTGACGCGATCGCCCCGGTGGTCGAGGCGCTGGACGCCTCCGGTGGTGACCCGGAGTTCGTCCCCGCCCGGCACGAGGAGACCGCCGCCTTCATGGCGACCGGGCACGCCAAGTTCACCGGCGGCATCGGGGTCTGCCTGGCCACCCAGGGCCCGAGCGCGGTGCACCTGCTCAACGGCCTGTACGACGCGAAGCTGGACAGCAAGCCGGTGGTGGCGATCGTCGGGGAGGACGTCACCGGCCCGTTGGGCGAGGTGCACGAGGAGATCGGGTTGAGTCGGCTCTTCGGCGACGTGTGCCACCAGTTCGTCCGCTACGGCCGTACCCCGGCCCAGGTGCCGGCCCTGCTCGACCAGGCGTTCCGTACCGCCGCGGCGACCCGCAGCCCGACCTGTGTGGTGCTGCCCCGCGCGTTGCAGGTCGCCGCCGTGCCGGATCTGCCACCGCACGCGGCCGGGGTGCTGAACGCGACGCCGGGTGAACCGTTGGCCCGGGTGCTGCCGCACCAGGCGGACCTGGACGCCGCCGCGGCGCTGCTCACCGTCGGGCGACGGGTGGCGATCCTGGTCGGGCAGGGCGGGCGGGGCGCCGCGGAGCAGATCACGGCGCTGGCCGACCGGCTGGGTGCCGGAGTGGCCAGCTCGCTGCTCGGCAAGCCGGTGCTCGACGAGCGGCTGCCGTTCCACACCGGGGTGCTCGGCGAGGTCGGCACCACGGCCGCCGCGCAGCTGATGGGCGGTGCGGACACCCTGCTACTGGTGGGCACCAACGACCCGTGGACCGACTACCTCCCGATGCCCGGCCAGACCCGCACCATCCAGATCGACATCGACGGGCGACGGATCGGCACCCGGTACCCGGTGGACGTGCCGCTGGTCGGCGACGCCACGGAGACCCTGTGTGCGCTGCTGGGCCAGGTCGCCGACCGACCGAACCGGCAGTGGCGGGCCACCGTCGAGGGCTCGGTCGACCGGTGGCGCATGGAGGCCGCCGCCCGCGCCGCCGAGCCGGCCGAGCCGGTCAACCCGCAGCTGGTGCTGCACGAACTCTCCGCCCGACTGCCCCGCGCCGGGGCGGTCGCCGTGGACGTCGGATCGGTGCTCTACTGGTACGCCCGCCACCTGGAGCTGCCACCGGGCGTCGACGCGCAGCTCTGCGGCGCTCTCGGCTCGCTGGGCTGTGCCCTGCCGTACGCGCTCGCCGCGAAGCTGGCCCGCCCGGACGAACCGGTGGTCGCGCTGCTCGGAGACGGTGCGATGCAGCTCAACGGGCTCGCCGAGTTGATCACCGTGGCGCACCACTGGCAGGAGTGGGCCGATCCCCGGCTGGTGGTGCTGGTGCTCAACAACCGCGACCACTCCGGCTTGGGAAACGACAGGTGGGTGCCCGGGGTGGCCGGCCGGCGGGCCGATGTGCCGTACGCCGGTTGGGCCCGGCTGCTCGGCCTGCACGGCGTCCGGGTGGACCGGCCGGAGCTGGTGGGTGCCGCCTGGGACGAGGCGCTCGCCGCCGACCGGCCGTGCGTGCTGGAGGCGGTGGTGGACCCGACGGTGTCGCTGCGGGTGCCGGAGCCCGCCCTGGCCGACCTGCGGGGCCTCTTTGCCGACGGCGACGCCGCCCGGCGGGTCCGGGACCGGGTGATGTCGGCCGAGCGGTCGATCGTCGAGGCGGAGGATCTCGTTTAGCGGGCTCGGTGCTCATCGTCCGGATGTGCCCTGGACAGCCACCCCGACGCCCCGGGGCCCACCCGGGCGGTGCTGGGCGGTGACCGCCCGGGGTGCCCCGGTAGGCCCGCTGGGGCGGGATGCCCCGTTTAGACCCCAGAGGGAGGGGAAGCCGGGCCGCGTGGTAAGCGATCGAGGCAGGGCGGAGCCGGTACCCGTGGTGCCCGCGGGACTGACGGCGGAGGGTGCCGGACTGGCCGGCGACCGGGTCGTCGCGGCGGGCAGCACCGCGCGGGTGCTGGTGGCCGCCACCGCTCGGGCGTTGCGCGGGGTGGACTGCGCCGACCTGGGGCACCCGACCCCGCCGTCCCGGTTCACCGCCGCGCCGGAGCCGGTCCGGCGGGCCGCTGCCGCGCGGGCCGCCGGCCGGGTGGCGCTCACCGCCGCGCAAGCCGGTGAGGTCGACGGGGAGCGGGTGGCCCGGTGGGTCGTCGACCAGTACCCCCGGGAGCGGTACCCGGCGGTGGTGCTGGGTTCGCCGCACGCCGCCGCCGTGCACCTGGCCGTGGCGCTCGGGGTGCCCTGGCTGCCCGCCGGGTTCGAGATGACCGCGCACTGGACGCACGGCGCGGTGGACCGGCCCGCAGCCGCCCTGGACCAGGGTGCCGCGTTCGCCGCCCGGCTGCTCGCCGGCAACCCCGACCTGCACGTACGCCAGGTGCACTGCCCGGCCAGCCGGGGCGCGCTGGCCGGGGCCGCCATCAGCCTGGTGGGCCGGTGGCGGGCGCTGCCGGTGGCGTACGCCCGGTTCCTGGCCGACCGGCTGACGCACCGGGCGGTGCTGCTGCTGGTCGGCGACGCGCGTAGCTGGCCGGTGTCGGACGCCGGGCAGGGGCACAGCTTCCAGCTCGGCTCCCCGGCCAGCGGGCTGGAACCGGTGGACTTCCACCCGGACTCGCCCGCCCTGCGGCAGGTGCTCCGGGCGGCCGGCGGCGCCGGAGCCCGCTGGGAGCCGCCCACGGTCACCGCCGCCCGGGAACCCGCCGAGCACGGGGTGGAGCCGGGTTTCACCCGCGCGCTGGGTCACTGGGCCGGGACGCGGGGGCACGAGCTGCGTCAGGTGCAGGTGCCCCACCCGGGGGTGCTCAGCGCGGCCACCGCCGACCTGTACCGCCGGTGGCTGCGCCGGGCCGGCAAGACCGGTGACCGGTTGGTGGTCGAGTGCGGCCGGTTGTTCGACCCGTGGCAGGTGGTGCGGGCGGGGCTGGTGCCGTACTGGTGCGAGAACGCGACCCGGCGCAGCGTCGAGGAGGTGGAGTGGTGGCTCGCCGGCAGTGAGCCGTTCAGCTCGGTGGACGTGCTGCCCGAGTCGCCGGGGATGCGTTCACCGGCGTTGGCCGGGCTGCCGCAGTGGCTGGCGGTGGCGTCGTTCGGCCGTCGTCGCCGGGCCCTGGACCGGACCGCCGCCCGGGGTTATCCGGTCGGGTCGGTGGCCACCCGGCGGGCCACCGAGGTGCTGCGCGGTCAGCCGTACGACCTGCCGACGCCGCCGCCGCTGAGCGTCGGCGACGCGCTCGCCGGGCTCCGCGAGGCGGGTGCCCCGCTGGGGCTGGCCGTGTCCTGACCGGCCCGGATCGTCGGGTGGGATCGTCGCCGACACCGGTGGGAACCGACCGCCGGTAGCCCGGAAAGGGGACGCCGGGGGTGTCCGCGCCGTCCGGCCGGACCGGGCACGCCGAAACATCCTCGCGAACCCGGGGCCGCGTGGTTGAGTACCTGGGGAGCGGGAAGACCGCTCGCCGCGACGGCTCGATCACGCCGTGTGGCGACCGGTGATCCTCCCCGCGCGTCCGGTGATCCCGGCGCGGCACGTGACCCAACTTCCGACCCGGTGCGTGGTCCCATCCACGCGCACGACCGGCTCGATCCGGGCGGGGACCTTCCTGAGGGAGGCGCGGATGTTCGGACAGACCACCACGACCACACCACCTCCGACCGAACGGGGTCTGGAGGACCTGGACGCCGCCGCGCTGGCGTACGCCGCGCGGATCGCGGGCCTGCCACCGGAACGTCGGGGGGAGGCCCGGGAGGACCTCGTCCGGTTCGCCCTGCCGTTCGCCGGCCGGCTGGCCCGCCGCTACCGGGGGCGGGGTGAGCCGCTGGAGGACCTGGAGCAGGTGGCCCGGCTCGGCCTGGTCAACGCCGTCGACCGGTACGACCCCGAGCGGGGCTCGTTCACCGCGTACGCGGCGATCACCATCGTCGGGGAGATCAAGCGGCACTTCCGGGACCGCACCTGGGGGGTGCACGTGCCCCGCCGGCTGCGCGACCTGATCCTGGAGGTGGGGCAGGCCACCTCGGCGTTGACCAGCGAGCTGTCCCGGGCGCCGAGCGTGGCCGAGCTGGCGGCCCGGCTGGAGACGCCGGAGGAGGAGATCCTCGCCGCCCTGGAGTCGGCGGCCGGTTACAGCCCCGCCTCGCTCAACGCGCCGGTCGGCGGGGAGAGCTCCGCCGAGTTCGGTGACCTGGTCGGTGAGTCGGACAACGCGTTGGAGTCGGTGGACGACCGGGTGACGGTCAGCGGGCTGCTGCACCGGCTGCCCTGGCGGGAGCGGCGCATCCTGGCGATGCGCTTCTACGGCAACCAGACCCAGGCGGAGATCGCCGCCCGGTTCGGCATCTCCCAGATGCACGTGTCCCGGTTGCTGTCCCGGGCGTTGACCTGGCTGCGTCAGGCGATGCTCGCCGACACCCCGCCGCCCTGGCAGAACGGCACCGCCGAGGCGGAGACCGGCCGGAACCGGATCGCGCTCAAACGCACCTCGGAGCGGACCGTGGTGGAGGTGGGGGGCGAGATCGACCGGGACGGCGCGGACCAGCTGCGCCGGATGATGCTGGAGGCGGTCGCCGGGCAGCCCCGCGAGCTGGTGGTGGACCTGGACGCCGCGCGGGGGGTCGACGCCGGTGGCATCGCTGCCCTGGTGGCCGGCCGGGACGCCGCCGTCCGCACCGGGGTGCCGTTGCGGCTGACCCGGGTCCAGCCGGCGGTACGGCGTTCGCTGGCCGCCGCCGGCCTGCCCGTCACCGTGGACGCCTGAGCCCCGCCAGGGACGCCTGAGCCCCGCCACGTCACGTACCGTCGCCGGGCCGGCACCGTCTCGCGGTGCCGCCCGGTGGTCGGCCGTCGGTCAGGGTTGCTCGGGGTTGTCGTCCCTGCCGTGCGGGTGCCGCCACCGCTCGGAGCTCCGGGGGTTCCCCTCGGGTTCGGGGTGGTCGGTCTCCGGCGCGTCGGAGTGCGCGAAGCTGGGGCGGCGGACGTCCTCCGGCTCGGGCACGTCCACCGGGCGGGCGCCGGACTGCGGGGCGGGTTGGTACGCCACCGCGTCCCCGGCCCCGTGCGCGCCCTCGGCCGCTGGTGACTCGGGGACGTGTCGTTCGTGGTGCATCTCCTCGTGCAGTTCCTGCGGCGGTCGGGTGGTGCGTTGCGGCAGGTCCCGGCCGAGGTCGGCGACGTAGGGGCCGTACTTGGCGTCGAAGGCGGGGCGCTCGGAGCGGATTCGGGGCATCCGGTCGAAGTTGCGCAGCGGCGGCGGGCAGGTGGTGGCCCATTCGAGGGAGTTGCCGAAGCCCCACGGGTCGTCCACCGTCACCAGCGCCCCGTACCGCCAGGACTTCCAGACGTTGTAGATGAAGAACAGGGTGGACGCGCCGAGCACGAACGAGCCGACTGTGGAGATCATGTTGAGCGTGGTGAAACCGTCCTGCGGCTGGTAGTCGGCGTACCGCCGGGGCATGCCCTCGTCGCCGAGCCAGTGCTGGACCAGGAAGGTCGCGTGGAAGCCGACGAACATGGTCCAGAAGTGCAGCTTGCCGAGCCGCTCGTCGAGCAGCCGGCCGGTCATCTTCGGGAACCAGAAGTAGATCCCGCCGAAGGCGGCGAAGACGATCGTGCCGAACAGCACGTAGTGGAAGTGCGCCACCACGAAGTAGGAGTCGGTGACGTGGAAGTCCACCGGTGGGCTGGCCAGCAGCACCCCGGTCAGGCCGCCGAGCAGGAAGGTGACCAGGAAGCCGACGGCGAAGAGCATCGGCGTCTCGAAGGTGATCTGTCCCTTCCACATGGTGCCGATCCAGTTGAAGAACTTCACCCCGGTGGGCACCGCGATCAGGTAGCTGAGGATGCTGAAGAACGGCAGCAGCACCTGGCCGGTGGCGAACATGTGGTGCGCCCAGACGGTCATCGACAGCACGGTGATCGAGATGGTGGCGAGCACCAGGCCCGTGTAGCCGAAGATCGGCTTGCGGCTGAAGACCGGGATGATCTCGGTGATGATGCCGAAGAACGGCAGCGCGACGATGTAGACCTCGGGATGGCCGAAGAACCAGAACAGGTGCTGCCACAGCATCGGCCCGCCGGTCGCCGCGTCGTACACGTGGGCGTTGAGCAGCCGGTCCGCGCCGAGCGCGAGCAGCGCGGCGGCCAGCAGCGGAAAGACCAGGATCACCAGGACGGCGGTGAGCAGCATGTTCCAGGTGAAGATCGGCATCCGGAACATGGTCATGCCGGGGGCCCGCAGGGTCAGCGTGGTGGTGATCAGGTTGACCGCGCCGAGGATGGTGCCCAGGCCGGAGACGACCAGACCGACCACCCACAGGTTCGCGCCGACGCCGGGGGAGTGCTCCACGTCGCTGAGCGGGTTGTACGCCGTCCAACCGAAGTCGGCCGCGCCGCCGGGGGTGAGGTAGCCGCCGAGGACCATGGTGCCGCCGAACAGGTACAGCCAGTACGCGAACGCGTTGAGCCGGGGGAACGCCACGTCGGGTGCGCCGATCTGCAACGGGACGATGTAGTTGCCGAAGGCGAACACCAGCGGGGTGGCGAAGAGCAGCAGCATGATCGTGCCGTGCATGGTGAAGGCCTGGTTGTACTGCTCGGGGGAGAGGAACTGCATCCGGGGTCGGGCCAGCTCGGCCCGGATGAGCAGGGCCAGCACCCCGCCGATCAGGAAGAACACGAACGACGTGATCAGGTAGAGCAGGCCGATCTGCTTGGCGTCGGTGGTGCCGAGCAGCCGGATCAGCTTGTCGCCCGGCAGCGCCGGGCGGACCGGGCCGGGGAAGCCGCCGAACCTGGCTGGGGCGAGGATCGCCGGCCCCCGGTCTCGTGCGGGCTCGGTGGTTACCCGTCTGGGCATGGCTCTCTCACCCCGTCGTGACGACAGAAAGGACGGGCGCGGCTACCCGTCCCTCCGACCATGTAACCAGGCGAGAGAGGGAATTTCGGTCAATTCGCGGGCAGGAGGGCCCACACCACCTTGCCGTCGGCCAGCGGGGAGCTGCCCCAGCGCTGGGCCATCTCCCGGATCAGCAGCAGCCCCCGGCCGCCCTCGGCGACCAGGCTCGGGCTGGCCGCGCGGGCCACCGTACGGCTGCCGTCGGCGACCGCGACCGTCAGGTACGGCTGGCGCAGGGTCAACGTGATCTGCATCGGGGTGTGGGCGTGTCGCACCACGTTGCCGACCAGCTCGCTGAGCACCAGCGACGCCGGTTCCACCAGGTGCGGCACGTTCCACCGGGAGCAGGCGTCGCCGACCAGCTCACGGGCCCGCCGGCAGGCCCCCGCCACCGGCTCCAACCGGGCCCGCAGCCGGGGTGCGGCCCTCGCCCCGGCCAACCGGGTCGCCTCCGCGCAGTCCTGCCGCACCGGCACCACCCGGCAGGCGGTGGAGGTGGCCAGCCAGGCCGCGGCGTCCGGCGGGGGAGAGCAGAGCACCACCGGCACGGCCGGCCAGTCGGCGGCGTGTCGGGCGGTGGCGGCGAAGACCGACAGCGCCAGCCGGTCGGCGACGGTCACCCCGCCCAGGTCGACCACCAGCGCGTCCGGCAGGGTGGTCAGGCAGCGGTCCAGCACGGTGTGCACGGCGCGCATGGTGCCGAGGTCGAGCGCGCCGGCGAGTCGTACGACGGTCACGGGTGACTCGTCGAGAACCTCGCAGGTGATCCGGCTGACCATCGGCCCCTCGATTCCGCTCGTGGTGCTGGGCAGAACCGCCAGGTACCCGCGGCCCGGCGGGACGAAACCGGGCCCGGACCGTGACGGTCCGGACCCGGACGGGTACGCGCAGCACTCCACCGGCCCGGCGTCGCGGCACCCGCGCGGCACTCAGCGCCGCGGCCCGGCCGGCTTCACTCAGACGGCCTGGAGCTGCGAGACCCGGGTCGCTTCGCGGACCGTCTCGTAGAGCGTCACGTACCTCTGCGCCATCACCGCCGGAGTGAACCGCGCGGCGGCCTCCCGCCGGCACTCGTCCGGGTCGAGCCGGCTCGCCGCCAGCAGCAGCTCACCCAGCTCCTCCTCGTCGTCGGTGAGCAGACCGGTGCGCCCGTGCGCGATCAGCTCGGGCAGGCAGCCCCGGCCGGTCGCGACCACCGGCGTGCCCAGCGCCAGCGACTCCACCACGGCGGTCCCCCCGGGCTCCTCCCAGCGCAGCGGGAACAACGATGCCCGCGCCCCGGCCAGCAGGTCGTCGCGCTCCCGGCCGGCCACCGTGCCGACCCAGCGGACCAGGTCACCGTCGACGTGTGGGGCGACGTGTTCGTAGAAGAACCGGACGTCCGGGTTCTGTCGGGCCGCGTCGCCCGCCGCGGCCAGCTCCGCCGGCCGGTGGTACGGCCCGACCGGGCCGGCGAGCACCAGCGGCACCCCGGTCTCCCGGGCCAGCCGGGCACCGACGTCCTGACCCTTGCCCGGGTTGATCCGGCCCAGAATGATCGTGTAGTCGCCCTTCTCCGGCCGGGGCGCCCGGTCGGCGTGCACGGCGAGCGGGGTCGACAGGTGCACGTGCCCGACCGAGTGGTCCCGCAGCGCCCGGGGCGCGCGGGCCAGCTGGGAGGCGGAGACCCCGTTGACCCGGACCCGCGCCCCGGCGTCCAGGTTGCCGTACAGCTCGGGGTGCTTGGCGAGGTCCCAGTGCAGGGTGTGCAGCACCGCGGGGGCGTCCGGTCCCATCGCCGCGAGGGTGGCCAGCCCGACCGCCTCCACGTGGTCGTGCACCAGATCGATGTCGGCCCGTTCGTGCAGCTGCCGGACCACCCCGGCGAGGTGCGCCTGGGACACCCCGCACACCTGGTTGTACGGGCGTTGCAGGGCTGCGAACTGCCCGTCGTCGAAGACCGAGAACCGCTCGTCCACCGGCAGGGTGCTCGACCCCACGGAGGCCAGCACCACCCTCACCCCGAGCCGGCGCAGCTCCGGCACCAGGGTGGCGATGACGTTCTCGATGCCGCCGTACCCGGGAGGTGGCACGGACAGCCACGGGCCGGCGTTCATCAACACGGTGAGGCTCATGATCGGGGTTTCCTCTCGGAGCGGCCGGAATGCCGGGCAGGCGTCCGCCCGCTCATCGGCCGGTATTCCTTCGGTCGCGGCTGCGGGCTCGCAGAATCGGCGCGCTCCGCGCGTTCACGCCGCCACCCGCCGACGCGGCAGCAGGTGCCGCAGCTCGGCCAGGGGTGGGCGTTCCTGCACCGAGACGTCGTTGACGACGATCTCCCGGTCGAGGTTGGGCAGCGCCTCCGAGCCGCCCCGGCGGAACTGGGTCAGCACGGGTGCCGGGCTGGTGCCCGGGGCGGCCCAGCCCCGACGCTGCAACCGGGCCCAGGCGGTGTGCATGATCTGCGCGGACATCCGGCCCAGCGCCGCGGTGTCCTGGTGCCGGTGCTTGCGCTCGCCCAGGTCGACCTGGGCGAGGGCGTCCAGGCCGACCAGCTCCAGCAGGTCGATCAGCATGGCCGTCTCGACTCCGTAACCGGTGACGAACGGCACCCGCTCCAGCACCTCGCGCCGGCCGGCGTACTCGCCCGCGAGGGGCTGCACGAAGCCGGCCAGCTCCGGCCAGAACAGGTTCAGCAGCGGCCGGGCCATCAGCTCCGTCACCCGCCCGCCACCGTCGGCCTCCACGCTGTTCGCCCCGACCAGCGGCCGGTGGTAGAAGCCCTTGACGAACTCGACCGACGGGTCGATCAGCAACGGGCCGATCAGACCGGTCACGAAGTGCGGCCGGAACTCGCGCAGATCGGCGTCGACGAAGGCGACGATGTCACCCTCGGCGGCGGCCAGGCCGGCCCAGAGCGCATCGCCCTTGCCGGTCAGCCGGGGCAGGCCCCGGGTCATCTCGTCCTGACCGACCACCTCCGCGCCGGCGGCCCGAGCCACCTGGGCGGTCCGGTCGGTCGACCGGGAATCCACCACGATCAGCTCGTCGACCAGGGGAACCCGGTCCATCAGGTGTTCCCGGATCGTCGAGACGATCGCCCCGACGGTGGCCTCCTCGTTGCGGGCGGGCAGCACCACGCTGACCCGGTTCTCCCCCTTCGCCCTCATCAGCCGTCGGGTGGGCCAATCCTGCGCCGACGTCGTCCGATATGTGGCCCATGCCTCAACGACCGGTGAGACGTTAGGTTCTGTATCCCGCACTGGCACACCCCCCAGATCCTGGCGGAAAACCCGGATTTGGTTTTCCCACCCACGCACAGCCGCTAACTGGATAATCCCTAACAGCCTGATCACAAAGGCTCCACCTGCCGGTTCCCGGCAGGTGAACGCTGTATTGCGGGTCCGCCCGGGGTTCGCCCTCACCCGCCGAGGGCAGTGCGGAGGGCGAGTAGCCGTAACAGAGCCGAGCGGCCCACGGAATGCGCGCGTGCCGGCCGGCACTGGTCGAAGCCGGCCTGGCGGCCCAACGCCCCACCCCGCCCCCACCCCGCCCCGCCCCCGCCCCCGCCCCGCCTCGGCGTCCCGTCCCGCCCCGCCTCGGTGATCAAGAGGTTTGTGTCAACGTGGATGGTTCCCCCTGACGTAAACCTCTTGATCACTGCTGTGGAGGGGAGGCTGGTGGGTGGGGCCAGGCCAGGAATCGGCGGGTCAGGTCGGTGCGCCAGCCGCCGTCGAGTTGGGTGAGATGCTGTTCCGCCTCGTCCTTCAAGGTCACCAGGAGGTCGAGTAGTTCGGTGTGGTTGTCGGCGTACTCGCTGAGCAGGGCGAGTTTGGCCGGGCCGCAGGGCCAGGGGTGGGCGTCGATTCGGCAGAGCCAGGTGGGCCGTAGTGGAGTGTGTCGGCCCGGCAGGGGGCCGGTCATGAGGTTGTCGCCGGGGTCGTGCGGTGTCGGGTCCGGGACGGCGCGTCGCGGCGGGTCGTCGGCATCGTGGTCAGCCAGCGCAGGCCGTCGCGTCGGAGGAACAGTTCGCGGTGTCGGACCGCGTCTCCGGCGGCGTTCAGCTGGTACGCGGTGATCCATACCCATCCGTCGTAGGTGTGTTGGTCGACCAGTTCGCGGATGGCTCTCACGATGATGGGTCTGGTGAACTGGGGTGAGGCGGAGCGGGTCAGGTGCAGCAGATCGCCCGGCCTGATCGGACGATGTCTCATCGCGCCGGTCCCCGGTTCCGGCCGGCGATCCACTGTGCCGGCGGGGTGGCGTTGATCATTCGGCCCGGTCCCCGGTAGGGCGGGATGAACGGGCCGATCGGGCCGGGCACGATCGGCGGCGCGGGCGGTGGTGGGGTCGCGGGCGGTGGGGGAGGCGTCGGCGCTGGGCTGCTGGGCTTCGGCTGGTCGTCCTTCGGCATGGTGGCTTCCTGTCCCTCGGCGTTGTGGAGGGTGGGGCCGCCCGCCCTTCTCGAGCGGCCCCACCCGACGGGCGCGACCGCTGGTGCTGGACCGGAGCGGCGGCGTCGTCCTGCCACTCACCTTGCCGAGGGTTGCCAGACAATCACACAGCGTTGTGTAATCTCTTTCGGACGGTTGCTTTGTTCGGGGAGGGAATGGGTATGAATCACGCATTTGTCAAGGCGATCACCGAGGCGGGCTACACGGCGGAGAGCCTCGCGGGCAAGCTCGGTCTGCACCCGAAGACCGTTGCCCGGTGGGCAAATCCTGGGCACATTCCGCAGAGCCGCCACCGGGCCACCGTCGCAGAATTGCTGGAGCGAGATGTCGATGCCCTCTGGCCGGACATCGTCAAGCGGCGCGAGCCGGTCTGGTTCCGACCCTGGGTCGACATCGAGCGAGAGGCCACGACTTTACGGGCTTTTCAACTGGCCTGGGTGCCCGGCCTGCTCCAGACCGAGGCGTACGCGCGGGCGACGCTGACCGGCGGAACGCTGACGGCCGATGTGATGGACGAGCTGACCGACGCGCGGATCAGTCGACAGGCGATCCTGCACCGTGAGCGCAGCCCCCTGCTGGTCGCCGTCCTGGACGAGGGCGTCCTGCGCCGACGGGTCGGTGGCAGCCGGGCGCTCATGGCAGCCCAGCTCGCGCAGCTCCTCGCCTGCGCCGAGTTGCCGAACGTGCAGTTGCACGTCGTTCCGGCGGACGCGCCGAGCTACCCGGGGCTCGACGGGCCGTTCACCATCGCCGACCTGCCGGAGGGGGCGAGAGTGGCGCACGTCGATGGTCCGGCGCAGGCGCAGATCCTGGACAAGCCTTCTGACCTTGTTAACCTTGAGCGGCGGTGGGAGCGTATCCGTGGGGAGGCGCTCCCTCGTGGACGGACTCTGGATCTTCTGAGAGAAGTGGCTGCATCATGGACCTGACCGGCGCGCGGTGGCACAAGAGCACGAAGAGCGGCGGCAACGGCGGCGACTGTGTCGAGGTCGCGGGCAACCTTCCCGGCGTCGTCCTGGTGCGTGACACCAAGGATCGTGAGGGTGGGGTGCTCGCGTTCGCTCCGGCGGCGTGGTGTGGCTTCGTTGACTTCGCGAGTCGAGGAGGGTCGGCTCGTGCGGCAAAGTGAAGTAAATCCGGGAAGTTGATCTATAGCGCCCCAGCTCAATTAGCCTGCTCCCCGCGCACGCGGGGGTGATCCCGCGGTGGGGTGTCGGGCACCCGACACCCCACCCTGCTCCCCGCGCACGCGGGGGTGATCCGACGACCATGAGGAGCCGGTCGAGGCGGAGGTTCTGCTCCCCGCGCACGCGGGGGTGATCCCGGCCGGCTCGCGGCGATCACCTGGTCGTCCACCTGCTCCCCGCGCACGCGGGGGTGATCCGTGGGCGGAGCAGTTCCGTCGGGAGCTGAACGCCTGCTCCCCGCGCACGCGGGGGTGATCCCAGCAGAGCAGCCCCGACCCGGACGACGACCAGCTGCTCCCCGCGCACGCGGGGGTGATCCCCCGCCGCGCACGCATCGCCGACAGGCTCGCCGCTGCTCCCCGCGCACGCGGGGGTGATCCGAGTCTCGGCAAGCGCGTCCCGCAGCGTCTCTCCCTGCTCCCCGCGCACGCGGGGGTGATCCCCGGCGACGGACCGCTGAAAATGCAGGTGGTGCACTGCTCCCCGCGCACGCGGGGGTGATCCCCAGGCCGTCCCGCTCGGCGTGGCCCCGCGTCCCTGCTCCCCGCGCACGCGGGGGTGATCCCGTCCGGGCCGGCAGCCGGGACCACGCGAACTGCTGCTCCCCGCGCACGCGGGGGTGATCCCTGCTACCGTCCGATGTGCTCACGGTTGAATGGCTGCTCCCCGCGCACGCGGGGGTGATCCCGAGCTTGGTCAGCGCGGCGTACAGGTCTGCGCCTGCTCCCCGCGCACGCGGGGGTGATCCCACCAACACCCTGCCGGTGACGGCCAGTTGGGGCTGCTCCCCGCGCACGCGGGGGTGATCCGCGGACCCGAGACAACCGCCGTCCGACCCAGTACTGCTCCCCGCGCACGCGGGGGTGATCCTCCGCCCCTCAGCCCTTTAGGGACACCCCCCTCTGCTCCCCGCGCACGCGGGGGTGATCCGCGCAGCGCTTCCTCCATCAGCCCGTGCACGGCCTGCTCCCCGCGCACGCGGGGGTGATCCCCCGACGCGCCACTTCCACCCGAGATCGTCAAGCTGCTCCCCGCGCACGCGGGGGTGATCCGTTGAGCCGCGCACCGCGCGTACTGACCATGGCCTGCTCCCCGCGCACGCGGGGGTGATCCCTGCCGCGCGGGCCTCAGGCCGTCGCCCTCGACCTGCTCCCCGCGCATGCGGGGGTGATCCCCGGGGTGGAGGCGCAGTCACCGGTGGCGCTGCTCCCCGCGTACGCGGGGTGATCCCGACGACCGCTCAGCCGGCGTGCGCCCCCGTCACTGTCCGACGGTGGCGGGGACAGCCGTCGTGGGATCCGCCCCACCGCCTCCGTGCCGCTGTCCAGAGATGACGCTCTTCCCCTGCGCCGGCCCCGGCCGGGGCCGGCCTCGCTGATCATCGACGATCGTCAGCCTGCGTCCTCGTTGAGCGCCTGCCCGCCGTCTTCCGGTGGGCCGCCCGGCACCCCTCGTTGACCTGCCCGGATGGGCCGGGAACCGGACACCGGGGCCGCAACGTCCGGACCGGGCAGCCTTTTCCGGCCGGGTTCGCGTACCGTTGCCGCTCATGGGTGTGTCGCAACGGTTGAAGAGCAGGTTCCGCCGGTTCCTCCAGCGCCCGGGGACGACGGTCGACCTGGCTCCGCTGGAGAAGCTGCTGCCGCGGATCGCCGCGCGCGAGGATGAGCTGTCGGCGCTCGACGACGCCGCGCTGACCGAGGCCGCCGGCGCGGCCACGGAGTATGTGGAGATCTGCGCGGTGGGCCGCGAGGCCGCCCGCCGTGGCCTCGACCAGCGGCCGTACGACGTGCAGCTGCTCGGCGCGATGGCGCTGCTCTCCGGGAAGGTCGCCGAGATGGCCACCGGTGAGGGCAAGACGCTGACCGCCACCGTGGCCGCCTACGGGCACGTCCGGCTGGGCAACGGGCCGGTGCACGTGCTCACCGTCAACGACTACCTGGCCCGCCGGGACGCCGAGTGGATGGCACCGGTCTACCAGCTGCTCGGGCTGACCGTGGGCTGGGTCAACGAGGCGTCCACCCCGGCCGAGCGCCGGGAGGCGTACGGCTGTGACGTCACCTACGTCTCGGTTAGCGAGGCCGGTTTCGACTTCCTCCGCGACCAGCTCGTCACCGACCTCGAGGACCGGGTCCAGCCGCCGCTGGCCACCGCCATCGTCGACGAGGCCGACTCGATCCTGATCGACGAGGCCCGGGTGCCGATGGTGCTGGCCGGTTCCGTCACCGGCGAGCAGGACCCGGTGCACGCCGCCGCCGCGCTGGTCCGTGGCCTGCGCAAGGGCCGGCACTACACCGTCGCCGACGACGGCCGCAGCGTCGCCTTCACCACCGAGGGCCTGGCCGCCGTCGAGGCCAAGCTGGGTGACATCGACCTGTACGACACCGAGCACGTCGGGCAGCTCTCCGCGGTGAACGTGGCGCTGCACGCGCACGCCCTGCTGCACCGCGACGTCGACTACATCGTCCGGGACGGCTCGGTGGAGCTGATCGACGAGATGCGCGGCCGGGTCGCCCAGCGCCGCCGCTGGCCGGACGGCCTCCAGGCCGCGGTCGAGGCGAAGGAGGGCCTGGACGCCACCGCCGAGGGCGAGGTGCTGGGCACCATCGCCGTGCAGGCGTACATCGGCCTGTATCCCAAGCTGTGCGGCATGACGGCGACCGCGGTGCTGGTCGGCGACCAGCTCCGCGAGTTCTTCGGCCTGGAGGTGGCGGTCATCCCGCCGAACACCCCCTGCGTCCGCGAGGACGAGCCGGACCGGATCTACGCGACCCGGGCCGAGAAGGATGAGGCGCTGATCGACGAGATCCGGCGCTGCCACGAGGCGGGCCGCCCGGTGCTGGTCGGCACGCTCGACGTGAAGGAGTCCGAGGGGCTCGCCGCCGGCCTGCACTCCGCCGGGGTGCCGTGCGTGGTGCTCAACGCCAAGAACGACGACGAGGAAGCGGCGATCATCGCCGAGGCCGGCGCGTACGGCGCGGTGACCGTCTCCACCCAGATGGCCGGCCGGGGTGTGGACATCCGGCTCGGCGGCAGCGAGCAGGTCGACCAGGAGCGGGTGGCCGAGCTGGGCGGCCTGTACGTGATCGGCAGCGGCCGGCACGACAGCCGCCGGGTCGACGACCAGCTGCGCGGCCGGGCCGGCCGGCAGGGTGACCCGGGTGGCTCGGTCTTCTTCGTCAGCCTGGAGGACGACCTGGTCGTCCGGCACGCCGGCGACACCATTCCGGCCTCGCCCCGGATGAACGCCGACGGCCTGGTCACCGACGAGCAGGTCGACTACGCGGTGGAGCACGCCCAGCGGGTCGCCGAGGGCGTCAACCACGAGATCCACCGCAACACCTGGCGCTACAGCGTGGTCATCGAGCAGCAGCGGATCGCCCTGGCCGAGCGCCGGGAGCGGCTGCTGACCTCCGACGTGGCCGCGCTGATGCTGCTCGACCGGATGCCGGAGAAGGCCGGCGAGATGGACGAGGACCTGCTGGCCCGGGTGGCCCGGTCGATCGCGCTCTACCACACCGACCGGCTCTGGGCGGAGCACCTGGCCGAGCTGTCCGAGGTACGCGAGGGCGTGCACCTGCGGGCGCTGGGCCGGCTCGACCCGCTGGACGAGTTCCACCGGGCGGCGGTGCCGGCGTTCACCAACCTCATCCCGGAGATCGAGACGCGGACCCTGGCCACCTTCGAGGAGACCGAGTTCGACGAGGACTGGGAACCGGACGCCGCCAAGCTGGTCCGGCCCAGCGCCACCTGGACGTACCTGGTGCACGACAACCCGTTCGGCTCGGAGCTGGACCGGCTGATCGCCTCGGTCGGCCGCCGGCTCGCGGCAGCCCGCTGAGCGTTGCAGGAACCCCTCCGGGCCCGTCCCGCAACCGGAGGGGTTCCCTTACGCGGTTTCGATCCGCTTTTGCCAGGGTAGTAGCCCGGGGCTCACGACTCGGGGGAGAGATCACGACGATGACACAGGCAACGACGCCGGTAGCGCGCGGCAGGTGCGGTACGGAGCCCGCGGCGCGGTGAACCTGGACATGCGGGAGCTGACGATCGACACGCTCGGGGTACTGGAAACGGCCGCCCTGCTGCGGGAGTTGACCGCTGGGCTGATCGCGGTCGACGACTTCGACGAGGCGTTGACCGAGCTGGTCCGGATCGCCGGGGACGCCGTACCGGGGGTGGCCTGGTGCGGGTTCACCGCGCTACGGGCGGGGGAGCCCGCCGGGGTGGCGGCCTCCGACCCCCGGCTGGCGGAGCTGGACGACCTGCGGCAGGGGCCGGAGTCGCCGGCGATGAGCGCGATCCAGTGCCGCGAGATGATCATCTCGGCGGACCTGACCGCCGAGGACCGGTGGTCGGCCTGGACCGACCGCGCCCGCCGTCTCGGTGTGTGCGGGGTGATCTCCGCCCCGGTGGACGTCGACGAGCGGGCGATCGGCGCGATCAACCTGTACGCCGACCGGGCCGGCTCGCTGAGCACCCGGCACCAGCTCACCGCGATGCTCCTCGCCGAGCACGCCGGGCTGCTGCTGGCCGCCGTCCGGGACCGGGCCAGGCGGGCCGAGCGGGCCGGCGAGCGGGACGGTGCGCTGCTCGGGGAGAACGTGGTCGGTCAGGCGGTCGGGGTGATCATGACGCAGCGGGGCTGCCCGGCGCCGGAGGCCCTCGACGTGCTGCGTAGCGCCGCGTCCTCGCTGGACATCCCGTTGCGGGAGGTGGCGGAGCGGCTGGTCACCACCGTCTCCCGGCCCCGCGAATCCTGATCGGGTCGCGGCGGCCGACCCGGGTGTCGTTTCTCCCTGGCCCCGCGAATCCTGACGGTCCCGTTTCGTGGAACGGGACCTCGGGTAGCACCCTGGACCGGTGAGCTGGTGCGAACCCGGGGAGGAACCGTTGGAGAGCCGCCTGAGTGTGCAGGGGCATCCCATCCAACCGATGCTTGTGACATTCCCGTTCGGGCTCTTCGTCAGTGCTGTCGTCTTCGACCTCGCCGACGTGGCGGGCGGCCCGGCCTTCCTCGGTGAGGTCGGCTACTGGACGGCGATCGCCGCGCTGGTGGCCGCCGGGCTCGCCGGAGTGGCCGGCATGATCGACCTGTGGGACGTACGGCCGGGGCCGAACCGCCGTACCATGGTCACCTTCAACATGGTCAACGCGGGCATGGCCGCGCTCTTCCTGCTGGCCTGCCTGATCCGGGCGGACGCCCCGCAGCGCGGCGCGACCGGCGTGCTGCTGGTGACCGAGCTGGTCGCCCTGCTGGTCGGTGCGGTCGGCGTCGGGCTGGGTGCCCGGCTGATGCGCCAGTTCGACGCCGGTCGCCGTGAGCCCGCCGGCTTCGACACCCTCGACGGCGTCCCCGCCGGCTCCACCGTGGATATCCTCCGCCCCGCCCCCTGACCTCCCCGGCCGTACTTCGCGCCCCCGCACCAGCCGCACGCACGGCGAGACTGTGGCGACATATTCAGGTTGCCCGTCACCGCATCGGTGCCGCAGGGTGGCCGGATGGTCGAGCGGAGCTGTGCCGAGTGGATCGCCGAGGCGACGGCGGCCCCCGTCGACGGCTGGGGTTTCGGCTGGTTGGACGGGCGGGCCACCGAGGAGCGTCCGCCGTGGGGTTACGCCCGCCAGGTGGCCGCCCGGATGGCGGTGGTCGCGGCGGCCCTGGACATCGACACCGGCGGGGGTGAGGTACTCGCCGAGGTGCCCCAGCCGCCCCCGCTGCTGGTCGCCACCGAGGCGTGGCCACCGAACGTCGCGGTCGCCCGGCGGACGCTGCGTCGGGTCGACGGCCGGGTGGTCCAGCTCGGCCCCGGGTCTCGCCTGCCGTTCCGGGACGCCTCCTTCGACCTGGTGACCAGCCGGCACCCGGTGGACACCGGGTGGGCGGAGATCGCCCGGGTGCTGCGGCCCGGCGGCCACTACCTGTCCCAGCAGATCGGCGCCGGCACCATGCGCGAGCTGAGCGAGGCGGTGCTGGGGCCGCTGCCGCCGCCGGCCACCCGGCACACCGCCCAGGCGGTGGCCGCGGCCCGAGCTGCCGGCCTCGACGTGGTACGCCTGGAGCGGGCCACCCTGCGAGCGGTGTTCCACGACATCGGCGCGGTGGTCTGGTTCCTGCGCAAGGTGGTCTGGACGGTGCCGGACTTCGACGTGGACCGCTACCGGCCGCAGCTCGAACGGCTGCATGCGCGGATCCGGGCCGACGGCGCGTTCGTGGCCCACTCCCGCCGGTTCCTGATCGAGGCGGTCAGGCCGGGCGCGTGAGCAGGGTGAGCATCTCCGGCAGGTCGAAGAAGCGGGCGGTCTCCACCGCCGACGGGGTGCCGTGGTCCGGGTCGGCTCCGGCGTCGCGCAGCGCCCGTACCGTCTCGGCGTTGCGCCGGAACACCGCCGCGGCGAGCGCGGTCTGCCCCCGGTCGTTGACCCGGGTGTGGTCCGCGCCCCGGGCCAGCAGCGCCGCGACGGTCTCCGGGTGGGCGTGGTACGCGGCCAGGATGAGCAGCGTGTCGCCCTTGTCGTTGGTCATGTTCACCGGCAGCCCGGCGTCGACGTAGCCACCGAGTTCCTCGGCCGCACCTGTGCGGGCCAGGTCGAACATCCGGTGGGCGAAGGCCAGCGCCTCGGCGTCGAACTCCTCGGTCACCGCTCCATCCTAGGGGTCGGGACGCGGCCGGGGGCGGGAGTGGGATGGCGCGGGGTGGAACCGCAGGCCCTCAGGCCCCGCCGCCGCTCGCGTCCCAGCATCCGATATTACCTACTAAGTCTATAGGTTTTGCGGTTTAGAGTGTGGGGAACGCATCACACGGGAGTAGCCATGACCAGCACCCACGCCACCGACCTGCTCGCCGTCGCCGGCCGGTACGCCGACCCGACCACCTGGGCCGTGCCGCTGCGATTCGACCGCGCCGAGCGTTGGTACGCCCGGCTCGCCTCGGCCGACGACCACGAGGTCTGGGCGTTGAGCTGGCTGCCCGGCCAGGGCACCGATCTGCACGATCACGGCGGTTCCTCGGGCGCCTTCCTGGTCGTCGCCGGCGAGTTGACCGAGCAGACGGTCTCCGGTGGGCGGCTGCGCCCGCACCGCCTCGCCGCCGGGGCCGGTCGCCGGTTCGGCCCCCGGCACGTGCACGTGGTGACCAACCGGGGCGACCAGCCGGCGGTCAGCGTGCACGTCTACCTGCCCGCACTGCGGCACATGACCCAGTACCGCCTCGTCGACGGCCGGCTCCGGGTCGCCGAGGTCGCTCGGGCCGGCGTCTCCTGGTGACGCCGCCTGCCCCCGTTCCCCCGCCCGCCGGCTCGCCCATGGAAGGACCGCGACGATGCCGCAGCACACCACCCGTACCGAGAGCTGTCCGACGCCACCACCGGGCTCGCGCGGCATCGACGAGATCCTCGCCGAGGCCCGCGCCCGGCTGTGTCGGCTCGACCCCGAGCAGGCGCACCTGGCCTACCGGGGCGGGGCGCTGATGGTCGACATCCGCCCGGCTGCCCAGCGTGCCGCTCACGGCACCGTACCGGGCGCTCGGGTGATCGAACGCAACGTGCTGGAGTGGCGGCTCGACCCGCGCTGCCCGGCCCGGCTGCCCGAGGCGGTCGGCTACGACCTGCCGGTGCTGGTGATCTGCCAGGAGGGCTACACCTCGTCGCTGGCCGCCGCCGCGTTGCAGGACCTCGGTCTGCACCGGGCCACCGACGTGGTCGGCGGCTTCGTCGCCTGGCGGATCGCCGGCCTGCCGACCCTGGGTCCGACGCTGTCGCACCGCTCCCCGTCCCTCGCGCCGCCGGTGACCGCCGGCCGGACGCCGCACTGACCGTCGCGCCCCACCGGGCGTGGCGGACGCACCGCCACACAGGAGGCTCCCATGTCCCTCGTCGCCTTCACCGCGCGTCCGCACCCGCCGGGCCGCCCCGACCGGGTGACGCCGGGTCGGCCCCGGTCCGCGCCGTCGCTGACCATCACCCTCGACCTGACCGCCGGGCCGCTGACGCCCCGGCTGGCCCGCCTGGTCGACCTGCTCGGCGAGTTGGCCGAGACGGGGGAGGGGGTGGTCCGGCTGAGCGAGCCGACCACGCCGCGCCTGCTGTCGTCGTTGCCGGCCCCGCGCCCGACGCCGGCCGCCGGGGAGCCGCCGCCGGCCGGCGACCACCCGGAGACCCTGCGGATTCTCGCCGGCACCCGGGTGGTGCGCCAGGGTGACCGGGAGATCCCGCTCACCCGCATCGAGTTCGACCTGCTGCTCTTCCTCGCCGAACACCCGCACCGGGTCTTCACCCGGCTCCAACTGCTCGCCTGTGTCTGGGGATACGAACACGCCGTCGTCCGTACCGTGGACGTGCACGTACGCCGGCTGCGCGCCAAGTTCGGCGCGGACACCCCCCTGGTCACCACCGTGTACGGGGTGGGCTACCGGCTCGCCGACGAGGCGAGGGTGCGGGTCGACCGATTCCGCTGACCATCGGACCAATCCGCGACGCATCCGACTCGTCCGAGCCGGGTGCGTCGCGGTCGTGCCGGCCGTGGCGCGACGGGCGGGCACCCCCCGTACCGGGGCACGTCGACGCTTCTGCTGTAATCATCTGGCTCGTACGCAGAGCGAGGGCTCGGCTGCGAACTGTTCGTCAATTGTCACATTCATGCAACGCGGTCGCCCCTTGACCCTCGTCCAGGGGCCGGGAAGCATCGATGCAGCGGCGTCCCGGGCCGTGGGGAGTTACCCGGACCAGCCCAAGGAGGACCATGTCGGTCAGCCCCGCATCGTCGCGCGCCGGATGGCATACGTCCCAACCCTCGGTCCCCGGTCGACCCCCCGGCGGCCAGCGACGCCCGGCCAATGCCGTCGCCCCCGTGCTCACCGTGACCCTGTCCATCCCGCTGGCCAGCGAGGAGTCGCTCACCCCGCCGGCCCGCCGGCTGCTGGAGGCGGCCCGGGAGATGCTGGAACGCGGGGAGGGCACCATCGCCACCACCGGCGTCCCCGCCGAGCGGCGACCCGACCAGGGTCCGGCCGGCCGGTCCTCGGGCCGCTCCCTCGCCGCCACCATCCCGATGCTGCACATCCTGGCCTCCTCCCGTTCGGTGCTGCGCGACGGCGAGCCGCTGCCGCTGACCCGGCTGGAGTTCGACCTGCTGCTGCACCTGGTGGCCCACCCCCGGCGGGTGTTCACTCGGCTGCAACTACTCAACGCCGTGTGGGGCTACGAGCACGCCGGGGTGCGCACGGTGGACGTGCACGTACGTCGGCTGCGCGGCAAGGTCGGCGTCGACGTCCCCCTGGTCACCACGGTCTACGGGGTGGGCTACCGGCTCGCCGACGACGCCCGGGTCACCGTCGACCGCACCGGCTGAACGGGCCACCGCCGAGCGCCGGCTGCACGGGTCACCGCCGGGCACGCCGGTGGAGGGCGCACGGGGCCACCGCCGAGCGCCGGCTGAACGGGCCGCCGGGCCGGCCGTCGCCCGACGGGGGCACCATGGTCGGATGCGCGTCCGCCCGATCTCGCCCGACCGGCTCGTCGCCGAGCTGACCGAACGGCTCCTCACGGTCGCGTCCGTGCCCGCCTCCGGCGGGTCGCCACCACCCGCCCATTTGCGGGTCGCCGTCGACGGCCCACCCGCCGCCGCCCCCGACCGGCTCGCCGAGGCCCTGATCGACCCGCTGCGCGCCCGTGGTCGCCCGGCGCTGCACCTGCGAGCCGTGGACTTCCTGCGGCCCGCCTCCGTCCGCTACGAACACGGCCGGACCAACCCCGACGCCTACTACGAGGGCTGGACGGACGAGGCCGGCCTGCGCCGGGAGGTGCTCGACCCCGCCGGCCCCGGCGGCACCGGGCGGGTGCTCCCCTCGCTCTGGGACGCGGAGACCGACCGGGCCAGCCGGGCCGCCTATCAGGAGCTGCTGCCGGGCACGGTGCTGCTGGTCAGCGGGGCGCTGCTGCTCGGTGGGGGACTGCCGTTCGACGTCACCGTGCACCTGGCCCTCTCCCCGTGCGCGCTGGCCCGCCGTACCGATCCGGCGCAGCGGTGGACCCTCCCGGCCTTCGCCCGGTACGCCGACGAGGTCGACCCGGCGTCCTTCGCCGACGTGGTGGTCCGGGTCGACGACCCCCGCCACCCGGCGCTGGTGCAGCGCAACGGCCCCGGCGACTGAGCCCGCCACCCGGGGCCGGTGCGGCGGGACGGCCCCGGCGGCTGAGCCGGAAAATCCGGCGGTTTGCCGGGGCGGGACGGTGGGTAATCGCCCGGCTCACAGGGCACGGATGATCTCGCCGTGCCGCCCGCGTCCGGGGCCGCCCGTCCCGACGCCCGGCCTCAGGAAAGGCAGGCAGCGATGCTCGTCCACGACACCGTCGGCACCGCCCGCACCGCGGCGGAGGCCGACCAGATCCGGACCTCTCTGCGGGCCCGCTACAACGAGCTGTCCGCCGAGTACGAGCACGCGGTCGCGCAGAGCCAGGTGCTGCGGCTGGTGGAGGTCGGCGACACCGCCGGCGACGACCAGGCCGACAGTGGCACCAAGACCGCCGAACGGGACACCGCGCAGTCCCTGCTGCGGACCATCCTCGACCGCCGGGCCCAGTTCGAGCACGCCCTGGCCCGGCTGGACGAGGGCACCTACGGCTTCTGCGAGGGCTGCACGGCGCCGATCCCGGTGGAGCGGCTGGAGATCTTCCCGTCGGCCACCTCGTGCGTGACCTGTAAGCAGAACCGGGAGCGGCGGGCCGCCTGACCGGTGGCCGACCGTCGCCACCGGGCCGTCAGGAACCTAATGGGCCACCCCGGCGGTGCGACGGGCCTGTCCCGTGGGTGAGATCGAGGTCGGCACCGCGTCCTGGACCGATCCGACCCTGCTCGACTCGGGCTGGTATCCGCAGACCGCCGACAACCCGGAGAAGCGCCTGGCGTACTACGCCCGGCAGTTCCCGCTCGTCGAGGTGGACGCGACCTACTACTCGCCGCCGGCCGAGCGGACCGCCCGGCTCTGGGCCGAGCGCACCCCGCCCGGGTTCACCTTCAACGTCAAGGCGTTCAGCCTGCTCACCGGGCATCCCACCCGGGTCTCCGCGCTCTACAAGGAGCTGCGCCCGGAGACGACGAAGCGCCACGTCTACCCGGCCGACCTGTCCGCCCAGGCGTACGAGGAGGTCTGGACGAGGTTCCTGTCCGCGCTGGACCCGCTGGTCGAGGCGGGCAAGCTCGGCGCGGTGCTGTTCCAGTTCCCACCCTGGTTCACCATCAAGCGGGACAACAAGGAGTACCTGCTGGAGGTCGAGCGGCGCTGCCGTCCGCTGCGGCCGGTCTTCGAGTTCCGGCACGCGTCCTGGTTCGAGGGGGCCAATGCCGAGGAGACCCTGGCGTTCCTGCGCGGGCACCGGCTGGCGTACGTCGCCGTGGACATGCCACAGGGGCACCGCAGCTCGGTGCCGCCGGTGCTGGCCGCCACGGCCGACCTGGCGGTGGTGCGGTTCCACGGGCACAGCGACAAGTGGACCAGTAAGGACATCCACGAGAAGTTCGGCTACCGCTACTCCGACCGGGAACTGCGCGACTGGGCGCCGAAGCTGCGGGAACTTGCCGACTCCGCAGACCGGACGCACGTGTTGATGAACAACTGCTACCTGGACCATGCCCAGCGCAACGGCCAGCGGCTCCAGGCCCTGCTGGCAGCGAACGCCTGAGGTACCCCTCCGTCGGGGGCCGAGATGGCGGCGTCGCACCGGGCTGACACCGCTGATTCGGCCCGGACACGGCCACCCAGGTGCGGGTCGGGCAGACCGCCGGGCGGTTCTCACCCCGTCCGGGTGAGGGCGACTCACCCGGAGATGCGCAGCATGGGTGGTGCCGGCCGGGTCAGCGGCCGGGACACATACGGACGGGCACGGAGGTGACCGAGATGGCGGTGCGGGTGGTGGCAGATCCACGGCGGGGCGCGGTGCTGCACGTCGTCGGCACGGGTGGGGACACCCGTCGACCGGAGCGGCCCGGCCGCAGCGGCAGTCCGGCCCGGCAGGGCCGAGGCCCGTCGGGGCCGCCCCGACGCGTCGAGGACCGGCGGTGGGACGGCGATCCGAAGGCCGGGGGGTGACGGAATGGCAGAGCAACTGATCTCCGCGTTCGAGTCATCCGTGGACAAGACCAACCTGATCCTCAAGGACATCGAGCAGGCGTACGGCTGGCCCAAGGCACAGCGCAACCAGTCGTACGCGGCCCTGCGGACGGTGCTGCACCTGCTGCGGGACCGGATGACAGTGCAGGAGTGCGCGGAGTTCGCCGCCCAGTTGCCGGTGCTGGTCCGGGGCATCTACTTCGACGGCTGGCAGCCGGAGAACGTGCCGATCAAGCTGAATCGGGACGACTTCCTCTACGAGGTCCGGCAGGGATTCCCGTACGACGTCGAGGGTGGCCCGGAGCGGGTGGCCCAGGTGGTGCTGGACGCCCTGCGCCGGCACGTCACCCAGGGCGAGTGGCAGGACGTGAAGTCGGGCATGCCCAGGGATCTGCAACGGCTGATTCCCTGACCCGCCGTCGGTGGTGACGTGCAGCGGCGATCCGTCCCGCGCGTCGGACGGGCCGTCTACGGTGTGGGTTAGAGAAGATCGTGTCGGGGGTACCACCCGCACGACAGACCCCGCCCTGCGGCGGGGCGGCACACCCGAGGGAGCACCCATGGCACTGAACGACGACGACATCCAGACCACCAGCGGCGGCGGCATCGAGGGGCCGGCCGACGGCGGCGCGACCCCGGGTCAGCACGACGGTGGCGCGGACGGTGGCGCGGAGGGTCCGGCCGACGGTGGGGCGACCCCCGGTCAGCACGACGGTGGCGCCGACGGCGGGGCCGAGGGTCCGGCCGATGGTGGGGCGACCCCGGGTCAGCACGACGGTGGCGCGGACGGTGGCGCGGAAGGTCCGGCCGACGGTGGGGCCACGCCGGGTCAGCACGACGGTGGCGCGGACGGCAGCGCCCGCTGACCGGGACATCATGACGACCATCGACCCGCCGGGCGGCCACAACCGCCCGGCGGTCCCGTCCGCCGCGACGCGGGCGCTGGCCCGTTGCGTCAGCGTCGAACCGGCCAAGTTCGCCGCCGCCCACTGGGGCCGTGCGCCGCTGCTGTCGCGCGCCGCCGAACTACCCAACGCCGACGGGTTCACCGACCTGCTCAGCCCGGACGACGCCGACGAACTGCTCAGCCGGCGCGGTCTGCGTACCCCGTTCCTGCGGGTGGCCAGGGACGGCCAGTTGGTGTCGGCGGCCCGTTTCACCGGCGGTGGCGGGGCGGGCGCGGAGATCGGCGATCAGGTCCTCGACGAGCGCATCCTCGAGCTGTACGCCGCCGGCGCGACGCTGGTGCTGCAGGGGCTGCACCGACTCTGGCCCGCCCTGATCGACTTCACCCGGGACCTGGGCACCGCCCTGACGCAACCCTTGCAGGTCAACGCCTACCTCACCCCGCCGGGCAGCCAGGGCTTCGCCACCCACTACGACACCCACGACGTCTTCGTGCTCCAGGTCGACGGCCGCAAGCACTGGCGGATCCATCCGCCCGTGCTCACCGACCCGCTGGAGAGGCAGCCCTGGGGCGGCCGGGCCGACGAGGTGTCCGCCACCGCCGAAGGGCCGGCCGCGCTCGACGTGGTCCTCGAACCCGGCGACGCGCTCTACCTGCCGCGCGGCTGGCTGCACAGCGCCCAGGCGCAGGAGTCCCGCTCGCTGCACCTGACCGTCGGCATCCGCGCGTTGACCCGGTACGCCCTGGTCGAGGAGCTGCTGGCGCTGGCCGCCGAGGACCCCCGGCTGCGCGCCGGGTTGCCCTTCGGCACCGACGTCGCCGATCCCGACGCCATCGAGCCGGAGCTGACCGAGACCGTGGAGGCGCTGCGCGACTGGCTGCTGCGGGCCGACCCGGCCACGGTGGCCGCCCGGTTGCGCGACCGGGCCTGGCCCGCCGCCCGACCGGCCCCGATCCGGCCGCTCGCGCAGGCCGCCGCGCTCACCACGCTCGTCGCCGACAGCCGGATCGCCCCCCGGGGCGGGCTGCGCTGGCAGCTCACCCCCACCGCCGGGGGCCGGGTGTCGCTGCGGTTGACCCACCGCACCATCACCCTGCCGGAGCAGTGCGCGCCGGCGCTGCGCGCCCTGCTCGGCTCCGCCGGCCTCCGGGTGGGCGACCTGCCCGGTCTCGACGACGCCGACCGGCTGGTGCTGGCCCGCCGGCTGCTCCGCGAGGCGGTCGCCGTCCCGGCCTGAGCTGTGCCGGCACCCAGCGCGGTCAGCGGGTCGAGATCAGCAGCAGCACGGTGGTCACCGCCCCGGTGGCCAGGACGATCGCCAGCGGGCGGGGGCCGAGCAGCGCGTGCCGGCGGTCCGCCAGCCGCTTCGCCGGTGCCAGCCCGGTCACCGGGCCGAGCAGCGTCACCACCAGGGCCAGCACCGGCATGCCCACCGCCAGGTCACCGCCGTACCGCTGGCCGACCGCGCGGGCGGCGGCCCCGAGGGCGTACGCGACGACCGCCCCGGCCACCCCGCAGAGGGCGAGCAGCGGGTTCACCGACCCCGGCAGCTCACCGCGTTGACCGGTGCGGTCCAGCAGCTCGCGTACCCCGTGCAGCAGCGGCACCGGGTCGCCGGTGACGTCCCGGGCCGGTCCCGGCGGGTCGCCGAGCCGGCGGGTGCCCAGCCGGGAGCGCAGCTCGGCCCAGAGGTGACCCGCCTCGGCGTCGACCCGTTCCAGCAGCGACCGGGCGTCCACCACCTCCTGCTCGGCGTCCTGGAGTTGGGTGACCGCCTGCTCCACGGCCCGTTCGGCGGCGGCGCACTGCTGGTGGTGCCAGGCCTGCGCCTCGGCCCGCTGGGCGGCCACCCGACCGGTCAGCTCGGCGAGCCGGCGGACGTGGGCGGCGTAGGTGTCACTGGCGACCGGTTCGTTCATCAGGACGGACCATAAGGGATGATCACCTGTCCGGTGCGGTGCACCGCCCGGTCGAAGAAGAGCCCCCGCCACGGGCGCGGGTACCAGTCCGGCCCGCCGGAACCCGGGTAGAGCGCCGAGCCCAGCTCGCCGCCCTGCACGTCGAGGGCCACCCAGGCGCCGATCTGGTCGGTCCGGGCGGCCGGTCCGCCCAGGTCCGCCCGCATCCGGGCCACCCCGCGCCACCAGGCCAGCACGTGGGTACGCCGCTCCGGCCCGTCGTGCAGGACCCGGCGCAGCCGGTCCAGGCCGGTCGATCCGGGCGAGCCGGTCGCCAACGCTCCCGCCGCCGCGTCGACGGCGAACAGCAGCAGGTAGTGCGGGGTGCTCGGGGTGCCCGGCCGGGTCAGCGCGGTCGCCGTCTCGGCCATCAGCTCCGCGACGGTCTCTTCGTCGTACCAGGCGGCGTCGTCGGCGAGGTCCTCGTAGAGGGCGCGGGCCGCCGGGTCGGCGTCCGGGTCGAGGCAGGCGATGGAGAACCGGGCGCTGCCGGGTCGGTGCTGCCGGGCCAGCGAGCGGGCGGCGGCGTCGAGCACCGCACACGCCTCGTCGACCCGGGTGCCCAGGACCGCGAGGTTGCGGCCGGGTGCCCGGGGCAACCGCAGCGCCGCCGACCGGGACTGCACGTCGATGATCTCCCCGAGCAGGGCGACCGGGCCGCGTGGCGGGAGATCACCCTGCGGCGGGGTGAGGGCCCGGAAGTCGGGAGCCTCGGCGAGCCGGGGTATGGCGTCGCCGTCGAAGAGCCGCGCCGGTGCGGCGTCGGCGGGGCGCATCCGCCACAGCCGGTGCTGCAACTCGCTCCAGGTCTCCCAGTCGCTGGCCGAGGGGATGCGGGCCACCTGGTTGCCCTCGGTCATGCCCGACTCGGCGTTGACCACCGCGTGGTGCCGGGGCAGCGCCTGCGCGGCGTCGTTGCGTTCGGCGAGGATGCGCAGTGCCTTCGGCAGGGCGATCCGCAGGGTGAACTGGGCGACCAGGGCGGGCCGCCCCCACAGCGCCTCGATGCCCCGGACGTCCTGCGAGGCGAGCACCAGGTGGATGCCCTGCGAGCGGCCCCGTCGGGCCAGGTCCTCCAGCAGGTCGGCGGCCTCCCGGGCCACCACGTCCCGGCCGGCGAGCAGCGCCTGGAACTCGTCGACCACCGCGACGATCCGGGGCCAGTGCCCGGTCGGGTCCACCGCCCGCAACTCGGCGAGCTTGGTGACCTCGTGCTTCTTGGCCGCGTCCGCCCGACGGCGCAGTTCCTCGGCGAGGAAGCGCAGCAGGGCCAGGCCGAACTCCCGGTCGGTGTTCACGTTGATCCCGACCAGCCGCATGTGTGGCAGCCAGCTCGGGTCGCGGCGGCCCTGCGCGAACCGGGCGAAGGACACCCCCTCCTTGAAGTCGAGCAGATAGAACTCCAGCTCGGCGGGGGAGTAGCGGGCGGCCAGCGCGCCGATCCAGGCGAAGATGAGGTTGGTCTTGCCGGTGCCGGACGGGCCGCCGATCAGCGCGTGCGGGGGGTAGTCGCCGAGAGTCAGCAGCACCGGCCGGCCGTGCGGCCCCTCGCCGATCGGGGCGGTCAGCCCGTGCGCCGAATCCTCCTTCCACATCTGCTCCGGCGGGGGGAGCAGGTCGGTGAAGGGCGTCGGCGGCGGGCCGGCGTTGACCCGGGTGGCGATCTCCCGGCAGGTCTCGGTGACCAGGGTGGCCGGTGGGGGCGGGTCGAGGCGTACCGGTGGGCCGGGTGGGGTGCCGATCCGGGTCTCCCCCGGCCCGGTGCGGATCCGGGTGAGGCTGGGGTCGTCGGGCAGGTCGATGCCGCGTACCACCAGGTGCACCCCGCAGGCCGCGCCGGTGCGTACCACCCGGTCGAGCTGGCCGCGTTCGTGTCGGGACAGCTCGTCCCCGCCGAGCAGCACCGCCACCCGCCACGGTTCGGGTCGCCGGCCGGTCGCCACGGCCAGGGCGCGCAGTGAGCCGTACTCGCCGGCCAGCACCGTCTCGTTGATCCGGCGGATCTGTTCCACCAGGTCGTCGAGGAGCCGGGCCAGGCCACCCGGCCCGACGAAGGTGAGCAGCCCGGCGGTGCCGAGCGGGGCGAAGCCGGCCAGCCCGCCGCCGAGGTGTTCGGGGTCGTAGCCGTAGAGCCGGACCGCGCCCGGGTCGGCCCGGCCGACGCCGCGCAGCAGCAGCGCCGACACCACCGCGTCGGCGCCCTCCCGGTCGTCGCCGTGCAGCTCCACGTGACCGGCGTCGAGCAGCGGCACCAGCGCCGGGACCGGTTCCGCGCCGGTGACCCGCAGGGTGCCGACGCGCAACGGGCCGGGGCTCTCGCCGCGACCGGCCGGGGTGACCCGCCACCCCGCCCACGGCGCGGAGGCCGCACCGGGGGCCTCCCGGCGGGCGGCCTCGGCCGCCCGGTGGGCCAGCTCGGCGAGCCGGGCGGCGTGTCGCTGGTCGATCTCGGTCAGCCGTCGGTCGCGTTCCGCGCCGACCCGCTCCGGCACGGTGGCGGCGGCCCGCCGGACCCGGGTCAGCCGGTCCCGGGCGGCGGTCAGCTCCGACTCGGCCGAGGCGAGCCGGGTACGGGTGACGCCGAGCGCCTCGGAGAGCATCCCCCGCACCCGCGCCGCCAACTGGGCACGCAGGTCAGCCACGGTGTCCACCGTCCGCCCAGGGACTCGTCCGACCCGCTTCGGGCCGGCGCGGGGGAGCCGGCTCGGCGCGGGGCGGTGGGCTCGGCTCGGGCCGGCGTTGCGGGGCTGGCTCGGGACGTCGCGGAGGGCGCGACTCGGGGCGACGCTCGGCGGGCGGGCGCGGACGGGACCGGTCGGGTTCCGGCGCCTGCGGTGCCGTCGGCTGCCGCTGCGGGTCGCGTTCCTCGGGGGGCAGCTCCCGGCCGAGCCGGGCCAGCAGCACGCCGGTCACCACGCCCGCGGTGACGGCGGGATCGGCGGCATGGGGCTGTTCGCCCTCACCCTCGCCCCGGCGCGGCGGGGGCATCCGGCAGACCCGGGTGAGCAGGGTGTCCAGCACCGGCGGTGGCAGGCCGGGCAGCAGGTCGCGGACCCGACCGTCCAGTTCTCGGCGCAACCGGGGCAGGTCGTCGGCGCGGGGTGGATGCCCGAGCAGTTCCCCGGCGAGGTCCCGCAGCAGCGGCGGGGTGATCGCGGCCAGGCCGAGGCCGACGTCGGCGTGGGCGGCGCGCAGCTCCCGGTGCAGCCGGTCGCGGTCGCCGGAGCGGATGCCGGTGGCCACCCGACGTAGCAGTTCCCGGGAGTCGGCGACCCGCTCGTCCGGCTGCTCCGGTGGGCCTTCCCGGCCACCGGTCAACTCGGCCACCCGGACCGCCCACCAGCGCTTGACGGTGGGGTCCTCCTCGGTGGCCGGTGGCGGAGCGGCCGGCGGCGCGGTGGTGTCGCCGCGCGGGCCGTCGTGCCTGGGGGCGGGGCCGGTGGCCCGGGGCGGTGGCGGGCCGTCGGGGGCCAGCCCGATGGCGGCCAGGTAGCCGGAGAGCTGTTCCTGGGCGACCCGCAGCGCATGCCCGGCGGACTCGGCGTGTTCGGTGGCGGCGGCGAGCTCCGGCACCCCCATCGGGTTGGCCGATTCCTGGCGTACCCAGCGGAGCCGCTCGGTGGCCTGGCCGAACTTCTCCAGCGCCAGGGCGAGCTGGGCGAGGGGGAACTCCTCGGCGGCGGCCCGGACCTGCGCTCCGACGTCCTCGATGATGGACACGGCGGCCCGCTACAGCGACGACACGTAGAGCTGTGCCTGTTCCACCGCGACGAGCGTCGCGGCGAGACATTCCTCCAGCTCCTGGCCGGCCTGGGTGAGCGAGGCCTGGGCCGCCTCGACGGTCTCGTGTCCGCTGCCCTCCAACGCCCCGGCGAGGGTCTGCTGTGCCTCGGAGAGCTTCTCCCCGGCGGCCTGCACGGCTGTCTGCCCGTCACCGATCTGTTGGAGGGCGATATCGATCGCGGCCTTCAGCTCGGCGACGCTCGCCACGGTGACCTCCTGGGGGCGGGGAGATCTCCATTACAACGTATACCCGACGGGGAGAGAACATCCGCCCTGGGGGTGTTGCTGCCCGGGTGCCCGGTTACCGCCCTGACGTGCGCGAAGTCGCCCGGTTGGTCTCACTGAAAAGACGCCAGGTCCCGTTGACGGGACTGCGCCGAACCCTGCGCGCCCGGCCACCCGGGACGCCGGCGGGCCGGGCCGTCAGCGGTCCGGACCGCGCCGGGCGGGCGGACGAACCCGGACTGACGGGCCGGGGCTCAGGAGGGCAGCCAGCGGGGGCCGTACACCTCGGCGCCCAGCTCGCCCACCCGCCCGCGCAGCTCCCGGTCGGCAGTCACCACCAGCCGACGCCGATCCGGCGCGTCGCGTACCAGGTCGACGATGGTGTCGTCGCCCGAACCCGGCGCCGCGACGGTGCGCACCCCGGGCACCCCCGGCACGTCCCGCGCCGGACCCTCCACCACCAGCAGCACCTCGACGGGTGCGAGCAGCTCCGGGGGTACGCCCGCGTCGGCCACCGGGACCAGCCGGTCCCGTAGTCGGGCCGCCGCGCCGGCGCGGTCGTGCCACCAGCCGTCGGGGCGGGAGCCGACCACGTTCGCACCGTCAACGATCAACAGCGGATGGGAGTCCATACCCCCACCCTGCCACCTGACGGCGTTTGTCGGGGCGACCGTCGGGTAGCCACCGGCGATCGTGTCGCGCCTACGTGTCGCCCTCGGCGACCCTGCCGCGCCCGAGGAGCGGAGGACAGACATGATGGGACCCGGTGACTTCGGCTCCGACCCGTGGGACGAGTTCCTGGCCCGGTACTTCGGTCGAGGTGAGGGCGGACGCCGGCCGGCCCATCGGGTCGACATCACCCGGCTGATGACCGCCGACGCCCGGGAGATGCTGGCCGACGCCGCCCGGCGGGCCGCCCAGAAGCACAGCACCGACCTGGACACCGACCATCTGCTCTGGGCGGCGTTGCAGCGTGAGCCGCTGCGGGACCTGGTCCGCCGCGCCGGTGCCGACCCGGAGGCCCTGGTCAACGCGCTCGGTGGACGCGGCGACGGTGCCCCGCGCGGCGAGGTGCCGCCGAACCTCTCGCTCACCCCGGCGGCCAAGCGGGCGCTGCTCGACGCCCACCAGCTCTCCCGGGCGATGGGGGCGAACTACATCGGACCCGAGCACATCCTGATGGCGCTGCCGCTCAATCCCGAGTCGCCGGCCGGTCGGATGCTCGCCGCCGGTCGGATCCAGCCCGAGTCGCTCCAGGCGGCCGGCGCCGAACGCGGCCCGATGACCGGCCCGCGACCCGACCGGGGCACCCCCACTCTCGACCAGTACGGCCAGGACCTCACCGACCTGGCGGCCAACGACCAGATCGACCCGGTGATCGGCCGCGCCGACGAGATCGAACAGGCGGTCGAGATCCTGTCCCGGCGGACCAAGAACAACCCGGTGCTCATCGGCGAGGCCGGCGTCGGCAAGACCGCCATCGTGGAGGGCCTGGCCGAGCGGATCTGCGACGGCGACGTGCCGCAGACCCTGCTCGGCAAGCGGGTCGTCCAGCTCGACCTGGCCGGCCTGGTCGCCGGCACCCGCTACCGGGGCGACTTCGAGGAACGGCTCAAGAAGGTGATCGACGAGATCCGGGCGCACCGGGACGAGCTGATCATCTTCATGGACGAGATCCACACCCTGGTCGGGGCGGGCGGTGCCGGCAGCGAGGGCGGCATGGACGCCTCCAACATGCTCAAGCCGGCCCTGGCCCGCGGCGAGCTGCGGGTGATCGGGGCCACCACGCTGGACGAGTACCGGCGCAGCATCGAGAAGGACGCCGCGCTGGCCCGCCGGTTCCAGCCGGTGCTGGTGCCCGAGCCCGACGTCGAGGACACCGTGGCCATCCTGCGCGGCCTGCGGGACCGGTACGAGGCACACCACCAGGTCCGGTTCACCGACGAGGCGCTGGTCGCCGCCGCCGAACTCTCCGACCGGTACGTCACCGACCGGTTCCTGCCGGACAAGGCGATCGACCTGATCGACCAGGCCGGGGCGCGGGTCCGGCTGCGCACCCGGACCCCCGCCTCGGACGTCCGGGAGCTGGAGCAGCAGTTGGAGGACGTCCGCCGGGACAAGGAACAGGCCGTCGCCGACGAACAGTACGAGAAGGCGTCCGCGCTGCGCGACCGGCTCGCCGAGCTGGAGGAGCAGATCGGGCGGGCCCGGGACGACGGTGGGGACCACCAGGTCCCCTCGGTCGGCACGAAGGAGATCGCCGAGGTGGTCTCCCGGTCCACCGGCATCCCGATCAGCCAGCTCACCGAGGAGGAACGGGACCGGCTGCTGCGCCTGGAGGGACACCTGCACCAGAAGGTGATCGGCCAGGACGACGCGGTCACCGCCATCGCCGAGGCGGTACGCCGGTCCCGGACCGGGCTGGCCGACCCGAACCGGCCGATGGGCAGCTTCCTCTTCCTCGGACCGACCGGCGTCGGCAAGACCGAACTGGCCCGAGCCCTGGCCGAGGCGCTCTTCGGCGAGGCGGACCGGATGGTCCGGGTCGACATGAGCGAGTTCCAGGAGAGACACACCGTGGCCCGGCTGGTCGGAGCGCCCCCCGGCTACGTCGGCTACGAGGAGGCCGGCCAGCTCACCGAGGCGGTCCGTCGCCGCCCGTACGCGGTGGTGCTGCTCGACGAGATCGAGAAGGCCCACCCGGACGTGTTCAACATCCTGCTCCAGGTGCTCGACGACGGCCGGCTCACCGACAGCCAGGGTCGTACGGTCAACTTCAAGAACACCGTGCTGATCATGACGAGCAACCTGGGTTCGGAGCTGATCACCGGCAGTCAGCGTACGGTCGGCTTCGGCATCGGTGCCGAGGGTCACCAGCAGGAGGCCGACGAGCTGCGGGAACGGCTGATGCGCCGGCTCCAGGAGAACTTCCGTCCGGAGTTCCTCAACCGGGTCGACGAGACGATCATCTTCCAGCGGTTGGAGGCCGAGCAGCTGCGCCAGATCACCGGGCTGCTGCTCGAGGAGACCCGCCGCCGGCTGCACGCCCAGGACATCCAGGTCGAGTTCGCCCCGGCCGGCACCGACTGGCTGGCCGAGCACGGCTACCAGCCGGAGTTCGGGGCCCGCCCGCTACGCCGGGTGATCCAGCGGGAGGTCGACAACCGGCTGTCCCGGATGCTGCTGGAGAACCAGCTCTCACCGGGGCAGAAGGTCACCGTCGACGCGCGGGACGGCCAGCTCACCTTCGAGGTGTCCGCCGGGGACCGCGACCACACCGCCGCCAGCACCTCGCATCCCCGATGACCGGAGGGTGGAGATGACCGAACCCGAGGAGACCGAGGAGAACGCCGAGCAGACCGCACCCATCCTGGCGCCCCCGACCGCGAACCCGGGGCGGGTCCAGGTGCCGCCGGAGGGCCTGAAGCAGTGGACCGACGACGGGGACCCGGCACCGTCCGGGCCACCGGAAGAGGAGGCGTGATGGCACGGGAACAGCGACTCGACCCCGAGGTCGAGGTGATCTGGGAGGACTTCCACGCCGAGGTGAACGTCCCCTCCGAGCAGCTGCGGCAGTGGCTGCTGACCCGGGGGTCGGGGGAGGAGGCGTTCGGTCCCGGCCCGGACCTCGACCTGCCCGAGCCCGGTCGGCAGATCCTGGCCGTGCTGCGCAAGCGCAAGGTCGACCTCACCCCGGCCGACATCGAGGTGATGCGGGCGGCGATCGACCGGATCCGGTCACTCGTGGAGGAGAAACCCGGTGGCGGCAACGCCGACGACGAGTGGCGTCACGCCCTGCTCGACCTGGGCCACGACGTCCTCGTCGAACGCTGATCCCGTCCGTCCGTCCGTCCGTCCGGGCCGGTCGGGGCTGGGTTCGGTCGGTCGGGGCTGAGCCGGGATGCGTGGGCACCCGGGACACCGTCCCGGGTGCCGATCCGTCGGACGGGCTACTCGGATCCCAGGCTGGGTAGTTGCAGGCCGGCGGCGTCGGCGGCGTCCTGCCGCTCGGCGCGGGTCTGCTCCTCCCGGGTGAGCAGCGTCGCGTACTCGGTGATGTCGGCCGGGGCGGGCACCTCGGGCAGTCGACGCAGGAACGTCTCGACGTCCCGGGCGGCAGCGGTGTGTGCGGTGGCCGCCCGACGCAGCAGTTCCCGCTGGTCGGCGGCCGGATAGAGATCGGTCATGCAGGGCTGATACCCGTCGTCACGCCGTTCGCACCCGACCGGCCGGGCGGGCCGCACCAATCTCCCGGGCCCCGAACTCGGGATGCCGCAGCAACCAGGCCAGGTAGTCGGGGTGCGCGGCCAACGAATCGGTGTACGCGGCCACCGCGTCCTCCAGGACCGCCTCGGCGACCCGGGCCGCCGGGGATTCCGGGTGCCAGCCGAGCAGCAGTCGCCACCGCAGCGGGCTGCCGGCCAACCGGCGGGTCACCAGGCCGGCGACCGGGCGGAAGGTGGCCTGGCACAGCGCCACCGCCTCACCGGCGTCGACGAGGTCCATGCAGCCGCGCACGTCGGTCTCGTACACCTTGCGGGGGGTGAAACCGGCGCGGGCGCACGCGGCGGCGAAGCAGTCGCCGAAGCAGCCGTCGCCCGGCGCGGCCACCCAGTGCTCGTGACGCAGGTCGGCCAGGCCGACCTCGTCCCCGTCGGCCAGCGGGTGACCGGCCGGCAGCAGCACCAGCACCGGGTCGACCGCCACCTCCCGCCAGGACAGGCCGAACTCCGCCGGTGGGGTGGCGTCGCCGCAGATACCGCTCAGCGCGAAGTCGAGCCGGCCACCGGCGACCAGGGCGCCCAGTTCGTCGGCCGACCACGACGCGTAGGTGGTGATCTGCGCGTGTGGCTGCTCGGCGGCGAGCCGGTGCACCAACCGGCCCAGGATCGGGCTGTTCACTCCGCCGAAGCGGTACCGGCCGAGGGCGTCGTCCGCCCCGGCCAGCCGGGCCGCCTCGTCCTGTAGGCCCTTCATCGCCGGCAGCAGCACCCGGGCCCGGGACAGCACCAACTCACCCAGGGCGGTGGGACGGGCGCCCCGGCGGTCCCGTTCGAACAGCGGACCGCCCAGCGTCCGCTCGATGCGCTGAAGCTGGGCGGTCAGGGCCGGCTGGGCCAGGCCGAGGGCGGACGCGGCCTTCGTCACGCTGCCCGTCTCGGCGATCGCGCAGACCACCCGCAGGTGGCGCAGCTCCAGATTCATATGGTGACGGTATGGCCACTCGTCGATAGACGGAAGGCCCTGGACGGAACCGGCTGGCAGACCTGGACGGATCGGAGTCGACCGATCACCGCTCCGACCGGCGGGTGAGGTCGGTCAGCTGGGTACGGCGGCCGGTCACCGCGTCGCGCAGCTTGTCCACCACGCCCACTGCCGGCTCGACGATCCGGTTCCACGGCGGGGTGGCCGGGGTGCCCGGGTGCGGCCGGGTCGGGGCCGCCTCCTCGGCGATCTCCCACCGGTTGCCCAGCCGGATCAGCTCCGCGTCGGTGGCCACCTCGCGCAGCGGGGTGATCAGGTAGGCGACCGCGGTGACGTGCCGGCGGATTCGGGCCGCGACGTCGGCCAGCGTCGGGTCGTCCGGCCCGCCGAGGGCCTTCAGCGCGGTGAGCAGCGCGGCGTCCGCCTCGATCTCCCGGTCCACCCGGCCGGCGGCGTCGGGCAACGCGGCGCGGGCGGTGGGCAGCAGGTACTGCTCCTCGGCCGACAGGTGCCGCGACACCATGGCGGTGAGCACCTGGAGCACCTCCCGCCGACGCTCGACCGTCAGGGCGGGGTCGACGACCTGGTCGACCAGACCGAGCAGTTGCCCATGTTCGGCGTCGGCGAGGTCGGCCAGGCTCCGCCCGCCGGGGCGGTAGGTGTCGTCGGCGGTCGGCGGCAGCGGTGGCAGGGGAACGGCGGACATGACGCCCTCCTCGACGGGGGCCGGCACGGGTTCGCCGGCCGGAACGACGGGCGGTACGGGGACGCCAGCGCCGGTACCCGTACCCGGTGACCGGCAAACCCGGGCGGCCGTTGCGGGCGGTCTCCGGTCGTCGGCGGCCGGGGCGCGCGACAGCGCCGGCCGGGCGGTCTCCCACCGAGGCCGGCCGGTTCGCAACAGGGCCGGGCGGTCCGCGGTAGGGCCGGCCGGGCCGTTCGTGGCGGGGCCGGCGACTGGTAGAAAGAGGCGATGACGAGCGACGCCGCTTCCGCCCCGCCCGACCCCACCGCCGAGGTCGTCGACCTCTGCCGTGACCTGTTGCGCATCGACACCACCAACACCGGTGACAACGCCACCAGCGCGGGTGAGCGCCGGGCCGCGGAGTACGTCGCGGAGAAGCTCGCCGAGGTCGGCGTCGACGCCGAGATCCACGAGTCCGCGCCGGGCCGGGCCAACCTGGTCGCCCGCATCCCCGGCGTCGACCCGGGCCGGGACGCCCTGCTGGTGCACGGCCACCTGGACGTGGTGCCCGCCGACGCCGACGAGTGGTCGGTGCACCCGTTCTCCGGGGAGATCCGCGACGGCTACCTGTGGGGCCGGGGCGCGATCGACATGAAGGACTTCGACGCGATGGTGCTGGCGGTGGTGCGGCACTGGCAGCGCACCGGCGTCCGTCCGCCGCGCGACATCGTGCTGGCCTACACCGCCGACGAGGAGGCGGGCAGCGACTACGGCGCGCACTTCCTCGCCCAGCGGCACCGGGGCGTCTTCGACGGCTGCACCGAGGCGATCGGCGAGGTCGGTGGCTTCTCCTACTCGATCAGCGACGCCCAGCGGCTCTACCTGATCGAGACGGCCGAGAAGGGGCTGGACTGGCTGCGGCTGCACGCCAAGGGCCGCCCCGGGCACGGCTCGTTCATCCACGACGACAACGCGGTGACCGCGCTGGCCGAGGCGGTCGCCCGGATCGGGCGGCACCGCTTCCCGATCACCGTCACCCCGACCGTACGGGCCTTCCTGCAGGAGGTCTCCGAGGTGCTCGGGGTCGAGCTGGACCCGGACGACCCGGAGACCGCGATCGCCAAGCTCGGCCCGATCGCCAACATCATCGGCGCGACCATCCGCAGCACCGCCAACCCGACCCGGTTGGCCGCCGGCTACAAGGACAACGTCATCCCGGGCCGGGCCACCGCCACCATCGACTGCCGCAGCCTGCCCGGTCAGTCGGAGATGCTGGAGCGGCAACTACGGGAGCTGGTCGGCCCGGACATCGAGATCGAGTACGTGCAACGCCAACCGGCCCTGGAGACCACCTTCGACGGCGACCTGGTCGAGGCGATGTCGGCGGCGCTGCGCGCCGAGGACCCGGGGGCCCGCCCGGTGCCGTACATGCTCTCCGGTGGCACCGACGCCAAGGCGTTCGCCCAGCTCGGCATCCGCTGCTTCGGCTTCGCCCCCCTGCGACTGCCGGCCGACCTCAACTTCTCGGCGCTGTTCCACGGCATCGACGAGCGGGTGCCGGTGGACGGACTACAGTTCGGCGTGCGGGTTCTCGACCGGTTCCTCCGCAACTGCTGACCAGCTCCGGTGCCGCACCTCACCCCCCATTTCCGAAGGGACTGCCCCATGACCGACCAGCACGGTGAGCTGGACGCCGCCCTGGAGCTCGTGATCGACGCGGCCCGCGCCCACCTTGCGGCCGTGCGTGCCGCCAAGGGGCGCATCGACGACGACGACGTGTGGCAGGCGTACGTGGAGTTGAACAACGCCTCGTGCTACTACGACGAGCAGTTGCTCGTCGAGTTCGGCGAGGTCACCCCCTGGGACGTGGAGTCGATCGACCCGGAGGAGGCGGACGAGCGGTTCGGCGGCGGCGCCGAGGGCACCGAGGCCGCCGACCCGTACCCCCAGGTCATCTCGGTGCGGCAGCGCCGCGACTACCAGGTGCCGAGCGTCTCGGCGTTGATCCGGGTCGCCGAGGTGGCCCGCCGGAAGGCCACTCCCGACGAGGAGAAGCCGGCTCCGGTCGAGGGGGTCGGCGAGGCGGTGCTGGAGCTGCTGCAGAGCGGTGACGGTTCACTCGACGCCCTGGACGTGCCGGAGCTGGAGCCGCTGGACGGCGTGGTGCTGGTCAGTGAGGTCGGCACCCCGGTCGACCTGGACTCGTTCGACGACGACGATCCGGTGGGCCCGTTCACCCCGGCCGCCGACGACCGGCTCGTGGGCCGGCTCGACGAGCACCCGTCCCTCGACGACCACGACCACGACCACGATCACGATCACGATCACGATCACGCCGGGCATCAGCACTAAGGCGTCGTCGAGGCTCACCGGGGCAGCCCGGGGCGGACCGCCCCCGGCTGCCCCGGCGCTCTCCGGCGGCGGGCCGCCCCCGTCGAGGCCGCTGGCCCGGCAGGGCGGTCCGACGACCCGCCGCCGGCACCGGCAGGCCGGCGCACGACCGCTGCCGGACGTGCCCGGGTCAGTAGGACAGGCCCGGTTGTGGTTGGTTGACCCGACGGCGGCGCAGCATCACCTTGCGGGTGCCGTCCCGGAACAGCTGCACCCGGGCCAACTCCCAGCCGGAGAACTCCGCCTGGATCGCCAGCTGCGCCGCGGCGGTCAACCGGTCGACGTTCGGCGGCAACCGCAGCGGCGCGTATTCGTAGTCCATGTGACCCATGCTGCCCAGCCCGGCGGCCCCGCGCCACCCCTTGGGCGGTGCGCCGCGCCACCGCCGGCCTGCGCGGGTGCGCGGTGGCCCCGAACGCGGCGGGTCGTCCGGTTTCCGGTCAGCCCGACGTGCAGTCGGTCGCCCCGTGCTGCCAGGAGTGGTCGTAGCGGCCGGCGAGCCGGTCGATGAACTCCTCGACCGCCCGCTCGTCGAGGGTGTCCAGGCGGTCCAGCCGCTGCCAGGCGGTCAGCCCGATGCCGTGGCCCAGCGGCGGGTAGGGCGCCACCACCACGTCACGGGGATGGCGACGGCCCAGCCGCTCCAGCTTCTCGACGTCGGCGGCCGGGACGTCCGGGGCGTACTGCAGCAGCACGTGGCCGTGTTCCAGGGCGTGCACCTGGAGCTCCTCCGGCACCGCGTCCCGGTAGATGCCCGGCACGACCACCCGGGGCGAGTGCGGCCCCGAGGTCGGCGGCAGCGTCCGGTACGGCTCGTGCGGCGCCCCCTCGTACGCGATGTGCCGGTTGCCCTCGAACGGTTGCGCCGTACCGGGCAGCCGGTCGCAGGGCAGCGCGGTGTCGCCGCCGGAGAGGCCGAGCAGCACCCCCACCCCGAGGCTGGACATGGTCGCCACACTGAGCACGGTCACCACCACGCTGACCACCGGGCCGAGCCATCTGCGGTTCATGTGGCCAACTTTCCGGCGCGATAACGGTTACGGGCGATCACCCCGAGCGGAAGCAGCACGTTGAGCGACGCGAAAGCGGCCAACGCAATTCCCTCCCACCAGTACGCGCTGCCGAACGGAGCGCCGATCAGTACGCCGCCGGCCCACCCCAGTGTCACTTTTGCGCTCGGTAGCAGAAAATGGATGGCGAACCAGGCCATCCAGATGACACCGGCCAAATACAACAATCGGTACCAGCGTGACACCCGCAGATCCCGGGCGTGCGCGTCACGCAGCACGTTCCGTTCGGCGGGGGTCAGCCGGCGGACCCATTTCTTCAGGCTGAGCCGGGTCACCTCGTGCAGGTTGCGGCAGCCGGTCGCCGTCGCCATCACCAGGTACATGTCGGTACGCAGGTAGGCCAGGGTCTGGAAGGCCAGCTTGACGGCCTGGCTGAACACCACCATGGCGAGGAACCGGACCATCCCCGGGGGCAGCTCCAGCCAACCCCGTGACCAGGCGAAGCGGGGGGCGACCGCGGCGAACAGCAGCATCCCGTCGACGGCCATCCCGGCGAGGAAGGGGCCGTAACGGCGTTCCGGCGGCAACGCCCAGAGCCCGGTCAGGTCGGTCTCCAGGACGGGGAAGACACCCCGGCGCTCCAGCCGCAACTGCGACCGTACGCCGACGGCCGCGCCGGCGAAGGCGTGCCACACCTCGTGCACCACCGTCAGCAGGGCCACCGTGACGTTGGTGATCAGGAGGCTGAGCACCACGTCGGGGAAGATGAAGGTGTCCTCGTAGGTGGGCAGCAGCGACGGCTCGGCGGCGAACATCGCCAACGTGGCCAGCAGCGCGCCGACGTAGATCGTCCAGGCCACCCGGCCGAACAGCGGCCGGACCAGCCGGGCCGGGATGCGGGACACCGACCAGTGCCGCACCGGGGCCGGTGGTGGCCCGTCGTCGACCTGGGCCCGGATGATCCCCGCGTCGACCAGCACCTCGACGAAGTCCAGCGCGTCCACCGGCTCACCGGTCTCCCGCTCCACCTCGTCGGCGGCCTCGGCGACCGTACGGCCGGCGGCGAAGAGCGCGACCAGCCGTGCCCCCACCTCGGGCACCACCACGAAGTTGCCGCTGGCCGGGTCGCCGACGACGTACTCGTCCGGCTCCTCCTGGCGGACCACCAGGTTCGCCACCGGTGGCCGGCTGTCCAGCCCGAGGAGGGTCACCGTTCCTCCTGGAGCCAGCCGCAGGTGTCGCACTTCGCGCCGGGCCGGGGGTTGACCACGTAGTGGTAGGTCAGGTCGGTCAGGCTCAGATGGAACATCCGGCCCCGGGTGCTCGTCGGGATGCCGGCGAGGTGGTAGACCGCGTCGAGGGCGGCCAGGTGCCCGGTGAGGTTGGCGGTGGGGGCGATCACCGCGTGCCCGGTGAACGGGAAGAGCTCCTCCGGCTCGGCGCCGTGCTCCTCGCGCAGCCGGTCGTTGACACTCGGCAGGCACGCCTCACAGCAGGTCTGACCGGGTACGAAGAGGCCGATCACCGCCATCGGGCCGGCGTACTGGGCGAGCATCCAGGGCGTGCCGGTGGCCAGGGCGGCCCGGTTGGTCCACTCCCGGATGGCGTGTCGGGGCTGGTCGGCGCAGAGCACCAGCAGGTCCCGGTCGCGCATCAACGCCGCCACGTCCCCTGTCGAGTCGACCCGGGTCTCCTCGCCGGTCACCGTGACGTGGGAGTTCATCCGGCGCAGCCGGGCCACCGCGGCGGCCACCTTCGGGGCGCCGATGTCGTCCTCGGTGTAGAGCAGTTGCCGGGTCAGGTTGCCGGGTTCGACCACGTCGAAGTCGACACAGTGCACCGTGCCGACCCCGGCGGCCACCAGGGAGGCGGCCACCGCCGAGCCGGAACCGCCGAGCCCCAGCACCACCACCCGGCCCGCCTTGAGCCGGGCCTGCACCTCGTAGCGGGAGGCGCGCGGGGTGAGGTCCACCCAGGCGTGGTACGTGAACGCCCGGTCGTACCGGTCGACCTCCTCGGGGCTCAGCTCGGGCGGGGGCGGCGCGGCGGCGTCCTCGACGTACCCGGCGTCGATGATGGTCGTCAGGGCGTCGGTAGCCTCCTCGGCGTCCATCCCGGGTCGCTCGGCGAGCAGCGCCGCGACGATCTCGGCCCGGGTACGGGTGCCGTCCATCAGGCCGAGCAGCGCCCAGAGGCTGCCGTCCTCGTCGTCGATCTCCGCGCCGACACCCAGCTGTCGACCACCTATGTTGATCAGGGTCGGGTGCAGTCGTACCGGCTTGTGGATGCCCTTGATCCGGGGCCGCAGCATCGGGCGATGACCTCCTGGACGATGGCCGGCCGGGGCGCGGCACGCCGCGCCCCGGCCGAAACGGGGTTGGGTCAGCCGCAGATGTCGTTGCGGCAGCCCGGGTCGGTGATGATGGCGACGGTGGTCTCGAGCCGCTCGAGCTTGCGCACGACGACCTTGGCGGGCTTGCGCTTGACGTCGGTCTTACGGTCCACGGGTGTCCTCCAGCGAAATGGGAGAAACGACGCGGCGGGGGTCGCTCACGCCGCAATCATTAGAGCATCGTCATTGGTTCGCCACAATATCTTCCGGAGTCGGATCGGATCGTCTCCGGCGGGTCGAATCCCTTTCCGGGCGGGGCCGCCGGAAAGTGGACAGAAAGCCCTGGGCCAAAAGCGCTCCAGGCCGTCGAAGCCGCCTATTCGGACGGAACATCCAGAGCGGATGGATCGAATTATGGGGGTGTGACAGTTGGTAAAGGATGATCAGTGAAAATTGGCGCACTCCGGTGCGCTTTTGGGCGGTCCGCCGCCTTTGCGCGGGCGGGGAATCGGGGGTCAGCCGTCGCGTTCCGGGTAACCGACCGGCACGGTGGACACGTCGTCCAGCGCCGTGGTGATCTCCTGCGGCAGGGTCATCCGCTCCACCTGCAACGCGCCGAGCAGTTGACCGACCGTCCGGGCGCCCAGGATCGGCGCGGTCACCCCCGGCCGGTCCCGGATCCAGGCCAGCGCCACCTCCAGCGGCGACACGCCCAACCCACCGGCGGCGATGCTCACCGCCTCCACGATGCTGGAGCAGCGCGGCTCCAGATAGGTGGCGACGAACGGCTCGAAGTGCGCCGAGGCGGCCCGCGAGTCCGCCGGGCGGCCGTTGCGGTACTTGCCGGTCAGCACCCCCCGCCCGAGCGGCGACCAGGGCAGCACCCCCAGGCCCAGCGCGGCGCAGGCCGGCAGCACCTCCCGCTCCACCCCCCGCTCCAGCAGCGAGTACTCCACCTGGGCGGCGACCACCGGGGCCCGTCCCGGCCAGGCGGCCTGCCAGGCCGCGGCGCGGGCGGTCTGCCAGCCGGAGAAGTTCGACACCCCGACGTACCGGACCCGGCCCGACGCGACCGCGTGGTCCAGCGCGGCGAGGGTCTCCTCCAGCGGGGTGTCCGGGTCGTAGCCGTGCACCTGCCACAGGTCGACGTGGTCGGTGCCGAGCCGGCGCAGCGAGCCGTCCAGGGTACGCAGCAGGTGCCCGCGCGAGCCGTCGCGCCGCCGCCCGCTGCCCGGCCGCAGGCCCGCCTTGGTGGCGATCAACACGTCCTCGCGGGGGACCAGGGTGCCCAGCAACGACCCGAGCACCGACTCGGCGTCCCCGTCGGCGAACACGTCGGCCGTGTCGACCAGGTTGCCGCCCGCGTCGAGGAAACTCTTCAGCTGGGCCGCCGCGTCGTCGGCGTCGGTGTCCCGGCCCCAGGTCATGGTGCCGAGCGCGAGCCGGGAAACCGCCAGCCCGCTTCGGCCGAGCGGTCGCTGTTGCATGGGTGAACCTTATTTGCAACCCGCCGCAACCGATATCCTCGCTCCCGGCATCTCTGCCTCTCGCGTCGCCGATCCGACCGTCACCGCCGCCCCGGTCGCCCGTTCCACGCCCGACCGCGCCGCCCCGGTCACTCGTTGTCGACGGCAGGCTGCCCCGCCGGTCCGCCCGGCCCGGCGTCCGCGCACCCGGGGCCCGTGGCGAGGCGGTGGGCGGCGGGGCCCACGCCATTGCGTAACCTGATGCGACCTGTGGTGCGGGATGGGGAGGATCAGTGCGACTCGGGCTCAGCCTCGGATATCAGACGGCGTGGAGTACGCCGGCAGACCACCTGGCGTTTGCCCAGGAAGCGGACCGCCTCGGCTACTCGGTGGTGTGGGCGGCGGAGGCGTACGGCTCCGACTCCCCGAGCATGCTCGCCTGGATGGCCGGCCAGACCGAGCGGATCGACCTGGGCAGCGCGGTGATGCAGATCCCCGCCCGTACCCCGGCGATGACCGCGATGACCGCGGCGACGATCGACGCGCTCTCCGGTGGCCGGTTCCGGCTCGGCCTGGGCGTCTCCGGTCCGCAGGTCTCCGAGGGCTGGCACGGCGTCCGGTTCGCCAAGCCGCTCGCCCGCACCCGCGAGTACGTCGACATCGTGAAGCTGGCGGTGGCCCGCAAGGAGGTCGCCTACGACGGCGAGCACTACACACTGCCGCTGCCCGACGGCCCCGGCAAGGCGTTGCGGCTGGGCTTCCATCCGCCCCGCGAACACATCCCGATCTACCTGGCCGCCGTCGGCCCGAAGAACCTGGAGCTGGCCGGCGAGATCGCCGACGGCTGGCTGGCGGTCTTCTACGCCCCCGAGTTCGCCGAGGAGCAACTCGCCTCGGTGCGGGCCGGCCGGGCGAAGGCCGGTCGGGAACTGGCCGGCTTCGACGTGGTGCCGTCGGTGCCGGTGGTGGTCGGCGACGACGTGGCCTCCTGCGCCGAACTGGTCCGCTGGTACGCGGCCCTGTACGTCGGCGGCATGGGCAGCCGGCAGCAGAACTTCTACAACCAGCTCGCCACCCGGATGGGCTACGGCGACGCCGCCCGTCAGGTGCAGGATCTCTACCTGGCCAGGCAGCAGCGCGACGCGGCAGCGGCGGTGCCGATGGAGTTCATCGACCGCACCTCGCTGCTCGGCCCGAAGGAACGCATCGCCGAGCGGATGCGGGAGTACGCGGCAGCCGGGGTGACCACCCTGTCGGTCACCCTGTTCGTTGCCGACCGGGACAGCGGCGTGCAGACCCTGCGTACCGTCGCCGAGGCCCTCGACCTCTCGGGAGTCGGCGAGTGACCTGGGTCGAGGCCATCGTCCTGGGCATCGTCCAGGGGCTCACCGAGTTCCTCCCGGTGAGTTCGTCGGGGCATCTGCGGATCACCTCGGCGATCTTCTTCGACCGGGATGCGGGCGCGTCCTTCACCGCGGTCACCCAGCTGGGCACCGAGGCGGCCGTGCTCATCTACTTCGCCAAGGACATCTGGCGGATCACCCGTACCTGGTTGGTGGGGTTGTGGGACCGCTCGGTGCGGTCCAGCCTCGACTACCGGATGGGCTGGTACGTGATCGTCGGCTCGATCCCGATCGGGCTGTTCGGTGTCCTGTTCAAGGACCAGATCCGTACCGCCGGGCGCAACCTGTGGGTGGTCTCCACCACGTTGATCGTCTTCGCCTTCGTGCTGGCCTTCGCCGAGTACTGGGGTCGGCAGACCCGTACCCTGGCGAACTTCCGGATGCGCGACGGCGTGGTGATGGGCTTCGCCCAGGCGATGGCGCTGGTCCCCGGGGTGTCCCGCTCCGGCGGCACGCTCACCGCCGGACTGCTGCTCAACCTCACCCGGGAGGCCGCCGCCCGGTACTCGTTCCTGCTGGCCATCCCGGCGGTGGTGATGTCCGGCATCTTCAGCGTCGGGGACGTCTTCGAGCCGGCCGCGCCGGGCACCTCGGTGCCCTCGGTGGCGCAGATGGTGGTGGCCACGATCATCGCCTTCGGGATCGGCTACGCGGCCATCGCCTGGTTGCTGCGGTACGTGGCGCACCACACCCTGTACGTCTTCGTGCTCTACCGGGTGGCGCTCGGCACCCTGGTGCTGGCGCTGCTGCTCACCGGCACGATCAGCGCCACCTGACCTGACGCCGGCCCGACGGCCCCCGACACCACCGCCGGTGTCGGGGGCCGTCGGCGGTCGGGCTGCGCCTAGGGTGGGGACGTGGCGACCCTTCTGCTTCTGCGACACGGCCGGACGACGGCGAACGCCGACGGTGGGCTGGCCGGCCGGCAGCCGGTCGAGTTGGACGACACCGGCCGGGCCCAGGCGGGCGCGGTCGGCGAGCGGCTGCGCGGCCTGCCCCTGGCAGCGGTGGTGACCAGCCCGTTGATCCGGTGCCGGCAGACCCTTGAGCTGGCGTTGCCGCAGGCCGATCCGGTGGTCGAGGAGGGGCTGATCGAGTGCGGCTACGGCGCCTGGGAGGGGCAGCCGCTCAAGAAGCTGGCCAAGGAGCCGCTCTGGCCGGTGGTGCAGCAGCACCCCAGCGCCGCCGTCTTCCCCGACGGGGAGTCGATGGCGCAGATGTCGGCCCGAGCGGTCGAAGCGGTGCGTGCCTGGGACGCCCGGGTCACCGCCGCGCACGGGCCGGAGGCGGTCTGGCTGGCGTGCAGCCACGGCGATGTGATCAAGGCCATCGTGGCCGATGCCCTCGGGGTGCACCTCGATCTGTTCCAACGCATCGTCGCCGATCCGGCCTCGGTCACCGCGATCCGCTACACCCCGCTGCGGCCGTTCCTGGTCCGGCTCAACGACACCGGCGGTGACCTGGCCGGCCTGGTGCCCCCGCCCGCCAAGCGGCGGCGTCGGGCGACCCGGCCGGTCGACTCCGACGCGGCCGTCGGCGGGGGTGCGGGAACCGGCGGGTGAGCCGGACGCCCGCCGCCGCGCGGGCCGCGCCGTTTCGCCCTCGGCTGATTCGGCGTCGGTGCCTTGCGCGACCGTTCCACGCTCCGGATAGGGTCGTGGGTATGACCCACCAGGTGCACGCCTTCGAGCCGCCGGAGCGGTTCGTCGCCGGGACCGTCGGGCCGCCCGGGGAGCGCACGTTCTTCCTCCAGGCCCGCGGCGGCGGTCGGCTGGTCAGCGTCGCGCTGGAGAAGGTGCAGGTGTCCCTGCTCGCCGAGAAGCTGGAGGAGCTGCTCTCCGAGGCGCAGCGCCGGTTCGGCGTCGAGCTGCCGGAGGTGGCCGTGGCCGTCGGCGACAACGACCCGCTGGACATCCCGGTCGACGAGGAGTTCCGCGTCGGCACCCTCGGGTTGGCCTTCGACGTGGACTCCGCCACCGTGGTGATCGAGGCGATCGCCGCCGGTGAGGCGGAGGCCGAGGTCGAGCTGGGCGGCGACGAGGTCGACGAGGTCGACGACGACGAGGAGCCGGACGAGGATCTCGACCGGCTGCGGGTGCGGTTGACGCCCGAGGCGACCCGCGAGTTCATCGAACGGGCCCGCCGGGTGGTCAACGCCGGTCGCCCGCCCTGCCCGCTCTGCGGCCAGCCGCTCGATCCCGCCGGGCACCTCTGCCCCCGGCACAACGGCTACCACCGGTGACCTCGTCGGAGTTGCAGCGCCAGGACGCCCGCGCCGCGCTCCGGCTGCTGTGCGACGGTGAGCTGGACCTGGAGGGTCGGCTGGTCGACGCCTCCAACACCACCCTGCGGGCGATCCTGACCCTGGACGGCCGGACGGCCCGCTGCGTCTACAAGCCGGTACGCGGTGAGCGCCCGCTGTGGGACTTCCCCGACGGCACCCTCGCCGGCCGGGAGGTCGCCGCCTACCTGGTCTCCCGGGCCACCGGTTGGGACCTGGTCCCGCCGACGGTGCTGCGGGACGGCCCGCTCGGCCCGGGTTCGTGTCAGCTGTGGATCGACGAGCCGGACGACGCCGAGCCGCTGGTGGGGTTCGTGCCGGCCGAGGCGGTGCCGCCGCGCTGGTTCCCGGTCGCCGCCGCCCGGGACGACGACGGGGCCGCGTACGCCCTGGCGCACGCGGACGACCCCCGGTTGGCCCGGCTGGCCGTGCTGGACGCGGTGCTCAACAACGCCGACCGCAAGGGCAGCCACGTGCTGGTCGGCGCGGACGACCGGATCTACGGGGTGGACCACGGGGTCTGCTTCCACGTCGAGGAGAAGCTACGGACCGTGCTGTGGGGCTGGGCCGGCCGGCAGCTCCCGCCGGACGCGGTGCAGGTGCTCGACGCCCTCGCCGGGCAGCTCGCCGGTGAGCTGGGGGAGGAGCTGGCCGAGCACCTGACCCTCGGCGAGGTCGCCGAGCTGGCCGTCCGGGTGCGCCGGCTGCGGGACGCCGGGCGTTACCCGTTGCCGCCCCAGGAGTGGCCGGCGATGCCGTGGCCACCCATGTGAGCCGTTGTCGCGTTGATCACCCGGGCGGTCTCTCCGGGCGGGCGGGCGGCTCGTTAGGCTGACGGTCATGGAGTCTTGGGCGGGACACGAGGTGCCACGGCTGCCGGGTGACGGCGGGCCACTGAGCTTGTACGACTCGGCGCGGCGCGGTGTCCACCCGAGCCGGCCCGACGGCCCCGCCACCATGTACGTCTGCGGCATCACCCCGTACGACGCCACCCACCTGGGGCACGCCGCCACCATGATCACCTTCGATCTGGTGCAGCGGATGTGGCGCGACGCCGGCCTGACCGTCCGGTACGTGCAGAACGTCACCGACATCGACGACCCGCTGCTGGAGCGGGCCGAGCGCGACGGCGAGGACTGGAAGGTCCTGGCGATGCGGGAGACGGCGCTGTTCCGGGAGGACATGGAGGCGCTGCGGATCATCCCGCCGGCGCACTACGTCGGCGCGGTGGAGTCGATCCCGGACATCGCCGACCGGGTCCAGGAACTACTCAAGGACGGTGCCGCGTACCGACTCGACGACGGCACCGGCGACGTCTACTTCGACATCGCCGCCGCCCCGGCGTTCGGCTACGAGTCGAACCTGACCCGGGAGCAGATGCTGGTGCTCTTCCCGGAGCGCGGCGGCGACCCGGACCGGGCCGGCAAACGCGACCCGCTCGACCCGCTGCTGTGGCGTGGCGCCCGCGACGGCGAGCCGTCCTGGCCGGGCGGTGAGCTGGGCGCCGGGCGCCCCGGCTGGCACATCGAGTGCACGGTGATCGCGCTGAACCTGCTCGGCGACCGGCTCGACGTGCAGGGTGGCGGCAACGACCTGATCTTCCCGCACCACGAGTGTTCCGCCGCGCACGCCGAGCGGCTCACCGGCGAGGCGCCCTTCGCCGACCACTACGTGCACGCCGGCATGATCGGCCTGGACGGCGAGAAGATGTCGAAGTCCAAGGGCAACCTGGTCTTCGTCTCCCGGTTGCGCGCCGACCGGGTCGACCCGATGGCCGTGCGGCTCGGCCTGATGTCCGGCCACTACCGCGCCGACCGGGCCTGGACCGACGACGTGCTGCACGCGGCGCACCGGCGGCTGGACCGTTGGCGGCGGGCCGCCGCCGCGCCGTCCGGGCCGTCCGGCGCGGCCTTCCTGGCCGGGGTACGCGAGCGCCTCGGTGACGACCTGGACACCCCGGGCGCGCTGGCCCTGGCGGACCACTGGGCCGAGACGGCGCTCGCCGGCACCGGCGGCGACCCGCAGGCCCCCGCCCTCTTCGCCGGCACCGTCGACGCCCTGCTCGGCATCCGCCTCTGACCGTGAGGATGTGGGAGCGGACCACCCGGCTGGCCTGACTCAGCCGCTGACGGTGCGGAGGCAGGGCGGGTCACCCGGTTGGTGCGACTCGGCCGCTGACCGTGAGGGGTGTCCCGGCAGCGCCTCGGGTGTGGGTGCCGTGCGGGTGCTCAGCGACCGCCACGTCGTGCGGTGGGCTGGCGCAGCGCGACACGGGTCTGGGTCTGCACCACGCCGCAGTTCTTCTTGAGCCGACGCAGGAGCGAGTCCAGGGCCGCGGTGTCGGGGAGCCGGGCCCGCAGCAGGTAGTCGTACGGGCCGGTCATGTGCACCGCGTCGATGATCTGCTCGATCGGGGCGATGGCGGCGACGAACGTCTCGTAGTCGGTGCCGGCGTCGAGGCGTACGTCGATGAACACCTCCAGCCCACCCCGGGGTATCGGCGCGTCGTGGCCGGTGACGACGGTGTAGCCGAGGATGACCCCGTCGTGCTCCAGCCTGCGTACCCGGGCGGCGGCGGCATTCGTGCTCAGGCCGACCTGCCGGCCGATCTCACTGAACGAACACCTCGCATTGTCCTGCAGGATGCCGAGAATATGCTCGTCCACCGCGTCCACACGGAGAATCTTACCGGCCCACCGCGCATCGCTCCGGGCTGCCCGCCGGTGTCACCCAGACTCGGCGGATGCCTGATGAAATCGTGGTGCTGGTCATCGCGGGGGTCGCTGCCGGGCTGGGGGTGGCGATGCCGCTGGGGGCGATCGGGGTGTTGATCGTCCGTGAGGGGATGCTGCGCGGTTACCGCAGCGGTCTGGCCGCGGCGGCCGGCGTGGCCACCGTCGACACCCTCTACTGCCTGGTCGCGCTGCTCACCGGGGCCGCCCTCGCGCCGGTGATCGCCTCGTGGGGAGACGCTCCCCGCTACCTCTCCGGCGCGGTGATCATCGCGCTGGGCGGCTATCAACTGATCGCCCTGCGTCGTTCTCCCGCCGTGCACCGTCCCGAAGCAGCCGGCCCCCGGTCCCGGTCGGTCTACGCCCGGTTCGTGGCCCTCACCGCGATCAACCCGTTGACCCTGGTGTACTTCTTCGCCCTGGCCGGGGTGGTGACCACCACGACCGGCACGTGGTTCGGTCCCGCCGTGTTCGTCGTCGCCGCCGGCTTCGCCTCGCTGCTGTGGCAGATGGCGCTCGCGGCGATCGGCGCGGTCCTCGGGGCCGCCATCCCGGGACGGGTCGCCGACGCGCTCGGGGTGGCCGCCTCGGTGGTCGTCGTCGCGCTGGGCGTGACCGTCATCGTCGTGACCGCGAGCACCTGAACCGCCACCCGCCCGCCCGCTCAGCCGAGGACCAGGCCGGGGTCGGGGTCCGGGTCCGGCGCGGGGGCGGGGACCTGGTACTCCTCGGTGAGCGTGGTCATCGGGCCGGGCCAGGTGGCCTGGGCGACCTCGATCGGCTTGCGGTGGGCGTCGTAGGCGACGTGCAGCAGGTGCAGCACCGGCGTGTCGGGGCGGATCTGGAGGGTCTCCGCCTCGTCCCGGCTGGGCTGCCGGGCGCTGATGGTGTCGGCGGCGGTGGCGTACCGCCGGCCGGTGGCCTCCTCGGCCTCCTGGTAGAGCGGGCGACCGAACGCCTCGGCCCGTTCCAGGGAGGTGCCGGCGGTGTCCTTCGGCAGGAACCAGGAGGCGCCCACCTCCACCGGGGACTCGTCGGTGCGCACCAGGTGCCGGCGGCAGAGCAGCTCGGTGCCGTCGGCGACGCCGAACGCGTCGGCCACCTCGGGCGGGGCGGGGGCCCGGCCGACCGAGACGAGTTGTTGGCGGTACCGGGCGGCGAGGTCGGTGTGGTAGCCCCGGAAGCCGCCGTACCGGCCCCGGGAGAGCCGGTTGAGCCGTCGCCGGGTGCCCCGGACGTACGTGCCGGAGCCGGGTTTGGTGATCAGGATGCCCTCGACCCGCAGCTGGTCGACGGCGCGCTGCACGGTCTGCTTCGCCACCCCGAACATCTCGGCGATGGCCGGGATGGACGGCAGCCGTTCACCCGGCCCCCAGTCGCCCCGGCGCACCTGGGCCTTGAGCTGCGCGGCGATCTGCCGGTGCGGGAACTCGGCGGCTCCCGGGTTGATCTGCACGCCTACCTCCTCATAACAGCTAGGTTCCTAGGATGCCCTAGAGGGGGTGACGGCGCTACCCCGGACACGCGAAAGACCCCGGACGACAGCCGTCCGGGGTCCGGGAACGCGACTACCAGGAGCCGGCGGTGGGCCCGGCCGAGCCGCCCCGACGGCGCAGGTACTTCTCGAACTCCTGGGCGATCTCGTCACCGGTCAGCGGGGTGATGCCCGCGTCGCCGACCCGTTCCTCCAGCTCCCGCACGTACTCGCCCAGTTCGGCGTCCTGCTCGGCGGCGCTGCGGACCCGCTGCTCCCACTCGGCGGCCTCCTCGGCCAGGTCGGCCATCGGCACCGGCAGGTCGAGCACGTCCTCGACCCGGTGCAGCAGGGCGAGGGTGGCCTTCGGGCAGGGCGGGTTGTTGGCGTAGTGCGGCACGTGCACCCAGAACGACACCGCGTCGACCTCGGCCCGGGTGCAGGCGTCCTGGAGCACCCCGACGATGCCGGTGGGCCCGTCGTAACGGGTGGGGGTGAGCTGGTAACGCTGGGCGGCCTGGGCGTCGGAGGCGCTGCCGCTGATCGGCAACGGCCGGGTGTACGGCACATCGGCCAGCAACGCGCCGAGTAGCACCACCCGCTCCACCTCGAGGCTGTGGCAGATCTCCAGCACCTGCTGGCAGAAGGTGCGCCAGCGCATGCTCGGCTCGATGCCCCGGATGAGCACCACGTCGCGCTCGGTGCCCTCGGGGCTGGCCACCATGAACTTGGTGGTGGGCCACTCCACCCGGCGGGTCTCGCCGTCGGACATGGTGATGGTCGGGCGGCTGACCTGGAAGTCGTAGAACTCCTCCGGGTCGATCTCGGTGATCTCCCGGGCCTGCCAGACCTGTTCCAGGTGTTCCACGGCGGCGGTGGAGGCGTCCGCGGCGTCGTTCCAGCCCTCGAAGGCGGCGATCGCCACCGGGGACCGCAGCACCGGCAGTCCGTCGAACTCGGTCACGCCGTCACCTCGCACTGCTCGTCGCCGACGGTGCCGGGGGTCGACCCGGTCACCCGCCCGCCGTGCACGGTGGCGTCCCTGATGTCCTTCACGTCCGCCAGCCTACGTGTCGGGGCCGCGCGGGGCCCGTCGGCCGCGCCGGTCCGCCCGGCCGGCCGAGCGGACGAAACGGTATGAACCGGGATGGTTACCCGCTGTGCACATAGTGGGACGGGGGCGGGTGTCGACAGCCGCCGGTATCGCCGCACTAACCTGATGTCGTGCGGACTTCGTTGCGGGATGTGCTGGCCGACCGGATCCTCATCGCCGACGGCGCGATGGGGACAATGCTGCAGGCTGCCGACCTGAGTCTCGACGACTTCGAGGGGCTGGAAGGTTGCAACGAGATCCTCAACGTGACCAGGCCCGACGTGGTCCGCGGCGTGCACGAGGAGTACCTGGCCGCCGGCGCGGACTGCGTCGAGACGAACACGTTCGGCGCCAACCTCGCCAACCTCGCCGAGTACGACATCCCGCACCGGATCCGGGAGCTGTCCGAGGCCGGCGCGCGGATCGCCCGGGAGGCCGCCGACGCCTTCGCCACCGCGGAGCGGCCCCGCTTCGTGCTCGGCTCGATCGGCCCCGGCACCAAGCTGCCGACCCTGGGCCACGCCCCGTACGCGACGCTGCGCGACGCGTACCAGGAGAACGCCGCCGGCCTGATCGCCGGCGGGTCGGACGCCCTGATCATCGAGACCTGCCAGGACCTGCTCCAGGTCAAGGCCGCGGTGGTCGGGTCGAAGCGGGCGATGGCCGAGCTGGGCCAGCAGGTGCCGATCATCTGCCACGTGGCGGTGGAGACCACCGGCACCATGCTGGTGGGCAGCGAGATCGGGGCGGCGCTGGCCGCCATCGAGCCGCTGGGCGTCGACCTGATCGGGCTGAACTGCTCGACCGGCCCGGCCGAGATGGGCGAGCACCTGCGCTACCTGTCGCAGCACTCCCGGATCCCACTGTCGGTGATGCCGAACGCGGGCCTGCCGGTGCTGACCGCCGACGGGGCGTACTTCCCGCTGACCCCGGTGGAGCTGGCCGACGCCCTGGAGCGGTTCGTCACCGAGTACGGCGTCGGGCTGATCGGTGGCTGCTGCGGCACCACCCCGGAGCACATCCGGGCGCTGGCCGAGCGGCTGCACGACGCCACCCCGGCACGCCGTGAGCCCCGGCACGAGGCCGGCGTCTCGTCCATCTACCACCCGGTGCCGTTCGCCCAGGACGCCTCGGTGCTGATGGTGGGGGAGCGGACCAACGCCAACGGCTCCAAGGCGTTCCGCGAGTCGATGCTGGCCGCCGACTGGCAGGCCTGTGTGGAGGTCGCCCGCAGCCAGGCCCGCGACGGCTCGCACCTGCTCGACCTGTGCGTCGACTACGTCGGCCGGGACGGCACCCAGGACATGCGCGAGCTGGCCGGCCGGTTCGCCACCGCCTCCACCCTGCCGATCATGCTGGACTCCACCGAGCCGCAGGTCATCGAGGCCGGGCTGGAGATGCTCGGTGGGCGGTGCGTGGTCAACTCGGTCAACTTCGAGGACGGCGACGGCCCCGACTCCCGCTACGCGCGGGTGATGCCGGTGATCGCCGAGCACGGCGCGGCCGTGGTGGCGCTGCTCATCGACGAGGAGGGGCAGGCCCGTACCCGGGAGTGGAAGGTGCGGGTCGCGGCCCGGCTGATCGACGACCTGACCGGCCGGTGGGGGATGGACCGGTCGGACATCCTCATCGACGCGCTGACCTTCCCGATCGCCACCGGCCAGGAGGAGACCCGCCGGGACGGCATCGAGACCATCGAGGCGATCCGGGAGATCGCCGCCCGCTACCCGGGGGTCAACTTCACGCTGGGCATCTCCAACGTCTCCTTCGGCCTCAACCCGGCCGCCCGGCAGGTGCTCAACTCGGTCTTCCTGCACGAGTGCGTGCAGGCCGGGCTGACCTCGGCGATCGTGCACGCCAGCAAGATCCTGCCGATGTCGAAGATCCCCGAGGCGCAGCGGGAGGTCGCCCTCGATCTGATCTACGACCGGCGGCGCGAGGGCTACGACCCGGTGCAGCGGTTCATCGAGGCGTTCGAGGGCGTCGACGCCGCGTCGGCGCGCGCCACCCGGGCCGAGGAGCTGGCCGGGCTGCCGCTCGACGAGCGGCTCAAGCGGCGGATCATCGACGGCGAGCGCAACGGCCTGGAGGCCGACCTGGACACCGCGATGGCGCAGGGCCGGTCCCCGCTGTCGATCATCAACGACATCCTGCTGGACGGGATGAAGGTCGTCGGTGAGCTGTTCGGCTCCGGGCAGATGCAGCTGCCGTTCGTGCTCCAGTCCGCCGAGGTGATGAAGACGGCGGTGGCCTACCTGGAGCCGCACATGGAGACGGTCGACGACGGCGGCAAGGGCCGCATCGTGCTGGCCACCGTCCGGGGCGACGTGCACGACATCGGCAAGAACCTGGTTGACATCATCCTGTCCAACAACGGCTACGAGGTCGTCAACATCGGCATCAAGCAGCCGATCAACGCGATCCTCGACGCCGCCGAGCAGCACCGCGCCGACGCGATCGGGATGTCCGGCCTGCTGGTCAAGAGCACCGTCATCATGAAGGAGAACCTCGCCGAGATGGCGTCACGCGGGGTTGCCGAGCGGTGGCCGGTGCTGCTGGGCGGGGCGGCGCTGACCCGCGCGTACGTCGAGGACGACCTGCGGGCGATGTTCCCCGGCCAGGTGCACTACGCGCGGGACGCCTTCGAGGGGCTGGCCCTGATGGACCGGGTGATGACCGCCAAGCGTGGTGGGGCACCGGTGATCGACCCGGAGCGGGAGGCCGCGTTGGCCGCCCGGCGGGCCCGCCGGGAGAAGCAGCGCACCATGGTCACCGAGGCGCTGCCGGAGCTGCACGACGCCTCGGTCCGCTCCGACGTGGCGACCGACGTGGCGGTGCCCACCCCGCCGTTCTTCGGCACCCGGGTGGTCAAGGGGGTGCCGCTGGCCGACTACTCGGCGCTGCTCGACGAGCGGGCCACCTTCCTCGGCCAGTGGGGGCTGCGCGGCTCCCGGGGTGGCCAGGGTCCGTCGTACGAGGAGTTGGTGGAGACCGAGGGCCGGCCCCGGCTGCGCTACTGGCTCGACCGGCTCATCGCCGACCAGGTGCTGGAGGCGGCCGTGGTGTACGGCTACTTTCCGGCGTACGCCGAGGGCAACGACCTGGTGGTGCTGGACGAGAACGGCAACAGCGAGCGGGCCCGGTTCTCGTTCCCCCGGCAGCGGCAGGAGCGGCGGCTCTGCCTGGCCGACTTCTTCCGCCCCAAGGGCGAAGGGCTGGACGTGGTGGCGTTGCAGCTGGTCACCGTCGGGCAGCCGGTCAGCGAGTACACCGCGAAGATGTTCGCCGCCAACGAGTACCGCGACTACCTGGAGGTGCACGGGCTGTCCGTGCAGCTCACCGAGGCGCTGGCCGAGTACTGGCACCGCCGGATCCGCTCCGAGCTGACCCTGCCCGGTGGCGACACCGTCGCCACCGGCGATCCGACCGACCTGGCCGGGCTGCTGCGCAACGACTACCGGGGCTGCCGGTACGCGTTCGGCTACCCGGCCTGCCCGGATCTGGAGGACCGGGCGAAGGTGGTGGAGCTGCTCGGGGCGGAGCGGATCGGGGTGCAGTTGTCGGAGGAGTTCCAGCTGGTGCCGGAGCAGGCCACCGACGCGATCGTCGTCCACCACCCGGAGGCGAACTACTTCAACGCCAAGTGACGCCGTCACCCGGCCGGAGTTGCGCGAAGACGGTTTCGTCATCCGGCCGGGCCGTCGCCAGGCCGTGCGGGGCCGTGCCCGCAGGCAGTGTCGATCGCCCGCCGGGTGGGCGTGCCGCTCGCGCAACCGGTCCCGGATCGGTCCGTGGGTGGCTTGCGGCGGAGCCGGTGGCGCGCGATCGAACTCCGTCTTGCCCACCGGCTAGTGGTCGTCGACTTCGTCGTCTCGCATCAGGCAGTCGAGTTCCTCAGGGCGCAGCCGCTTGATCTGGGTTTCCAGTTCGTGGCTGTAGTTGCGGTCGTTGGGATCCATGCCGTTACGAGATCGAGAGCTACGGCCGTATTGCTTGAGGAAGCCGCCCAACTCTCGACGTATGCGTTCCCTCCGTCTCGACATGCATCGCACTCTAGGCCCGAAGGGCGAGTCTCGTATTCCTATTACTGCTGGTCGATAGCAACAGCGACCGCAACCGATCGGGGCGAGGACAGCCGGGAGGAGTCGGATGCGGACGCCAGCCCGAGGTCACGGACGCCGACGAACGTCCCGGGACGAAGTGCGCAGCGCTTACGATCGAGGGGTTACCGGCCCTCGGGACGCGAGGTACCGGCCGATCGCGACCCCGAGCGCGGTACCGATGGACGTCGGAACGGCAGCGACGACCAGGACGACGGTGTCCCCGGCAGGGCTGTGGAATGGCGAACTCAGCCAGGTGCCGGTGTAGAAGGCGGCGAGCAGTACCGGCGGTGCCCACCAGGTCGACTGCTTGCCAGCACCTGCCAGCGCGCCGACTACCAGTCCTGAGCTGCCCAGGCCGGCAGCCATGCTGAGGACAGCGGCAGGGGCATCTTGCAGCGATCCGCCGGCACTACCGGTAGCCCAGCCGGACAGCACCCCCAGGACAACTGTCACACCGCCCGCCAACCATTGGCTGTTCCGTCGCATGGTGGGACGGTAGCAACAGGCGGAAGGGCCTGGGGTGGCCCGGTCCGGACCGGGCCACCCCAGGGGATCACTCGGGGATGACGAACTGGGCGGTGCTGGTGGCGTCGTAGTTGACGCCGTTCTTCTCGGCGTGGTGGGTGCAGTTGACCGTGACCGTGCGGGACTGGGCGGGGACGCCACCGACCGGGACGATCGGCGACCAGAAGGTCACGTCGACGAGCGCGCCGTTGTTCTCGGAGTCGTAGTCGTTGGTGGCGTAGCTGAGCACGGTGGCGGAGCACCGGACGTTGATGTAGTTGGCGTCCACCCGGTCGTTGCTCCAGGTGGCGAGCCGGGAGTACCCACGGACCTTGATGCCGCCGACGCGCAACGGCCAGGTTCCCTCGTGGCCCACGCTCTCCAGTTGAATGACGCCCTGCAGGTTGTACGCCGGCGAAGTCGGCGGCGGCGTGCCGGGGTTGCCGGGGCCCGGGTCGCCACCGCTACCGCCACCGTCGCAATTGAGGGAACAATCGGGCTCCGAGGCGTGCGCCGGCATTGCCACCGCGCCGGTGCCCGCAAGGCAGGCCAGCAGGGCGATTCCGACGGTTGCAAAGCGTCTGAGCACGTCATCTCCTGTCAGTGGACGCCCTGAGAATAAACCCATGGCGTGTGATCGGAGACGTAGGCTATCGCTGCCATTTTCGAAAGCGCAATGGATACTGGTCGGTACAGTCGCGACGGAAATTCCGCCCTGCCCGGCTCAACGATGATCGTCGAGTGTCTTTGCTGGTCAGGGGATATCCGAAAGTCCTGGCGGTTGCGTCAGTCGACGACAACAGGCCATTCCGGGAGTGTTTTTTGGTCTCATAGTGTTGCTTGGATCGGCGTGCGGCGGAGTGATGGTAATTGTCGGGGCTGGTGGGATAATTCGGCTTAACTGACCTGCTTGTTCCGCGCGACCTGAACGGTGCTTGGCGAGGGCCTGTGGTGCCGCTGGCGTAGCGGCGTCGGGGCGAGTCTGAGGCTCACGCCGGGCCCGCCGACGGTGGCGCCGACGTTCACGACGTGGTGGGGGTGGTTTGGTCGTACGCCCGGCGTGCCGCCTCGATGGCGTCGAGGTGCCGGTCGGCCCAGTCGAGGAGCACGTCGACCGGCTGCCGGAGCGTCTTGCCGAGCGGGCTGATGCGGTACTCGACGGCGACCGGCCGCGACGAGATGACGTGCCGCGAGACGATGCCGTTGCGTTCGAGCCGGCGCAGGGTCGCGCTCAGCGACTTCTGGCTGACGGCGGGGATGGCCTGGCGTAGCTCGTTGAACCGTGACGGTCGTTCGCAGAGCTGGTTGAGCACCTCCAGCGACCACTTGTCGAGGACCTGGTCCAGGAGTTCACGATGCGGCGGGGTGATCTGGAGACGTTCTGCCGTGAAGGGGTCGGTATCTGCCATGACACCTAGTCTCGTTGAAGTTTCCTCGGTGCACCAGGTATCCATGAGCTACTGCAGGTTGATACGAGGAAGGATGTTCGACATGGGTGTCCAGTTTTATTCGCCCCAGGGCATGACGCAGCCCGTCCCCTATCACCACGTCGCGGTCGCGTCGGGGTCACGCCACGTCCACGTCGCCGGTCAGATCAGCCGCGACGCGGCGGGGCAGCCGGTCGCGGGGGGTGACCTCAGGGGTCAGGTCGCCCAGGCGCTCCGCAACACGGCGCGCGGTCTGGGTGGGGCCGGCGCGAGTTTCGCGGACGTCGTCCGCCTGACGTTCTACGTCACGCACTGGTCGCCGGAGCGGATCGGTGACTTCATGGCCGGCGTCGAGGACGTCGCGGGTGAACTCGGCCTTCCGCAACCCCTGCCCCCGTCGTCGCTCATCGGTGTCGACTACCTCTTCGAGCCCGACGTCCTCGTCGAGGTCGAGGCAACGGCGATCCTGGACTGATCTGGGTTCGCAGGGTCGCAGCGCGGGGCGGATACCGCCGCATCGGCGACGACGAGTCGATCACGCGAGGACGCTGAGCTGATCACGGGCGCGAGGTCGACCATGGAGAACGTCGACACGTACCGGCTGGGCGGGTGGCGGTGACGGTGACGGCCGGGACCGCCGCCACCGACACCGCGTCTCAGGGGCGGCGCCAGCTCGCGCCGCCGTTGCAGGAGTAGCTCGTCACCTTCGTACCGTCGGCGGTGCCCTGCAGCAGCGCGGCGGTGAACGTGCGGCGCATCTACCCTCCTTTCTTGAGGAAGCCTTCGAGGGCGAGGGTGGCCGCGCCGAGGCTGACGGGGTTGCCGGGGACGGGGGAGCGGACGATCTCGGTGGCGGCGAGCGGGCGGCGCAGCGCGTGCTGGGCGGCCACGGTGCGGACCTCGTCGAGCAGCCGGTTGCCGAGCCGGTCGGCGACCCAGCTGCTGAGCACGACGACCTCGGGGTTCACCAGGTTGATCAGGTCGGCGACGGCGACCCCGAGGTAGCGGGCGGTCTCGACGACGACCTTGGCGGCGGTGGGGTCGTCGGCGGTGAGCCCGGCGGCGAGGGCGTCGAGGGTGGCGGTCTGGTCCTCCGGGTGCAGCAGCGGGCTGGTCGGGGCCAGGTCGCGCAGCGTCTGCATGATGCCGGGCGCGCCGACGTACGCCTCGACGCAGCCTCGGCTGCCGCACCGGCAGAGCCGTCCGTCCAGGACCAGGGTGGTGTGCCCCCACTCCCCGGCACTGTTGCTGCTGCCCCGGTAGAGGGCCCCGGCGAAGGCGAGGCCCGCGCCGACACCGGTGCCCAGGTTGATCACGGCGACGTCGTCGCGACCCCGGGCGGCCCCGGCCCACAGCTCGGCGAGCACGGCCGCGCGCAGCGGGTTGTCCAGGTGCAGCGGCAGCGCGAGGCCGTCGGCGAGCAGGTCCCGCAGCGGTACGTCGTGCCAGTCCCAGTTGGGCGCGAACACCGACACGCCGCCCTCCCGGTCGACCTGCCCGGGGATGCTGACGCCGGCCCCGAGCACGGGGGTGTCGGTGCCGGCCAGGACGGCGTCGATACCACTGACGATGTGCGACACGACCTGGTGGGGGCGGCGTTCGAGGGGGCGCAGCGCCTCCTCGGCCCCGGCCAGCCGGGTCAGCGTGGTGTCGAAGAGGTCGACGTGCACGTACGTCTCGGCGACGTCGACGCCGATCAGCAGGCCACCGTGCGGGTTGGCGGTGACCAGTCCGCGCGGGCGTCCGCCGCCGGAGTCCTCCCGGCCGGCCTCGGTGAGCAGCCCGAGGTCGGTGAGCTCGCCGACCAGGGTGGCGACGGTGGCGAGGCTGAGGCCGGTGTCGGCGGCGAGGCGTTGCCGACTGGTGGTGCCGGCGGCGACGACCTGTTGCACGACGGTGAGCCGGTTGGCGGAACGGATGTCGCGGGAGGTCCGGGCCATGCCGCTTATCGCAACACTTACGAAAAGCCATGGCAATAGTGCAGGATGACAGCTGTCGATTTATTGAAAGGGGTGTGTCGATGGGACGTCTCCGGTACGCCGCTCTGGCGGCGGTGCTCTGCGTGCTCGGTGGCCTGCTGGTCGCCGCACCCGCGCGGGCCAACGCCGCCGGGCCGGTCCCGCACTACCTGATGACCGCGTTCACCAACAGCAGCGAATCCAACATGTACGTGTACGACTCGGCCGACGCCACCCGGTTCACCCTCCAGCGGGCCAACGCCTACACCCCGCCGTCCGGGCTGGTCCGCGACCCCAGCGTCATCCGGCACACCGACGGCTACTACTACCTCGTCTACACCACCGGGTGGACCGGCAACACCATCGGCATCGCCCGCAGCGCCGACTACCTGAGCTGGACGTTCCAGCGCAACGTGACCATCTCCGTCGCCCCGGCCAACGGCAGCACCTGGGCCCCCGAGTGGTTCGTCGACAGCGACGGCAGCGTCCACATCGTCGTCTCGGTCTCCCAGACCGGCACGGCCGGGCAGTTCCAGCCCTACCGGATCACCGCGACGAACACCGCGCTGTCGGCGTGGAGCGCGCCGGCCCCGCTCAGCGGCATCGGCACCAACCACATCGACAGCTTCATCGTCAAGGTCGGCAACACCTATCACAACTTCATGAAGAACGAGACCACCAAGTACATCGAGCACGCCACCGCCACCTCGCTGACCGGCCCGTGGAGCTGGGTCGGCACCGGCAACTGGGCCGGCTGGGGCGCCGGCCTCGAAGGCCCCGCCGTGGTCCGGCTGCCCGACAACCGGTGGCGCATCTACTTCGACCAGTACGGCGCCGGCCGCTACTACTCCGCCGACAGCAGCGACCTGTTCGGCTTCAGCGCCAAGACCGAACTGTCCGGCCTGTCCGGCACGGTGCGGCACTTCACCGTGCTGCGGGAGAGCGTCGGCGACACCTCCGCCCCGCCCACCGGCAACCGTTCCCTGCGTTCGGCCAACTTCCCCGACCGGTACGTCCGCCACCGCGACAACCTCGCCCGCATCGACGTGCTGACCAGCGGCAGCCCGCTGGCCGACCGGCAGGACGCCACCTTCCAGGTCGTCGCCGGACTCGCCAACGCCTCCTGCTACTCGTTCCGCGCGGTCAACGGCTCCTACCTGCGGCACTGGGACTTCACGATCCGGCTCGCCAGCAACGACGGCAGCGCCGTCTTCGCCGGGGACGCCACCTTCTGCAGCCGTACCGGGCTGGCCGGGGGCGGCAGCTACTCCTTCGAGTCGTGGAACCATCCCGGCCGCTACCTGCGCCACTACGACTACGCGCTGCGCGTCGACCCGTACGTCGCCGGCAGCACCTTCGCCGGGGACGCCTCGTACACGATCACCACGCCGTTGTCCTGACCGAACGGCGGCGGCTGGCGGTCGAAGGTCCGATCGGACGCGTTCGTCGCCGGGCAGCAGGAGGCCGCCGAGATCCTCGCCGAGGCGGCTACACCGGCGCGCTGCGCCGCTACGGCCTGCACCTGGACCACGACGAGCGCTACCAGCTCAGCGCCGAGTACTGGCAGATCGTGCGCCGGCTCACCCGCGGGGGAGGTGTTCGACCACCCAGGCCGCTTCTACGAGTTGAAGGACGCCGGGGCCGACTTTGGTGACCTGTCGCCGGTGCCGTACCGTCGCCCGTCGCCCGTCGCCCGTCGCCCGTCGCCCGTCGCCCGTCGCCCGTCGCCCGTCGCCCGTCGCCCGGCGGCGGCTCGCCCGGTGCGGCAGTTCCGGCCGGCCCGGGAGCGCAATGCGTAAACTCTACCCAGTTGATATGACATGCCGGGCTGCCGTCGGCGGGTATCCGCAGGTGGAGGTGGCGCGGATCATCCGGACGGCGGGCGTCGCCCGCCGCCGGTTGTGGCAGGCTTGGACCGTGCGGCACTCCACTCCGACCAGCCTCCTGGTGCTCGTCGGCGTGCTCGCCCTCGCCTCCGTCCTCGGCTGGTGGTGGAAGCGGAGCGACGGCCGGATCCGCCCGGCTACCCCCGCGACCGGGACCGCCGGGTCGCAGGGCGAACCGTCGCCTACCCTCACCGCGCTCGGGGTGCCCGCCGGAGCCGTCACCCTGGTGCAGTTCTCGTCGGCGGTCTGCGCCCCCTGCCGGGCCACCCGCCGGGTCCTGGAAGACGTGCAGCGACAGGTCGACGGGCTCCACCTGCGGGAAGTCGACGCCGAACAGCACCTCGACGCGGCCCGGGAACTGGACATCTGGCGTACCCCGACCGTGCTGGTGGTGGACACCGGCGGACAGGTCGTCCAGCGGGTGAGCGGGGTACCGGACCGGCAGGAGCTGATCGCCGCGCTCGGGCCGCTGCTCGCCGGAGCCGGCCGATGAGTGCCGGCGGGACGATGAGTCGGAGCCGGCTGATGAGTCGGAGCCGGCTGATGGCCGGCACCGCGTTGACCCGCCGGCGGGCCGTTGACCACGGCCGGATGTCGGCGAGCCGCTGTCCGCAGGCCGCCTCCGACTGACCCCGCCCACCCGCGCCGGCCCCGACCTTCGGGTGCCGGAGTAGCCCGGCTGAACGGACCCCCTCATGCTGCTCGACCCCCGTGCGCCGCGGTTCGCCGCCGCCGTCACCACCGTCGTCCTCGCCGCCGCCCTCGTCACCGGGTCACCCGTGCTGCTGATCGCGCAGGCGGTGGTCTTCGCGGTGGCCGCGATCAATCCCCGCCTCGGCCCGTACGGCCTGCTCTACCGGGCCGTCGTCGCGCCCCGGCTCGCCCCGCCCACCGAGCTGGAACCCGCCGCGCCGGTCCGCTTCGCACAGCTCGTCGGCCTGATCTTCGTGGTCGTCGCGGCGATCGGCCAGCTCGCCGGCGTACCGGTGCTCGGGCTCGCCGCGACCGGCGCGGCGCTGGCCGCGGCCTTCCTCAACGCGGCCTTCGACCTCTGCCTCGGCTGCGTCGGGTACCTCGCCCTGCGCCGGCTGGCGGGCCGACCGATCGCCGCCCGGGTGCCCGCCGGCCTGTCCTGACGCCGTCCGCCGTCCGCCCCGGGGCCGGTGTACCGTCCCCGTGGTCCCTACCGCGGGAGTGACGTGTGACCTGGCTGGCCGGGGCAGCGGTCATGAACTCCTGGACGCCAGGCGTGCCGGTGCACCGGGTCGGTGTCACCACGCTGCCCGCCGCACCGTCCTTCCTCGCTCTGTTGCACCGGTCCTACCAGGCCCAACCGCTCACCCTGCCCTGAGCCGGACCGCCGAACGGTCGGGGGATCCGTGCGGAGCCGGTGGCCGTCCGGTCAGGCGTCGAGGAACTCGTCGATCATCGGGGCCAGCCACCGTGCCCGGTGCGGCACGGTGGTGTGGGTCGTACCGGGCAGGACGGCCAGCCGGCACGCCGGAAGCCCGGTCAGGTCGCCGGGCACCCCGCCACCGAGCAGCCGGAACATCTCCACCGCGTGTTCCGGCCGGACGATGTCGGAATCGGCGAGCACGATCATGGTCGGAGCGGTCAGGCCCGGTACGGCCGACGCCGGCCAGCGCGCCGTGGAGCAGCACCAGCGGACGACCGGTGGCGGTGCCGTGCGACTCGTAGTGGAGGGACAGGCCGTTGACGGATGCGTGGCTCATGGCACCACCGCGGTGCTCCTGGCTTCGCGGGTTGCTGTCCTCTGCTGCCGGGAACACTGCCAGCGGCGGCTTACGGTCCACTTCCGGTGCGCTTGCGGCGAGCGGTCGCCGTGTGGTGCGGGGAGCGGCCTGGCGTCCGGGGAAGGATGCGTTCGCACCGGGGGCTTGAAATCCTATTGCTTCGGTAGGAAAATCGATCCATGCTGCTTGTTCGGCTGTTCACCTCCCGCCGGGTCGTCGACCTGATGCGGGTCGCCGCGCAGCGCTGTCCCGGACCGTCCTTCGTCGCCTGACCGGCCGTGCCGTCCCCCGTGAGGTGGCCCGTCGCGGTGGACGGCCCCGACGTCCCGACCACCCCGGGTGGAGAACCGGCTGCCGGTGGCCGTCGGGGCCGGCGAGAAGATCCCGTACGAGCGGCACGCGCCCGTCGCGCAGCCGTGACCCTCCGATCCGCTCGCAGGAGGCCCACCAGATGACCGAGCCCGCCCACCTCCCACCACCGGTCGAGGCCGACGCCGACGCGTTGCGTACGCTGCTGCGCCATCAGGCCAGCACCGTCACCGTGGTCACCGCGCCCGGCACTCCGGCGGTCGGCTTCACCGCCACGTCGTTCACCTCGGTGTCGCTGGCCCCGCCGATCGTCTCGTTCTGCCTGAACCTCGGCTCGTCGAGCTGGTCCACAGTGGCCCACGCCCGGCACGTGGTGGTGCATCTGCTCGCCCACCACCAGCAGGAACTGGCCCGCACCTTCGCCACCAGCGGCATCGACCGGTTTGCCGCACCGACCCGGTGGCGGGTCGGGCCGGAGGGGGTGCCGATTCTCGACGAGACCCTGGCCTGGCTGCTCTGCCGGGTGGTCGAGCGGGTGACCGTCGGCGACCACGCGATCGTGCTCGCCGAACCGGAGCTGGTCCGGCACGCCGACGTCGGCTCACCGCTGCTGTACCACCGGGGTCGTTACGCCGGTCTGGCCGGCGGCCCGGACGGCGCGGCCCGCCGCCCCGCCGCCTGACCGGCCTGCCCACCGGACAGAATTCCTTTAAATCCTATGGCTTTAGTAGGCATTGCGTCAACGGATCAGCGCTCCCGCGTGCGATAGCCGACATCCGCCGCGCGTTTCGTTGACACCACCGGCACCCCGGAGATGGACTCGGCTCATGTCCAGCGAGCTGCGGCTGACGATCCGCGGCCACATCGACTTCGGTCGGGTGTGGTCGAGTTCCTGTCTGGCCTGACCCGGCACCCGCACCCGTACCTGACGCGCCACACCGGCCCGTCGAGGTGGGGCTCACCGCCGAGCTGACCGCCGCATCCTCCGACACCCTTCACCGGCCCGCGCCCCGCGCACCGGCCGGGTGTCGGCGTACCCGCCTCCGCCTGCCTGGACAGGAGATACCGCCATGCCCGTCCGCCCCCTGCGGACCCTCGCCGCCGTCGCCGTGCTGGCCCTCGCCGCCGGCTGCGCCACCGCCACCACCCCGGCCGTCGAGGCCGCCGGACAGCCCCGCTCCGGCGGCGCCCTCACCTGGGCCGTCGAGACCGAGCCGATCACCCTCAACCCGCACCAGTACGCCCAGGCCAAGGCCCGCCTGCTGGTCTGGAACAGCTTCGAGTCGCTGCTCACCTACGACAATCAGGGCAAGCTGGTGCCCTGGCTGGCGACCGGCTGGCAGGCCGCGCCGGACGGACTGAGCTACACCCTCCCGCTGCGCGCCGGGGTGACCTTCACCGACGGCACCCCGTTCGACGCCGCCGCCGTCAAGGCCAACTTCGACAAGCTCCGCGAGCCCGGGTACGCGCCCGCCGTCGCCGCCGTGCAACTGCGCAACCTCAAGGCCGTCGAGGTCGTCGACCCGCACACCGTACGGCTCACCCTGATCGCCCCGGACGTGCTCGTCCTCGACTTCCTGGCCTCCCCGCAGGGCGCCCAGGTGTCCCCGAAGTCGTTGCGTGAGGCGAAGAACCTCAAGGCCGGCGGCGTCGACGTCGTCGGCACCGGGCCGTTCGTGCTGGACCGCTACGTTCCCGGCCAGGAGCTGCACTACACGCGCAACCCCGGCTACGACTGGGCCCCGCCGACCGCCACCCATACGGGGCCGGCCCACCTCGACGAGATCACCTACCGGTTCCTCAAGGAGTCCGCGGTCCGGGTCGGCGCCCTCACCTCGAACCAGGTGCAGCTCATCGAGGGCGTCCCCGCCACCGACCAGCCGCTGATCACCGGCAACCCCCGGCTGCGGTTGACCCGCGAGCTGAACTCCGGCTCCGCCTACGCGTACTACTTCAACGTCTCCCGTGCGCCCTTCGACGACCTGCGGGTCCGGCAGGCGTTCCGGGAGGCCCTCGACGTCGACACCGTGTTGTCGTCGGTATACCAGGACACCGCCATCCGGGCGTGGAGCGTGGTCAGCCCGTCCAGCCCGCTCTACGACAAGCGCCTGGAAGGCAGCTACGGCGGCGACGCCGCCAGGGCCAACAGCCTGCTCGACCAGGCCGGTTGGACGGGCCGCGACGCCGACGGCTACCGCACCAGGGACGGCCGGCGGCTCACCGTACGACTCGTGCAGGCCGCCCCGTACGTCCGGGACCGCCGCGACGTGCTCGCCCAGGCCGTGCAGGCGGCGGTCAAACAGAGCGCCGGCATCGACCTCAAGATCTCCCTGGTCGACCAGGGCACGTCCCAGCAGGCGTTCGAGAAGAACGAGTACGAGGTCTTCGACAACTCCCGGGCCGACACCGACGCCGGGGCGGCGCTGAACCTGCTGCTGCACTCCGACGGCGGCATCAACCGCACCAGGATCAACGACCCGCAGGTCGACAAGCTCCTGGAGGCCGGCCAGAGCAGCACCGACCAGTCCCGCCGGGTCGCGATCTACGCCGATCTGCAACAGCGGGTCGTCGCCGACCAGGCGCTGGCCCTGCCGCTCTACGCCCCGGCCGACCAGATCGCCGCCAGCACCGCCGTCGGCGGGGTGTGCTTCGAACCCACCGCCGGGGTGCCCGCCAGCGCCTACGACCTGTGGATCGCGAAATGAGACTGCTGCGCGCGGCGACCCGCCGGGTCGCCAGCGGACTCGTGGTCCTCTGGGTCGCCGCCACCGCCGCCTACCTGGCGCTGCTGGCCGCGCCGGGGGACACCGTGGACAGCATCGTCGGCGACGGCGCGGACACCCCGCAGATCCGCGCCCAGATCATCGCCGAGTGGGGCCTGGACCGGCCGGCGGTCGTGCAGTACCTCGACTACCTGTGGCGGCTGGCCAGCGGTGACCTGGGCCGCTCCTACCTGTTGCAACGTCCGGTCGCCGAGGTCATCGGCGAGCAGCTCGCCCCCACCGCGACCCTGGCCGTCGCCGCCGCCGGACTCGGGGTGCTGCTGGCCGTCGTGGTGGCGGTCGCCACCGCCGGCCGTCACCGGCAGTGGCCGCGCCGGGCCAGCTCCGGCGTCGAACTGCTACTCGTCTCCACCCCGCCGTTCCTGATCGGCATCGTGCTGCTCAGCGTGCTGTCGTTCCGGTACGGGCTGTTCCCCGTCGCCGGTGACCAGGACCCCGCCGCCCTGGTGTTGCCGGCGGTGACCCTCGCCCTGCCCATCGCCGGCCTGCTCGCCCAGGTGCTGCGCGACGGTCTGGACCGGGCCCTGGACGAGCCGTTCGTGCTGACCGCGCGGGCGCGAGGAGTGCGGGAGCGGGTGGTGCTGCTGCGCCACGCCCTGCGGCACGCCCTGCTGCCGGCGGTGACCCTCGCCGGTTGGCTCTTCGGCATCCTGCTCGGCGGCGCCGTCATCGTCGAGCAGGTGTTCGGCCGGCCCGGCCTCGGACAGGTCACCCTGACGGCGGTGACCAGCAGGGACATGCCGGTGGTGCTGGCCGTGGTGACGCTCTCCGCCGTCGGCTACGTGGTGGTCAACACCGCCGCCGACCTGACCTTCCTGCTCGTCGACCCGCGCCTGCGAAGGAGCTGACGATGACCGTCACCCTGGGCCCCACGCCCACCGCCGTCGCGGCGGTCCCGCTCGTCGCGGACCCGCCCGCCGCGGCCCGTCGGCGGCGGGTCCGGCCGCGACCGGCACTGCTCGCCGCCGGGACGTACCTGATCCTGCTGGTCGTCGCGGCGGCCTTTCCGGCCCTGCTGGCCCCCGGTGACCCGCTCGCCGCCGACCCGCGGGCCGTGCTCGCCCCACCCGACGCGGTGCACTGGCTCGGCACCGACCAGCTGGGCCGCGACGTCTGGACCCGGGTGGTACACGGTGCCGGGCACTCGTTGACCATCGGCCTCGCCGCGACCGCGATCGCGGTCGTCGGCGGGGTGCTGCTCGGACTGCTCGCCGGGCTGGCCCACCGGTTCGCCGACGAGGCGCTCAGCAGGTCCTTCGACGCCTTGTCGGCGTTCCCGTTGCTGCTGCTGGCGCTGCTGTTCATCACGATCACCGGGCCCGGCACGGTCAGCCTGATCGTCGCCATCGGCATCGCCACCCTCCCACACCACGCCCGGGTGGTACGGGGACAGACCCTGCTGGTCCGCCGGGCCGGGTACGTCGAACAGGCGGTCAGCTTCGGCCTGTCCCGGCCGCGTCTGGTGCTGCGGCACGTGCTGCCCAACGTGATCGGCCCGATCCCGGTGCTCGCCGTGATCGGGCTCGGCGAGGCGATCCTGGCCGCCGCCGGGCTCAGCTTCCTCGGCCTCGGTCCACAGCCACCGTCACCCGAGTGGGGCGCGATGCTCTCCGAGGGACGCAACTACCTCCAGGTGGCCTGGTGGATCACCGTCTTACCTGGTGCGGCGGTCACCGCGACGGTGGTGGCGTTGACCGTCGCCGGACGGCACTGGCAGGCCCGATTCGACGGGCGGCAACGCTGATGGCCGCGCTGCTCGCCGTCGAGGACCTGCACGTCACCTTCGACACCCCGACCGGTGCGGTGGACGCGGTACGCGGCATCAGCTTCACCGTGGAGGCCGGCGAGTGTGTCGCCGTCGTGGGGGAGTCCGGCTCGGGCAAGAGCGTCACCGCCCGTACCCTGGTCGGCCTCGCCGGCCCCGACGCCCGGGTCCGGGCCGGCCGGCTCGACCTCGCCGGTCGGGACGTCCGCCGCCATCGGCCGCAGGACTGGCGGCGGGTGCGGGGCCGGCTCGCCGGGCTGGTCGTGCAGGACGCGCTGGTCTCCCTCGACCCACTGCGCACCGTCGGTGCCGAGATCGGCGAGGTGCTCGCCGCCCACGACATCGTCGGCCGGCGGGAACGCGTCGGCCGGGTCGTCCACCTGCTCGACCAGGTGCACGTGCCCGAGCCCGAACGTCGGGCCCGGCAGTACCCGCACCAGCTCTCCGGCGGGCTGCGGCAGCGGGCGCTGATCGCCTCGGCGATCGCCGGGGAGCCCGCCCTGCTCATCGCCGACGAGCCGACCACCGCGCTGGACGTCACCGTGCAGGCGCAGATCCTGCGGCTGCTCGCCGAGCGGCGGGCAACCGGGCTCGGTCTGCTGCTGATCAGCCACGACCTGGCGGTGGTCGCCCAGGTCGCCGACCGGGTCCTGGTGATGCGGGACGGCCGGATCGTCGAGCACGGCCCGACCGGCCGGCTGCTGCGGGCCCCGCGCCACCCGTACACCCGGCAGCTGCTCGCCGCGGTGCCGTCGGCCTCGTCGCGGGGACGTCGGCTCAGCGATCCGGCCCAGGTCAGGGAGGGCTGCGGGGTGCCCGTGCTGGCACGCACCCCGCTGCCGGTGCGGCCCGCCGTGCGAACCGACGACACCGTGCTCGACGCGGTCGGGCTGACCAGACGGTACGGCCGGCACACCGTCGTGCGGGACGTCTCGTTCACCGTGGCCCGGGGCGAGACGCTGGGGCTGGTGGGTGAATCCGGCTCCGGCAAGAGCACGCTCGCCCGGCTCGTCGCCGGCCTGCTCGTCGCCGACGCCGGCACGGTCACCTTCGAGTCCACCCCGTGGTCCGGCGTGCCGGAGCGGGCCCGCCGACCGCTGCGTCGCCGGTTGCAACTGATCTCCCAGGATCCGCTGGGCTCCTTCGACCCCCGGTACACCGTCGGCCGGCTCGTCGCCGAGAACCTCGACCCCGGTCCGGACCGGACAGACCGGGTGGTCGCCCTGCTGCGCCGGGTCGGCCTCGGCCCGGACCTGCTCGAGCGGCACCCCCGGGCACTCTCCGGCGGGCAACGACAGCGCGTCGCCATCGCCCGCGCCATCGCCCCCCGGCCCAGCCTGATCATCTGCGACGAGCCGGTCTCCGCCCTCGACGTGTCCGTCCAGGCCCAGGTTCTCGACCTGCTGGCCGAGCTGCGCGCCGCCGACGGCACCGCCCTGCTGTTCATCTCCCATGACCTGGGCGTGGTGCACCACCTCGCCGACCGGGTGCTGGTCCTGCACGACGGGGAGGTGGTCGAGCAGGGCCCGGTCGGCGACGTCTTCAGATACCCCCGGCACGACCACACCCGGGCCCTGCTCGACGCGCTGCCCACGCTCGTCACCGCCGGCTGACCGTAGGAGGAAGCCCATGCCCGATCCCACCCTGCACCTCGCCGCAGCCTTCGACGGTCTCGGCTGGCACCCCGCCGCCTGGCGGCTGTCCCACGCCGATCCGGCCGCGCCGCTGTTCCCCCGGTGGTGGGCCGCCCTGGTCGGGCAGGCCGAGCGCGGTGCGCTGGACCTGGTCACCATCGAGGACTCCCTGGACCTCCAGTCGTCCCTGCCGGACGGGCCGGACGGCCGGGTCGACCAGGTCCGGGGCCGGCTCGACGCGCTGCTGGTCGCCGCCCGGATCGCCCCGCTGACCCGGCACATCGGGCTGGTCCCGACCACCAGCGTCACCCACACCGAACCGTTTCACGTCTCCACCGCGGTGGCCACCCTCGACCACGTCACCGGCGGCCGGGCCGGATGGCAGCCCCGGGTCTCCGCCCGCCGCGCCGAGTCCGGTCACTTCGGCCGCCGGAACCTCCCGCCGCCGGACCCGACCCGGCGGGACGAACCGCAGGCCGTACGGCTCATCGGCGACCTGTTCGCCGAGGCCGCCGATGCCGTCGAGGTGGTCCGTCGGCTCTGGGACAGCTGGCAGGACGACGCGGAGATCCGGGACGCCCGGACCGGCCGGTTCGTCGACCGGGACCGGCTGCACTACACCGACTTCACCGGCCGGTGGTTCTCCGTCAAGGGACCGTCGATCGTGCCCCGGCCGCCGCAGGGGCAGCCGGTGGTCGCCGCGCTGGCCCACTCGACGGTGCCGTACGCGTTCGCCGCCCGGCACGCCGACGTCGTCTTCGTCACCCCCACCGACGTCGGGCACGCCGAGGCCGTCGTCGCCGAGGTGCGGGCGGCGGAGGAGACCGTCGGTCGGCCCGGCCCGCCGCTGCGGATTCTCGCCGACCTGGTGGTGCTGCTCGACGACGATCCGTCGCTGGCCCGACGGCGGTGGGCCCGGCTGGACGAGCTGCACGGCGCGGAGTTCCACTCGGATGCCGCCAGCTTCACCGGCAGCCCGGGGCAACTCGCCGACCTGCTCGCCGAGTGGCACCGAACCGGGGTGGACGGCTTCCGGCTGCGCCCCGCCGTGCTGCCCGACGACCTCACCACCATCACCCGGGCGGTGGTGCCCGCACTGCGGGACCGGGGGCTGTTCCGCGCCGGCTACCCCGGCGGGACGCTGCGCGACCTGCTCGGCCTGCCCCGACCGGCCAACCGGTACGCCGTCGCGGGCACCGACTGACCCCAGGAGGCACCAATGCCCAAGCAGATCATCCTCGCCGCGCACTTCCCCGGCGTGAACAACACCACGGTCTGGAGCGACCCGGCCTCCGGCAGCCACATCGACTTCGCCTCCTTCGTCCACCTGGCCCGCACCGCCGAGCGCGGCAGGTTCGACTTCTTCTTCCTCGCCGAGGGGCTGCGCCTGCGGGAACAGCTCGGCCGGATCCACGACCTGGACGTGGTCGGCCGGCCGGACACCCTCACCGTGCTGGCCGCGCTCGCCGCCGTCACCACCCACCTGGGGCTGGCGGGCACCCTGAACACCACCTTCCGGGAGCCGTACGAGCTGGCTCGGCAGTTGGCCAGCCTGGACCACCTCTCCGGCGGGCGGGCCGCCTGGAACGTGGTGACCACCTCCGACGCGTTCACCGGGGAGAACTTCCGCCGGGGCGGCTACCTCGACCGCTCGCTGCGCTACGAGCGGGCCGCCGAGTTCGTCCGTACCGCCCGGCGGTTGTGGGAGTCGTGGCCGGCGGACGCGATCGTGGGTGACCGCGACGGCGGCCGGTACGTCAGCGAGGCCGACCCCGGGGTCTTCGCCCACCACGGCGACCAGTTCGACATCGCCGGGCACTTCACCGTGCCGCGCAGTCCGCAGCTGCACCCGGTGATCCTGCAGGCCGGCGACTCGTCCGACGGCCGGGAGTTCGCCGCGTCCAACGCCGACGCGGTCTTCTCCCGGCACGGCACCCTGGAGGACGGCCGGGAGTTCTACCGGGACGTGAAGGCCCGGCTGGCCCGGTACGGCCGCACCCCCGACGACCTGAAGATCATCCCCGGGGCGACCTTCGTGCTCGGCGACACCGACGCCGAGGCCCAGGAACGCGCCCACCACATCCGCCGCCAACAGGTCAGCCCGCAGACCGCGATCCTGCTGCTGGAACAGTTGTGGAACCGGGACCTGTCCGGGTACGACCCGGAGGGTCCGCTACCCGCCGACGACCCCGACGTCTCCGCCGACGCGATCAGCCGGGGGCGGGCCGGGATGTACCCGGACCCGGTCGGCACCGCCCGGCAGTGGCGGGCGCTGGCGCAGGAGAAGGGCCTCGGCATCCGCGACCTGATCATCGAGGTCACCGGCCGGCAGTCCTTCGTCGGCACCCCGCAGCGGGTCGCCGAGCGGATGAACGACTTCGTGCAGTCCGACGCCGCCGACGGGTTCATCCTGGTGCCCCACCTGACACCGGGCGGCCTCGACGAGTTCGTCGACCGGGTCGTCCCGTTGCTGCAGGAACGCGGCGTGTTCCGCGCCGAGTACACCGGCACCACCCTGCGCGAGCACCTCGGCCTGCGGCCCGCCCGCCCGGTCACCCGGGTCGGCGCGGCATGACCGGCCCGGCCCCGGTCACCGTCTGCCGGCTGCGCTGGGAGGACCCGGACGCCGTCGCCCTGCGTACGGCGATGACCGGGGAGCTGCGCCAGCGTTACGCCGACCGCCCGCACGACCCGATCCACCTGCCCCCGGCCCGGGTGCTCGCCCCGGGCTCGGTGGCCTGGACCGGGGTGGCCTACACCGCCGACGCCACCCCCGTCGGCCACGCCGCGCTGCGCTGGCACGGCCCCGACCTGGAGCTCAAGCGGATGTACGTGGTGCCCGCCCACCGGGGGCGCGGCATCGCCGACCAACTCCTGGACGCCGCCCGGGAGGCGGCCGGTCGACTCGGCGCGGACCGGATCGTGCTCCAGACCGGCGACCGGCAACCCGACGCGGTCCGCTGCTACGAACGGGCCGGCTACCGGCCGGTCCCGGTCTTCCCGCCCTACGACGCGTTGCCCTACTCCCGCTGCTACGCCCTGGTGGTGCGCTCCACCCCGCGACGAAAGGCCCCGGTGCCGGCATGAAGTTCCTGCTGATCACCCTGATCACCCACCTGCCCGACCCGGTCACCGGACGACGCCGGAGCACCACCGAACGGTTCCGGGAGGTGGTCGACACCGCCGTGCTCGCCGAGGAACTCGGCTTCGACGGCTACGGCGTCGGCGAACGCCACGAACGACCCTTCATTTCCTCCGCGCCGCCGGTGGTGCTCAGCCACATCGCGGCGAAGACCCGCACCATCCGGCTGTTCACCGCCGTCACCACGCTGAGCCTGCTCGACCCGGTCCGGGCCTACGAGGACTACGCCACCCTCGACCACCTGTCCGACGGCCGGCTGGAACTGATCATCGGCAAGGGCAACGGCACCGCCCAGGCTGAGCTGTTCCACGTCACCGCCGAGGACCAGTGGGACCGCAACCGGGAAGGCTACGAGCTGTTCCGCCGGCTCTGGCGGGAGGACAAGGTCACCTGGTCGGGCCGGTACCGGCCGGCGCTGACCGAGGCCGAGACCTGGCCCCGCCCGCTTCAACAGCCCATCCGGGTCTGGCACGGCAGCGCCACCAGCCGGGAGTCGGTAGACCTGGCTGCCCGGTACGGCGACCCGATCTTCTCCGCCAACGTCACCAACCCCGTCGAGCCGTACGCCGAGCTGGTCCGGTACTACCGGCAGCGGTGGGTGCACCACGGCCATGATCCGGCCGACGCCCTCGTCGGCGCCGGCACCGCCGGATTCCACGCCGCCCGCACCTCGCAGGAGGCGATCGAGACGTACCGGCCGATCTTCGAGGCCCGGCTCGCCGCGTTCCGCCGGCTCGGCGTGGAACCGGTCTTCCCCACCATCGAGGACGCCGTCGCCCGCAGCTCCCTGCTGGTGGGCAGCCCGCAGCAGATCATCGACAAGGTGCTGCGCTACCACGAGCAGCTCGGCCACGAGGTGATCCACCTCCAGGCCGACCACGACGGGCTGACCGACAAGTCGCACCGGCAGAGCCTGGAGCTGTTCCAGGCCGAGGTGGCGCCGGTGCTGCGCCGGGAGATCCCCAGCCGCCCCTTCCGTCCGCCGGCGACCGCCGCCGCGTCGCTCTGACCAGAAACGGGGAACCCATGTCACCGACCGCGCTGTCCGTCCTCGATCTGTCCCCGGTGCCCGCCGGCGGCACCGTCACCGACGCCCTGCGTCACACCGTGGACCTGGCCCGCCGGGTCGAGCAGTTCGGCTACCGCCGCTACTGGCTGGCCGAACACCACCTGGCCGCCGGGGTGGCGAGTTCCGCCCCGGCCGTGCTCATCGGGCAGGTCGCCGCAGCCACCAGCGTGCTGCGGGTCGGCTCCGGCGCGGTGCAGGTCGGCCACCGCACCGCCCTGTCGGTGGTGGAGGAGTTCGGCACCCTCGCCGCCCTTCATCCGGGCCGCATCGACCTCGGTATCGGCCGGTCCGGTCAGCGTCGCGTCGAGGCCGCCCGGGAACTCGCCGTACCCACCCCACCGCCGGCCGAGGCCCGGGTGGTCGACGGACTGCTGATCCCGGCCCCGTACTCCTTCGCCCACCTCATCGGCGCACCCCGGTACGCCCTCAGTGTCGCGCTGCTGCACCAGGCCGGTGCGCAACCGCCCACGTTCGCCGGGCAGCTCGACGACATCCTCGCCCTGCTGCGCGGCGACTACCGGGACGACGACGGCCTCGACGCGCACGCCGTGCCGGGGGAAGGGGCGGACCTGCAGGTGTGGCTGCTGGGCAGCAGCGGCGGGGAGAGCGCACAGCTCGCCGGGGCGCTGGGCCTGCCCTTCGCCGCCAACTACCACGTCAGCCCCGCCTCGGTGCTCGCCGCGGTCACCGCCTACCGGGCCGCGTTCCGGCCCTCGGCGGCGCTGGCCGAGCCGTACCTGGTGGTCTCCGCCGACGTGGTCGTCGCCGACACCGACGAGGAGGCGCGTCGGCTGGCCGCCCCGTACGGGCCGTGGGTGCGCAGCATCCGCAGCGGTGACGGCGCGATCCCGTATCCCAGCCCCGAGCAGGCCGCCGCCCTGCCCTGGACCGACGCCGACCGGCAACTCGTCGCCGACCGGGTCGCCACCCAGTTCGTCGGTGCGCCGGAGACGGTCGCCGCACGGCTGCGCACCCTGCGGGACGTCACCGGCGCCGACGAGTTGCTGATCACCACGATCACCCACGACCACACCGACCGGGTGCGGTCCTACCAGCTGTTGGCGAAGGAGTGGGCCCAGTCCGGCGACGCGGCCACCCGATAACGAGGGGCCGGTGCCGGCCTGCTCCCGCACGCCGGCCGAGGCGGGACGACGGGGGCGTGTCGTCTCGCGCTACTTCATCGAACTGAGCAACCCGACCTCCGGTCGCAGCGCGCCGTCCTGGCCCAGCGACCGGAGGTCGGCCTCGACCGCGGTGCGCTCCAGCTTCCCCGCCCGCACCGCGTGGTAGCGCACCACCGACCAGAGGAAGACGTCGAGGTGGTCGAAGCGGGTGCCGCCCTCGACGACCTCCTCTTCATGGAACCAGAGGCCGACCTGCCCGTCGGCGAGCACCACGTGGAGGTTGCCACCACCGTCGGCGCCGATCGAGTAGACGTCGTCGTCGGTGAGCGTCGGCCGGTAGTCGGCGTCCAGGATCCGGCAGTCGTTCCCGGCGAAGTCGAACCCGTAGGACCAGTCGTACACGTCCAGGAACTGCGGCATGCGCCCGGACCGTACCCGGTGGTCGAACGCCGCCAACGCCGTGGCGGCCGTCGGCGGGAGGCGGTCGAGGATCGACGTCACCGGTCGGGTCTGCTCAGGGACGGTGACGGCAGGCCGGTCGGAGAACCATCGTGCGAGATCGGCGTCGAGGTCGCGTACGACGTAGCCGACCAGATCGTCAGGGGTGAGCGTCACCGGACGATGCTAACCACGACCCCCGACATGATCGTCCAGCCTGACCAGCGCCAAGGTGGTGCCCGTGCGGGTCCTCCCACCACGGGCCGGCGATCGAACCTCCCGAGCCCGCACATCGGGACAGGGCCGGTTTCGTACGGGGCAGCGGCATGCCCTGGTGTCTTCCCGCTGTGCCACGACGTCCGGTGGGCAATGTGCCGGATATGCCGGCGCGGGGGCCGGTTCCGGTGGAGCCTGCGAGGAGGGGAATCGCGTACGGACGTAGCGGCCACGGGGGTGATCTTGAATCGGAGGTTCGTCACTCTGCTGGCGATGACCAGCCTGTCGCCGATGATCGAGGCGGCCGTGCTGGTCTTCCTGGGGTTCGTGGCCGCCAAGGGGATTGCCCCGCAGGTCACCGCCGTCTGGCCGTACGACACGTACCACGACCTGCGGTGGCTCTACGTCTACCACCGATCATGGTGGGAGTACCTGCTCTGGCTGAGCTACGTGCTGGTCACCCGTGGCCTGTTCACCACCCTCCTGGTGGTGCTGGCCTGGCCGGAGGGGTTGCGCCGGCCGTCGGTGTGGTGGCTGCTGCGGCGCAACGTCGGGCTCGCCGTGCTGGTCGGAGGCTTCGTCGCGCCGTGGGCGGCGATCTCGGTGGCGGCGTCGGTGGTGGCGCTGTCCTGGGTGCTGCTGGCGTCCCTGCTCCCGATGTTCCTGCTCGCGCCGTTCCTGCAACGGGCCGCCGTGGTGGGACACTGGTGGCGAGGGCTGCCGTCGCTCTCACTGGTCGGCTGGTCGCTGCTGAACTTCGTGGTGCTCACGGTGGCCGGGGCGTTGTGCTGGAGCGTGCCCGGCTGGTGGACGGTGCCGGTGGCCGGCGTGGCCGGGGTGTGCAACGGGCTGCTGTGGAACCGGACGGTACGGGCGGCGCTGCTGTCGTCGCGGGTGCGCTGGGCCCGGGTGCCGGTGACCCCGCTGGCGGCCCTGCTGGCGGTCGCCGTACCGCTGGTCATCCCGCCGGTGACGGATCTGGTCCCGGGAAACGAGCAGTGGATCAAGACGGCGGTGCTCGACCGGCCGCTGCCGTCCGAGGTCACCCGCGCGGTGATCGTGCTCACCGGCTACGGCTCGGAGTACGGGGGTGAGCAGCCGGCCGACCCCCGGGTGCAACGGTTCTCCTACCGGGGACTGGACCCGGACGGGAAGCCGCTGGCGTATCAGGCGCAGGACACCAGGATATCGGTGGCGGACAGCGTACGGCTGCTCGAACAGCAGGTGGACCGGCTGCACCGGCGTACCGGGCGGAAGGTGGCGCTTGTCGGGGAGAGCGAGGGGGCGATGGTGGCCCGCACGTACCTCGCCCGGCGTCGCGATCAGGCGGTCGACACCCTCGTCATGTTCAGCCCGTTGATCTACGCCGGCCGGGCCTACTACCCACCACCACACCAGGACCAGGGGTGGGGCGTGGTCACCGGGTGGCAGTTGCGGGTCATCTTCGCGCTGGCCGACATCGGTGGCGGGGCCGGCGGCGGCCCGGACGAGCCGTTCATCCGTTCCCTGCTCGACGACGCGCCGTTCTACCGCAACCAGCTGATGTGCCCCGTGCCGGGCGTCCGGATCGTCGCCTTCCTGCCCACCACCACGGCCGCCGAGGCGCCTCCCGGCGAGTACGCCCGGATTCCGGTGTTCCAGATACCCGGCGTGCACGGCGGGCTGCTGGACCAGCGGCAGGTGCAGGACCGGCTGGTCGACTTCCTTCTCGGCAAACCGATCGGCCAGCACCGTGGCGAGTATCCGTGGTTGCAGCGCCTCGGCGCCGCCTGGCAGGCGCCACCGCTGCCGATCGCTGCCAACCCCGCGTGGGCGGACAATCCGCAACCCGACCCGGCGTTCACCGGGAAGGTCTGTCTGCCGGCCCGTTGACCGCCCGGCCCGGCCGTGCCGCCACCGCCGCGCGGACCCGAGGTCACCGCCGACCGGTGTCCGGGCCGGTCAGCCCTTCACGGCGCCGATCAGCACGCCCTTGACGAAGTGCCGCTGGATGAACGGGTAGACGGCGACGATGGGGGCGACGGTGAGGATGACCACGGCCATCTTGATCGCCTCGGTCGGTGGCATGGAGATCCCGGAGACGCCGCCGGAGGTATGCGGGGCCTGGCCGGCCAGCAGGTAGCTCTGCAGCACCCGCTGGATGGGGTACTTGTCGTTGCTGTCGATGAACAGCAGCGCGTCGAACCAGACGTTCCAGTAGCTGACCGCGTAGAACAGGCCGACGACGGCGATGACCGCCCTGGCCAGTGGCAGGACGATACGGGTCAGGGCGCGGAAGTCGCTGGCGCCGTCGATGCGGGCGCTGTCGAGCAGCTCGGACGGGATGCCCTGGAAGAAGCCGCGCACGACGACCAGGTTGAACACGCTGATCGCGGGCGGCAGGATCAGCGCCCAGATGGTGTCCTTGAGCCCCAGACCGGTCACCACCAGGTACTTCGGCACCAGCGGCGGGTAGATCAGGAAAGGCAGCAGGAAGTACGCGAGCAGCCAGCGGTAGCCCAGCGATCCGGGCCGGGACAGGCCGTACGCGGCGAGGACGGTCACGGTGAGTGCCACCGCGGTGCCGATGACAGTGACCAGCGTGCTGATCCACAGTGCCCGGGTGACCGCCCCACCGGCGAAGATCGTCTCGTAGGCCGAGGTGTCGATCCCCCGGGGAATGACGACGATCCCGCCGGCCTCGGCGAGGGTCTCCCGCGACGACAGGCTGGTCACCAGGATCACCCAGAGCGGGAACAGCACGCTGAGCACCAGCGCGGTGAGCAGGACGGCCTTGAGGCCCTGGCCGACCGGGGTCGGCTTCTCCTCCCACACCGGTCGGCGGTTGCGACCCGGGCGGGGCTTCAGGACGACGGTGTCGGTCATGACTTTGAGTAGATCCCTCGTTCGCCGAGCATGTGCGCGACCCGGTTGGCGGCGAGGATCAGGCAGAGCCCGACCACGGCCTTGAACAGGCCGGCCGCGGCACCGTAGCCGTAGTTCCCGGTGGCGATGGAGAAGTGGTAGACGAAGGTGTCGAGCACCTCGGAGGCCTGCCGGCCCACGGCGTCGCGTTGCAGCAGGAACTGTTCGAAACCGACCGAGAGCGCGTCGCCCAGCCGCAGGATGAGCAGCAGCACGATCACCGGGCGCAGACCGGGCAGGGTGATGTGCCACAGTCGCCGCCACCGGCCGGCGCCGTCGGCGGCGGCGGCCTCGTAGAGGTTCTGGTCGATGGTGGACAGCGCGGCCAGGAACACGATGGTGCCCCAGCCGACGTCCTTCCACAGTGCTTCGGCGGTGACCAGGACGATGAACGTGTCGGGGTTGGTCATCACGTTCCACGGCTGGAGACCGGCCTCGCGCATGGTCTGCGACAGCAGGCCGGCGCCGCCGAGCATGGCGACGAAGAAGCTGACGACCAGCACCCAGCTGAAGAAGTGCGGCAGGTACACGACGGTCTGGACGAAGCCGCGCAGCCGGCTGGAGAGCAGATTGTGCAGCATGATCGCCAGCAGGATCGGCAGCGGGAAGAAGAAGACGAGCTGGAACGTGGTGATCGCCAGGGTGTTGCGGAAGGCGTCCCAGAACGCCGGGTCCTCGAACAGGAGCTGGAACTGGCCGAAGCCGATCCACTCGCTCTGCAGGAACGCCTCCAGCGGGTCGTCACCCAGGTAGGGGTTGTAGTCCTGGAAGGCGATGACGTTGCCGAGGATCGGCACGTAGCTGAAGACCAGCAGGATCAGGAAGCCGGGCGTCACCATGGCCAACAGTTGCCAGTCGCGGCGCAGCCGCGCCCGTAGCGAGGCGCGGGGGCGACGGACGGTGGGACGCTCGCCCGGTGGCGTCGACCCGCCGGGCCGGGTCCGTGAGGACCCGGCCGCGACGGTGGTCGGACGTACAGTCATCGCCCGGCCTCGGACAGCGCCTTGGCGAGCAGTTGCCTCGCCTCGTCACCCCCGTTGGCCTTCCACTCCTGCACGATGGAGTCCACGTCGGTGAGCGGACGACGCCCGCGCAGCACGTCGGTGAACTTGTCCTCCAGCGGCACCTGGCTGGCCTTGTACGTGGCCGGCATCTCGAGCTTGAGCCCGTCCCAGGGGTCCTTCTCCAGGAACTTGACCGTCTCGTTGTAGTACGCCAGGGCGTCCCGTACGTAGTTGGGGGTGTCCGGGAACGGCCCGACCGTGGGGTTGCGACCGCTGATGAAGAAGTACTGGTTCGCGATCTCCTTGAACGCCAGTTCGGTCTTGACCGGCCCGTTCGGCGACGGGGTGTGGTGCTTGCCCGCGACCCCGAAGTCCCGCAGCTGGGCCTCCTGACTGCCCAGCGGCGCGGAACACCAGTTGATGACCCGCAGCAGTTCCTCGACCCGTTCCTTGCCGACGCCCTTCTTGATGAAGGTGTAGGAGATCGGGTCGTCGTCGCCCCACGCCAGTGGGTCGCCACCGGTAGCCGAGAACAGGGGCACCGCCTGGATGTTCAACTTCGAGTTGGTCTTCTGGTATTCGGCCTGGGAGCCCTGCCAGATGCCGGTGCCGGCCTGGTGGAAGACGATGGCGCCGTTCTTGGCGAACAACTGGTTGGCGTCGGCGCCCCGGCTGGCCACGAGGTCGGGGTGGACCAGGCCGTCCTTGTAGACCTTGGCCATCACCTCCAGTGACGCCCGGTACTCCGGAGTCTCGTACTTGAACTCGGGCGTGCCGTCGGACTTGAGCCGCCACCCGCCCTTGGAGCTGGGCGTCTTGTGGTACATCTGGATCATGGCGAAGACGTCGCTGAACGCCCACACGTTCTTCGCCGGGTCGGTGACCTGCTTGGCGGCGGCCAGCAACTCGTCGAGCGACTTCGGCACGGCCAGGCCGCGGGCGTCCAGCAGATCCTTGCGGGTGAACAGCATGTACGGGAACGGGCTGTCGGTCGGGTTGGGGATGGCCGCGAGCCGTTCGTTCCAGATGGCCTTGCGCCAGGCGCCGGTCGGGAAGGTGGCCAGCATCGGATAGGCGTTGACCGCGTCGCCCTTGAGGTGGTCGGTGAGGTCCTCGAAGAGCACCTTGATCGCCTCGGAGAAGCGCGGGATCTTCTCCACCTCCCAGCTCGGCACGCACAGCAGCTCGGGGACGTCCCGGGCACCGAGCATCGCGTTGAGCTTGTCGGCGTACGTGTTGCCGTCCTGGATGGTGAAGTTGACCGGCGTGCCCAGCTCGGCGTTCACCGCCTGGAGGTAGGCGCTCTGGGCGACGCCGGGCGGCGCGGGGCCCCACGCCGGGGTCATCGCGGTGATCTCCTTGCCGCTGGTGCCCGGCTTCTCGGTGATCGCGTCGACGAGCGTGCCGGGGTAGCTGATGTAGCCGTCGGGCACCGGGCGGGTGCCGACGATGTCCGGCTTGATGCCCTGGGCCAGATCCTTGTGCGTCGGCACGAGGTTGGACAGCTTGTCGAGGTCTTGCGCGGTGCCGGAGCTGGTCGGCTTCTCGCTGCAACCGGCGAGCAACGGGCCGCCGGCGACGGCGGCCGTGCCGAGGCCGACCAGGCCGAGGAAGTGCCGGCGCGAGGCTTGCGAGCCGGGTTTCTGGGGTGTCATCGGTCCCCCTTCGAGAAGGGCTGTGTAGAGAGGAGTCGCAGTCTGGGGTGATGCTAGTTGGTCTGGATGTTAAACAAACTAATGGACGGTGGGAGGCTCCTACAAGAGGGGTCGATGCCCGGTGGCGTCGAAGCGCCCGTCACCCCCCGTTCACCGAGCGGTGTGGTACCCGACGATCCGGCGACCAGCGACCCCGGGCGGCGCGTGCCGGTTGCCCCACCGCTGCGTAGGCTGCCGGGATGAGCGTGCCGTCCCGCATCCTGGTCTACGGGGTCTACGGCGCGGGCAAGTCCACTCTCGCGGCGGTGCTGGCCGACCGGCTGCGCCTGCCCTGGCATCCGGTCGACGACCTGCTGTGGCTGCCCGGCTGGGTCGAGGTGCCGGTCGCCCAGCAGCGCAGCCGGATCGAGCAGATCTGCCGGGGCGACCGCTGGATCCTCGACGGGGCCTACCACGGGTGGCGGGACGTCCCGCTGGCCCGCGCCGACCTGGTCGTCGGCTTGGACTACCCGCGATGGTGCTCCTTCGGGCGGCTGTTGCGCCGCACCGTCGGCCGCCTGGCCACGGGGGAGCAGATCTGCAACGGCAACCGTGAGTCACTGGGCAGCGTGCTGTCCCGGGACTCGATTCTGCTGTGGCACGTCGGCGCGTTCGGGCGGGCCCGGCGGCGGATGCGGGCCTGGCAGGCCGACCCGTCCGGGCCACCGGTGCTGCTGTTCCGCTCCCCGGCGGAGCTGGAGCGCTGGGTGGCCGCCCTGCCCCGGCGGTGAGCGGGCGCGGGCCCGCCGGCACCCCCGGTCGCAGTCACTGGGGCGGTGCGGGTCCGTTGTCGACGAATCGGAACTCCGTGGTCAGTGACGCGTCGCCGAGCTCCTCCAGGATCAGTCCACTCCGGCTGAAGTACTGGAGGAACGCGGAGTTGTTGCTGATGGAGTAGGTCCGCTGGCCGCTCTTCGAGTCGTACGCATCGATGGAGAACAGCTGTCTCGGTTCCGTCGGCGAACAGGCGGCGGCCACGATGGTGAGGGAGGCGGTGCCCGCCGACCGGACCTGCCAGCAGGCCCGGTCACCCTTGGCGTCCGGCTCGGCGGTACGGATCAGGTAACCGCCGGACTCCTGCGGCACGAACACGAACAGGCGGCGGCCCTCGTCGCCGTCGACCTCACCGAGCTTGCCGTCGTCGAGCAGGGACACCGCGGATTCCTCGCTCGAGGACCGGATGACGGCGTACTGGCGCTGCCCGAGCCGGAGCGGATCGACGGGCGACGAACTCTGCGCTCCGCCGGGGGTGGTGCCGGTCGGTTCGACCGCCGGGCTCTCGGCGGTCGCCGAGGGGGTGGGGGTCGGTTCGCTCGGGCCGGCGGGCAGGGTGGCGTGTGGGGCCCTGCCGAGCTGGACGACGGTGGCGCCGGCCCCCAGCGCGCCCAGCAGGACGACGCCCAGCGCGGCCGTCGCGACGTGCCGGCGACGACGCCGGATGTCGCCCCGCCGCCGGACCTCGGCGACGGCGGCGAGCCGACCGGTCTGCCGGGCGTGCCCGGCCAACCCCCGCAGAGCCTCGTCGAGCGTGTCGTCAGGCCCCATGGCTCCTCCCGCCCGTCGTCTGATACCCGTCACCGGCCAGCTGGGTGGCCAGGCCCCTGCGTCCTCGGGCCAGCCGTGTCTTGACGGTGTTCGGATTCGCCCGGGTCTCCGCGGCGATCTCGGCCACACTGAGGCCGACCAGATGGTGCAGCACGATAACTCTGCGCTGCTCGCTGGGGATGCGCCGCAGCGCGGCGACCAGCGCGACGTGGTCGACGGAGACCGCATCGACCTGCTGCCCGACCGCCTCCCGGCGATGGGCCCGGAGCCGGTTCGTCGCCTTGCGCCACGCGCTCACCGAGACCCGGTAGGCGACCTTGCGGACCCACGCCTCGGGGCTGTCGCAATCCCGTACGGTCGACCATCGGCTCCAGGCCCGCGCGTAGGCCTCGGCCACCGCGTCCTCGGCCTCGGTGCGGCTGCCGATCATCGCGTACACCTGTCCCAGCACCCGCTGGGACGACGAGGCGTAGAAGGCGTCGAACTCCTCGGTGTCACGCATTGATCAAGCTCTCCCACCCCGCCCGGTCGCATCAGATGATGCCTCATCCGGATCGGGGGACCGGCACCGGCCCGGTCGGGTCGTACGGGAACCCCGGTTCCCGTACGACCCGGCCCCGAATCACCGGTTGGCGGGCGCGGGTCCGTTGTCGACGAACCGGAAGCTGTCCGTCGGCTCCGCGTCACCCAACTCCTCGAGGATCAGGCCGGAGCGCGCCGAGTTCCGCAGGAACGCCCCGGCGTTGCTGATCAGGTAGGACGGCGTCGTGCTGTCCGCAGTGAAGATGTCGAACTGCTGGCGGGGGTCGTCGGCCTTGCAGGTGGCGGCCTGCACCACCAACGGCTGCGAGTTGCCCGGGTTGTGTACCCGCCAGCAGAGCGGGCCGGTGCTGGTCCGGGAGTACGCCTTGATGAGGTACTTCTTCTGCCCGCCCACCGGGGTCGGCACGAACAGCTGTCGGCCGCTGTCGTCGTCGACCTCGGCCAGCCGCCCGGAATCGGTCAGCGACAGGCCGCCCTCGAACGCGCCGACCCGTACCATCGTGTACTGACGGGTGCCCGGCAGCCCTCTCGGGGCGGAACTCGTCTTCGGCGGCGTCGCGGACAGCCCCACCGGGACGCTGTTCGCCACGGCCTTCGTACCCTGCTCCGATGCGGCCGGTGGTGCGCCTGCGGCCCCGGTCCGGGCGTCCACCCCGCAGGCCGCCAGCGTACCGGTCAGTGCCAGCAACCCGGCACCCGCGAGCCATCGCTTCGTCGACATTGTCCGCTCCTCAAGGTGGGTGATGTGGTCGGCAGATCCGTCGCCGTCGGCCGGTCGTCGATGCCGGGGGCGACTCACCCCAGGGACGTCCGGAGCGGTCGCCCGGTTTCAGCTCCGACCCACGATCTTTTCGGCACCGGCCCACGCCGCGCCCGGCGGTGGCAGTCGGGGCGGCGGGCGCGTGCGCTCGGATCGGCCCGACCTGCAGGCTAGGGTCGCAGACCGCGTAGCAGGATCTCCAGGTAGCGGTCGACCTCGGTGCCGTCGTCGGCACCGCTGCGGATGGCGTGTTGCAGGCCGCAGGTCAGCCGGCGGATGTCGTCGGCAACGAGATCGGCACGGACCACCCCGGCCGTACGGGCGCGATCAAGCACCCGCATCGACAGCGTGTTCAGTTCGCGGCCCAGGGCCAGGGTCTCGGCGCACTGGAAGTCGGGCACCGACAGGACCGCGGCGAGCGCGGGATCGGCGAGCTGGCAGCGCAGCGCGGCGCGCAGCAGGGTTCGCAGGCCGGCGGCGATGTCCGGGTCGTCGGCGGCCGTCGCGGCGGCGTCGACGAGTTCGCGGTAGCTCTCCGTTGCCAGCGTCTCCAGCAGCGCCTGCCGGCCGCTGAAGTGCCGGTACACCGTGCCGACACCGACGCCGGCATCCCGCGCGATGGCGTTGAGGGGCAGCTCCAGGTCTCCGGCGGCGACACGCGTCCGGGCGGCGTCCAGCATTCGTGCCCGTACCCGGGCGGAGTCGGCGCGCAGCGTCACGCTCAGAGGATAGACCATCCGATGTCGTGCTACCGTGGCTTGCAGAACGGATAACTTATCCTTTAAAGCGAGAGGTGGTGGCCATGGCACTGGCATGGTCCTTCGACGACATCCCCGACCAGACCGGTCGGACGGCACTGATCACCGGGGCGAGCAGTGGGCTCGGCCTCGTGGTCGCCGGACAGCTCGCCCGCCGTGGCGGGAGCGTCATCATGGCTGTCCGCGACCCCGACAAGGGTGAGCGGGTCCGGGCCGAGTTGTCGGGGGACCTCGAGGTCCGCCAGGTCGACCTGGCGGACCTCGACTCGGTACGGCGCTTCGCCGACCGGATGCACGCCGACGGGCGTCGCATCGACGTGCTGCTCAACAACGCGGGCGTCGGAGCGCAGTCGCGCGTGCTGACCCCACAGGGGTACGAGTTGGTCTTCGCCACCAACCAACTCGGCCCGTTCGCGCTCACCGGGCTGCTGCTGGACCTGTTCCGCCCCGACCACGACCCACGGGTGGTCGTCGTCGGCTCGAACCTGTACCGCTTCGCCCGCCGCCGCACCGACTTCACCGATCTCGCCGCGGACCGTTCGTTCTCACCGGGCCTCTCCTACGTGCAGTCCAAGACCGCCAACCTGCTCTTCGGCACCGAACTGGAGCGCCGGCTGCGTCGGGCGGGCAGCCCCGTGCGCAGCTTCCTCGCGCAACCGGGTATGGCCTCCACGCCGATGCACGACAGCGCCCGGGGCTTCGCGCAGAAGGCGGTGCTGACGATCGGCAAGGCGCTGCTCAGCCGCCCGGCGGAGCAGGGAGCGCTGCCGCTGGCCTTCGCCGCGACGAGCCCACAGGCGCAACCGGGGCGCCTCCTCGGCCTGGCCAGCCGCCGCCGGGACATCCGCATCCACGCCGCCCCGCTCGTCGCCCCCGCCGACGACCACGCCCTGGCCGGGCGCGTCTGGCGGCTGTCCGAGCAGGCGACCGGCGTCCACTACCTGGACGGCGACCGCGCCTGACAGCCGCTCTCGCCGCGTCGTCGTCTCCGTGCTCTCGCCGGCTGCGGGCGCGGTCCGGGTGGCGGGGCGTCCGGGTGGCGGGGCCGACGGGGGCGACCCGGCCGCGCGCAGTGTGGACCGGGCGTGGCGGTCGGTCGATGGGCGGGTGGCGGTCGAGGAGCTCTGGGATGCTGTGACGGTCCGCCCACCGACACCATCCGACTCGAAGGGGCCTTCCCGATGGCAAAGGTCATCTCCACGCTGTTCATCTCGGCCGACGGCGTGGCCGAGATCGACCCCGACTGGCACTTTCCCTACTTCGACGAGAACATGGGCCGCGCCGTCACCGAGGACTACGACACCGCCGACGTGCTGCTCATCGGCCGGGAGACCTACGACAGCTTCGCCGGGGCGTGGCCCGGCCGGGAGGCCGAGGGTGGGGACGACGCGTCCTTCGCCAAGCAGCTCGGCGACCTACGCAAGGTGGTCGTCTCACGGCAGCCGCGGGAGTTCTCCTGGCGCAACTCCGAGCTGATCGAGGGCGATCTCCTCGACGCCGTCACCGCTCTCAGAGCCGACACCGACGTCAGCGGCATCCTTATCCCCGGGTCGATCTCCGTGGTGCAGCAGCTGCTCGCCGCCGGGCTGGTTGACGAGCTGCGCCTGCTGGTCCACCCGGTGGCGGCGCGCAAGGGCCGCCGGCTCTTCGACGACGGTGACGCGCCGTACCACCTGCGGGTGACCGCGACGGAGGTGTTCCCGACCGGGGTGATCCGGGTGATCTACGCGCCGACCGGTGCACCCGCCCCGGTCGGCTACGACGAGGTCAAGGAGCAGGTGCCCGCAGGAAAGTAGCCGGCCGGGGCCGCCTCGGCCGTCCGGATCCTGCGGCGCGGTAGTCCACGGCCGGTCGGTCGGTCCGCACGGGGGGCGGGAGGGGATGCTGGCAGTGCGCCGTCCCGCCCGACCGGTTGACCCGGATCACCGGTCCAGTTCGGCGGCGGTGCAGCCGCCACGCGCCCGCAACCAGGCGACCAGCCCGGTGGCGCCGCGTCGGGTGGCCGCGTCCAGGGCGGTGAGGTGCTCCCACGGCGGTACCCAGTTGAGCTGCGCGCCCCGCGCCAACAGGTACGCGGCGCAGGGCTGCCGGCCACCGTGGCAGGCACCCCAGAACGCCGCGTCGATCTCGTCCGACGGCGGCGGGTCGACGGCGGCGAATGCCTGTTCCACCCGGTCGAGCAGGCCGAGCGTGGCCGCATCGGTGAGCGTGGTTCGCGCTCCCCGCTCGACGAGACGGTGCGCGGCCCGCCACTGCGCGAAGGCCCGCGCGTCGGCCAGTGGCGTGCCGCCGGCGATCACGCCGCCGGGGGCCTCGATGTCGGCACCGGCGTCCAGCAGCGCGTCGAGGACGTCCACGTCGTCGCAGCTGGCAGCCCAGTGCAGCGGGGTTTCCTGGTGCGGGCCGGCGAACCGGGCGTCGACGTCGGCACCGGCGGCGACCAGGGCTGCCACCGTGGCGGCACCCTGCGGGAACCGGCCCGGCCAGTCGGTCGCCACGTGCAGCAGGGTGCGTGACGTTGCCCCGTCGGCCCCGTCGTCGTGGTCGCCGATACGCGCGGTGGCCAGCCCAGGGTGCGCGGCGAGCAGCTGCCGCAGCGTCGTGAGGTCACCGCTGCGGATCGCCCTGGTCGCCGCGACCGCCAGCGGATCATCGACCGCGAGCAGCGCACCGTCGCCCGTCATCCCCGCACCCTACCGCTCGTCCACCGGAGCCGGCGGCGCGCTGCATCTCCAGGCGACCGAGCCGTGGGATCCGCTCGTCGGCGGTGGACGGGGTGGAGCCGGGCCGGCGCGGCACGCTATCCGTGGTCCGGAGCACCCGGCATCCGGTCCGCCGGACCCGATCCGACCTGGGGCGCGGTGAACTGGAGTTGCCACCGTGACCCGTACCGGCTGAGCCGTACCACCGCCAGCGGCGCGACGTCCAGTCGGGGCAGCGCGGCCATCGGGAGTCGCAACGCGTGTCCGATCGCCACCCGGATCACCATCGGGTGGGTCACCGCGGCGACCCGGACACCCGGGGCGAGCCGCGTGTCGAGCCAGCCCCCGACGCGGTCGCGCAGTGCGGCGAGGGACTCCCCGCCGTGCGGCGCGGCCTCGGGGACGTCCTGCCACTGCCGTAGCGCCTCGGGTTCACGCGCGCCCACGTCCGCCAGGCTCTGCCCGGCCCAACCGGCGTAGTCGCAGTCGGCCAGCGCCGCGTCGACGGTCGGGTGCAGTCCGATGGCGTACGCGGTCTGCACCGCCGCCGACGCCGGGCTGGTCAGGCAGACGTCCACCGTGCCCAGTGGCCCGCGCCGGTCGGGCCCGGCGGTCAGGGCGAGGGCGGCTCGCCGGCCGCCCTCGTCCAGGTCGTCGTCACCCGCGCCGAACACCGCCCGCCGCAGGGCGCCGGTGTGGGCATGGGCGACCAGCCGTAGGCTGGTCGTGGTCACGGGTGGGCCGGGGTCCCCGTGCTGACCGTCGGTGCACCGGGTCGGCCCCCGGAGTGCCGGTCGGTTGCCGGTCGCCGGCTCATCAGGGCACTGAACAGGAGACCGATCGCGGTCCAGAGCACCACCTGGGTGCCGAGGGAGGCCAACCGGAAGTTCCACAGCAGGGTCGCGGGGAAATCGTCCGGCACCTCCTGGAACGACGGCAGGACGACGTAGCCGACGACGGTGACCAGGAGGAATCCCAGGGTCGCCGCGCCGGCCCGCTGCCAGGTCGGCGCGGCGACCCGGACCGACCGGTAGCCGAGTGCGCCGGCCCAGACCGCCACCAGGCCGAGCACCACCAGCGCCAGATAGGCGGCGGTGCGCTGATCGATGGTGTCGGGGCTGCCGACCGCCGGGGGGTTGGCCGGATACTTCAGGAACGGCACGAGCACCGCGCCGAGCAGGGCGCCGCCGGCGAGCAGCAACGCCGACCGGCCGTCGTCCGCGGTACGCAGGCGACGGCGCAGGAGCACGTACGCGGTCGCCAGCAGGCCACCCATCGCGGTCCCGAACAGCCCGGTGGCCAGGAACAGCCCCACCCGCTGGCCGTCCCGGCCGACCAGGTCTTCCGCGTGGTGGTCGTCGTCGACCGCCGGCCCGGAGTGGGTGGCCGCCTCTTCGATCGCGATGGCCGCGTCGATGCGCGGTTCACCGACGAGGTAGCCGAACGCCCCCGCGAGCAGGCCGGCGACGAGGCCGGCGAGCAGACCGCGGAGCAGGACGGTGAGGAAGGTGGGTGGGGTGTGGGTGGTGGTCAGTGGCACGGGACACCGAGCAGGTGCCGGCCGTCGTGCATGAGTTCGTGCAGGTACATGCCGCTGCGGGAGACTGCGCCCTGATCGAACGCGACCAGGTAGGTGAGCAGCAGGAGTACGCCGACGACGGCCAGGGCCGCCCACAGCAGGCGGGCGGACCCGGCGGGGTGCACCAGCGGCTGGGCGGGGGTGGAACTCGACATGGGACACGAACCTTCCCGGGGATGACGCGTCCCCATCGCAAGGCTGCGGACGACCGAGCGTCCTGGCTCGCAGGCCCGTCGACGACGGGACTGCTCACAGTGGCGCGACCGCGCCGGAATCACACCGGCTTACCTCGCGACGCCGCAGATAGTGAATCGACCGTAGCGGCGCGACCCCCGACCGGTCAATCGCCGTACCGCCGAATGTGAGATGCGGCCCCACCGCCGGAGCGGTTGGCGGGCCGGCGCGTGGGCGTCCGGGTCGGTCGGGGCGGCGAGCGCCGTCCCGCGACCATGTTGCAAGATAGTGGCAATAGCAATCTGATGGCATTAGAGTTGGAGGAAGCTGATGGCGGGCTACACCCTTCCCGACCTCCCCTACGACTACGGCGCTCTCGCACCGGCCATGTCCGGCGAGATCCTGGAGCTGCACCACGGCAAGCACCACGCCGCGTACGTCAAGGGCAGCAACGATGCGCTGGAGCAGTTGGCGCAGGCGCGCGCCGAGGGCGCGTTCGGCAGTCTGGTCGGCCTGGAGAAGACCTTCGCCTTCAACCTGTCCGGGCACGTGCTGCACTCGATCTTCTGGAAGAACCTGTCCCCGGACGGCGGCGACCGGCCCGACGGCGAGCTGGCGGCGGCGATCGAGGAGCACTTCGGTTCGTTCGACGGCTTCGCCGGGCAGTTGTCCGCGGCGACGAAGGGGGTGCAGGGATCGGGCTGGGGCGTCCTGGCGTGGGAACCCCTCGCCGGGCGGTTGATCGTCGAGCAGGTCTACGACCACCACGGCAACGTCGGTCAGGGCAGCACGCCGTTGCTGGTCTTCGACGCCTGGGAACACGCCTACTACCTGCAGTACCGAAACGTCCGTCCGGACTATGTGGACCGGCTGTGGAACCTGGTCGACTGGGCCGACGTCACCGCTCGGTTCGACGCTGCCCGCGCCACCACCCCACGGGTATGACGGATGACCGACATCACCCCCGCTGCGGCGGAGATCGTGCAACGCGCCGCCGGAGTCATCGCCGCCCGACATCGCGGTGATCTCGCCGGGGCGGAGAAGCTACTGGCGGCGTTCGGCTCCGAGCAGGACCGCACCCTCGGGTTCTACCTGCTCGCCGACCTCGCCCTGGGCCTGGTCGGCGCGCAGAGCGGGCAGTCCGTGAACGACCTGGTGCGGGAGCTGTCGCTGCTGCTGGCCGATGGCGCCCAGACGCCGCCGGTCTGACCGTCCGCCGGGCCCCACCACCGGTGGGGCCCGGACGGGTGGCCGGTCAGCTGCCGGCCGGTGCCGGTGAGGTGGGGGCCGTGGCGGGACGTCGCCGTCGGGACACCGCGCCCAGCACGACGTCGACGACGAGGAAGGCGAGCAGGCTGAGGCCGAACAGGGGGATCGCCCAGCCGATCGTCACGGTCAGCGGCACGCCGAGCAGCAGCGCCCCCCGCGGCAGACCCCGTACCCCGCCGCGGGCCGGCGGGGTGCCGGCGAGGGCCCGGCGGCCGGCGCGGGTGGGCCGGCGCTGCCACCACATCCGGTAACCCCAGAAGACGACGCAGAGCAGCCCGAGGGCGAGGGCGGCGAGCAGGATCTGGTTGACCGGGCCGAAGAGCAGTCCCATGTGGGCCTGGATGCCGAGGCCGCTGAGTTTGGCCAGCAGGGGCCAGTCGGCGAAGTCGCTGCGGGCGGTGATCGTGCCGGCGCTCGGGTCGACGGCGACCCGGTCCTTGGCGACCGGCCAGGTGTTGTCGACCTGTGCGACGGTCCAGGCCGAGCCGGGCTCCTGCGCGGGGGCGATCTCGACCGGGCCGGAGAGGCCGGCGGTACGGGCGGCTGCCAGTACCCGGTCGAAGGCTGCCGACTCGACCACCCCGCCTCCTCCGGCAGCGTCGTGGTGGCCGCTGCCGGTCTCGGCCGGGCCCGCCGGAACGGCGGTGAGGCTGGTGGAGATCTCCGGGGTGCGGGCGTCGAGCGCGTCGAGGCCGGTACCGAAGTTCGCCCCGGCGTAGCGGGACCAGGTCAGCCCGGTCGCCGAAAGGAACAGGAGGCCGACGGCGAGCCAGATGCCGGTGGTGGCGTGCCAGCCCCGGGTACGGCGGACCCCCTTGCCGGCGGACAGGTCGGGTACGAGCAGATGCCGGGCGGTGGCCCGGGAGGTGCTGCGCCGCCGCCACCACAGGATGACCCCGCCGAGCGCGAGGACCCACAGCCAGCTCGCGGCGAGTTCGGAGTAGTGTCGGCCGACCGCGCCCAGGTGCAGGTTGCGGTGCAGGTCGTCGAGCCAGGTGGTGGCGGGCGTGGAGCCGAACCAGGTGGTCAGCTGTCCCTTGACCTGCGCGGTGTACGGGTCGATGTAGACGGTGTGTTGCTTCTCGCCGAGTTCCGGTAGGGCGAACACCACCCGGGTGCTCTGGTCGCCGTCGCCGGGTTGCACGCTGGCGACACTGCCGTCGGGGTGGGCGTTGCGGGCGGCCCCGATCTGGTCGGCCAGGGGTAGCGGCCGTTCGCCGACCTGGGCGACGGTCAGTTGGTCGCCGTAGAGCACGCCGTCCAGCTGCGGGGTGACCGTGTAGGCGAGCCCGGTCAGGGCGGCGACCACCAGGAACGGCGCGACGAGGATGCCGGCGTAGAAGTGCAGGCGGAGCAGCAGCGCGCCGAACGGCGAGGTGCGGCGGGCCGACCGGGCGGGTGGCGCGGCGGGTGGCGCTGGCTCCGGCGTCGACGGGCCGGACAACTCGGTGACAGACATGTTCTTCCGATCGGAATCGTCGGGATGCACCCGATGGTCGTTCCCCGTGCTCGCGGGCGGGTCGGCCTGGGATCGTGGTGTCGCGGTCGCCCGGTGAGGTAGTCGGAGCGAGCGCCCCGACGGTTCCCGGGAATGTCCGGACGGGGCCGCCACGCCGAAAGGGCGCGTCGGTGATTCCCACCGGTGGTGGTCCGCACGGCTCGCGGCGGGTCAGGGAGTCGACATCGGACCGTGCCGACGTGCGGGCGGGGCCCGGCCTCAGCGGTGGGTCGACCGGCGTCGCCACCGCAGCGCGCCCGCGGCCACCGCCAGGACGACCACCGTGCTGCCGGCGACGCCGATGGTGGTGCCCAGGCCACCATCGGCGTCCGTTGCCGCCGGAGGGGCCGGCCGGGCCGACGCGGTTGCGGGGTCGCCGGTCGGCGCGGCGTCGGCGGTGGGGTCGGCCACGGTGAACGGGTACGACCCCTGCACCGGGTGCCCGTCGGCGGAGACCACCCGGTAGGCGACCGTGTACGTGCCGTTGGGCAGGGCGTCGGTCACCTGGACCGTGCTCTTCGCCCCGCTGACCACCGGCTCGCCGGTGGGGATGCGCCGCTTGGCCCCGTCGGTGAGCACGATGGTGGTGAAGGTGGGGTCGAGTCGTGCCATGAATTCGAGCACCACCTCGGTGGGTGCCCGGGTCAGCGTCGCCTCCCGGGCCGGCGAGGCGGATCGGAGGGTGTTGTGTGCCCAGGCCGGGGTGGCGGCGACGAGCAGCGCCAGCACGGCGGCCAGCAGCGCGGCGGCGAGCCGGACGACGGCGGGGCGGGACGGCGACGCGATCATGACGCTCCGGTGGAGATGGCTCATCCGAGCAGTTGCTGGCCGATCCAGCCGTCGGGTGGGCAGCCGGGTGGGATGGCGAAGACGGCGGACCCGACCGGGGTGGTCCACTCGTTGAGCAGGTCCCGGTCGGCGAGTCGGCGCTGGATGGGTAGGAACTGCCGGGTGATGTCGGCCTGGTAGGAGGCGAAGATCAGCCCGCTGTCGGCGTGCCCTTCCGCGGTGGGCGCACCGTCGTAGTTGTAGGGCCGGCGGAGGATCTTCTGCCGGTCGTCGGTGACGTGCGCCCGGGTGAGGTGGGAGAAGTCGGGGATGACGGTGAGGCCGTCGTCGCCGACGGCGGCGAAGTCGGGTTCGTCGTGTTCGGCGGTGCCGGTGAGCGGGGCGCCGGTGTCGAGGCGGCGGCCGACGGCGAGTTCGCGGTCGGTGCGGCCGAGCAGGTCCCAGGTCTCCAGGTTCATGCTGATCCGGCGTACCACCAGGGTGGTGCTGTCGCGTAGCCAGGGCGGGCCGTCGGGCACCCAGACGGCGGTGTCCAACGGGGTGCCGGGGCGGGGGTTGGCGGTGCCGTCGAGTTGGCCGAACAGGTTGCGTTGGGTGTGGCCGTCGGGTTCGACGCCGGGGCTGCGTCGGAAGCCCTGCTGGACCCAGCGGACGGTGGCGAAGGGTCGGCTGTCCTTGATCAGCACCCGTTGGGTGTGGGCGACGGTGACCGGGTCGTCGGCGCAGATCTGTGCCAGTAGGTCCCCGCCGGACCAGGCCGGTTGGAGCCGGTCGATGCGGAACGCCGGCAGGTCGGCCACCGAGGCCGGTCGGCGGTCGGTGAGGCCGGCGGCCCGGTAGAGGCCGGGCCCGAATCCGAAGGTGACGGTGAGCCGGGCGGGCAGCAGCCCGAGTTCCGCCTCGGTGTCGGCCAACGCGGGTCGGCCCTGGGTGAGCCGGGCGGCGTCGTCGGTGAGCAGCCGCAGCAGGCGGCTGAGCGCTGCCCGGTCGGTGTCCGGTCGCAGGGTGAACGCGACGAACGCCGCGTGGGCCTGTGGTGCGGTGGCCACCCCGGCCTGCCGGGGGCCGTGGAACGGCTCGACCAGGCTCCCGACGGCCGCCACCGGACTCGCCTCGGCGGCGGTCGGCGGTCCGTCGACCCGTCCGTCCTGCGTGGTGGCGATCACGGTGCCACCGGCCAGTGCCCCGCCGGCGGCCAGTGCCCCGCCGGTGAGCAGTCCCCGCCTGCTCACCGGCCGGACGGTCGGGGTGTCGGTCACGATGCCGGGCTCGTGCTGGTCGTCGGCGTGGCGCTCATCCCGGGCATGGGCTCGCCGTGGCCGGGGGCGTAGCTCTCCTGCGCGCCGGTGAACGGCTTGGCCACGGCGGTGAACTGCTGGGTCCGCCCGTCGGCGAAGGTGAGGGTGAAGGTCAACTCTTCGCCGGCCTTCACCGGTTGGCTGAGGTCCATCAGCATCAGGTGGTCGCCGCCGGGCTCCAGCGGGTGGGTGCTCTTCGCCTTGATCACGATGCCACCCTGCTTCTGCCGCATGACCATCTTGCCGTCCTTCATGGTCATCTCGTGCAGCTCCATCGCGGACACGGACGTGGCGACGGCGGTGAGCGTCACGTCGGTGTCGCCGTCGTTGACCAGGGTGCCGAAGGCCGCCGTCATGCCCTTGTCGGCCGCCTTCACCCACGGGTCCCGAATGCCGACCACCCCCGCAGCCGTGCTCGCCGAGGCCGAGGCACTCGATTGCGGGCTCGACGACGTGCCGGCCGGACCGCAGCCGGCGATGCCGACCGCCAGCAGCACCGTGACAGCGGTGGTAAGGACGACGGGCGAGCGTCGGTACGGGCCGAGTGGACCGGTGGGGCGCATGGGTTCTTCCTCCGTTGTGCTGGCTCTGTCCCGTTGGTCGGTTCCCGGTCGCCGAAAGTTCCGGCCGGTCGGAATCGACGTCCCGGAGGGCGGGCCGGGCGTCGGCGGTCAGGCCGCCGACCGGTCGCGGGCCCGCGCCGAACCCGGGTGCGGCGGCAGCAGGCGCAGCGTCGGTGCGGTGGCGGGTTCGTCGCTCGCGGGCAGCCGCCAGGCGGGACGGTCGTGGTGACCGCGCCCCGCCGGACCGTCCGGTCGCAGCCGGGGTCGGGACAGAGCGACCACGATCAGGTAGCCGGTGAGCAGGAAGCCGTGGCTGACCAGCCGGGTCGGCTCGACCCGGCCGGTCACCAGATCGTTGGCCGAGAGCAGCACGAGCGCCCCGACGAAGGCGCTCAGGGTGGGCAGGAGCCCGCTGGTCGGGGTGCGCCGGGCCGCCACGAAGAGGAAGCCCGCGCCGACGGCGATGTTCCACGCGGCGGACTCGTGCCACAGGTGCCCGGAGGTCAGCGTGTCGAGCGCGGCATGGGTGTGGCCACCGGCCGGGCCTCGGCCGACCTGGGCCAGCCCCAGCACCAGTTGCAGGGCGCCGATGAGGGCCAGCCCGGTGCGCAGGGTCAGCACGAGCCGGTCCCGGAGCCGCCGGGGCGCGGGCAGGGCTGCCAGGACGACGTCGGAGAGGTCGGCACGGGGTGCGGCGACCGTCAGGTGGGGCCGGTCGGGACCGGGGGCGGAGAGCGTCAGGCGGGACCGCCGGGTCACCGTCGCGGCCTGGTCGCACCAGTCCCGGCAGCCCGCACACCCGTCCAGGTGGGCGTCGGCCCCGATTCGCTCGGCGGGGGTCTCCTCGCCGTCCAGCTGCGCCGACAGAATCTCACGCCACTGCTCACACCCCATGTACCGGTAGTCGGCCCGCAGGGCGTCATGGTTCCCTGCGGCATCTCCCGAGCTGCCGTCACGGCCCAGGTCACCGGTCAGCCGGCGGCGCTTCCCGGTTTGCGTCGGATCGACCGGGGGTCGCCGTTGACCGCGACGACCAGATCCTCGCGGGCCCGTGCGACCCGGGACCGGATGGTGCCGACCGGGCACCCGCACACCTCGGCCGCCTCGGCGTAGGACAGACCGAGGACCTGGGTGGCGACGAACGCCTCCCGACGATCGGCGGGCAGGGCCAGCAGGAGGTCGTTGAGGACCACCTCACCGTCGAAGCCGCTGCGCTGGGCGTCCGGCGCATCGTGCCACTCGGACAACGGCACCGTTCGTGGCCTCGACGTGGCGGTTCGTACGTGGTCGACGGCGGTGCGCCGGGCGATGCCGAGCAGCCAGGTCCGGGCCGACGAACGGGCGGCGAACGACGGCAGCGACCGCATCGCCCGCAGGTACGTCTCCTGGGTGAGGTCGTCGGCCTCGGCCGGGCTGATCAGGTGGGCGACGAACCGTCGTACGTGCTGCTGGGTCGCCCGGATGAACCGGGCTGCGGCGTCCCGGTCACCCCGACCCGCGGCCAGCGCCCACGCGGTGATCTCCGCGTCGTCGTCGGTCACCTGCCACCTCCGTGTCCGGTTCTGCCGGCCGCCATGGTCCACCACCGCCCGCCAGCGTTAACGACGGGGTGTAGTAGGTCCCGCGTGAGCGTACGGCATACCTGGCGTCACCCTCGTCCACTGGTACGGGCGGAAGCCGCCGGCGGATCACTCCGGCCTCGGCCGAGGGGCGTCACCGCTGGTGTTCGGCAGGGTGCCGGAGTCGCGGGTGAGTTTTGATCACCTCGGCTTGAGATTGGGTCGGCGTAGCCAAAACTTTTGCTATCTGCGTAAAAAGTTAGTGAACTATTGCTTGAAGTCCGGTCTTCGTGAGGATGATCCGATGCGTTCTCTCCCTCCGGCCCCCGGACCCGCCGGGCGTGCCCTCGCGGGCCTCCTCGCGTTCGCGCTCGCCTCAGCGGTCGTCCTGCTCACCTCTTCCCGGCCGGCGGAGGCGCACGGCACGCTGGCGATGTCCACCCCGGCCTCCGGTGCCACGGTGACCGAGCCGCCGACGGCGGTGGAGCTGTACTTCACCGAGCAGGTCGCCGCCAACGCGTACTTCACCATCACCGGGCCCGGGGGTGGTCGGGTCGACGGCGGCTGGCGGCAGGGCTCGCCCCGGCCACTGGACAAGCCGGTACGGGAGTACCTGCTGGTCAACGGGAAGTTCGAGCCGAAGGAGTACACCACGGGGTTCCCGGCGGTGGTGACGCTCACCCACCTGCCGGCGGCGGGGCAGTACGCGGTGAGCTACCTGTCGGTGGCCTCCGACGGTGAGCCGGTGCGGGGGACGATGACCTTCCGGTACACCGGGCGGGCGACCGCAGCGCCGCAGGGCTGGCGTCCACCGGTCGACCAGCCGGACCCGGCGCTGGTGGCCGCCGCCGAGCAGCACGCGACGTCCGGCCACACCGCGGGTCCGGCGTCGGGCGGGCCGGCCGCGTCCACGGTGCCCCCGTCGCCGTCGGCAGCCGTCGCTGCGGCTTCCCCGTCGGCCGCCACCTCGGACGACGACGGTGGTCTCGGTTGGCTGGCGTGGACCGGTGGTGCGGTGGTGGTCGTGGCGGCGGTCGGCTTCGCGAGCTGGCGTCGCCGCCCGGTTCCGGCCGGCCGGCCCACCGCCCGGTCCGGTGGGCGGTCCCGCGTCCCGGGGACGGCTCCTCGGCGCGGCGCGGGTGCCCGCACCGCACGGCCGAAGGCGGCGGCCGGTCGTCAGGGCGTGACTCGTGCCGCCACCGCCGCCCGTGCGGTGCTCCTCGACCCGGTGGCGGCACCCCCCGCGGAGGAGGCGGCACCGACTCCCGGAGCCCGGCTGAACAACACGGCTCTCGCGCTGCTCGTCGGGGGGTTGGTGGTGGCCCTGTTGGCGGGGTTCGGGCTCGGCCGGCTCGGCCGCGGCACGCCGTCCGGCGACGGCGTCGCCGCAGCGCCGCCGGCCACCGGTTCGGCGGTGTCGGCGGGGGACGGGCACCAGCACGGTCCCGGCACCGGGGCGCACACCCATCCCGGGGACGGCGGCGCGGCACAGGCGCAGGCGCAGGTGACCGGGCTGTCGGTCAACTCCGGTGGCTACACCCTGCAGCCGGTGGCCCGTACCCAGCCGGCGGGTGCACAGGCGGACTACCGGTTCCGGATCGTCGGGACCGACGGGCAACCGGCGACCCGCTTCGCGGTCGTCCACGACAAGCAGTTGCACATGGTCGTGGTGGGTCGCGACCTGAGCGGTTACCAGCATCTGCATCCCACGATGGAGGCGGACGGCACCTGGAGCGTCCCGCTGACGCTGGCCCGGCCCGGCGGCTACCGCATCTACGCCGACTTCTCGGTGACCGGGCCCGACGGCACCGCGTTGCCGCTGGTCCTGGGCGTCGACCATCAGGTCCCCGGCGCGCACACCCCGGCCCCGCTGCCGCCGGCACAGCCGCAGGCGACGGGCGGGCCGTTCACGGTGACGATGGGCGGCACGCCCACGGTGGGCGTGACGGTGCCGCTGTCCTTCCGGCTCGACGGCGTCGAGCCGGCGCGTCTGGAGCGCTACCTGGGGGCGTACGGGCACCTGGTCGTGGTGCGGGAGGGCGACCTCGGCTACGTGCACGTCCACCCGGAGCAGGAACTGGTGGACGGGACGGTCCGGTTCTGGCTGACGGCCCCGAGCGCGGGCCGGTACCGGGCGTTCTTCGATTTCCAGGTCGACGGGAAGGTGCACACCGCGCAGTACACGCTCGACCTGCCCTGAGGGACGACGAATCGGCGGGCCCGTACCCGTGGCGTCGGTGGGAGCCGCCATGATGAGCCGGTGAAGATCCTGTCCATCCAGTCCTCGGTCGCCTACGGCCATGTCGGCAACTCGGCGGCCGTGTTCCCGCTCCAGCGGCTCGGGCACGAGGTCTGGCCGGTGCTGACCGTGCACTTCTCCAACCACACCGGGTACGGCGCGTGGCGCGGGCCGTTGCTGGCCCCGGCCGACGTGGCGGAGGTGATCGAGGGCATCGCGGACCGTGGGGTGCTCGGCAGCGCCGACGCGGTGCTGTCGGGATACCAGGGCGACCCGGCGATGGGCGCGGTGATCCTCGACGCGGTGGACCGGATCAAGTCGGTCAACCCCGGCGCGGTGTACTGCTGCGACCCGGTGATGGGCGACACCGGCCGGGGGATGTTCGTCCGGCCGGGCATCCCGGAGTACCTGCGGGACGTGGTGGTCCCGCGCGCCGACATCATCACCCCGAACCACTTCGAACTGGACTTCCTCGCCGGCCGGACGACCACCTCGCTGACCGGGGTGCTGGACGCCGTCGACGTGGTGCGGGCGACCGGGCCACGACACGTCCTGGTCACCAGCGTGCTGCACGGCGAGGTGCCGACCGGCTCGCTGGAGGTGGTGGCCGTCTCGGACGAGGGCGCCTGGGCGGTGACCACGCCGCTGCTGCCGATCAACCCGAACGGTGGTGGCGACGTCACCGCCGCGCTCTACCTCGCGCACCTGTGGACGACGGGCTCGCCCGCGACGGCGCTGGAACGCACCATCGCCTCGGTCTTCACCGTGCTGGAGCGGACCCTCGCGGCGGGCACCCGGGAGATCCAGCTGATCGCGGCCCAGGACGCGATCGCCGATCCACCGGCCAGGTTCACCGCCCGGCAGTTGCGCTGACCGCTGTGTGTCGGTGGTGAGGTCGACGAGCGCCGAGGTTGGTGACCGGCTGTCGACCGGTCAGCTGACGAAGATCCTCGCCGGGGGCCCGGATCCGCTCAGCCGGGTCGCAGGGCGCGGGCGAGCCGGCGTACGCCCTCGTCCATCAGGTCGGCCGGGGCCGACGCGTAGCTCAGGCGCAGGTGCGGGGCCGGGGGTTCGGCGGCGTACCAGGGTCGGCCGGGGAAGACGATGACACCGGCGGCGGCTGCGGCGGCGGCCACCGCGACGTCGTCGGCCCCCTCCGGCAGGCGGACCCAGAGGTGCAGGCCGCCGCGCGGGACCGCCGGCCCGACGAGGTCGGGCAGGTGCCGGCGGAGGGCGGTCAGCAACGCCTCGCGGCGGGCGCGCAGCGCGGTGCACAGGGCACGCCGGTGCCGCTCCCAGGCCGGGGCGGTGACGAACTCCATCGTGGCCTGTTGCAGCGGCCCGGCGACGAAGAAGTCGTCGAGCAGCCGGGCCGCCCGCAGTCGGACGCCGGCCGGGCCACGTGCGCCGATCGCGGCGATCCGCAGCCCGGGGGCGGCGGACTTGGTCAGTGAACGCAGATAGATGACGTGTCCGTCGGGGTCGTCGGCGGCCAACGGAGGCGGGGTCGGTCCGTCGATGGTGAGGTCACGGGCGTAGTCGTCCTCGATCAGGAACGCTCCGGCGTCGCGTACCGCCTCGGCCACCCGGGCCCGGCGGTGCTCCGCGAGCGTCGCGCCGTGCGGGTTGGCGTACAGCGGCTGGCAGTAGAACAGCCGGGCGTCGGTACGGGCGAAAGCGCGGGCGAGCTGGTCGGGTCGTACCCCGTCGGGGTCGGTGGGCACCGGCACCACCCGCAGGCCGGCGGCCCGGGCGGCGGCCAGCGCGCCCAGGTAGGTCGGCGACTCGACGAGCAGGGTGTCGCCGGGCGCGGCGAGCGCCCGCAGCGTGGACGACAGGGCGGCCTGCCCGCCCGAGCAGATCACCATGTCCTCGGCGCGCAGCCCGGCCCCGGCCTCCCGGGCGAACCAGGCACGCAGATCCGCCCGACCGTGCGCCGGGCCACGCTGCCAGGACGCGGGTTGTCGGGCGGCGCGGGTGAGCGCGGCGCCGAGCGCGGCAGCGGGCTGGAGATCCTCGTCCAGGTAGCCGCCGGACAGCGGGATCGCACCTGCGGGCGGCAGCGCCAGCAGCGCCTGCATCTCGTCCTCGCCGGGGCGTCGGGGGCCGAGCGCCACGGTCTGCCAGGACAGGTCGGCGACACGCTGTTGCCGGGGCGAGGCGGCCACGAAGGTGCCCCGCCCGGCCCGCGCCTCGATCAGCCCCTCGGCCACCAGGTGCCGGACGGCCGCGGCGACGGTGACCGGGGAGGCGTGATGCCGGGCGGTCAACTCACGGACCGACGGCAGGCGGGATCCCGGATCTGCGCCGGCCACCGACCGGCGCAGATCTTGGATAACGCGATCGGCTGCGTTACCGTCATCCATGAGAGACAAGAGTAGCGCTACTGCGTCGGCCACGGTAACAACCGACCGGCTGACCGGCCTCGCCCTCGGCGCGCTGGGCGTGGGTGCCTTCAGCATGTCGCTGCCGGCCACCCGCGTCGCGGTCCAGCAGCTCGACCCCTGGTTCGTCGCCTTCGGTCGGGCCGTCGGCGCGGCACTGCTGGCCTGGGCGTACCTGCGTCTCACCGGTGCGCCACGGCCCACCCCCGCCCAGCGGCGGCGGCTGTCGATCGTCGCCCTCGGCGTGGTGGTCGGCTTCCCGCTGTTCACCTCGCTGGCGCTCACCGACCAGACCGCCGCGCACGGTGCGGTCGTCATCACCGTGCTGCCGGCCATGACGGCCGTGTTCGCGGTGCTGCGGAGCGGGGAACACCCGCCGCCGCTGTTCTGGATCGCCAGCGTCGGCGGGCTGCTGGCGGTGCTGGTCTTCCTCAGTGCTGGCGGCGCGGTGCGCGGTGCGCTCGCCCCGTCGGACCTGTTCCTGCTCGCGGCGGTCGTGCTCTGCGGCCTGGGGTACGCCGAGGGCGGCGCGCTCGCCCGCGAGCTGGGCGGTGCCCGGACGATCTGCTGGGCGCTGCTGTACGCCCTGCCGGTCACCGGTGCGGCCACGCTCGTCGCCGCCGTGGCCCACCCGCCGTACGCCGACACCCGTGCCTGGTCGGCGTACGGCTACCTGACCGTGGTCTCCATGTTCCTGGGCTTCTTCGCCTGGTACGCGGGCCTGGCCCGAGGCGGTGTCGCCCGGGTCGGTCAGCTCCAGCTCGCCCAGCCGGTGCTCACCCTGCTCTGGTCGGCGCTGCTGCTCGGCGAGAGCATCCCGGCGGCCTCGATCGGCGCGGCCCTGCTGGTGCTGGCGAGCGTCGTGCTGATCCAGCGCACCCGCGACCGGACACCCGCGCCGGGCCCGCGCCCGGATCGTGATCCCGCGCGTGGGTAGCCGGTGGCGGGTCCACCACGGGCCCCGATCGGGCGCTCGGCCACGCGGCTGCCGCCGGTCCGGGCGTGGGGCACCGGTGGCGACGCCCCCCGGGCTGCCGGATCGGCCACCGGCCGACCCCGGCGGCCCGGTGGCGACAACGGTCAGGGGGAGGTGGAGAACCCGGCGACGAGTCCGAAGCCACCGCAGCAGAGCACCCCCACCACGGCCAGCGTGACCAGCAGGATGCTGTAGTTCGACCACATGCCGAACCTCGTCACGTCGGTGCCGTGCCCGTCGTGGACCCGGTTGCGCCAGCCACCGAAGCGGAACGACAGGGGGTGCACGACCCCGGGATGGGCGACGAGCGCGGTGGTGATGACGGGGATGCCCATGAAGTCGGTGTAGCGCACGTCGCGCGGTCCGGCCGGGACGGCCACGTACCAGGTGCCCTCGCCGGGGATCGCCACCAACCGACCGTCGACCTTGAACCTGCTGGTGGTCGGGGCGGGCACCAGGTACGGCCCCCGGTTGACCGAGACGGCCAGCACCGCGTGCCCCGGAGGCGGCGGAATCGGATGGGGGTAGGCGATCATCGGCGTGACGGCGCCGGGACCGGGCGGGTATGACGGCTGAGGGGGATACGACACCGCCACATCCTGGCACGCCCCACCACTACGGCCCGCACCGAGCGGGGCGCGGGCGGGGGTGGGAGCAGCCAGGTGCACCCCCGCCGTAGCCTGTTCGGCGTCGGGGTGCCGCCGCGTCACGCCCGTGGACGCGGCGGCACCCCGACCTGGCAACGTGCTGCCGGTGGCCACCCCGGTGGACCGGAGCGCCGCCCGCCAGGACCGGTCCGGCCGGTCAGACCTGCCGGTGGGGCAGGGTGAACCGCCAGCGCCGTGCCCGCAGCACCGGGGCGATCCGGTCCACCGCGTCGACGCTCTGGCTGCGGTCCCCGCCGCCGTCGTGCATCAGCACCACCGCGCCGGGGGTGACCCCGTCGAGCAGCCGGCGGACGAGCTCGTCGGTGCCGGGTGGCTCCCAGTCCCCGACGGCCAGCCGCCAGCCGAGCGGCTGCATGCCCAGGGACGCGGCCACGGCGGGGGTCGCTCCCCAGGCCCCGTAGGGGGCGCGGAAGTACCGGATCCTGGCGAGCGGCACGGCGCGACGGATGACCTCGTTGGTCTCCCGCAGGTCCGCCGCGATCCGATCCGGCGGCCAGGAGGTCATGTCGTCGTGTCGCATGCTGTGGTTGCCCAGGCTGTGACCGTTGGCCACGATCCGACGGACCACCTCGGGGTGGGCCTCGACCTGTTCACCGCAGAGGAAGAACACGGCCGCGATCCGGTGCCGCCGCAGGACGGTGAGCAGGCGCAGCGTGTCGGTGGGGTTCGGGCCGTCGTCGAAGGTGAGACTGACCGCCCGGCCGCCGCCCCGGGCCGTGTCGACGATGTCGGCGCTCACCGCCGGCCTACCGGCGCGGCTTCGGCGTGGCCCGGGTCCGCACGTACGGCCCTCCGGCGTAGATGAGGTCGGCCTTCATCAGCTGGTACGACCGCTTGGGCTGGTAGTTCTCGTCGTAGATGGTGGCCAGGCCCTGCGGCGGGTCGTCGAAGGTGCCGGGCACCCAGGAGTGCCGGTCGGTGAAGCCCCAGACGGTGAACGACAGGCAGCGCGGCTCGGCCAGGCACGCCTGCAACAGCACGTGGAAGTTCGCGGCGGACGCCTGCAGCCGCGGGTTGATCTCCTCGGAGTCGCCGGCCTGCACCCCGTCGGTCAGCCGGCTGCGCGCGTCGACCTCGGTGAACGCGGTGGCCAGGCCCAGCCCGGCGAACCGGTGCAGCGCGTCGGCGACCTGGAGGGTGTCGTAGTTGCCGTACTGGGTGCCCAGGTGGCCCTGGCTGCCGACACCGTCGATCGGCACCCCCCGGGCCAGCAGGCCCTTGACCATGTCGTGGACGAACTGGGTCTTGTCGTTGGCCGGGTCGCCCGAGCCGAACGCCTCGATGTTGTAGTCGTTGTAGAACAGCAGGGCGGTCGGGTCGGCGGCCCGGGCCCAGCGGAACGCGTCCGCGACGTAACCCGGGCCCAGGTGCTCGGCCCAGAAACCCTTGTAGTGCAGGTTGGACGGGGTGTCCCAGGGGTCGCTGACGGCCTCGTTGACCACGTCCCACTGCCAGATCTTGCCCCGGTAGCGGCTGGCCACGGCGGTGATGTGGTCGCGCAGGATCGTCCGCAGCTCGGCGGTGCCGATGGAGCCGTCGGCGACGCCGGTGGTCAACCACGTCGGCAGCTGGCTGTGCCAGACCAGCACGTGTCCGCGTACCCGCTGGCCGTTGCGCCGGGCGGTGGCGACGAGTTCGTCGGCCGCCGACCAGTCGTAGTTGCCCCGGGTGGGCTCCAGGGACTCCCACTTCATCACGTTCTCCGCGGTGACCGTGGAGAACTCCTCGCGCACGATCTCCCGGTAGCGGGGGTCGGCGGGGTCGTTCAGGGCGGCCATGTCGACCGCGGTGCCGACGTACAGGCCGTGGCGCTGGCCGAGGGCGCGCAGGCTCTGCCCGGTCGGGTCGTACGGCCGTTCCGCTGCGGCCGGCACGGCGTTCAACACGCCGGCGGTCGCCACGGCGACCAGCCCGGCAGCCATCCACCGTCTGAGCATCATCCGCGTTCCTTTCCCGAGGCCCGTCGACGTGTCGACGGTGGCGAGGTGGTGGAGGGGGCGGCGCCGCCACGGCCGTTCGCGTGGCCGGCCGCGCCGGAGCCGACCGATAGTCACCGATCGATTTCCGGAAACCGACTGGAACGTTACGAGCGCAGGCCCGCCGGGTCAACCATCGAAACTTCCGGAACTCCTGGTCAACGCGGCCGAACGATCATCGCAACAGTTTCGAGAGCCAGTCGATCGGTGCCCCCGTTCGCCGCCGGGCGGCCCCGGCCGATGGGGCCGAGCCGTGCGCCCCCGGGCACGGCCACGACCGGCCCCTTCCGGAGCCGGTCGTGGTGGGTACGGGCGGTCAGTGCTCCCGATAGGTGGCCAGGTCGAAGTCGGCGTGGATGCCGTCGCCGCCGAGATCCTGGACCCACAGTCCGAGGAACGACCCGGTGAACCCCCAGGCCGCCGGCTCGCCGTCGATGATCAGGGCGGCGTGCTCGTCGGACAGGACGGTCGCGTCCAGTTCGACTGGGAGCTGTCGCCAGCCGGTGCCCAGGTCGTAGCCGAAGCGTACGACGGGGCCGTCGAACTCCGTCCGCAGGCCGACCCGGGTGACGCCGCCGGTGTCGATGGTCAGCTCGGGGTGGGCGGTGCGCCGGCCGTTGTCGGAGCCGAGCAGCTCCAGGACGGTTCGCCCGTCGTCCGCGCGGGTCAGGTAGAGGTGGTACCAGTTGAGGGTGTTGTAGTAGGCGGTGATCCCGGCCAGCTGACGGTGGTCGACCGGGTCGAACTCGACCACCGTCTCCAGCGAGCAGCGCGTCGCGCCGACCCGTCGGGCGACCAGACTGGGGGCCTGCCGGCCCACCGGGGACTGCCCGCCGTGGACCCGCAGGTACGACGGGCGGGACCGCAGGTCGATCCAGTCCGGGGTGGCCGGCCGGCGCAGGGTCGACCAGGCGGGGCCCAGCTCGGCGTCGTCGAAGTCGTCGGTGGCCGGCTCCGCCGGCCATGGGTGCGCCGGCAGGGCGGGCGCGGCGACCTCGTCCGCCGGTACCCCGCCGGGGATGCGTGGCCAGCCACCGGAGGGCCACTCGACGCGCTGGATCGCCGTCTCCCGGCCCAGCACGCAGCTGCCCAGTGGGGAGTAGGGGCGGCCGACCAGGTGGGCCAGGTACCACCCGTCGTCCGGGGTGCGGACCAGGCTGCCGTGGCCGGCCTTCTGCAACCGCAGGTCGGGCCGGCCCACGGAGGTGAGCAGCGGGCCGTCCGGGTCCACCTCGTACGGTCCGAACAGCTCCCGGGACCGCGCCACGGTGACCTGGTGCTCCCAGCTGGTGCCGCCCTCAGCGGTGATCAGCCAGTACCAGCCGTCGTGGCGGTACAGGTGCGGGCCCTCGGTGACCCCGACCGGGGTGCCGGTGAACAGGATGCGGGGCTGGCCGACGAGGCGGCGCGCGGCCCGGTCGTACTGCTGGATCTCGATGCCGCCGAAGCGGTCGCGGCCGGGTCGCCAGTCGGCGCTCATGGCCAGCAGCCAGCTGGTGCCGTCGTCGTCGTGGAATAGCGCGGCGTCGAAGCCGCGCCCGTGCAGCTTCACCGGGTCCGACCAGGGGCCGGTGATGTCGGGCGCGGTGACCAGGAAGTTCTGCGGATCCCAGTAGCCGCTGGCGAAACTGGCCACGTCGCTGTAGACGAGGTGGAACTGGCCGTCGTGGTAGGTCAGGTCGGGCGCCCACACCCCGTTGGAGTCGCCGCAGCCGCGCAGGTCGAGCAGGCGGCGGTCGGTGATGATCCCGCCCAGCGCACGCCAGTGCACGAGGTCGCGCGAATGGTGCAGGCGGACCCCGGGGTACCACTCGAAGGTCGAGGTGGCCAGGTAGTAGTCGTCGCCGACCCGCAGGATCGACGGATCCGGGTGGAACCCGGCGAGGACGGGATTGCGGATCGACCGGGCAGCGGTCGCCACGTCAGCGGTGTCGGTCGACACGGGCACTCCTCTGGCAGCTCTCGAAACTTTCGGAATTATGTTCCATGCTCGTTGAAGCCCTGCACACGCTAGCCGTTTTCGCTGCGATAGGACAGAGGTCTTGACCCGCGTGGAAACAGCTCGTAGCGTGCCCGCCATCGATCGGTAATACCGGCGACGCACTGAAAGTTCCGGAGATACACGTTTCGAATCTCGCCGGCTCGGCCGGCGCCCGAGCACCTCGTGAGTCCCCTGAAGGGATGGATCATGACAGCGCACCTCTCCCGCAGAACGCTGCTCGGCCTCGTCGGCGCCGGTGCCGGCGCCTACCTGCTCAGCGGTTGTAGCGACGACGCCTCCGACGACCCGAACGCCCAGCAGACCATCAACTGGTGGCACATCCAGAACACCGAGCCGATGCTGCCGGTCTGGGCGGCGGTCGCCCAGGAGTACCAGGGCGCGCACAGCAACGTGAAGATCGAGATCCAGCCGCTGGAGAACGAGGCGTTCAAGGCCAAGCTGACCACCGCCACCCAGGCCGGCTCCCCGCCGGACCTCTTCCAGTCCTGGGGTGGTGGGGTGCTCAAGCAGCAGGTGGACGCGGGTCTGGTCAAGGACCTCACCGAGACCGTGGGCCCGTGGAAGGACAGCCTGCTGCCGCTCTCCCTGGAGCCCTACACGGTCGACGGCAAGATCTACGGCGTGCCGTTCGACATCGGCATGGTCGGCTTCTGGTACAACAAGGACCTCTTCGCCAGGGCGCAGATCACCGCGCCGCCCGCCACCTGGGCCGAACTGCTCGAGGCAGTCCGCAAGCTCAAGACCGCCGGCATCGTCCCGGTCGCGCTGGCCGGCAAGGACAAGTGGCCGGCCCACTTCTACTGGGCCTACCTGTCCATGCGCATCGGTGGGCTCGGCGCGCTCCAGCAGGCCGCGAAGGACAAGAACTTCGACACCCCGGACTTCGTGGCCGCCGGTGAGCGGCTCAAGGAACTGGTCGATCTCCAGCCGTTCCAGAAGGGCTTCCTCGGTGCGGAGTACGGCTCGCCGGACGGGCAGGCCGCGACGATGGGCAACGGCGGCGCCGCACTGGAGCTGATGGGGCAGTGGGCGCCGTCGGTCCAGGCGTCCAGCTCCACCAGCAAGAAGGGGCTCGGCGACAAGCTCGGTTTCTTCCCGTTCCCGGCCGTCGACGGTGGCAAGGGTACGGCCACCGAGGTGTTCGGTGGTGGCAACGGCTTCGCCGTCGGCAAGGACGCCCCGCCGGCCACCCTCGACCTCCTCAAGACCCTGCTCAGCGTCGACGTCCAGCGACGTAGCACGAAGACCGGCGCGGTGCTGCCGACCGTCAAGGAGGCCACCGACGCCATCGCCGACCCGAACAACAAGGTCGTGGCGGAGACCCTGGCCGCCGCCACCGGCTTCCAGCTCTACCTCGACCAGGCGTACCCGCCGGCCGTCGGCCAGCAGGTCAACGACAGCGTCGCCGCGCTGATCGCCGGCAGCAAGTCACCCGCACAGATCCTCAAGGACATCACCCAGGTCGCGAAGAGCCAGTAGTGACGTCCACCCCCACCGATCACCAGCCGCCGGCGAGAACTGAGTGGAGCAGGCATGACCACGCCATCGACCGTGTCGGATGCGGGACCTGGCGGCCTGGCGACTGACCCGCCGGGGCCGGGGTCGGGGCCGGGCACTGCCCGCCGCTCCGGCCACCGGCCCCGGCCGGGCCGCCGCCGAGCCCTGGCCGTCTTCCTGACCCCGTCCCTGCTGCTGTTTCTGCTGCTGGTGCTCGCGCCCATCGTGGTGGCCAGCTACGCCAGCCTGTACAAGTGGAACGGCTTCGGCCTGCCCGACAACTTCATCGGGCTGGACAACTACACCCGGGCCTTCGCCGACCCGGTGTTCCGCGGCGACCTGTGGCACGGAGCCGTGCTGATCGTGCTCTCGCTGGTGGTCCAGTTGCCGGTCGCGATGGGCCTGGCCATGCTGCTGAACCAGCCGATGCGGGGACGCAGCGTCTACCGGGTGATCTTCTTCGCCCCGTACGTGCTCTCCGAGGTCACCACCGCAGTCCTGTTCAACCTGGTGTTCTCGCCCAACCGGGGGTTGGGGGAGAGCATCTCGCGGTGGCTGGGGGCCGACGCCGGCGCGGTCTTCGCCGATCCGGACACCGTCCTGTACGCCGTCTTCCTGGTGGTCTCCTGGAAGTACTTCGGGCTCTACATGATCCTCTTCCTGGCCGCCCGACAGAACATCCCCAAGGAGCTGAACGAGGCGGCGGTCACCGACGGCGCGAGCGCGTGGCAGGCGTTCCGGCTCGTCACCCTGCCGCTGCTCGGGCCGACCATCCGGATCAGCGTGTTCCTGTCCGTCATCGGCACCATCCAGCTGTTCGACATGGTCTGGGTGCTCACCGGAGGTGGCCCCATCAACTCCTCGGAGACCATGGCCGTGACGATGTTCCAGTTCGGCTTCCGCCGCTTCGAGGTCGGCTACGCCAGCGCGATCAGCATCATCATGTTCCTGCTGAGCCTCGTCTTCGCCCTCGTCTACCAGCGCATCGTCCTGCGCCGGGACACCGAGGGCGCCCTCACCGTCCAAGGAGACCAGCGATGACCAGCCCGGCGACCCCTGCCCAGCGGGCCCGCCGCCTCGTGCTGCACCTCGTCTGCATCGCCGTCGGCGCGCTCATTGTCGTGCCGGTGTGGTTCGGGGTGATCGGCGGGTTCAAGGACAACGGGCAGCTCTCTACCAATCCCCTCGGCCTGCCCGACCCCTGGGTGCCGGGCAACTACCTCGACATCGTCGCCGCCGAGGTGTTCTGGCGGAACCTGGGCAACAGCCTGTTCATCGCCGTGGCCAGCACGTTCGTCGTCGTCGCGGCGGCGGCGATGGCCGCGTACGTCTTCGCGCGGTTCGCCTTCCGGGGGCGGGAGTTCCTGGTCACCCTCTTCGCGATCGGGCTGATGTTCCCCTTCGCGGTGGCGATCCTGCCGTTGTTCATCCTGCTGCGCGCGATGGGGCTGTTGGACAACCCGCTCGGGGTGATCCTGCCCCAGGCGGCCTTCGGCCTGCCGATCACCATCATCATCCTGCGCCAGTTCTTCCGGACCATTCCCGGTGAGGTGGAGGAGGCGGCGACCCTCGACGGCTGCGGTCCGTTCGGGTTCTTCTGGCGGGTGCTGCTGCCGATGGCCCGTCCCGCCCTGGCCACCGTCTCCGTGCTGGCCGTGGTGAGCAGCTGGAACAACTTCATGCTCCCGCTGGTGGTGTTCACCGATCAGAGCTGGTGGACGCTTCCCCTCGGGGTCCAGGCGTTCCAGGGTCAGTACTCCGACGACACCGCCCGGGTGCTCGCCTACGTCGTGCTGTCGATGATCCCGGCGCTGGGCTTCTACGCCATCGCCGAACGTCAGCTCATCGGTGGTCTGTCCGGCAGCGTCAAGGGGTGACCCCGACCTGCTGCGATAGCCTTCTGCGACCGTAGTTCCCCCAGACGAAAGGGCGACCGTGGGCTCCGAGAACGGCAGAAACGTCACCATCGCGATGATCGCGCGGTTGGCCGGCGTCTCGGTGCCCACGGTCTCCCGGGTGATCAACGGCCGGTCGGACGTCGCCCCGCAGACCCGGGAACGGGTGGAGGAGTTGCTCACCCGGCACGGCTACCGCCCCCGCTCGGCGGCGAGACGTACCCAGTCCGCCCTGATCGACCTGGTCTTCAACGACCTGGACAGCCCATGGGCGGTGGAGATCATCCGAGGCGTGGAGGACGTCGCGCAGGCCAGCGGGGCCGGCACCGTCGTCTCGGCCATCCACCGGCGTACCTCGTCGGCCAAGCAGTGGCTCGACAACATGCGCACCCGGTCCACCGAGGGGGTCATCTTCGTGACCTCGATGGTGGAACCGCCGTTACAGGCAGAGCTGCGCCGGCTGCGCCTGCCGGTGGTCATCGTCGACCCCGCCGGGGTCGCCCCCCAGGAGGCCCCCACGATCGGCGCCACCAACTGGGCGGGCAGCCTGCGCGCCAACCAGTACCTGCTCGGCCTCGGTCACCGGCGGATCGGCTTCATCGCCGGCCCGCCGCAGCTGATGTGCAGCCGGGCCCGGATGGACGGCTACCGGGCCGCGCTCGACGCCGCCGGCCTCGCCATCGACGACCGGCTGGTCCGGCCGGGCAACTTCTACCACGAGTCCGGTTACACCGCCGGCATGCATCTCCTGGCCCTGCCCGAACCGCCCACCGCCATCTTCGCCTCCAGCGATCAGATGGCGCTCGGCGTCTACGAGGCGGTCCGTAAGCGTGGCCTCCGGGTGCCCGACGACGTCAGCGTGGTCGGCTTCGACGACCTGCCGGAGGTCCGGTGGTGCTCCCCGCCGCTGACCACGATCCGCCAGCCGTTGGCCGAGATGGGCATGTTGGCCGCCCGCACCGTGCTGCGGCTCGCCCGGGGCGAGACGATCGAGAGTCCGCGCGTCGAACTCGCCACCGATCTGGTCGTTCGGGACAGCGCCGCACCACCGCGCGGGTGACCTGACCCACGTCGGGCGGGTCGGCCGGTCGTCGCGGTGGACCGACGTCGCACCGCCGCTGCGGGCAATTCCCGGGGGAGGGTGACCGGGACGGCATTCCATCGACGTGCATCGAATTCAAGGCTACGCTGGTGGTCCTGTTTCGGTCCTCGGTGCCCCGCATCTCTGGAGGTACGGATGCTCCGCACGCTCGGGGTGGCGTTGGCCACCACGACCATGGCCCTGGCCGGCTGGGCCGGCACGGTCACCGGCAACCCGGCCCCGCCCGCGCTGTCGGCCACCCCCACCCCCGGGCCCACCCTGACCTGCCCGCCGGCGCTGCCGATCTCCGGCCAGTTCTCGGGGGCCACCGTCACGAGTCTCACCATCACCTACTCGATGATCCTCACCCCGCCCTGCGGCTACGACCCGCCGATCACCGTCACCCTCTTCACCGGCCGGGAGGACGCCGCAGGCTGGCAGGACCCGGTGGCCTCAGCCGTCTCCGGCCCGCAACGCCAGGGGACCGTGACCGTCGGCGGGCTGACCCCCGACACCGCCTACTGGTTCCGGTTCAGCGCCGGAGAGACGCGGGATCCGTACGTGGTCGGCGGTCCGGGCCGGACCCTCTCCGCCGCGCCGGTGGTGTGCCGCGCCACGGCCACCATCGACTCCCGCTGGAGCGGCGGCTTCGTCGCCACGGTCACCGTACGTAACACGGCGCAGGAGCCGCTCGACGGCTGGGAGGTCACCTGGCGGTGGTCCGGTGACGAGCGCATCCAGTCGATCTGGGGCGGCGTGGTCAGCGGCACCGGTGTCGACGTCACGGTGCGCAACGCCTCCTGGAACGGGACGCTGGCGCCGGGTGGCGTCACGACGTTCGGAATGCTCGTCTCGGCCAGCGTGACGCCCGACGGGTTGACGCCGACCTGCGGCCCGTGACCGAGGCCCCCGTCCGGCCGGTCGGAGACGCGCCAGGGCGGGCTGGCCGAGCAGGACGCCGAGGAGGACCAGGGCGAGCCCGCAGAGCTGGCGGCCGGTGAGCGTCTCACCGGCCAGCACGGTGCCCAGCAGGACGCCGGTCAGGGGGTTGAGTAGTCCGAGGAGCCCCACCGTGCCGGCCCTGAGCTTGCGCAGGCCGGTGAACCAGGCGGCGAAGGCGAGCGCGGTCGCGACGATCGTGACGTACCCGAAGGCCGCGACCGCCGGTCCGTCCAGGGCGGGCGGCGGCCCCTCCACGGCGATGGCGGCGGGCAGCAGGACGATCCCACCGGCGATCAGCTGCCACGAGGTCAGCGAGAACACGTCGACGTCCGCGCTCCACTTCCTGGCGAGCACGTAACCGAAGGACGACATCGCCATGGCGGCGACGGAGGCGAGCAGGCCGAGGGGGTCGACGGCGGTCGGGCCGGTCGACAGCATGAGGCAGACACCCCCGAGCCCGACTGCCGCGCCGGCCAGGTGCGACCGCCGGGGGCGCTCGGCGAGGGCCGCCCAGGCGAGCAGCATCAGCATGATCGGCGAGGTCGCCATGATCGTCGAGGCGATGCTGGTCGGCAGGGTCTGCGCCGCCAGGTAGACCAGGGCGAAGAACGCGCCCATGTTCAGGGTGCCCAGGACCAGCGACCGCCACCACCAGGAACCACAGGGGCGCTGCCGGCGGACGAGGAGGAGCAGCAGGCCCGCCGGCAGCGCGCGGATCGCCGCGCCGTACAGCGGGTTGTCGGCGGGCAGGTACTGATGGGTGACGAAGTAGGTGGTGCCCCACGCCACGGGTGCGAGCGCGGTGACGAGCACCCACCGAAAAGTAGCTTCCACGGAAGCCACTATAGCTTCCCGGGAAGCTATAGTGGGGTGGTGAGTGAACACCTCGACCACGTCGCCCGCATCCAGCAGGCATGGGCCCGCGAACGACCGGACCTGGACGTGCGACCGCAGGGGGTGATCGGGCGGCTGCACCGCCTCGCCGAGCACCTCACCGGACAGCTCGCCGTCGTCTATCAGCGGTACGGCCTGGGGGAGGGGGAGTTCGACGTCCTCGCCACCCTCCGGCGGGCCGGCGAGCCCTTCGAACGCGCGCCCGGGGAGCTGGCCGCGTTCACCATGGTCACCACCGGGGCGATGACCAAGCGCATCGACCGGCTGGAACGGGACGGGCTGGTCACCCGGCGGCGCAGCGCACGCGACGGCCGGGGGCGGGTCGTCGCGCTCACCCCGGCCGGCAGGAAGCTGATCGACCAGGCGTTCACCGAGCACATGAGCAATGAGCGTCGACTTCTCGACCACCTCACGCCGGAGGAGGCTGCCCGACTGGAATCGCTGCTCACCACCTGGCTCGCGCGCTTCGAGACGCCGCTTCCGCCGGACGCCTGAGCGACCGTGACCGTGGCCTACGCCGTGAGCAGCCGCCTGATCCGCTCGTACTCGGCGGCCATCTCCGGCTCGGCCAGGAAGTCGTCGAGGGCGGCCGAGACCCGGAAGTCGACCTCCTCGATGGAGCGGATGGCGAGTTCGTAGAGCTCGCCGCGCTGGTGGTCCTCCAGGTAGGTGGTCCAGTGCTCGAGCGCGGTGATGACGATCAGGAGACCGGGGTCCAGGTCGCCGTCGGCGAGGATGCCCTCGTCGATGCGGATTAGCTGGGTGCGCAGCTCGGTCGCGTCGGCCGTCTGGACGTTCTCACGGGCGGTGGCGAGTGCCGCCCAGGCGTCCTCGTCCAGCTCGTCGTCGTCGGCATCGTCGAGCAGGTCGGAGCGGACCAGCCGGGCGACCGTCGCCAGGCCGAAGGCGTGGAGGTCTTCCTCGCGGGCCGCGACCACCAACTGGAGGATGGCCGCCTCGAGTTCGTCGTAACGCACCGCGCCAGCGTAGTGGTCGGTCGAGGGGCCCCGGGCGGCGGTCCACCGTCCCGTGTCGGCAGGGCGGGGGCGGTCCGCCCTGCCGACGTCGGTGGAACGGCTACGGCCGCCACCGGATGTTCGGGTTCACCTGCCCGGTCCAGTTGAAGATGGCCATGTTGTCCCACTGGTTGCCGGTGCCGTTGATGTTCGCCGGATCCCAGCCGTTGCCGGGAATCGCGTACCAGGTCGGTTCCCAGTAGAAGACGCCGATGGCCCCGGCGTTGCGGGCGGTGTCCTGCACCCAGGAGAACTCGGTGGCCTGGCCGCTCCAGCTCGCCGAGTGGCCCGCGCAGGGTTCGGCGCCGTTGATCGAGTTCTGCTCGTTGTCGGCGTTCGCGGCGGTGAACGGGTACGCCGTCTCGGTGATGACGACGGGCTTGCCGTACCGGGTGCGGACGTCGGTGATGACGTTGTAGAGGTTGGTCAGCGTGCCGTGCCACATGCAGTAGTAGGACAGGGCGGTGAAGTCCCACTGCACGCCCTTGGCCCGGATGCCGTCGTAGAACCAGCGGGCGTTGGCCATGCTGTCCGCGTCGGCGGTGTGGATGATCACCTGGGTGCCGCTGTTGCACTGCTTGGTGGCCTGGTAGCCGGCCTTGAGCAGCAGGCTGAGGTTGGTGAAGTCGTTGTTGACGACCTTGCCGTCGTCCCAGAGCATGCCGACGTTGATCTCGTTGCCGATCTGGACGCTGTCCGGCGTGGTGCCCTGCGCCTTGAGGCTGTTGCAGACGTCGTAGGTGTAGTTGTAGACGTCGGTCTGGAGCTGGCTGATGCCGTGGTTGGCCCAGGCGGCGGGCTTGTACTGCTTGCCGGGGTCGGCCCAGGTGTCCGAGTAGTGGAAGTCGACCATGAGCTTGAGGCCCTTGGCCTTGACCGTCCGCGCGTACTCCAGCACCTTGGCCTTGTTGTTCCAGCCGCTGGCGGGGTTGTTCCAGACCCGCAGCCGGACGTAGTTGACGCCGAGACCCTTGAGGATGTCGAGCGGGTCCCGGGCGGTCCCGCCGGCGTCGTAGTAGCGCGCGCCGAGATTGAGGCTGCGTTGCACGGAGGAGACGTCCGCACCGAGCATGGTCAGCGTGTTCGCGGCCGTCGCCGGTGTCGGCGGGCCGAGCAGGGCTGCCGGCAGGGCGACCGCCGCGAGGAACGCGACGGCCCAGGCCCGCAGGCGGGAGCGGTACGGAGACATCCGGACCTCCTTGGTGGTGGGGTGGTGGGGGCAGGTGCCAGGTGTCGGGACGGCGACACCGATAGATATTCGTGTATGACTATACGGTGGTGTCGGACCCGCGCGTACGACGCGAAGCGGGCCACCCGGAACACCCGGATGGCCCGCTCGTGCCCGCCCCTGTCAGAGGTTCAGGCTCCAGCTGTTGAGGTAGCCGGTGTCGAGGCTCGCCGCGTCCTGGACCCGCAACCGCCAGGTCCCGTTCGCGGTCTCGCTGGACAGGTTCACGGTGTAGGTCTGGTCGATGTTGTCGGTGCTGCCACCGGAGCGGCTCTGCAGCGTGTACACGCTGCCGTCCGGTGCGACCAGGCTGACCACCAGGTCACCGATGTAGGTGTGCACGATGTGCACCTCGACCTTGCTGGAGGTCGACGGGGTCGCCGCGCAGCCGCTGATCACGATCGCGCTCTCCACCGTCGTGTTGTCGGGGATCGTGACGTCGGTCCCGTTCGTGCCGGAGCAGCCCGGCAGCCCGTTCACCGTCAGGTTCAGGGTGGCCGTCCGGGCGATCGAGGGTGAGGTGCCCACCACCGTGATCGCCACCGTGCCGCTGCCGGCCGTGGCGGCGGCGCTGACCGTGACCGTGGTCGACCCACCCGCGGTGACCGACGGCGGGTTGAACGAGACGGTCACCCCGGCCGGCAGCGGGCCGGTCGAGAAGGTCACCTGCTCGGCGGTGCCCCGCACGACCGTGGTGGAGACCGTGGCGGTGGCCGAGGTGCCCGGGTCGAGCGTCAGCGTCGTCGGGGCGACCGAGACGGAGAAGTCGTTGGCGGCGCAGGACTCCGTGCCGGTCACGTTCACCGCGGTCCAGGCGGCCATCACGGCCTTGTACTCGGTGGAGCACAGGCCGTAGAGGTCGGTGGCGGCCGACAGGGTGTGCAGCCGCGCGGTGTTGGTCGGCTGGGCGGTGTTCACGTAGCGGGTGTTCGAGACGAAGTACGCGTCCAGGGCGCGGAACCAGATCTTCTCCGCCTTCGCCCGACCGATCCCGGTCACCGGCGGCGCGGAGCCGCACAGCGGCGAGGTGCCGTACGAGGTCGCCCCCGAGCCCTCGGCCAGGTTGAAGAAGAAGTGGTTGGCCACGCCCGAGGAGTAGTGCACGTCGATGCCGTTGGTGCCGGTCGACCAGCAGCCGTGCGACGAGCCGTCCAACGTCGGGTTGTACATGTAGCGCAGCGGCGTGCCGTTGCCGTTGATGTCGATCTTCTCGCCGACCTGGTAGTCGCCCGGGTCGGCGGTGGTGTTCGCGTAGAACTCCACCATGTTGCCGAAGATGTCGCTGGTGGCCTCGTTCAGGCCGCCGGACTCGCCGGAGTAGGTCAGGCCGCCGGGGACCACGTTCTCGGTGACGCCGTGGGACATCTCGTGACCGGCCACGTCGAGCGAGACCAGCGGCTTGGCGTTGCCCGAGCCGTCGCCGTAGGTCATCTGCGCGCCGTCCCAGAAGGCGTTGACGTAGGCGTTGCCGTAGTGCACCCGCGACGGCACGCCGGTGCCGTTGCCGAAGATGCCGTTACGGCCGTGCACGTTGGTGAAGTAGTCGAAGGTCATGGCCGCGCCGAAGTGCGCGTCGACCGCGGCGGACTGCCGGTTGGAGGGCGCACCGGTGCCCCACACGTTGTCGGCGTCGGTGAAGGTCGTGCAGGTCGAGGTGCCGTTGTTCATGTCGCAGGTGCGGCCGTTGCCCCGGGTCGGGTCGATCAGGTTGTACGTCGTGCCGGACAGCGTGGTGTCGATCGTGACCGCGCCGGAGTAGACGGAGTTGCCGGTGCCGACGACGGACTCGATCTCGTCGTACGAGCCGATCAGCGCGCCGGTCAACGCGTCGCTGATCACGTGCAGCTTCGAGGGGGTCTGCCCGTCCGGTGCCCAGCCGGTCACCACGGTCTCCCAGGCGAGCCGTCCCGTCCCGCTGCTGGCGTCGACGAACAGCTCCGCCGCGCCGGTGGTGGTGACCTTGCCGGAGAACTCGGCGGTCGCCGCCTTCCGGGCCTTCGCGGCGCTGACCTTCGGGGTGGTGGCGAGGCTCAACGGGGCCGCCAGGCCGACCGAGCTGCCGGCGTAGTCGCCGTCGGCCTCGGTACGGATGACGAAGTCCCCGCCGTAGACCCGGAGCCCGTCGTAGGTGCGGGTGTAGCGGACGGCGCCGCCGCCCTTCGCATCCCGCTTGCTGCTGTACACCGAGTACCGGTCCTTCGCCGAGGCCTTGACGGCTCGGGCGTTGTCCTTCAGGGCCTCGTCGGCGGCGGCGACCAGCGCGGGACCTGGTGTGGCCGGGGCCGCGGACGCATTCGCGGCGGTGACCACGAGACCGCTGCCGACCAGCATGGTGACGCCGGCCAGCGCTAGGGCTGATCTCAAACTGACCTCCCCAATCCGAGATGCTTTCGCATCCATCGATATCGAGATCATTGCCCGCTGTCGATGAACTGGGAAGAAGGTTGGCCGTAGCTATTCATACCAAGTTGTCAATCCCGCCGATGCTATGACCGACGAGTGGCGTCAACGGTGTTCCGTCCCTGTTACGGACGGAACCCGTTGGCAACAGTCACCCGCGCCGCACGGTCAGCGCAGCCCGGCGCACGGTCAGCGCAGCCCGGCGAACAGATCGTCCTCGGGCAGCGGCGCTCCGGTGGTGTCGCGGACCCGGACGAAGGTCTCCTGGCCCATCAGCTCGACGAACCGTTCCTGGCCCAGCCGTAGGAAGAAGATGTTCTCGGTCTGGCTGGCATGGGCGGCCAGCGCCTCGAACTTCTGCGCGCCGTGGCTGCTGGTGTCGACCCAGGTGGTGATCTCGTCGTCGGGCAGGCCGAGCTGCGGCCCTGGCTCGTCCGCCGCCTCCGGTTCGGCCCATTCGACGCCGATTTCCTTCATGGCCCGGCCGAACTCCGCGAACGCCGTGTGCGGCACGGTGGTCCAGTACACCTTCGCCGGGATGTCGGTCATCGCGACGGCGGCCATGGTGATCCGGTGGGCCTGGATGTGGTCCGGGTGGCCGTAGAAGCCGTTCTCGTCGTAGGTGACCACCACGTCCGGCCGGTAGCGTCGGATCAGCTCCGCCAGCCGGTCTGCCGCCTCCGCCACCGGCGTGGTCCAGAACGCGCCGGGCAGGTCGTTGTTCGGCCAGCCCATCATCCCGGAGTCGGCGTAGCCGAGCGTCTCCAGATGGGTGACCTTCAACGCGGCGCAACTGGCCTCCAACTCGCCCTGCCGCATCGCCACCACGGCGGCCGGATCGTGCCCCGGGTCGCCCGGTTTGACTCCGCCGGGACCGTCGCCGCAGCGCCCGTCGGTGCAGGTCACGAGCACCGTCGTGATCCCCTCCGCCGCGTACCGGGCAAGCACGCCACCGGTGCTGGTCGCCTCGTCGTCGGGGTGGGCGTGTACCGCCATCAGGGTCAGACCTCGTGCAGCCATACCTCACCCTAAGCGCCCTCGCGACGGCATCCGGTACCGGCGCGGGGAGAGGACGGACACTCGACACCGGATCGGGATGCCGGCGATCCGGCCGCCCCATCGGTGCGGGCCTGTTTGGTAGTTTGATCATCCGGCCCTCACCTGGAGACGACATGACCATCACCTGGAACGTGCCGGGCCTGCCGTTCGCCCTGTCGCCGTCCCCCAAAGGGGCATGGACGGTCGCCGAGGCGACCGGCACGGTGACGGCCTCGGCGGCCCCGCGCAGCGACATCTTCATCGACCCGGGAGCGAGTGCCCCGCTCAACGCCGAGTCGATGCTCAACGCGGCGACCCTGCTCGGCCTCCCCCCGGACGGCGACTTCCAGCTCAGCGCCCGGGTCACCGTCGAGTTCGCCTCGGCCTACGACGCGGGGGTGCTGCTGCTCTGGGTCGACGAGCGGCACTGGGGCAAGCTCTGCTTCGAGTTCTCTCCCGACGGCGAGCCGATGATCGTCTCGGTGGTCGCCCGTGGTGTCGCCGACGACGCCAACGCCTTCGTCGTCGACGGCCGTACGGCGTGGCTGCGGGTGTCCCGGATCGACCACGCCTTCGCGTACCACGCCTCCCTCGACGGGAAGACCTGGCGGATGATCCGCTTCTTCGCTGTCGACGGGGCGGGCACTTCCACCACGATCGGCTTCGAGGCGCAGTCGCCGACCGGTGACGGCTGCCAGGTCACCTTCGACGAGATCCGCTTCACCCGCGACCGGCTGGCCGACCTGCGCGACGGCTCCTGAGCCGCGCCCCGGCCACCGACGCCGTCCGGCCGCCCCGACGGGCCAACCGTTCTCTCCTCGGCCGGGGCGATCAGCCGACCTGAGCCGGGGCGATCAGCCGACCCGGTTGCCCAGCGGGTCGGCGAGCAGGCGCGCGAAGCCGAGTTCCGCCGCGCCGACCAGGGTGGCGTCGTCGCCGAGGGCGGAGACCCGCAGTTGCGCCCGGGTGCGCGAGACCGGCAGGACGTTCGCCGCGATCCGCTCCCGGACGTGCTCCGCCGCGCCCCGGTACACCTCACGCAACATGCCGCCGAAGATCACCATGCCGGGGTTGAACAGATTGATCACGTTCGCCACCCCGATGCCCAGCCAGTCGCCGATGATCCGCAGCGCATCCTGGGCCGCCGGCTCGCCGCGACCGGCGGCCTCGACCACCTCCCGCACCGCGCCCCGGCCGATCAGGTCGGCCGGCCGACCGGCCGCGTCGAGCAGCGCCCGCTCGCCGACCTCCGCCTCCAGGCAGCCGCGCGAACCACACCCGCACGGTCTTCCGTCGTACGGGTTGACGAGCATGTGACCGACCTCGGACCCGTACCCGCCGTCCCCACCGAGCAGTTCGCCGCCCACGATGATCCCGCCACCGACCCCGACGTCGCCGTGCAGGTAGACGAGGTTCCGTACCCCGACGCCCACACCGCGTTGGTGTTCGGCCAACGCGCCCAGGTGTGCCTCGTTGCCCACCAGGACCGGCAGGCCGAGGTCGAGCCGACGCCCCAGTTCGGCGCCGAACGCCTGATCCACCCACCCCATGTCCGGGCCGAACCGCACCATCCCGTCGCCGGGTCGGATCATGCCGCAGTACGACGCGCCGATCCCCACGCAGGTCGCGTCCGGCACCGCTGCCCGGTGCAGTTGACGTCCGAAGTCGGCCAGCACGCGTACCACGGTGTCCAGGTCCGCGCCCGCACGGGCCCGGTGTGCCTCCCTGCGGTCCAGGATCTCCCCGCCCAGCCCCACCCGGGCGGCCACCAGCCGGTCCACCGCGATGTCGAAGGCGAGGACGTACACCCGTTCGGACGCCGGCCGGACCACCAGGGACGGTCGTCCGGCCCGGCCGGTCAGCTCGGGGAAGCCCTCGCGCACCAGCCCGGCCGCGACCAGTTCCGTGGTGAGCGCCAGCACCGTGCTGCGGTTGACGCCCAGCCACTCGGCCAGCCCGGCGCGCGACACCGGGCCGCCGAGGTGCACCCGGCGAAGCAGCGCCCCCAGGCTCCTGCGGCGGCTGTCGCCCGGCGACTGCCCGTCCATGGTCGGACTCTTCGGCATCACGAGGCGGACCCTGTCGATCGGTGGCTGAATACCCGACGAGAGTAGTTGTCGGCACCGCCGTGAGTCACCCTCGGCGGGCGGAGGGTGACAGCTCCGCCCCGGGACTCCGCGCGCCGCGTCGCGGAGTCCCCGCGTCACCAGGGTTCGGCTAGCCGTCGATCCGGGTGATGTTGCGGATCTTGTTGGCCGCGTCCAGGGCGGCGACCTTGTACGCCTCGGACAGGGTCGGGTAGTTGAAGACCGTGTCGATCAGGTAGTCGACCGTGCCGCCGCAACCCATCACCGTCTGCCCGATGTGGACGATCTCGGTCGCGCCGGTGCCGAACACGTGCACCCCGAGCAGCCGTCCGTCCTGCGGAGAGACGAGCAGCTTCAGCATGCCGTACGAGTCGCCGACGATCTGGCCCCGGGCGAGTTCGCGGTAGCGGGCGATGCCGACCTCGAACGGGGTCGCGCTGTTGGTCAGCTCGTCCTCGGTCTTCCCGACGAAGCTGATCTCCGGGATCGTGTAGATGCCGATCGGCTGCAGCTCCTGGAGTTCGCGGACCGGTTCGCCGCAGGCGTGCAGCGCCGCCATCCGGCCCTGCTCCATCGACGTGGACGCCAGCGCCGGGAAGCCGATCACGTCACCCACGGCATAGATGTGCTCCACGCTGGTGCGGTAGTGCTCGTCCACCGCGATCCGGCCGCGCTTGTCGGCCACCAGCCCGGCCGCGTCGAGGGCCAGGTCGTCGGTCTGTCCCTGCCGGCCGGCCGAGTACATCACGGTGTCGGCGGCGATCTTCTTGCCGCTCTTGAGGATGCACAGCGCCGCCGTCTCGTGCTTCTCCACCGCGGCGACCTCCTCGCCGAAGCGGAACGTCACCGACAGGTCGCGCAGGTGGTACTTGAGCGACTCGATGATCTCCTCGTCGCAGAAGTCGAGCATCCGGTCGCGACGTTCCACCACGGTCACCTTCGTGCCCAGCCCGGCGAACATGGAGGCGTACTCCATGCCGATCACACCGGCGCCGACCACGACCATGCTGCGCGGCACGGACTGGAGGTTGATGACCCCGTCCGAGTCGACGATCGTCCGGTCGTCGAAGTCGACGCTGTCCGGCCGGGCCGGGCGGGTGCCGGCGGCAATGACGATCTTGTCGAAGGTGATCTTCGACTCGTGGCCGGAACCGCCGTCGACCCAGATCGCGTGCGGGTCGGCGAACCGGCCGGTGCCGGTGATCAGCGCGACCCGGTTACGGGCCAACTGGTTGCGGATGACGTCGGTCTGTCGGCTGATCACGTGCTGGGTCCGGGCGGCCAGGTCGCCGACCGTGATCTCCTCCTTGACCCGGTAGCTGCTGCCGTACAGGTCCCGCTGGCTCAGGCCGGTGAGGTAGAGCACGGCCTCCCGTAGCGTCTTGGAGGGGACGGTGCCGGTGTTGATGCACACCCCACCGATCATGTCGCGGCGGTCCACGATCCCGACCCGCCTACCGAGCTTCGCGGCGGCGATCGCCGCCTTCTGACCGCTGGGCCCGGAGCCCAGCACCAACAGGTCGTAGTCATACACGGCTCCTAGCCTCGCAAGGTGCCGCAACATCCGCCAACCGGGTGTCGGTGGTGTGCCTATCCTGGCCGGGTGGAGTTGGCGTTCAGGGGCGAGCTGCGATGGAAGGTGTCATGACCGACTACGGACACGAGCTGATGTTCGGCGGGTTCCTCACCCCCGACGCCCGGCAGCCCGAGCAGGTCGTCGCCCGCGCCACGTTCTGCGAGCAGGTCGGCCTGGACGTCGTCACCTTCCAGGACCACCCCTACCAGCCGGGCTTCCTCGACACCTGGACGCTGATGTCGTACCTGGCCGCGGCGACCACCCGGATCCGACTGGCCGGCAACGTGCTCAACCTGCCGCTGCGCCAGCCGGCGGTGCTGGCCCGCAGTGTCGCCAGCCTGGACCTGCTCAGCGGCGGCCGGGTCGAGCTGGGCCTCGGCGCGGGCGCGTTCTGGGACGCCATCGAGGCCAACGGGGGCCGGCGGCTCACCCCCGGCCAGGCGGTGGACGCGCTCGACGAGGCGATCCGGATCATCCGGGAGGTGTGGGCCGCCGACCGGCGCGGCGGGGTGCGGGTCGACGGCGAGCACTACCGGGTGGTCGGCGCGAAGCGCGGTCCCGCCCCGGCCCACCCGGTGGGGATCTGGGTCGGCGCGTACAAGCCGAGGATGCTGCGGCTGGTCGGCCGGGCGGCGGACGGCTGGCTGCCGTCGCTGGCGTACCTGCCGAAGGGGCCGGCGGAGCTGACCGACCTGAACGCCCTCGTCGACGAGGGCGCGGCGGCGGCCGGGCGGGATCCCGGCGAGGTACGACGGCTGCTCAACATCTCCGGCCGGTTCACCCGCAACGGCGCAGGCTTCCTCGACGGGCCGCCGCAGCAGTGGGTGCGGGAGCTGGCCGGTCTGGTGCTGGAGCACGGCACCTCCGGCTTCATCCTCGGCGCCGACGACCCCACCAGCATCCAGCTCTTCGCCCAGGAGGTCGCCCCCGCCGTCCGGGAACTGGTCGCCGCCGAACGGGCCGCGCCAAGCGGCCCGGCCGCGCCTGGTTCGGGTGGGCCCGACGCAGCCAGCCCGGACGGGGCGGCCGGGGCTGGCGCGGGAGGGTCGGCCGGCGGGGAGCAGCGCGAGGTCGTCCGGGCCGGCGGTGCCACCGCGCTGGCGGTCACCCCGACCCCCGACCCGGGGGTACGGCACAGCGACCACCGGCTGTGGGACGAGTCGACCCGGCCGGTCGCCCCGCCAGCCCCACCCGGGCACGCCTATTCCCCGCAGGCGCAGGCCGTCGGCGGGCACCTGATCGACGTGCACGACCACCTGCGGCAGGAGCTGACCCAGGTGCGCGACCTGCTCGACCAGGTCCGCCGGGGGGTGGTCTCCGCCGGGGACGCCCGGGGGGTGCTCAACCGGATGACCATGCGGCAGAACAACTGGACGCTCGGGGCGTACTGCGCGGCGTACTGCACGATGGTGACCCAGCACCACGGGCTGGAGGACGACGCCATCTTCCCCCACCTTCGGCGGGCCGACCCGGGGCTGGTGCCGGTGATCGACCGCCTGGAGCAGGAACACGTCGTCATCCACGATGTCGTGGAGGGTGTCGACCGGGCCCTGGTCGCGCTGATCGAGGACCCGGAGCGGCTGACCGAGCTTCAGCAGGCGGTGGACGTCCTCACCGACACCCTGCTGTCGCACCTGTCGTACGAGGAACAGAACATCGTCGAACCGCTGGCCCGGTACGGCTTCTACGCCGGACAGATCTGACCGGTACGCCCATCCGTGCCTTGCGACTGGTCGACCCGCCCGGTCGGGCTCGCCGTCGTCGTCGAGGGTGCTGTACGAGGCGTAGAAACGGCCGAAGCCGTACCCGCCGGTGCTGAGGGTGGCCAGCGCCCACGGTCGGAGGTTGGCGGGGAGCTTCTCCGGGTAGCGGCGGTCGACGGTGACCTGGACGACGCCGAGCAGGTCGTAGGACTGCTCGAAGGTGCCGGCGTCGAGCACCCGGCACAGCGAGAACGCGTGCGGAACCTTCTCCTGCTGGTACACCCACCGACCCACGTGGTCCATTGCTACTCCCTCGGTTCATCGACCCGTTCGCTGACGTTCTGAGAATGCACCCGAGAGTGCTTGATATCAATTGTGTCGCCCTGAATACTCAACGTCGACGTTGGTGGTTGGTGGAGGGAGTGGTCATGCCCGCTGGGTTCTCGGCATCGTCCGGCGCACGCGAAGGGTTGGCACAGTTGGCGTCCTCACCCGTGGTGCAGGCGTGGGAGCTGGGCATGCGCCTGCGCCAGCGCCGAGAGGAGGTCGGCTTCACCGCCGCTGCGGCCGGTCGCGCGATCGGCATCATCCAGGCGTACGTCTCCGGGGTGGAGGCCGGGCGGGTCAAGCTGCCGGCCCGCCGGCTGGCCCAGATCGTCGAGGCATACGAGCTGGAACCGGAGGAGGCGGCCGAGCTGGAGGAGTTGCGGGCCGGAGCCGCCCGGCGCGGCTGGTGGCACGAGTATGCGCAGCTCTTCCCGGCGGAGTTCCTGCGGTTTCTCGGCTACGAGGCTGGCGCCGACCACATCCGCAGTTTCCACCCGGAGGCGATCCACGGCCTGTTGCAGACCGAGGAGTACGCCCGCGCGGTGATCCGGGGCGGCACCACGACGATCCGACTGACCGAAGTGGACCGGCGGGTCGCCGTCCGGATGGCCCGACAGGCCCGGCTGAACGGTGCTCACCCGCTGCGCATCAGCGCGGTGCTCAGCGAGGGCGCGCTGCGGCAGCAGGTCGGCGGCCCGGAGGTGATGCGTGCCCAGCTCGACCATCTCGTCCGGCTGGCCATCGAGCGGCCCGAGCAGTTCGAGATCCGGGTGCTGCCGTTCACCGTCGGGGCGCACCCCGCCTTCGGGGGTCCGTTCCAGGTGTTGTCGTTCCCGTCGACCCGGCTGCCCGCTCTGGTCTGGCAGGAGAACCTGACCTCCATCGACATCATCGACCAGTCGATCCGGGTGACCGACTACGTGGTCACCTTCGCCGAGACCCGGGAGTTGGCGCTAAGCTCGGACGACTCGGTCGACCTGATCCGCCGGACCGCCAAGGAGATGATGTGACCACCTCTCGTCGTGACTGGTTCAAGTCGTCGCGCAGTTCCGACAACGCCAACTGCGTCGAGGTGCGGCTCGCCGGTGGTGAGGTGGGCGTACGCGACTCCAAGGACCGTAGTGGCCCCACCCTGGCCTTTGCCGACAGCGCCTGGCGTAGCTTCACCCACTCGATCAAGGTGGGTGCGATCCCGAGCTTCTGACCAGGAAGCCCGCCCGACGAACTGCCCCGATGCGAAGAGCCCGGCCGCCGGCCGGGCTCTCGTGCGTCAGCCCTGCACCCAGAACTGCCATCCCGGCGGGGCGGGCGGCCAGGTGGGATCGGGCTGCCAACCCGGAGGCGGCACCCACCCCGCAGGCGGCGTCGGCCAGTCCGGCGGGGTGACGAAACGCCACTGAACCGGTGCCAGTCCCTGCGGCGCTGCGTGTGTCGGGCTGGGTTGCCGCGCCGGGGTGACCCGGTGGCGGCCGGTGGTGACGCCAGCCAAGCATCCGGCAGCTCGCTGGCCTTCGGAATGTTCACGGACACGTCGGCCTTGACCCGGTTGCCCTTGAGTACCGCCCGAGCGGCGGTGATCAGGCCTTTGTCGCGCAGGTGTGCGATCACCGGCAGGTTCTCGGTGGACATCGCCGGACTCAACGTGCCGGCGGGGGCATCGTTGATCCTGACCTCGACGAGGGTGCGCGTCGAACGGGCCCGCTGGACCTCCACCTCGTGCAGAGTCACGTAGACCCAGGATTCGCCCTCAGGGCTGACCAGCCCAGACAGGTGGGTCATGTGCTTCTCTTCGCCGGTCACCTGAATGAAACGACCGGTGGGCAGGACCGCGTGCAGCGCGGCAGGCGGCAGGTTCGTCGGCACGATCATGTGCGGTTCGGCGAGATTGATCCGCACCGAACCGCTGAACGTCTTGCGGTGTTCTCCCAGTCCTCGTACTCCTGCCCCCACACGCGCGCCTGCACCTGTGGCGTCCAGCCTTGATCGACCAGCGCGGTCAAGACCGGCGCGTACTCTGCGGCCTGCTCCTTCGGCAGGTAGCCGACGTGATTGCCCCCGCAGACGACCTTCACGGCGTTGCGGTCGAACCTGTTCGTCGGCTCGGGAAGCAACTGCGCCGAGAGGTTGACCTCGTGAGCCGGTGGGTCGGCTCCCCTGATCGGCTGGTCAGGGTGTCTAGCATCCGACACGGTGAGTGGATGTGCAGCGATGCGATGGGGTGAGGCACGGTCCGGGGCGGGTTCGCCATCCGGACGGTGACCGGTGTCGAATCCGGGTGCCATACTCGTGGTGGCGCCCGCAGCGGTTCACCGCCGGGCCCGGGGGGACGCCTCCGCAGCGAGCGGACGGCGGGGACCGACCCCCGGAGGCCCCAGATGGACCTTGTCCCGCACACCGTCGCCCTCACCGACCTGGTCGACCTGCTCGGCGGCCTGCTGCAACTCGGCGCGGCGGTGCTCAGCCTCGTCGCCGTCGTGATCGCCCGGGGCGGAGGCCGGTCCGGCCGGCACCGGGACGACTGACGCGCCCCCGCCGGGGTGAGGCGAGTTGTCAACGGGTGCCGTCGGGCTCGGTGCCGCACAGCGCCGCGACCAGGAACTGCGACCGGGCCCGGTTGATCGGGCTGGACTGTCCCGGTGCGGCGTACCGGATCAGGTTCTCGGCGAGGGTGACCTGGCGGCTGCCGTCGGCGCGGTGGAACGTGTAGGTCGCGTGCCCGATCACGCCGCCGGTGTGTCCCCAGACCGGCCCGCAGGGCAGTTGTGCCCAGGACAGTCCCAGGCCGTAGCCGGCGGTCGGGTCCGTCGGGTTGGGCACGATCGTCTGCATCGCGGCGAGCTGTGCCGGCGGTAGCAGCCGCCCGGCCAGGAGCGCCCGGTAGAACCGGTTGACGTCGTGCGGGGTCGAGACGATCTCCCCGGCCGCCCAGCCCCAGGACATGTTGTAGACGCTGAAGTCACCCAGCGTCCCGTCCGCCAGCGGCACGTACGCCCGGGAGTGTGGGCCACGGATGTGGGTCCGGGTGCCGGGGAAGTAGGTGTCCCGCAGCCCGAGGGGGCGCAGGATGCGGCGGCCCACCTCGGCCGCGACCGTTCCACCGGTGAGGTGCTCCAACAGCATGCCCAGGACGATGTAGTTGGTGTTGGAGTAGGAGTACGCCACTCCCGGCGCGTGGGTCGCCGGGAGGGACAGCCCGATCTGCACCAGTTCCTGCGGGGTGAAGGTGCGGTGGCGCAGCGCCTCGAAGTCGTCCACCGTCCGCAGGATGGCATCCGGGTAGTCACCGAGGCCACTGGTGTGGTTGAGCAGCATCCGGACCGTGACCTGCCGGCCGGTCTCGCCGGGGAGCAGGTCGGGCAGGTAGTGGCCGATCGGCGCGTCCAGCCGTACCCGGTGCTCCGCCTCCAGTTGCAGCAGCGCGGTGGCGACGAACGTCTTGGTGATGCTGCCGACCCGGTGCTGGAACCCCGGCCGGACCGGACGACCGGTGTCGACGTCCGCCACGCCGGAGGCGCCCTGCCAGGTCCGCCGGCCGGTACGTACCTCGGCGAAGACCCCCGGCATGCCCGCGGCGTGCTCGGCGTCGAGGAGCTGCTGTAGGACACCACCGCGGTCGTGGCGCGTCGTGCCGGGCGCGGCCACGGCCGGCGGCGTGGTCGGCAGTACCAGCAGCACACCACTGATCGCGCTGAGGAGGACTCTGTTTCGAGTAAGGAATCGCACCGGCCGAGGCTATGGACGGGGCCGGGCACCGGGCATCAGGTGAGACCCGGACATCTCCCACCGGTTCGTCTCAGGGATGCGGGTGTACCGCCGGGGGCCGTTCCCCCGCGTCACGGGGCCGTCCGTCGGGTGACCACATCCGACGGTGCGGTCAGCGGCGGGACAGCAGGGAGGTGACCCGCATCCGGTCGCTGTGGATCCACACGTCGGAGTACTCGATCGGGCGGCCGTCGGCGAGGTAGGTGATCTGCTCCAGGTACAGCAGCGGGAAGCTCTCGGCCACCCCGAGGGCCGCCGCGATCCGGCCGGTGGCGGCGGTCGCGGTGAAGGTGCGCCGGCCGGTGCTGATCTTCAGGCCGTAGTCGTTCTCCAGCAGGCCGAACAGGGAACGGTCGGCCAGGTCGGCCCGGTCGAGGCCCGGGGCCAGATCGATGCGGACGTAGTTGACCAGCCAGGCCACCGGACCGACGGTGGACGACCGGAGCCGCTCCAGCCGCAGCACCAGCTGGCCGGGGTGCAGGTCGAGCAGCGCGGCCACCGGTGACGGGGCGGCCATCACCTCGTGGGAGACCACCTGGGTGGTGACCGAGACCCCCTGCCGGGCGAAGTCCTCCGACAGGGTGGTCAACTTCTGCGCGATGGACGGCTCGATCGCGGTGGAGGTGACGAACGTGCCCCGGCCCCTGACCTGCACCAGCAGGCCGTCGCGGATCAGGGTCGACAGCGCCCGGCGCAGGGTGCCCCGGGAGATGCCGAGATCGGCGGCCAACTCCGGTTCGCTGCGCAGCCGGTAGTGCGGGGGCCACTGCGCCGACAGGATCTTCGCCCGGATCTGCTCCGACACCTGCGCGTGCAGGGGGGCAGGTGCGTCGCGGTCGAGAGGCTCGTTCGCCGCCACCACGCTCAACTGGTCGGACATGTCACCTTCTCCGGGGAGCGCCCGTCGCCCCTCGACGACCGTAGTCGGTCCCGGCCACGGTCGGGTCACTCGGGTCGAGGGGCGACGGACGGTCAGTAGCTGACCGTCGTCTCGTCACTGCTGTCGGTGACGATGGCGATGCCGGCGCTGGTGCCGAGCAGCACCGCCCCGGCCCGCAGCAGCGACAGGGCCTGCTCGAAGGACTTGATCCCGCCCGACGCCTTGACCCTGACCCCCTCGGGGGCACGGGCCACCAGGTAGGCGACGCTCTCCGGGTTGGCCACCTCGATCGTCCCGCTGCTGGCGTTCTTCAGGATGGCCGCACCCGCCTCGATGGACAGTTCGACGGCGGCCTCCCGCTCCGCCGGGGTGAGCAGCGGAAGCTCCAGCATGACCTTGATCGGTACGCCGGCCGCCCGGACCACCCCGGCGATGTCCTCGCGGAACGCGTCGTACCGGCCGCTCTTGAGCCAGCCGATCTGCACCCCGATGTCGATCTGGGTCGCGCCGGCCCGCACCAGGCTCTCCGCCTCGGCGGCCTTCCCGGCGCTGGTGGTCACGCCGACGGTGGGGAAGTCCAGGGCCGAGGCGACCTCGATGCCGGTGCCGCGCAGCACCTCGGCGACCTCGGGCACCCAGGAGCCGGCCACCATGGCGGCGTTGAAGCCGTACCGGACGGCCTCCTGGGCGTGGGCGACGATCCGGTCGTGGGTCACCCCGACGTCGATCAGGGTGTGCTGGATGTAGGGGGCCAACGCCGCAGGGGTGACCTCGGCGTCGGTCAGGATGGCAGTGCTCACGTTTCTCTCCAATGTGGTACGTCGTGGTGCGGGTGTCGCTGCTACATCCGGTCCCGGTAGTAGTCGGGCACGATGACTCCGGGCTCGTCGAACCAGCGCGGCACGTCCACGCCGCAGATCAGCCCGACGTTGCCCCACGGGTTGAACGCTCCGGTCCGGACGATCGCCTTGGCCTCGTGGGCGAGGTCGCCGAGCATCTCGGCGTGCTTGCGGGTGCTCAGCGGCACCCCCGGGAACCGCTGCCCCAACCAGCCGGCGAGTGGAGCGTTGTGCGTGGTGACGTCTTCGGCCACCACCACCCCCTCGACGATGATCTCGTCGGCGACCAGGTCGAGCACGGTCGTCAGGTTCGGCAGGTCCTCGGCGACGGCCAGGTCGATGCGGTGCGCGGCGCGCGGGATGGGGAATCCGGCGTCGACCACCAGCAGCAGGTCGGTGTGGCCGAGGGTGGCCAGCACCCCGGACAGCTCGGCGTTGAGTACGCCCCTGCGTTTCATGCCTTCTCCTTCATGGTGTGCGCCCCGGTGGCCAGGGCCATGACCTTCTCCTCGGTGGCGTCCGCCGCGTCGAGCACGCCGACCAGGCGTCCGGCGGCCATGACGGCGATCCGGTCGCTGACGGTCAGCAGCTCCGGCAGGTCCGACGAGGAGACGACGATCGCCACCCCCGCGTCGGCCAGGTCGCGGAACAGCCGGTAGATCTCCGCCTTGGCGCCGACGTCGACGCCCCGGGTCGGCTCGTCCAGCAGCATCAGCCGGGGCTCGATGGACAACCAGCGCGCCAGCAGCGCCTTCTGCTGGTTGCCGCCGGACAGCTGGGTGATGCCCTGCGTGGTGGTCGAGGTCTTCACCCGCAACTGCCCGACCCGGTTGTCGGCGTCGCGGCGCAGGGCCCCCCGCCGCAGCAGGCCGAGCCGCTGCCGGCGGCCGAGCGTCAGGATGTTGACGTTGTCGGCGACGCTCATCGTCGGCAGGATCCCCTGCTGACGGCGTTCGCCCGGCAGGTACGCCACCTGCGCGGCGATGGCGTCGCGGGGTGACCGCGCGGCGAAGCCCGCGCCGTCCAGCGACAGCTCACCGCCGCTGATCGGGTCCGCGCCGAAGATGCCGCGCAGCAGCTCGATCCGGCCGCTGTCGGGCAGGCCCGCCACCCCGATCACCTCGCCCGGTGCGACCTCCAGGTCGACGCCGGTGAAACCCTTGCCGCTGATGCCACGCATCCGCAGCCGTGGGGTGGCCGCACCGGCGGGCGGGGCGGTGTCGTGTCGGGCGAATTCGGCGGCCAGTTCCCGGCCCACCATCGCCGCGACCACCTCGTCGGGGCTGACCTGCGCGGTGGGCCAGTGCCCGACGTGCCGACCGTCGCGCAGCACGTGGATGTGCTGGGACAGCGCGAACACCTCGGGCATCCGGTGCGAGACGTAGAGCATGGTCACCCCGTCGGCCTGCAGGGCGCGGATCACGCCGAAAAGCTGCTCCGACTCGGCCGGGGACAGGATCGACGTCGGCTCGTCGAGGATGACCAGCCGCGCCTGCCGGGCCAGCGACCGGGCGATGACCACCAACTGCTGGGAGGCGGCGTCCAGCTGCCGGACCGTACGCCGGGGATCGACCCGTACGCCGAGCCGGTCCAGCAGGGCCGCCGCCTGCTCGTCCATCCGGCGGCGGTGCGGGAACGGGCGGGAGCCCGGTTCGACGCCGAGCATGATGTTCTCGGCGACCGTCCGGTCCTGGGCCAGGGCGAGTTCCTGGGGCACCAGGGCGACCCGGTGCCGGCTGAGCAGGGTGGCCGGGTCGAACCGGCGGACCTCGTCGCCGTCCACCTGCACCGAACCGGTCGTGGGGCTGTCCAGCCCGGCCAGGATCTTCATGAGTGTCGACTTGCCGGCGCCGTTCTCGCCCATCACGGCGGTGAGGCTGCCGGTGGGGACGCTCAGCGTGACGTCCTGCAACGCGCGGACGACTCCGAAGTGCTTCGACAGACCGGTCACCTCGACGGCGGCGGTCGTCGGGGCGGCGATCGTGGCCGGGCTGGTCATCGGATCAGCCCTCCACCGGCACGTCGGCGAGGTTGTCGCGGGTGACGACGAGGACGCCGGTGTCGACACTCTTGATCTCGGTGCCGTTCTTCAGGTACTCGGCCAGCAGCTTGACCGCCTGGTAGCCCTGCTCGGCCGGGGCCTGGCTGATGGTCAGGTCGACCACGCCCGCCTTGAGGTAGTCGACGGTCTGCGGCTGTACGTCGAACCCGACCGAGTGGATCTTGCCGACGTTGCCGGACTGCTGGAGCCACTTGGCCCCGGCGGTGAAGCTGCAGCAGTCGAGGGCGACCAGGGCGACCGCGTCCTTCTGCGCCGCCATCGTCGACTCGATGGTGTTGTAGGCGGCGCTGGGCTCGTTGCCGGTGTTCACCGGGCCGACGATCTGCAGGCCGGAGTCCTTGACACCCTCCTGGAAGCCGGAGAACCGGTCGTTGGACCAACCGGCGCCGGAGTCGACCGAGGCCACCACGACCTTGCCGGTCTTGCCCTTGAGCACGCCGAGCAGTTCCTTGGCCAGCGACCGGCCGGAGGCCACCAGGTCCTGACCGACGAAGCCCATCTGCTTGGACTCCGGGTTGTTGGTGTTGAACGAGATGATCGGGATGCCGGCGTCGTACGCCTGGGCGATCACCGGCTTGAGGGCGTCGTTGCTGGCCGAGGAGACGGCCAGGCCGTGGATCTGCTTCTGGTTGATCAGGGTCTGCAACTCGGCGACCTGGTCGGCGGGATTGCCGCCGGACGGGCCGATCATCTGGGCGTCGACGCCGAACTCCTTGGCGCCGCGCTCCATGCCCTGCCGGATCGGGACGGCGAAGGCCAGCGACGGGTCGTGGTAGCTGAGCTTGATCTTGAGGGGTTGGCCCTTGTCGACAGCGTCCTTGATGTAGTCGGCGAGCTTGAACTCGCCGCCACCGGAGGAGGCGGTGCCGGCCGGGGTGACCGCACCACAGGCGGCATTGGCCAGCAGCACGAGGCCGAGGGTCGCGGCGACCGCGATCCGACGCCCGAGGGAGAGCTTCATCGAAACGGCTCCTAGCAGGTTGGGGGATGGGCAGGGGGGCGGGTGTGGGGGGTGCCGGGGGAGGTCATCGACGCCCGGATCGTCGGCGCAGCCAGGTGTCGGCGGCCACGGCCAGGATGATCACCGAGCCGGTCGCGACGGTCTGCCAGAACGAGGAGATGCCGCGCAGGTTGAGGATGTTCTGCAGGACGCCGATGAACGCGACGCCGATGACGGTGCCGAGCATCGTGCCGGAGCCGCCGAACAGGGCCGCGCCACCGATGATCACGGCGGAGATGGCGGTCAGCTCCATCCCGGTGCCGGTGACGCCCTGCACGTAGGACAGGAAGGACAGGCCCAGTACGCCGGCCAGGCCGGCGAGCGTGCCGGAGAGGACGAACGCGGCGACCTTCACCCGGCCGGTCCTGATCCCGCACAACCGGGCGGCCTCGGCGCTGCCACCGACCGCGTAGGTGTTGAACCCGTAGCGGGAGCGGGACAGCACGATCGTGCCGAGGACGGCGACCAGGGCGAAGATGACCAGCTGCATCGGCAGGAGACCGAAGAGCTTGCCCTGGCCGAGCAGGTTGAACTCGGCCACGTTGGGGTCGTTGGCGGACAGCGAGATCGGCGAACCACCGCTGAGCAGCAGGGTCACCCCCCGGTAGACGCTCAGGGTGCCCAGGGTGACGATGAACGACGGGATGCCGAAACCGACGGTCAGCAGGCCGTTGACCAGGCCGGCGACCGCACCGGCGGCGATCCCGCCGACCGCGGCCAGTGGCCAGGCCACGTCGGAGGTCATGAGCAGCCCACCGACGACCGCCCCGAGGCCGTAGATGGAGCCGACCGAGAGGTCGATCTCGGCGTTGATGATGACGAAGGTGACCCCGATGGCCATGATGCCGATCTGCGCGATCTGCTGGCCGACGGTGAGGAAGTTGTCGGTCCCCAGGAAACCCGGGGCGATCAGGGTGCCCAGCGCGAAGAGCACGACCAGCGCGAGGAAGGTGCTGGCCTCCCGGGCGTGCAGGAAGCGCTGGAAGGGGGAGGCGGTACGGGTGGTGGCCGGCTTACCCACCGGGGGTGCGGCCTGGGCGGTCATCTGGGCCATCTCTCTCATCTCCTCAACAGGGCCGCGACGTCGTCCGGGCCGGGCAGGGCGGGGATCACCTCGGCGGTGCCGACGGCGTGGGCACCGGCTGCGGCGGCGTACCGGACCGCGTCGGTGAGGTCGTCGCCGCGGGCCAGGGCGACGGCGAGCGCGCCGGTGAAGGCGTCGCCCGCGCCGGTGGTGTCGACCACCCTGGGCACGGTGACCGGGGCGACCAGCTGGCGCTGGCCGGCGTTGTCCACCAGGGCGCCCTCGGCCCCCAGGGTGAGCACGACGGTGCCGGTGTAGCGGGCCCGGAGCAGGTCCATCAGCTCGTCGCCGGTGGCCGGGTCGTCCGGGCCGAGGCCGGTGAGCACCCGGGCCTCGCTGGCGTTGGGGGTGAGCACGTCGATCCACTCCCACGCCTCGGGCGGCAGGGCCACCGCCGGGGCCGGGTTGAGCAGGGTCCGGACCCCGCGTTCGTGGGCGACGCGCAGCGCCGCCAGCGCGACCGGCAGGGGGATCTCCAGGCAGACCACGGTCAGGTCCGCCGCGCCGATCCGGTCGGCGAACCCCTCGACGTCGGCCGGGGTCAGCTCGTCCAGGGCACCGGGTGCGATGGCGATCCGGTTCTCGCCGTCGGCGTCGACCAGGATGACCCCGACCATGGTGGCGGCGTCGGTGTCGCGCACGCCGCCGGCGTCCACGCCCTCCTCGGCCCAGAGCTGCCGCGCGGCGGCGCCGAACTGGTCCCGCCCGACGGCGGTCAGGAGGCTGACCTGCGCGCCCAGCCGGGCGGCGGCGACGGCCTGGTTGGAGCCCTTGCCCCCGTGCCCGGAGGCGAACCGGCCGCCGGAGAGGGTCTCACCGGCGACGGGCATCCGGGGCACCCGCATGGTGAGCCCGGCGCCGTAACTGCCAACCACTGCAATCTTCATCCTGGCCTCATGTTTATGGACAACCATGTACAACTCAGGGGACCATAGAGGCGGCCCGACGGAGGTGTCAATAGCTCCGGGTGCCGTCGCCGGAAATATTTCGGCAACCTGTAGGTCATCTGCAGACCGGCCATGACCAGGCACGACGTTCCGGATCCCGGGCTGGGTGGCGGGCGGTGTCCCCGGCCCCGCGGGTCACCCCGCGTCGGTCAGCCGGGCCGCCCGTCCGTACAGGTAGCGCTGGCGGGGGAGGTTCATCGACCCACGGGCCGCCCTCAGGTACGCCTCCCGCGCCCCGACCGGATCTCCGGACCGCTCCAGCAGGTGCGCGCGGGCGGCGTGCCGCCGCGGGTCGTCGCCGATCCGTGGATCGGCGGCCAGCGCGTCGAGCAGACGCAGCCCGGCGGCGGGACCTCGGGCCATCGCCACCGCCACCGCACGGTTGAGCGCCACCACCGGGTTGTCGGAGATCCGCGACAGCACCTCGTAGAGGGCCTCGATCTGCACCCAGTCGGTGTCCTCGGCACTCGGTGCCTCGTCGTGCACCGCCGCGATCGCCGCCTGGAGCTGGTACGGGCCGACATCCCCGCGCGGCAGCACCGCGCCGAGCAGGGCCACCCCCTCGGCGATCTGGTCGGTCCGCCACCGGCGGCGATCCTGCTCGCCCATCGGCACCAACTCGCCGTCCGGGCCGACCCGGGCCGGGCCACGGGCCTCGGTGAGCAGCATCAACGCCAGCAGCCCGGTCACCTCAGGGTCGTCGGGGAGCAGCCGGTGCAGCAGCCGGGTCAGCCGGATCGCCTCGGTGGACAGGTCCACCCGGCGCAGTCGCGGGCCGGCGGTGCTGGCGTACCCCTCGTTGAAGATCAGGTAGAGCACCTGGCGGACCGCGTCGAGACGGGCCTCCCGCTCGTCGGCGCCGGGCAGGGCGAACGGCAGTCCGCTGTCGCGGATTCGCTGTTTGGCGCGGGTGATCCGCCGGGTCATCGTGCTCTCGGGCAGCAGGAACGCCCGCGCCACCTCACCGGTGGTCAGCCCGCCGACGGCCCGCAGGGTCAACGCGATCTGGGCGGCCGGCGGCAGTGCCGGATGACAGCACAGGAACAGCAGCACAAGGCTGTCGTCGCCCGGATCCCGGTGGTCCGCCGCCGGGGCGAGCCACCGCCCGTCCGGCACCGCCCGTCCGACGTCGCCCTCCCGTCGGCGGCGGGCCTGCTCGCTGCGGAGCAGGTCGGTCAGGCGGCGGGCGGCCACGGTGATCAACCAGCCCCGGGGGTTCTCCGGCGGACCGTCGACCGGCCAGCTGGTCGCGGCGGCCACCAGCGCCTCCTGGACGGCGTCCTCGGCGGTGTCGAAGTGGCCGTACCGGCGGACGACCGCGCCGAGGACCTGCGGAGCGAGCACGCGCAGCAGGTCCTCGACGGCGGACGGGCCCACGGTGACGGGTCAGCCGTCCAGGTCGTCGATGCCGTCGGCGACCGGCCGCACGTCCACGTAGCCACCCTCGGTGTCCTGATCGACGAACCGGGCGGCGATCTGGGTCGCCCGGTCGAAGCTGGCGCAGTCGACGATGGTGAAGCCGGCCAGCACCTCCTGCGTCTCCGGGTAGGGGCCGTCGGTGACCACCGTCGTGCCCTGCCGCAGCCGTACCCGCCGGGCGTGCACCGGCGCGGTCAACCCCTGCCCGTCGACCAGTTCGCCGGACTCCGCCAGCTCCTGATGCACCGCCTCCATGTGGGCGTGCATCGCGGCGACCTGCTCCGGCGACATCGGCGGCTGCTCACCGGGGCGGCCGGCCATCGCGTCGTAGTCACGCTGCGAGCCGTACAGCATGATCATGTATTTCATGGTCTCTACTCTCGGCCGGCCGTGGCACGGCCGGACACCCGAGACGTCGGAGCCGACGGGCCGCCCCGGACACCCTGCGAGGCTAGCCGCCGACGCCGTACGGGACGTCCCGGTTCGCGCCGGTGACCTACCGTGAGTGGATGACGACGATGTGGCTGGTGCTCGGGGCGGTGGGCCTGGTGACGGTGGGCACGGTCGGCTGGGTCGCCTGGCGCGACCGGGCCCGCACCGAGGGGACCGAGGATCGGGTGGCCGGGCAGTCCGCCCGGGTCAGACAGCATCGGTACGAGGCGGAGCGGCACCTCAGCCAGGGCGAGACGATCCACCGGGGCCAGGAGCACCACTGACCGTGCCCTCCCGGCGGGGCGAGTGGGGCCGGGCCGCCCATGGTCAACGGACCGTCGGCCGGGCATGATCGTTCCACGGTCGGGGTACCGCCGACCGCATCGGCCGGGACGCCTGGGAGGCAACGGTGACGGCAGGCTCGGGACGTCGCTCGCACGGACCGCTGGTCGCGGCGCTGACGGCGCTGGTGGTGGCGGTCGGCTGCGCGGCCGGCGGGGTGGGGGAGAGCGGCTCGCAGGCCCCCCGCGAACCGGCCCCGAAGCAGTCGTCCCGCCCGGCGGCCTCGCCCGAGGCGCAGACCACCCGCGCCGACGGCACCACCAGCGTGGCGGAGTTCAAGAGCGACATCGACGACGCCGTCGCCATCGCCGAGCGCTACTGGGCCGCCCAGTTCCGGGCCTCCGGGCAGCAGTTCCGGCCGATCCGCCGGATCGTGCCCTACCAGCGGGAGGGCGAGGTCTCCTGCGCCGGGCAGGCGCTGCCGCGTAACAACGCGGTCTACTGCTCCCAGGGCGACTTCATCGCCTACGACGTCAACTGGTCGGTGGCGGCGTTCCGGCAGGTCGGTGACGCGTTCGTGTTCTACCTGCTGGGCCACGAGTACGCCCACGGCATCCAGGTCCGGCTCGGCATCCGCGCCAACTTCACCATCCAGCAGGAGTTGCAGGCGGACTGCATGGCCGGGGCGTACCTCGGCGACTCGGTCCGCGACGGCACCCTGAAACTCGACGCCGGTGACCTCGACGAGTTCCGCGAAGGGCTGCTCGCCGTCGGTGACGACCCCGACCAGCCGTGGTTCGCCGAAGGGTCGCACGGCACCGCCGAACAGCGCACCGACTGGTTCTTCCGCGGCTACGAGAAATCCGTGGACGCCTGCAACCTCGGCTGAGGAGCAGGTCACGTCCGGGCGGGACGGCGGCGGGCGGTCCGGGCCGGGCTGGCAGGATCGGCCGGAGACCACCCGCGACCGCCAGGAGGTTCCGCTGAGCAGCCCACACCCCGCCGCCGTGCTCTTCGACATGGACGGCACCCTGGTCGACAGCGAGAAGCTCTGGGACGTCGCCCTGTACGAGTTGGCCGCCGAGTACGGCGGCACGCTCTCCGGCCCGGCCCGCCAGGCGATCATCGGCACCAGCATGGCCGCGTCGATGCGCATCCTCCACGACGACCTCGGTCAACCCGAACGGGATCCGCAGGTCAGCGCGGAGTGGATCAATACGCGGATTCTGGAGCTGTTCCGCACCGGCCTGCGCTGGCGGCCGGGCGCGTTGACGCTGCTGCGGGCGGTCCGGGCCGCCGGCATCCCCACCGCGCTGGTCACCTCCAGCGTCCGGCCGCTGGTCGAGGTGGCCCTGGACACCCTCGGGCGGGGCAGCTTCGACGCCGTGGTCTGCGGCGACGAGGTGGACTCGACCAAGCCGCACCCCGAGCCGTACCTGACCGCCGCCCGGCTGCTGGACGTGCCGATCGGTCGGTGCGTGGCGATCGAGGACTCCCCGACCGGGGTGGCCAGCGCGCTCGCCGCCGGTGCGGCGGTGCTGGCCGTGCCGGCGGACGTGCCGCTGCCGTCGACCGACGGCGTACACCAGGTGGAGAGCCTGACCTCGGCGGACCTGGAGTTGCTGGCGGCGCTGCTCGGCGAGCCACCGGCCTGAGCCGCCACGACCGGGGCGGCTCCGACGGCCTGAGCCGCCACGACCACCGGGGGCCGCCGCCGTGACGAGGGGGGTCCGCCGACCGGCGGACCCCCCTGCGTGCTCGTGCGGGATCAGTCGTGCGCGATGGCGCCCAGCACGTTGATCCGGGCCGCCCGCACCGCCGGCAGCACCGCCGCCACGACGCCGATGACGGCCGCCAGCACCAGGAACAGCCCCATCTGACCCCAGGGCAGGATCAGGTCGGTGATGCCCTCGTCCTTGAGCGCCCGGACCACCGCCGCGCCGAGGCCGACGCCGACCGCGATCCCGAGCAACGCGCCGAAGATCGAGATCACCACCGCCTCCACGGTGATCATTCGCATGGTCTGCGCCCGGCGCAGCCCGATCGCCCGCAGTAGGCCCAGCTCACGGGTCCGCTCCAGCACCGACAGGGCCAGCGTGTTGATGATGCCGAGCACCGCGATCACGATGGCCAGCGCCAGCAGGATCTGGATCATCGTGAGCAGGTTGTCCAGGGAACCGGTCTGCTGCTTGATGAACGCGTCCCGGTCGGCCACCGACACCTCGGGGCTGTCGGCGAGCAACGTCTCCACCTGCGGCTGCACGTCGGACACCGGAGTGCCCGGGGCAAGCTGGATGAATCCCTGGTTGGGCTGCGGGATGGCGAAGTCCTTCACCGCCTGCGGCGGCAGCTGCACCGGGCTGGTCAGCTCCGAACTCTCGTAGATGCCGCTGACCGTGTAGGTGCGCGGTTCGCCCCGGGACGCCTGCACGGTCACCTGCGATCCGACCGACACGTTGCGGGACTTGGCGGTGTCGGAGCTGAACAGCATCTGGTCCGGAGCGAGCCGGCTGATGTCACCGGCGGCGGCCTTGGCCCCGAAGATCCGCTGCAACGCGCTCACGTCGCTCGACGCCGCCAGCCAGGTGACCTTCCCGTCGACCATGCCCATGTCGCCGTACTCGCCGTCGACCATCTGGACGCCGGGCAACGCCGCCGCCTTCTGCAGCACGGCCGGATCGAAGCTCGCCGGACGTGAGCCCGTCGACGCCCCCGAGATCACCAGCTCCGCCTTGATGTTGTCCTTCGCCAACTCGCTGATGCTGCCCTTTGCCGAGTCCAGGATCACCGTCACCCCGGTCACCAGGGCGATGCCGACCATCAGCGCCGCCGCGGTGATCGCCGTGCGGCGCGGATTGCGGCCGGAGTTGAGCCGGCCCAGCTTCCCCGGCACCGACCAGGCGAAGATCGCCCCCAGCAGCGAGACCACCGGCCGGCTGATCAGCGGAGTCAGCAACGCCACCCCGATGAAGGCGAACAGCACCCCACCGAGGATGACGGCCAGCGTGTTGTCCCCGGCATTGCCGTTGAGCCCCAGGAACAACAGCACGGCGCCGATCCCGGTGACCACACCCCCGGTCACGGTCACCTTGGTCAACGGCCGGTCCGGGTTGGCCACGTCCTGCATCGCCGCGATCGGCGGGATGCGCGACGCCCGCAGCGCCGGCAGCAGCGCCGCCACCACCGTGATCACCAGACCGACCGCGAACGAGCCGATCACCGCCGACGACGGCACCCCGATCCCGGCCAGCGACAGCCCGCCGGCCAGCTCACCGAACACGAACGCCAGCAGCGCGCCGATACCGATGCCGGCGCCCAACCCCAGCACCGAGGCGATCAGGCCGATCGCCACCGCCTCCAACACCACCGAGCCGATGATCTGCTTGCCGCTCGCCCCGATGGCCCGCATCAGCGCCAGTTCCCGGGTCCGCTGGGCCACGATGATCGAGAAGGTGTTGAGGATGAGGAAGGTGCCCACCAGCAGCGCCACCGCGGCGAAGCCGAGCAGGATCTTGTTGAAAAAGGACAGCCCCTCCTTCAGGCTGGCCGAGGCGTCGGCCGAGAGCTGCGCGCCGGTCTTGACCTCGAAATCGCCGCCCAGCGCCCGCGCCACGTCGTCGCGCAGCGCGGTGTCGCTGACCCCGTCGGCGGCCCGGACCGTGATGCTGTTGAAGACGTCCCGTTCGCCGATCATCAACTGCTGGGCCACCGGCGTGGTGAAGGCGACCTCGTTGACCCCACCGATCGAGTCCCGGTCACCGCTGTAACCGAAGATCCCGACCAGGGTGAACTCCTTCTTCGGCTCCAGGGTCAGCACCCCGACCCGGTCACCTACCTTCACCTTGGCGGCCTTCGCCAGCGCCGCGTTGACCACGATCTCGTCGGCCGCCCGCGGCGCGTTGCCCTCCCGCAGCTTCACCAGGTCACTCTCGCCCAGCCAGTTCCCACCGAGCTGCGGCGGCCCGAACGACGTGACCACCTTGCCGTTGCTGCCGATCAGCCGGGCCCCGTCGGTCGCCACCACGCCGGTGGCCTCGGCCACCCCGGCGACCGCGCGGACCCGCTCCAGAGCCGCCGCGGGCACCGACGCGGCCACCTGCTCGCCCTGGGTCTCGCCGAGCGCGACCTTCGGCTTGGCGGCGACGTTGACGTCGACGCTCTCGTATGCGTCGGCGAAGACCGCGTCGAACGACCGGCCCAGGGTGTCGGTGAGCACGAACGCCCCCGAGACGAACATGACGCCCAGCACCACGGCCAGGCCGGACAGTAGCAGGCGTACCTTGCGTGCCAGCAGACTCTTGAGGGTGGCGCGCAGCATCAGCCGGCCACCTCGACCGGAGTGTCCAGCTTCTTCATGGTGTCCAGCACCGTGTCGGCGGTCGGCTCGATCAGCTCCGAGACGATCTGCCCGTCGGCGAGGAAGACGACCCGGTCGGCGTACGCGGCGGCGGTCGGGTCGTGGGTGACCATCACGATGGTCTGGCCGTGCTCGCGCACCGAGTTGCGCAGGAAGTTGAGCACCTCCGCGCCGGATCGGGAGTCCAGGTTGCCGGTCGGCTCGTCGGCGAAGATCACCTCGGGCCGGGCGACCAGCGCCCGCGCGCAGGCGACCCGCTGCTGCTGACCGCCGGAGAGCTGCGACGGCCGGTGCCCCAGCCGGTCCCGCAGCCCCACCGTGTCGATCACCGTGTCGTACCAGGCCGGGTCGGGCTTGCGTCCGGCGATCGACATCGGCAGCAGGATGTTCTCCTGGGCGGTGAGCGTGGGCAGCAGGTTGAACTGCTGGAAGATGAAGCCCACCTTGTCCCGGCGCAGCTTCGTCAGGCCCGAGTCGCCGAGCCCGGTCACGGTGGTGTCGCCGATCTGCACCGTGCCCTTGCTCACCGAGTCCAACCCGGCCAGGCAGTGCATCAGCGTCGACTTGCCGGAGCCCGACGGGCCCATGATCGCGGTGAATCTGCCCCGCTCGAACTCGGCGCTGACCCCCCGTAGCGCGGCGACCTGCGCCTCGCCGGTGCCGTACACCTTCCACACGTCGTTCGCGCGGGCCGCGGCCTGCGAGTGCCGGCCTACCGTCACGGTCACGTCATCTACCTCTTCCGTCTGGCTGTGTCGTCCCCACCGCCCCCGCTGGTCGGTGGGGTTGGTCCCATCCTCGGTGCCGGCCGGAACGAATCCGTCCGACCTCGGGCTGACCCGGCGCGGATTTCCCGCTGCGGGTCGGCCCGGAGACCGGCTCAGGGTTGCCCCTGAGCCGGCGACCGATCGCCCTGCGTAACGCCATCGGTGGCGCGGTGCCGGCGTGGACGCTAGGACCTGACGCCACGTCATGGTCAACCGCGCCGCGCCGTCTTTCGTCACGGTAGGTGAGCGCGGCAACGCTGCCGTCGTTCCCGCGGCCTCACTCTGGGTACGTCCTCAGGTGGACCCGCCACCATCCGGCTACGCCTTGGGGCGGACCAGCCCCGACTCGTAGGCCAGCACCACCGCCTGCACCCGGTCGCGCAGCCTGAGCTTGGTCAGCACGTGCCCGACGTGTGTCTTGATGGTCGTCTCGCTGACCGACAACTCGGCGGCGATCTCCGCGTTGGACAATCCCCGGGCCACCTGGACGAGCACTTCCCGTTCCCGCTCGGTCAAGGTGCCCAACGCCTTCGGCGGGCCCGCCGCCGGGTCGGGCAGCACGGTGGCGAAGCGGTCCAGCAGCCGCCTGAGGATGCGCGGCGCCACCACCGCCTCCCCGGCGGCCACCGTCCGGATCGCGGTGACCAGGTCGTCGGCCGGCACGTCCTTGGCCAGGAAGCCGCTCGCCCCGGCCCGCAACGCCCCCACCACGTACTCGTCGAGGTCGAAGGTGGTGAGGATGAGCACCCGCACCGGCAGCCGGGCGTCGACGATCGCCCGGGTCGCGGCCACCCCGTCCATCCGGGGCATCCGGATGTCCATCAGCACCACGTCGGGCAGCAGCCGGCGGGACAACTCCACCGCCTCCTGACCGTCCCCGGCCTCGGCCACGATGTCCAGGTCGTCCTCGGTGCCCAGCACCATCCGGAACCCGGTACGCAGCAACGGCTGGTCGTCGGCGAGCAGAATCCGCACCGGCCGCCCCGGCGTGCGGGAGGGGCCCCGCTCATCGCCTCCCGCGAAGGAAGGGGCGCTTCCGTGCGTGTCGCCCATCTGCTCTCCCCGTTCCACCGTCACGCCGGGACCACCCCGACCTGTTCCACCGGGATCCTCACGTACACCCGGAAGCCGCCTCCGGGGCGTGGCCCGGTGTGCAGGATCCCACCGTAGAGGCCCACCCGTTCCCGCATTCCGACCAACCCGTGCCCGATCCGGTCCGGTCCCGGGCCACGACCCCGACCGGTGTCGGTGATCTCCACAGTGAGGCAGCCCTCCGCAACGCCCAGCCGGACCGTCGCGGTGGCCCGCCCGGCGTGCTTGAGCGCGTTGGTCAACGCCTCCTGCACGATCCGGTACACGGTCAACGAGACACCCTCCTCGACCGCCGGCACCGGGTCCGCCACCTCCAGGGTGACCGGCAGCCCCGCCTCGCGTACCTGCTCCACCAGCGCCGTGAGGCCGGCCAGGCCGGGCTGCGGGGTGAGATCGGCGGCCGGCTCCGCGTCGGTACGCAGCACGTCGAGCAGCCGCCGCAGCTCCCGCAGGGTGACCCGGCTGGTGTCCTCGATCGTGGCGATCGCCTCGTCAGCGGCGCTCAGGTCCCGGCGCAGCACCCGCCGCGCCCCGGTGGCAAGCACCCCCATCACGCTGACGTGGTGGGCGACCACGTCGTGCAGCTCCCGGGCGATCCGCCGCCGCTCGTCGGCCACCGCCTGCTCGGCCAGCGCCCGCTGGTTCTCCTCGGCCACCCGGGCCCGTTCCCGCAGTGCCCGCAGCGAGCTGCGGCGGGCCCGCACCGCCCGCCCCACCGCGTACGCGAGCAGCGCGGTGAGCAGGTTGTTGAGCACCAGGTACGCCGGGCCGACGTCTAAGCCGGTGTCCAGCGGGGTGAGTACGTTGAGCGCCGCCACCGGCACCCAGAGCAGCACGGTGGCGGCGACCGCCAGGGGCAGCGGCCGGTTGACGGCGATCGTGTACGTCAGCACCACGAACGTCAGGCTCTGGCTGGTCGGGGCCTGCCCGAGCAGCGCCGGCAGGGCGAGGGTGGCCAGCGCGGCGCCCACCGCCGGCCACGGGGCGACCCGACGCAGCGCCACCGGTGCCGCGCACAACACGCTCCAGGCCAACGCGGACGGCACCTGCCGGGGCCAGAACTCGCGCGGGGTGAGCAGGAGGAAGACGGTCTCCAGCACCACCAGCGCGACGAAGAGGAGGGCGTCGGCGGCCAGCGGTCGGCGTACCCACCACCGCTCAGGTCCCTCGGTCATACCGTGACGCTAGCCGCCCAGCGGGCCGCCCGATCGTCGCCGACGGTGAACCTCGTCTCCTCCTCGCGGATGAGCGCGCCTCCGCCCACCGGGCGCAACCGCGACCCGGCCAGGGCGGCTACTCGTCGGCGCCGGGTGCGGCCGGTCGGGACCGGGCGTCGCGCAACGGGTCGGCCGCCGCGGACCGTTGCGGGAACGGCGGCGGGGTGCCGCCGAAGGTCGGGCAGTGCGCCTGGTGGTTGCACCAGTCGCAGAGCCGACTCGGCCGGGGCCGGAAATCCTGCCGCTCGGTGGCCTGCTCGATGGCCTGCCAGAGCGCCACCACGGTGCGCTCGAAACGCAGCAGCTCCTCGGCGTCGGGGGAGTAGTCGCAGACCTCGGCGTCCTTGAGGTAGAGCAGCCGCAACACCCGGGGCACCACGCCCCGGGTGCGCCACAGCACCAGCGCGTAGAACTTCAACTGGAACAACGCCCGCGCCTCGAACGCCTCCCTGGGCGCGCCGCCGGTCTTGTAGTCGACCACCCGCAGCGCCCCGTCGGGGGCCACGTCGAGCCGGTCGAGGTAACCCCGGATCAGCAGCTCGTCGTCGACCACCGCGGAGATCAGGCTCTCCCGCTCGGCGGGCTCCAACCGGCGCGGGTCCTCCACCGCGAAGTAGCCCTCCAACAGCGCCGTCGCCGACCGGAGGAACTCGGCGGTGCCCGCCTCGTCGCCCGGGTCGAACAGGCCGGCCAGCTCGGGCTGCTCGGTGACCAGCCGATCCCACTGCGGGACGACCAGATCACCGGCGGCATCGGGGGTACGCCCGCCCGCCGGCAGGTCGAACAACCGCTCCAGCACCGCGTGCACCAGGGTGCCCCGGGCCTGCTCGACGCTGGGCCGCTCGGGCAGCCGGTCGATGCTGCGGAACCGGTAGAGCAGCGGGCAGGTCTTGAAATCGGCCGCCCGTGACGGTGACAGCGACGCCCGGATCGTGGCGGGCAGCGCCGCCGGAGGGTGCTGCTGGTCGATCACCGGTTCCGCCGTCATGCCCCGAAGGTTAGGACACCGGTGTGACAGGGCCGCGCTCGCCGCACCGGAGCATGATCGCGCGGCGCGTAGCATCGTGGCGATGGAGTCCCGTCCCCGCGCACCGCGCCGGCCCCGCCGGCGCACCGGCCTGACCGTCGGCCGGGTGTTCGGGGTGCCGTTGCACCTCAACGTGTCGATGCTGCTGCTGACCCTGCTGGTGACCGTCACCTACGCCGAGTTCGCCCGGGACCGGCTCGGCCTGTCCCCGCTCGGCGGCTACCTGATCGGCCTCGGCTTCGTGGTGTCGCTGCTCGGCTCGGTCCTGCTGCACGAGCTGGGGCACGCGCTGACCGCCCGGCGGTACGGCATCGGTGTGCGCGGGATCACCCTGGAACTGCTCGGCGGTTACACCGAGATGGATCGCGACGCCCCCAACCCCCGGGTGGAGCTGCTGGTCGCGCTGGCCGGTCCGGCCGTCTCGGCGGTGCTCGGCGGGCTCGCCGTGGCCGCCACGCTGGCCACCCCCGACCACACCCTGACCCACCAGCTCGCGCTGCAACTGGCGCTGAGCAACGTCATCGTGGCCGTGTTCAACGTGCTGCCCGGACTGCCCCTGGACGGCGGCCGGGCGCTGCGCGCCGTGCTGTGGCGGATCACCCGGGACCGGCACCGGGCCACCGAGGTCGCCGGCTGGGTCGGGCGGGCCGTCGCGGTGGGCACCGCCGCGCTGGTCGTCCTGCTCACCGTCGAACGGGTCCTGGTGCCGCTGGCGTTACCGCTGATGCTGCTGGTCGCGGTCACCCTCTGGCGCGGCGCCGGCCAGTCGATCCGGTACGCCCGGATCAGCCGCCGGGTGCCGTTGCTCGACCTGGCCCGGCTGGCCCGCCCGGTCTTCGCCGTACCCACCGGCACGCCGCTGGCCGAGGCGCAGCGCCGCCACGCCGAGCAGGCCCCGCCCGGATCCGCCGTCCTGGTGGTCGACGGCGTCGGCGCACCGGTCGCCCTGGTCGATCCGGTGGCGGCGGACGCCGTGCCGGTGGCCCGCCGGCCCTGGCTGGCGGTGGACGCGGTGGCCCGGCCGCTGGCCGCCCTGCCGGCCCTGCCGCTCGGTCTCGACGGCGAGGAGCTGATGGCGGCCGTCCAGGCCCACCCGGGCGCGCGGTACGTGGTGACGTCAGGCGAAGATGTGGTCGGCGTTCTGCACATCGCGGATCTTGCCCAGGTTCTCGAACCCACACGGAAGATGAACAGGTGACCGCAGCACATCCCCCCGCTCTCCCGGCCCGCAACGGCACACCGACGCCCACCGTCAGCGCGGAGCTGCCCCCGGTGCACCGGGGGCCGTTCCGCCCCGGTGACCGGGTGCAGCTGACCGACCCCAAGGGGAGGATGCACACCGTCACCCTGGAGCCCGGCAAGGAGTTCCACACCCACCGGGGCATCCTGGCGCACGACGCGCTGATCGGGCAGCCCGACGGCAGCGTGGTCAGCACCTCCGGCGGCGGGACGGCGTTCCTGGCGCTGCGCCCGCTGCTGTCGGACTACGTGCTGTCCATGCCGCGCGGCGCCCAGGTGATCTACCCGAAGGACTCGGCGCAGATCGTCGCGATGGGCGACGTCTTCCCCGGCGCCAGGGTGCTGGAGGCCGGCGCCGGCTCCGGGGCGTTGAGCTGTTCGCTGCTGCGCGCCGTCGGCACTGCCGGCGAGCTGCACTCCTACGAGATGCGCGACGACTTCGCCCAGATCGCCCGGCGCAACGTGGAGGCGTTCTTCGGCGCGCCGCACCCCGCCTGGCGGCTGCACGTCGGCGACGTCGCCGACTGCCCGGAGACCGGGTTCGACCGGATCATCCTGGACATGCTCACCCCGTGGGAGACCCTCGACATGGTCGAGCGGGCGCTGCTGCCCGGCGGTGTGTTCATCGGCTACGTGGCGACCACCCCGCAGCTGTCCGAGCTGGTCGAGGCGCTGCGCGAGCGGGGCGGCTGGACCGAGCCGAGGGCCTGGGAGTCGCTGGTGCGGGACTGGCACGCCGAGGGGCTCGCCGTCCGTCCCGACCACCGGATGATCGCGCACACCGCGTTCCTGGTCTCCGCGCGTAAGCTCGCTCCGGGCGTCACCGCCCCACCGCGACGCCGCAAGCCCAGCAAGGGCGCCGAGGCGTACGCCGAGCGCAAGCAGGCGCTGCGCGAGGCGGCGGCGGCCCGCGAGGCGGCGGCGCAGGCCACCGCCGTGCCGTCCGACAGCGTGCCGTCCGACAGCGTGCCGGACGCCACGGCGGCGCAGGCCACGGCGGCGCAGGTCACCGGCGGGACACCCGCCGGGGCCGACGAGGTGGACCGGCCGTGACGGCGGATCGGAGCGGCTGGGAGTGAACGGGCGGATTCCGACGGCCGGTGCGGGCCGACGGTGTGACCTGGGGGAGAGGCCATGAGTCAGCCGGGGTTCGGCGGCGGTGAACTGCCGGCCGTGTTCCCGGACTGGTCGCCGTACCAGGACCTGGAGTCGGCGGCGCGGGCCTACCTGCGCGACCCGGACATCGCCCTGGAGGCGCTCGGCGGGGTGCTGCGCGGCGCCTCGGTGCTCGGCTTCACCCTGGAACGCTTCGTCAACGAGGTCAACGGGGTGTGGCAGGAGGTCGTCGTCTGTGACGGCAGCCGGCTGGTGCTCTGGCACGGCGAGGACGTGCCGCCCGGGGAGGGGCCGCCCGGGTCGATGACGTCGTCGCTGCGGGTGGTGCCGGTCTCCACGGTCACCGAGGTCGGCTGCCGGCGTCGGCTGACCAGGGCAGACAACGGCGAGGTACGGGTCGACAGCATCGACGTCTACCTGCTGCTCACCTCGCTGGACGAGGCCCCGCCCGGCGACGAGATGGTCGGTGCGCCCCGGCACGACGCGCTGCGCTTCGGCAAGACCCTCGACGACGGCGGGGCCGGCCAGATCGCCCGGCTGGAGGAGTTCGCCCGGCTGGTCGCGTCAGTGGTCGGCCGTCCCCTGCTGTAGCGGGGGCCTGGGAACGGCAGTGTCAGGAAGCCGACGGGCCGGGAACGACAGCGTCGTTCCCGGCCCGTCCGATCGTCTCGCGGCGTCAGTCGTCCTCGGCCTCGGGGCCGGCGATCTCGACGCCGTCGCTGCCGCGCACCACGTGGATGCACTCACCCGGGCACTCCTTCGCGGAGTCGATCACTTCCAGCCGCAGGTGTTCCGGCACGTCGACCCGGCTTCCGGGGGCGAGCCGCAGCTCACCGTCGGTGCCCTTGACGTACGCCAGGCCGTCGATGTCGAACTCGAAGACCTCCGGCGCGTACTGCACGCAGAGCCCGTCACCGGTGCAGAGATCCTGGTCCACCCAGACCTGCAACTGGTCGGTCACGACGTCGGTCACCCGGCACCCCCCATGTTCTCCCGTCCCACCCCTCGACGGTACCCGAACGGCCGGACCTGCCCCTCAGGCGTCCCTTGGCGATCAAGGTTCGGTGACGAGGGCGTTGCGTGGGACCGAATCGGCCTCATAGCGGCTAGTGTTAGGGCAGAACGTTCAAGCCCCCCGGGGAGGTGGGACGTGGCACGCAGTGACGACGCGGACTCGCGCGCCGCACGGTGGGAGAAGGAGGCCCACGATCTCTCCACGCAGGTCGCGTTCCTTCAGGAGGAACTCGCTCTGGTGCGGCGCAAGTTGACCGAAAGCCCCCGACACGTCCGGCAGCTCGAAGAGCGGCTGGCGGCCACCCAGGCACAGTTGGCGCGGCTCACCGAGAACAACGACCGGCTCGTGAGCACCCTCAAGGAGGCTCGCGCGCAGATCGTGACGCTCAAGGAGGAGATCGACCGGCTGGCGCAGCCGCCGTCCGGCTACGGTGTCTTCCTCGCGCGGCACGACGACGGCACGGTGGACATCTTCACCGGCGGACGCAAGCTCCGGGTAGCCGTCTCACCCTCGCTGGACGCCGAGGAGTTGCGGCGTGGCCAGGAGGTCCTGCTCAACGACGCGCTCAACATCGTCGACGCGTTCGGCTACGAGCGGGTCGGCGAGGTGGTGATGCTCAAGGAGATCCTCGCGGGTCCCGAGGGCAGCCCGGGTGACCGGGCGCTGGTGGTCTCGCACTCCGACGAGGAGCGCATCGTCCACCTGGCCGACACCCTGATCGGCACGTCGATCAGGGCCGGCGACTCGCTCATGATCGAGCCCCGCTCGGCGTACGCCTACGAGCGGATCCCGAAGAGCGAGGTCGAGGAGTTGGTGCTGGAGGAGGTGCCCGACGTCGACTACACCGACATCGGCGGCCTCCAGTCGCAGATCGAGCAGATCCGCGATGCGGTGGAGCTGCCCTTCCTGCACGCCGACCTGTTCCGGGAGCACCAGCTCCGGCCGCCGAAGGGCATCCTGCTCTACGGTCCGCCGGGCTGCGGCAAGACGCTCATCGCCAAGGCGGTGGCCAACTCGCTGGCCAAGAAGATCGCCGAGCGGCTCGGCAAGGACCGGCACACCAGCTTCTTCCTCAACATCAAGGGTCCGGAGCTGCTCAACAAGTACGTCGGCGAGACCGAGCGGCACATCCGGTTGATCTTCCAGCGGGCTCGGGAGAAGGCCGGGGAGGGCACTCCGGTCATCGTGTTCTTCGACGAGATGGACTCGATCTTCCGTACCCGCGGCTCCGGCGTCTCCTCCGACGTGGAGAACACCATCGTCCCGCAGCTGCTCAGCGAGATCGACGGGGTGGAGGGGCTGGAGAACGTCATCGTGATCGGCGCCTCCAACCGGGAGGACATGATCGATCCGGCCATCCTGCGCCCCGGCCGACTCGACGTGAAGATCAAGATCGAGCGTCCGGACGCCGAGGCGGCCAAGGACATCTTCTCCAAGTACATCCTGGCCGGGCTGCCCCTGCACCAGGACGACCTGGCCGAGCACGGCGGCGAACCGCAGGCCACCGTGGCGGCCATGATCGACGCGGTCGTCCTGCGGATGTACTCGGAGACCGAGGAGAACCGCTTCCTCGAGGTGACGTACGCCAACGGCGACAAGGAAGTCCTCTACTTCAAGGACTTCAACTCCGGCGCGATGATCCAGAACATCGTCGACCGGGGCAAGAAGATGGCGATCAAGGAGTTCCTCACCTCCGGACGCAAGGGGCTGCGGTTGCAGCACCTGCTCGACGCCTGCGTCGACGAGTTCCGGGAGAACGAGGACCTGCCCAACACCACCAACCCGGACGACTGGGCCCGGATCTCCGGCAAGAAGGGCGAGCGGATCGTCTACATCCGCACGCTCGTCTCCGGCGGCAAGGGCACCGAGGCCGGCCGCTCCATCGAAACCGCCAGCAACACCGGTCAGTACCTCTGACCGGTCGATCGGACGGGCCCGCGACGCCACGCGTCGCGGGCCCCTTCGTCTGCGTCACCCAGTGTTAACCGGACGACCGGGCGTCCGGCGGGTGGAATGCCGGACTCGTGACTAGAATTTCCTCGCCGCCCAGTCGACCCACTCCGAGGAACCGCGTGCCGTCCGAGCTGATCGTCGCCGACCCACCGCCGTCCCCGGCAGTGGACCAGGCACCCCCCACCGTCCCAACGCGCCCGCCGGCCCGTCGCTGGCGATGGATCCCCCTCCTGCTGGCCGCCCTCGTCGCCGCGTGGGCCGTACCCCTCGCCGGGCACGCCCTGCACCGGGAGTGGCTGCTCCCGCCGATCGTGCTGATCGCCACAGCCAGCGTGCTGCGGGGTGGTCGTACCCTGCTCGACCGGTTGATGCTCGCCCTCGGCCTGCTGCTCGGTCTGGCCGCCGTCGCCGGCCTGGTCTTTCCGATCTGGCCCTGGGGGATGCGGCCGGTGCCGGTCACCGGGGTGGCCCTCACCGCGCTCGTCCTCGCCGCCGCCGCGTTGCGCCGTCGCCCCCGGCTGCCCCGACCCGGCTGGGCCGACCTGTTCCCCCTGGCCGGCACCGCCGCCATGGTGACCTACCTGTGGCAACCCTGGCTGCGCGCCCCCGACCTCGCCGACCGGCTCACCGTCCTCGGCCTGGGGGAGGACAACTGGCGACACCTCGCCCTCTTCGACGCCATGGGACGCCTCGACGGCTACACCTTCGTCGACCCGGCCGCCGCCCGGGAGCAGATCACCGCCCAACTCGTCTACTACCCGCAGGGCTGGCACCTGATCACCGCCCTGCTCGACGGCTTCCTGACCCCCGCCGCGCCGCGCGCCGACGAACTGGTCGCCCACTACTTCGGCTGGACCATCGCCGGCTTCGGGCTGCTCACCCTCGCCCTGATCTGGGCCGCCCAGCGGATCTCCGGCCCGATCCACCTGCTGCACCGCACGGTGCTCACCGTGGTCGTCGGCGCGTTGGTGCTCGGCACCCAACTGCCCCGGCTGCTCACCGCCGGCTACCCCACCGAGGTGCTCGGGCTGACGCTGACCGTGTTGCTCGCCGCGCTGGTCGCCCGGCCCGTCCCCGGCACCCGGGAACAGGTCGTGCTGCTGTGCGCCCTGCTCGCCGCCGTCGGATTCACCTACTACCTGTTCCTGCCGGCCGCCGCCGTCCTGGTCCTCTGCTGGGTGCTCACCCACTGGCGGGAGGCGCTGCGCCGGTGGTTCACCGTGCTGACGGTCGGCCTGGCCGGTGCCGCCCTCGCCCTGGTCGCCCCGCTGCTCGGCGTGCTGCGGGCCGGACAGACCGAGGCGCTGGTCATCGGCTCGTCCCAGGCCGTCGAGGGCTGGCGGGCGCTGATCTGGCTCGGCGGCATCGTCGGGGTGGCCCTGCTGGTCCAGGTCGCCCGCAGCGATCCGGCCTGGCGACGCTGGCTGCTGGTCTGCGTCGTCGGCGCGGCCCTGCCACTGACCATCGCGCAGCTCAACATCAACGACGGGGTGCAGCCCGGCTACTACTTCGTCAAGGCCACCCACCTGGCCACCGCGCTGCTCATCGTCGGCACCGCCGCGGTGGTCCGGCTGCTGCCGGCGCCCCGGCCCGCCCTGACCCTGCGGGGGGTCGGCAGCACCGTTGCCGGGGTGCTCGCCGCCGCGCTCACCATGACGGTCGCCGTGGCGCTCTGCGGGGTCACCGGCTGGCACCGCAGCCTGCTGGTGGTCGACGAGCACACCTGGGCGCAGCGCTGGGTCCACCAGGACCTCACCCTGCCGTCCAGAGTGGCCTGGGTGTGCGCCGACGCCCAGCAGCGCTACCCCGAGGTGCCCGGCACCACCACCCTGGTCATCGACCGTGGCCCGATGCGGTCGTACCTGATCTCGCTCTGTCTGTCGGCATTGCACGGCACCACCGCGGCCACCGACCCGGGCATCTACAGTCTGCCGTTCCTCGAGCCGGACCGCACCGACATTATCGTCCGGCGGGTGGCCGGTCCGATCCGGTTCATCACCTCCGACCCCAAGGGTGAGCGCCGGGTCCATCGGATGCTGCGCGACGAGCCCGCCCTGCGCCACCGGCTCAGCTGGGTGCCGCTGACCGTCCCCGACTGCGACGTGGCTCCCTCCGACGAGCCGCCGCCACCGGGCATCGAGACCGCGACACCCGACCCGGCCGAGTCGGCATGCCACCTTCCCCGGTGAGGCGGACTACGCTCGACGTGACGGCGGACCGGGTGAGGCGAGCGGAGCGGGTAGGTCGATGAGCGTCAGAAGGATCATGGGCACCGAGGTCGAGTACGGGATCTCCGTGCCCGGCCAGGCCGGAGCCAACCCGATGGTCACCTCGTCCCAGGTGGTCAACGCGTACGGCGCGCGCCCGGAACTCAACCGTGGCGGCCGGGCCCGCTGGGACTACGAGGAGGAGTCGCCGCTGCGCGACGCGCGCGGGTTCACCTACTCCGGTGCCGCGTACGACCCGGCGGAGGCGCTCGCCGACGAGGATCTCGGCCTGGCCAACGTGATACTCACCAACGGTGCCCGGCTCTACGTCGACCACGCCCACCCGGAATACTCCACCCCCGAGGTGACCAACCCCCTCGACGTGGTGCGGTGGGACAAGGCCGGGGAGCGGGTGATGGCCGAGGCGGCCCGTCGGGCGGCCACCATTCCCGGCACCCAGCCGATCCACCTCTACAAGAACAACACCGACAACAAGGGCGCCAGCTACGGCGCGCACGAGAACTACCTGATGCGGCGGCAGACCCCGTTCGCCGACATCGTGGCGTACCTGACGCCGTTCTTCGTCACCCGGCAGATCGTCTGCGGGGCCGGTCGGGTCGGGATCGGGCAGGACGGCGGGCAGAGCGGCTTCCAGATCTCCCAGCGGGCGGACTTCTTCGAGGTCGAGGTCGGCCTGGAGACCACCCTCAAGCGGCCGATCATCAACACCCGCGACGAGCCGCACGCGGACGCCGACAAGTACCGCCGGTTGCACGTCATCATCGGTGACGCCAACCTGTCGGAGATCTCCACCTATCTCAAGGTGGGCACCACCGCGCTGATCCTCGCCATGATCGAGGAGAAGGCGCTCGGTGCCGACCTGGGCATCGCCGACCCGGTCGCGGAGCTGCGCGCGGTCAGCCACGACCCGTCGTTGACGCACCGGATGCGGTTGCGTGACGGCCGGCGGCTGACCGCCCTGGACCTCCAGTGGGCCTACTACGAGCGGGTGCGCTCCTTCGTGGACGAGCGGTACGGCGCGGACGCCGACACGCAGACCGTGGACGTGCTGGACCGCTGGGAGGGCGTCCTGGACCGGCTGGGCCGCGACGTGTTCCTCTGCGCCGACGAGCTGGACTGGGTGGCCAAGCTGCGGCTGCTGGAGGGCTACCGGGAGCGGGAGAAGCTGGGCTGGGGGTCGCACAAGCTCCAGCTGGTCGACCTCCAGTACTCCGACGTACGGCCGGAGAAGGGCCTCTACCACCGGCTGGTGACCCGGGGCTCGATGAAGACGCTGCTGGACGACGAGCAGACCCGCCGGGCGATGACCGAGCCGCCGGAGGACACCCGGGCCTACTTCCGGGGCCGTTGCCTGGCCCAGTACGCCTCCGAGGTGGTCGCGGCGAGCTGGGACTCGGTGATCTTCGACGTGGGCCGGGAGTCGCTGGTCCGGGTGCCGATGATGGAGCCGGAGCGGGGCACCCGCAAGCATGTCGGGGCCCTGTTCGACCGGTGCGACACCGCCAAGGACCTGCTGGAGACGCTCACCGGCGGCTGAACCTCCCGATGACGGTGGCCCGTCGTGCGTCGGATGCCGGCGCGCGGCGGGCTTTTCGTCGCCTCCGCGAGGTAAGTTCATCGCAGACGATCGTGGAGGAGGCAGCGAGATGGCTTCACAAGAGGGCGGCCAGACGCAGTCGGGCAAGTCGCACCAGGCCGAGGAGGTCGACGACGTCACCACCGAGGCCAACCCGGAGGTCGCCGAGCGGCACGCCGAGATCACCGAGGACGTCGACGACCTGCTCGACGAGATCGACTCCGTGCTGGAGGAGAACGCCGAGGAATTTGTGAGGGGTTATGTGCAGAAAGGGGGCGAATAGGGCATAAACGTCTAAATCGGACACGCCTGATCCACTCGATGATCGAGACGGATACCGTCGTTGCCGGGACTGCGATGAGTGGAAGCCGCTCGATGAGTTCTGCGCGAACAGTCGTCGGCCAGATGGCCGGGGTAGCTATTGCAAGCCTTGCTTCAACCTGCGCTCCAAGGTGAGCTATGCCAAGCGGACGAGAGAGAAGCATGGCCGGGAGGTTCGCCAACCACCTATGGTTCCGGATGGCCACCGTCGCTGCCCGACGTGTGGTGAGACGAAGGCGCTCGACGACTTTCCCCGTAACCGGTCGGGGCGTGGCGGCTACGGCCGATACTGCAAGCCCCGCCACAACGAGAAGGGTAAGGAGAGCAAGCTCCGGTTGCACGGCGGGTCTCGCGAGTACCACCTACGTCGCCGCTACGGGATCGGCGAGAAGGAGTTTCGGGAGCTGCTCGCCGAGCAGGGCGGCGTCTGCGCCATCTGCAGCGGGGAAGAGCCGCAACATGTGGACCACGATCATCGCACCGGATGGGTGCGCGGGATACTCTGCTTCAACTGCAACGGTGGTCTTGGCCAGTTCCGTGACAGTCCCACGAGGCTGGCCAGGGCGATCACGTACCTGAGAGGAACCACGTGGCAGCGGGCTTTGATCCATCCGGGCGTCTACCAGATGTGTTCACCAACGCGGGGACGTCCTCCTTCACGACCTTCCTGAGCCGGGTGGCCCCGGAGATGCTGCCCGGCCGCCGGCCGTTGCCGCCCGGCATGGCCGCCGACCTGGCGCCGCACGCCACCACCATCGTGGCCATCTCGGCCGCCGGTGGCGTGGTGCTGGCCGGTGACCGGCGGGCGACCATGGGCAACCTGATCGCGCAGCGGGACATCGAGAAGGTGCACCCCGCCGACGCCTACTCGCTGGTCGGCATCGCCGGCACGGCGGGCATCGGCATCGAGCTGATGCGACTGTTCCAGGTGGAGTTGGAGCACTACGAGAAGATCGAGGGCGCGATGCTCTCCCTCGACGGCAAGGCCAACCGGCTCGCCTCGATGATCCGCGGCAACCTCGGCGCGGCCATGCAGGGGCTGGCGGTCATCCCGCTCTTCGCCGGTTTCGACCTGGCCGCCCGGGATCCGGCACGGGCCGGGCGGATCTTCAGCTTCGACGTCACCGGCGGCCCCTACGAGGAGACCGGCTACGACGCCATCGGCTCCGGTTCGCTGTTCGCCAAATCGGCGCTGAAGAAGCGGTACCGCACCGGCGTCTCCATCGACGACGCGACCCGGCTCGCCGTCGAGGCCCTCTACGACGCCGCCGACGACGACACCGCCACCGGCGGGCCGGACCTGATCCGCCGGATCTACCCGGTGGTGATGACGGCGACCGCCGAGGGCACCCACCGGCTCACCGACGCCGAGACGGCGGCCATCGCCGAGGGTGTCGTCGCCGGGCGGGCGGAGAACCCGGGCGGCTGACCCGCCGCCACGTCCACCAGCCAGCAGTCGTCAGCACAGCGCCAGAAGGAGAACCGCCGCCGTGGCCATGCAGTTCTACGCCTCGCCCGAGCAGATCATGCGCGACCGTTCCGAGCTGGCCCGCAAGGGCATCGCCCGGGGGCGCAGCGCGGTGGTCCTGAGTTACGCCGGCGGGGTGCTCTTCGTCGCGGAGAACCTCTCCAGCGCCCTGCACAAGGTCAGTGAGATCTACGACCGGATCGGCTTCGCGGCCGTCGGCCGGTACAACGAGTTCGAGAACCTGCGCCGCGCCGGGGTGCGGATGGCCGACCTGAACGGCCTGAGCTACGACCGGCGCGACGTGACCGGTCGGGCCCTGGCCAACGCGTTCGCGCAGACCCTGGGTGCGATCTTCACCGAGCAGTCCAAGCCGTTCGAGGTGGAGATCTGCGTGGCACAGGTCGGTGCCACGGCCGACGAGGACGAGCTGTACCGGCTCACCTACGACGGGTCGGTCAACGACGAGCCGGGCCGGATGGCGATGGGTGGCCAGGCCGAGGCGATCACCGGGGTGCTCAAGTCCGAGCACCGGGCCGACATGTCGCTCAGCGAAGCGGTCAAGGTGGCCATGAAGGCGCTGAGCAGCGTCGGTGGCGAGGGCGGCGCGGCCCGCACCATCGCCCCCAACCAGCTCGAGGTGGCGGTCCTGGACCGGGGCCGGATCGGGCGGACCTTCCGGCGGATCACCGGTGCGGCGCTGACCGCGCTGCTGGAGGGTGACCCGGCGGGCGACGCCGTGCCGGCCGACGGCCGGGCGAAGACCCCGACGGTGCCGACCGAGGAGGCGCACAAGCCGACCACCTCGGCCGGTTCGGCCGACCTGGAGGGCCAGCCGCAGGAGAAGCCGGAAGCCTAGCGACACCCGAACGCCGCAGGGTCCGAGGGATCAATCCCTCGGACCCTGCGGCGTTTCTCCGTCCGGTGCCGGCCAGGCCGCTCCTCAGGCCCGGCGCAGCAGCGGCTTCGCCAGGGCCCAGTAGCCGGCGGCGATGACGTTGAAGATGCTCATGCCGGGCGGCGACTCGACGTTCGACGGGTCGACCTTCGCGGTCATCAGTTCGGCGATGATCCCGTCGGGGACCATCCGCTCCTGCTGGAGCTGCCGTCGCCGGGCCCGCACCCAGTCCCGGTTGGTCCACAGCCAGCCCCACCCGCGGACCTTCTCCCGCGACCAACCGCCGAGCAGCGCGGCCACCAGCATGGCCGCCTCGGTGAGCAGCAGCATCGGCCCCAGCACCACAAGCGTCCGCGTCTCGTACGCGGTGAGCAGCGAGATCAGCCGGTTGCGCTCCAGCAGGTAGTGCTTGAGCTTGTTGCGGGAGAACTCGTAGTGGTGCACGACGACGGCGTCCGGGACGTACTCCAGGCGCAGCCCGCGCTGCCACAGCCGCAGGCTGATCTCGGTGTCCTCGTGGTAGGCGAAGTACTCGGCGGCGAAGCCGTCCAGCTCCCGCCACAGCGCCCGGTTGATGACGAAGCAGCAGCCGCTGATCGACGGTACGGTGGTCCGCCGGGCGTGCGCGCTGGCCGGCTGGCCGTTGCCGCCGGCCCAGGACAGGCCGATGAAGTGCAGCGGGTTGCCGGAGGTGTTGATCAGCTCGGGGTTCTCCGCGAGCCGGATCGAGGCCATGGCCGCGCCGACGCCCGGCTCGCCGGCCACCGCGACCGTCCGGGCCAGGGCGTCCGGGGCGACGACCGCGTCGGAGTTGACGAAGGCCAGCCACTCGCCGGTGGCCTCGGCGGCGCCGACCCGGCAGCCGCCGGAGTAGCCGGTGTTCTCCTCGGGGCGGATCACCCGTACCCCGGCGAAGCCCTTGACCACGTCGATGCCGTCACCGGTGCAGCCGTTGTCCACCACGATCAGCTCGATCTCGACGTCGCTGCTGGCCAGCACCGCGCGGGCGGCGTCGACCAGGTAGGGCTCGGCGCCGTAGGCGAGCATCACCGCGGACACCTGGGGGCGGTTCATCGGATGCCTCCGGATACTCCAGTGGCCACCACGTCGTCCAGCGGCCGGGCGGGGGTGGACGCCGGGCGGGCGCCCCGGCGCAGCAGCAGGACGGCCATGGTGGCGGCCACCACGACGGAGCCGGCGGCGTAGGCCAGCTCGACGCGGAGCGCGACCGGGGCCGGGACGACCGTGACGGCGAGCAGGGCGGCCACCCCGATCGTCCAGGAGACCGCCTGGGCGCGGTGCCGGTCCAGGGCGAGCAGGGCCTGCCCGAGCACCATCGCCCACAGGTAGGCGAGGGTGCCGACGGCCAGCCAGGCGAAGTCGCCGTGGCCGAGCACGCCGGGGGCGTCGAAGAGCCGGCGGACCAGCCACGGGCCGAGCGCCACCGCGCCGAGGGCACCGGCGACGCCGAGGGCGGTGACCACCCCGAGCGCCCGGCGCAGCAGGCCGTGGAAACCGGCGACGTCGCCGGTGGTGGCGGTGGTGGCCAGGCCGGGCAACAGCGACGCCTGCATCGAGCCGAAGACGAACAACGGGATGCGGACCAGCACCAGGGCGGAGAGCAGCGCGCCGGCGGTGGCCACGTCGGCGGGGTCGAGCAGCCGCGCGTTGATCACGCCGATGTTGACCACGACCTGGGAGAGCAGGCTGGAGACGGTGAGCAGGCCGAGGCCGCGCAGCAGGGTGCCCCAGGCGACGGGGAGCCCGCCGCCGACGGCCCGCAGCACCGGCGGGAGGGTCACCAGCACCGACAGCAGCGGGGCGACGACCAGCACCGCGCCGTACCAGACCGGGTCGGTGACGCCGCCGACGCCGAGCCCGGCGACCAGCGCGATGCGCAGCCCGCCGTCGACGCCGAGCTGGGTGCCGTACCAGGGGAAGAGCTGCAGGCCGGACAGCACGCCCCGGGTGGTGTACGCGACGGCCATCCCCACCAGCGCGCCGATCAGCACGGTGACCATGGTGCCGTCGCCGGCGAAGAGCCGGTCGGCGAGCGCCCGGTAGCCGGCGAGGGTGACCACGATCAGCAGCGCCAGCACGGCGGCGGCGACGACCGCCCCCCGGGCCAGCACCGGACCGGGCGGCAGGCCGTGGCTGCGGCGGGCGGCGACGACCCGGGCGACCTCCTGCTCGACGGGGATGAACACCCCGATGCCGAGGGTGAACACGATCGACCAGAGCACCGACAGCGAGGAGTAGTCGGCGAGGTCGAGGGCGTGCCCGGCGACCGCGAGGTGCACGTAGGAGGCGAGCCCGAGTAGGGCCAGCCCGCCTCCGACGGCGAGGGTGCCGGGCGGGACGAGGTGGAGCAGCCGCCGCATCACCGGCGGATGAGCGCCAGGGTGAGCACCGCGAAGGCCCGACCGAGGTAGATCATCGCCTTGGCGGGGGAGTGGCTGGGGGTGCCGGCCATCCGCTTGCGCATGGCCACCGGGACCTGGCGGATCCGGTAGCCGCGTCGGGCGGTGTGCACCAGCGTCTCCACCGTGTCGCCCAGGTATTCGGCCGGGTACCAGCCGGCGAACATCTCGATGACCCGCCGGTTGGCGGCCCGGAAGCCGGAGGTGGTGTCGGTCAGCCTGGTCTTGGCGACCCGGGAGAGCACCCCGGACAGCATGACCATCGCCCAGCGCCGGGGCCCGCGTACGGAGTAGTCGCCCTCACCGGCGAACCGGGCACCGATGACCAGGTCGTTGTCGTCGAGCAGGTCGACCAGCTTCGGCACGTAGCGGGGGTCGTGCTGGCCGTCGGCGTCGATCTGGATCGCGACGTCGTAGTCGTTGTCCCGGGCGTACCGGTAGCCCAGCCGCATCGCCCCGCCCACCCCGAGGTTGTACGGCAGCTTCGCCACCCGGGCGCCGGCGGCGGCGGCCACCGCGGCGGTGCGGTCGGTGGAGCCGTCGTCGACCACGAGCACGTCGACGCCGGGTAGTTCACCGCGTACCTCGCCGACCACGTCGGCGATCGACCCGGACTCGTTGAGCGCCGGGATGATGATCAGGACACGCTTGCCGTTAACCATCGTGGGACACCAGTTCGTCTCGGGCGGCTGCGGTGGTCCGGGCGGTGCGCTCCGTCTCGATCTCGGCGCGGAGCAGGGCGAAGTCCTCGGCCAGGGTGCGGGTCTCCTCTTCCAGCGCACTGACCTCCCAGCTCAGGTGCACACAGACCAGCAGCAGGAAGACGATGCCGAGGAAGAGCACGAGGCTGACGCCGGAGACCACGCCGAAGAAGCCGGCCACATTGTCCAGCAGCCGGGGGAACAGCGACAACGGGATCACGATGACCAGTACGCCGAGCCAGAGCATGCCGTACTTCTCGCGGAGCTGTCGACGGCGCAGCAGCTCGACGATGGTGGCGAGCAGGATCAGGCCGGTCAGACCGGTGACGAGGGTGAGCTTCATGCGACCTTCCACGGGGGGGATGCAGTGGGGGAGTCGAAGGCGGCGGACAGCGCGTCGTGCCAGTCCGGCAGCGGGGACAGGCCGGCCTCGGCCCACCGGTCGTGCCCCAGCACACTGTACGCCGGTCGGGCGGCCGGACGCGGAAACCGGTCACTGGTGGTGGGTCGTACCCGGTCCGGGTCCAGCCCGGCGAGGGTGAAGGCGGCTCGGGCCAGGCCGTACCAGGTGGTCCGGCCGGTGCAGGTGCCGTGGTAGATCCCAGCCGGGGCCCGCCCGGCCAGGGCCGCGTCGGCGAGCGCCACCAGTTGGGTTGCCAGCGCGTACGACCAGGTGGGTTGGCCCTGCTGGTCGTCGACCACGTCGAGGTGGTCACGGGTGGCGGCGAGACCGAGCACGGTGGTGACGAAGTTGCGGCCGTGCTCCCCGTAGAGCCAGGCGGTCCGCACCACATAGCCGGTTTCGGGGAGGAATCGGACCACGGCCCGCTCGCCGGCGAGCTTGCTGCGGCCGTACGCGTTGATCGGGTCGGTGGGGGCGTCCTCGGCGTACGGGGTGTCCGCGTCGCCGGCGAAGACGTAGTCGGTGGAGACGTGCACGAGTCGGGCACCGGTCCCGGCGCAGGCGCGGGCCAGGTGGGCCACCGCGTCGCCGTTGATCGCGGTCGGCGTCGCCTCGTCCCGTTCGGCGCCGTCGACGTCGGTCCACGCGGCGGCGTTGAACACCACGTGGTGGCCGGCGACGGCGGCCCGGACCGCGTCGGCGTCGGTGATGTCGAGGTCGGCGCGGGTGGCGGCGGTCACCTCGAGGTCGCCCCGGGTGGCCAGCACGGCCACCAGGTCCCGGCCGAGCATGCCGCCCGCGCCGGTGACGAGCACCCGGGTCATGCGCCGGACGCCGTCTTCAGCGGCTCCCACCAGGCCCGGTTGTCCCGGTACCAGGCGACGGTCTGGGCCAGGCCCCGGTCGAGGTCGATGCTCGGGGCGTACCCCAGCTCGGTGTTGATCTTGCTGATGTCCAGCGAGTAGCGGCGGTCGTGGCCCTTGCGGTCGGTGACCGGGACGACCCGGTCCCAGCCGGCGTCACAGGCGTCCAGCAGCCGGCCGGTCAGCTCCTTGTTGCTCAGTTCGGTGCCGCCGCCGATGTGGTAGACCTCGCCGGCACGTCCGGCGTGCGCCACCATCGCGATGCCCCGGCAGTGGTCGTGCACGTGCAGCCAGTCCCGGACGTTGCCGCCGTCGCCGTAGAGCGGCACGGTCGCGCCGTCGAGCAGGTTGGTGACGAACAGCGGGACGACCTTCTCCGGGTACTGGTACGGCCCGTAGTTGTTGGAACAGCGGGTGACCACCACGTCCATCCCGTGGGTTCGGTGGTAGGCCAGCGCCAGCAGGTCGGAACCGGCCTTGGAGGCGGAGTACGGCGAGTTCGGCGCCAACGGCCAGGTCTCCGTCCAGGAGCCCTCGTCGATCGAGCCGTACACCTCGTCGGTGGAGACGTGCACGAACCGGCCGGTGCGGTGGCGCAGCGCGGCGTCCAGCAGGGTCTGGGTGCCGAGCACGTTGGTGGTGACGAACGGCGCGGCGCCGGCGATCGAGCGGTCGACGTGCGACTCGGCGGCGAAGTGCACGATCACGTCGTGCCCGGCGACGACCTCGTCGACCGTCCCCGGGTCGCAGATGTCGCCTTGGACGAACCGCAGCCGGGGGTCCTCGCGCACCGGGGCGAGGTTGTCCAGATTGCCGGAGTAGGTGAGCTTGTCCAGCACGGTCACCGTGTCGGGCTCGACCGCGGGCACGCCGGAAGCGTCGCCGCCGGGCACGCCCAGCAGCATCCGTACGTACTCCGACCCGATGAATCCGGCTCCGCCGGTGACGAGAATCCTCACGGGGACGGAAGTGTACGCGCATCGACCCGCTCGCCCGGGGACCACGACCCCGGTGTCCGGTTCGCGCCGGTCCGGGTAGGCTCCCCCGGTGCGTGGAATCCTTCTCGCTGGTGGCACCGGGTCGCGGCTGTGGCCGATCACCCGTGCGGTGTCCAAGCAGCTGATGCCGATCTTCGACAAGCCGATGGTCTACTACCCGTTGTCGACGCTGGTGATGTCCGGGGTGCGGGAGATCCTGGTGATCACCACTCCGGAGGACCAGAGCCAGTTCCAGCGGCTGCTCGGCGACGGCAGCCAGTGGGGGCTGCGGCTGGAGTACGTCGCCCAGCCCCGCCCGGAGGGCATCGCGCAGGCGTTCGTCCTCGGGGCGGACTTCATCGGCGACGACTCGGTGGCGCTGGTCCTGGGCGACAACATCTTCCACGGGGTCGGTCTGGGCCGGCAGTTGGCCGACAACGGCGACTTCGTCGGCGGGCGGGTCTTCGCCTACCAGGTGGCCAACCCGGAGGCGTACGGGGTGGTCGACTTCGACGCCGACGGGCGGGTGCTGTCGATCGAGGAGAAGCCGGCCCGGCCGAAGTCCCGCTACGCGGTGCCGGGCCTGTACTTCTACGACAACCGGGTGGTCGAGATCGCCGGCAAGCTCGCGCCGAGCGCCCGGGGCGAGTTGGAGATCACCGCGGTCAACGAGGCGTACCGGGTGACCGGGGAGCTGTCGGTGACCGTGCTGGACCGGGGTACCGCCTGGCTGGACACCGGCACCTTCGCCTCGATGATGCAGGCCGGCGAGTTCGTCCGGGTGATCGAGGAGCGGCAGGGCATGAAGATCGGCTGCGTCGAGGAGGTCTGCTGGCGGGCCGGCCTGATCGACGACGACCGGCTCCGTGCGTTGGCCGAGCCGCTGACCAAGAGCGGTTACGGTGACTACCTGCTCGGTCTGCTGGCCGACAAGCACGACGAGGCGGTGCTGCGCGCCGCGCAGCCGGGAACGGAGAGGGTGCGGTGAAGATTCGTCCGCTGAGCATCGAGGGCGCCTGGGAGGTCACCCCGCAGCAGCACGGTGACTCGCGGGGCCTGTTCATGGAGTGGTACCGGTGCGACCAGCTCGCCGAGGCGGTGGGCCACCCGCTGCGGCTGGCCCAGGCCAACCTGTCGATCTCCAGCCGGGGGGTGGTACGCGGCATCCACTTCGCCGACGTCCCGCCCGGCCAGGCCAAGTACATCACCTGCGTCCGTGGCGCGGTGCTCGACGTGGTGGTGGACCTGCGGACCGGCTCGCCGACCTTCGGCCGCTGGGAGGGCGTCCGGCTGGACGACACCGACCGGCGGGCGGTCTACCTGGCCGAGGGGTTGGGGCACGGCTTCTGCGCGCTGACCGACGACGCCACCCTGACCTACTTCTGCTCGACCACGTACAACCCGACCGGGGAGCACGCGGTGCACCCGCTCGACCCCGAGCTGGGCATCGAGTGGCCGGCCGAGACGCCGCAGTTGTCCGCCCGGGACGCGGCGGCGCCGACGTTCGCGCAGGCCCGCGCGGCGGGGCTGCTGCCGGACTACGCGTCCTGCCGGTCGTTCGTGGCCGGGCTGGGGCCGGACGGAATGTCGTACCCGGACGGGATTTGACCGACCGGACCACACGACCTGTGCTGTGACAGTGACGAACCGACCCTCCGGGCGGCTAGTGTCACATCATGGAGCGGCGAATCTTCGGCCTCGAGACCGAGTACGGCGTCACCTGTACCTATCGCGGGCAGCGCAGGCTGTCCCCTGACGAGGTCGCCCGGTATCTCTTTCGCCGGGTGGTGTCCTGGGGACGGTCGAGCAACGTGTTCCTGCGCAACGGGGCCCGGCTCTACCTGGATGTCGGGTCGCACCCGGAGTACGCCACTCCGGAGTGCGACTCGGTCACCGACCTGGTCGCCCACGACCGGGCCGGCGAGCGGATCCTGGAGGGCCTGCTCGTCGATGCGGAGAAGCGGCTGCACGACGAGGGCATCGCGGGTGAGATCTACCTGTTCAAGAACAACACCGACTCGGCCGGCAACTCGTACGGCTGCCACGAGAACTACCTGGTGTCCCGGCACGGTGAGTTCGGTCGGCTCGCCGACGTGCTCATCCCGTTCCTGGTCACCCGGCAGTTGATCTGCGGGGCGGGCAAGGTGTTGCAGACCCCGCGCGGGGCGGTGTACTGCCTGTCCCAGCGGGCCGAGCACATCTGGGAGGGCGTCTCCTCGGCGACCACCCGCAGCCGGCCGATCATCAACACCCGCGACGAGCCGCACGCCGACGCCGAACGCTACCGTCGGCTGCACGTCATCGTCGGCGACTCCAACATGAACGAGGTCACCACGCTGCTCAAGGTCGGCTCGGCCGACATCGTGCTGCGGATGATCGAGGCCGGGGTGGTGATGCGCGACCTGTCGCTGGAGAACCCGATCCGGGCCATCCGCGAGGTGTCGCACGACATCACCGGCCGGCGCAAGGTACGGCTCGCCTCCGGCAAGGAGGTCAGCGCGCTGGAGATCCAGCAGGAGTACCTGGCGCGGGCCACCGAGTTCGTCGAGCGCCGGGGCGGCGACCAGACCGCCAAGCGGGTGGTGGAGCTGTGGGGCCGGGTGCTCAGCGCGGTGGAGAACGGCAACCTGGACCCGGTGGCCCGGGAGATCGACTGGGTGAGCAAGCTCCGGCTGATCGAGCGTTACCAGCGCAAGCACGACCTGCCGCTGTCGCACCCCCGGGTCGCGCAGATGGACCTGGCCTATCACGACCTGCGCCGGGGCCGGGGCCTGTACGGGCTGCTGGAGCGGCGCGGCCAGGTCGACCGGGTGGCCACCGACCCGGAGATCTTCGAGGCCAAGGAGACCCCGCCGCAGACCACCCGGGCCCGGCTGCGCGGCGAGTTCATCCGGCACGCCCAGGAGAAGCGACGCGACTTCACCGTCGACTGGGTACACCTGAAGCTCAACGACCAGGCGCAACGCACCGTGCTCTGCAAGGACCCGTTCCGGGCGTACGACGAGCGGGTGGAGCGGTTGATCGCCAGCATGTGACCGGGTGGGGCCGGCGGGCGGAATCGGCCGCCGGCCCCACCGGTACGCTGGCGAGGCGATGAACAACTCCGAACCCGCCGACCGCGAGCACGGCGACGCCGAGCGGCTGAACTGGATCGAACGCCGCCGGGCCAAGATCCGGGACGAGATCGCCCGCAACCGCCGGGGCGAGTACACCGTGCCGACCTGGGTGCTGGCCGTGGCGCTGGTCGCCATCGTGGCCGGTTGGCTTGCGTTGATCTTCCTGGTCGGCTGAGTCTTCCCGGGGCGTCGGTGGCGCGGCGGGCACGCCCGGACCGGGTGGATCTGTTGTCGTTCGGGTCAGCCGGCCAGGACGGCGGCGTGCCGGCCGGCGGCTGCCGCCGCGAGGAAGTAGGCGTGGTCGGCGTCCAGGCCCCGGCCCATGGTGGACAGCTTCACCGGCAGGGCGCGCAGCGCGGCGTCCAGGCCGTCGGTGCCGACCCGGACCAGTGTGTGCCGCGCGGCCAGCGGGGCCAGCGCGGCGTCCACCTGCGCCGCCAGCTCCGCCGGCAGGCCGTCCGGCACCACCAGCTCCGCCGGGGCCAGGGCCACCCGGCCGTAGGCGGTGAGGCTGTGGTGCGACACGCCCCGGTGCCGGGGGCGGGCGTCGGCGTCGGAGATCCGTAGCGAACCGACCGGCCGCCCGCCGAGCACGGCCACCGCGTTGACCGCCTCGCCGACGGCCACCCCGGAGAAGCCCCACCGGGTGCCGGTGCCCAGGTTGCCGGGGCCCTGCGCGACGATCGCCACGTCCGCGCGGAGCACGTGCCGGGCGGCCAGCAGGCCGGTGTGCAGGGTGGCCGCCTCCAGGTCCCCGCCGAACGCCTGCCCGACGCTGACCGTGCCGACCAGCACGTCCCGCAGCCCGTAGAGGGTGCGGGAGAACCAGGCAGGCAGCGCGCCGCCATCGGTGAGCAGGTACGCCACCCGGGCCTGTGGGGCGTCGGCGTGGATGCCGGCGAGGATCGCCGGCAGGGCGGAGTGCAGGTCGGCGGTGACCACCGGCAGCCCGTCCAGGGTGTCGACGGCGGCGAGCAGCGCGTGGTGCGGTGACGCCTCCTCGTCGACGCCCAGCATGATCGGCTGTAGCGGGGTGTACCGGGCCTTGACCAGGTGACCGGCGTCCCGGGTGTCCCCGGCCCGCGGCGGGTCGGCGGGCAGCCGGTCGGGCAGGGCGACCACCAGGGCGTACCCGCCGGTGCCGAGGCCCATCAGCAGCGCTCCGGCGTTGAGCAGCACCTGGTCGCCGGGCGTCGGGTCGCCGACCAGCTCCGGGTAGGCCAGGGCGCGCATGGTGGCCCCGTCGGGCAGGGCGACGTCGAGCTCCACCGCGCCGGCCCACCGTCGCCGCACCGCCGTGACCGTTCCCGACCGCCATCGCACCATGCCCGGCACGCTATCGCCGGTCGACCGGGCTACCGCGTGCGGGTCCGCCGTCGCTCAGCTCCGCCCGTCCGCCTCCAGGTCGGGCGGTTCCTGGCCGGGCCGGGCGGCGGCCGTCGGGTCGGGCCGGTCCGGGATGATCCGGGCGTCGGTCACCGGGCCGGGCAGTTTCTGGGTACGTCGGGCGCGTCGCCCGGCCGTGCCGGGCAGCGATCGGGTGGGGTCGAGGAAGACGTACCCGATCTCCGGGTAGCGGTCGGTGAGCCGCCGCTCGGCCTCGTCGGCGGCGGTCTCGATGTCGGCCCCGGTCGCCTCGTCCCGGAAGTCGACCTTGGCAGCCACCAGGATGTCGTCCGGACCGAGCTGCATGGTCAGCAGGGTGTCGATCCGGTCCACCGTCGGCAGGCCGGCCAGTTCCCGTTCGATCTCGTGGTGCAGCCGTTCGGGCACCGCCCGGCCGACCAGCAGCGAGATGTTGCTCCTGGCCAGGACGGTGGCCACCACGAGCAGCAACAGGCCGATCAGGATCGAGGCGAGACCGTCCCACAGCTCGTCGCCGGTCCACTCGGACAGGCCCAGGCCGACGCCGGCGATGAGCAGGCCGATCAGGGCGGCGCTGTCCTCCAGGAACACCGCCTTGACGGTGGTGTCGGCGGTCAGCCGCAGGAACCGACGGGGGGAGGTCCGCCAGCGGCGGGACTCGCCGCGTACCTGGTGCACCACCCGGGCCAGCGACACCGACTCGATGACGAAGGAGACCGCCAGCACGACGTACGAGATCAGGTAGTTGCCGCTGTGCTGGTGGACCAGGATGGTGGTCACGCCGTGGGTGATCGCGAAGCCGGCCCCGGCCACGAAGGTGAACAGCGCGGCGAGGAACGCCCAGACGTAGCTCTCCTTGCCGTACCCGAAGGGGTGGCGGACGTCGGCGGGCCGGGCGCCCCGACGCAGCGCCAGGTAGAGCAGCACCTCGGTGGTGGTGTCGGCGACCGAGTGGGCCGCCTCGGAGAGCATCGCCGCCGAGCCGGAGACGACCCCGGCGATCAGTTTGGCCACCGCGATGGCCAGGTTGGCCGCACCTGCCACCACGACGGTGCCGACGCTCTCGGCCCTGACTTCGCCCTCCGCCATGCGGTCACCCTAGATCCGACCGGTCCGCCCTGCCCGCAGCGCCGGCGCGACCCGCCCACACGCCGGGGGCCGCGCGGGTGCACGGGTATCCTGCTCGGGCTGCTAGCGTTCACCCGTGTCGCGGAGCCGTACCGAACGCCTGGTCAACCTGGTGATCTGTCTGTTGTCCACCCGGCGGTTCCTGACCGCCGCGCAGATCGCCGCGACCGTGCCCGGCTACGAGCACGATCCGGACGACGACCGGGAACACGAGGCGTTCCAGCGCAAGTTCGAGCGGGACAAGGCGGAGCTGCGCGAGCTGGGGGTGCCGCTGGAGACCGGGACGGCCAGCGTCTTCGACGCCGAGCCGGGCTACCGGATCGCCCACCGGGAGTACGCGCTGCCCGACATTCCGCTCGAACCGGACGAGGCCGCCGCGGTGGGCATCGCCGCCCGGCTGTGGCAGCACGCCGGGCTGGCCGCCGCCGCCTCCTCCGGGCTGGCCAAGCTGCGCGCGGCGGGGGTGGACGTCGACCCGCAGGCGACCCTGGGGCTGGAGCCGATGGTCACCGTCGACCCGTCGTTCGCCCCGCTCACCGCCGCCGCCCGGGACCGCCGCGAGGTCACCTTCGACTACCGGGTGCCGGACCGGGACGCGCCGACCCGACGCCGGTTGCAGCCGTGGGGCGTGGTTTGCTGGCGGGGCCGCTGGTACGTCGTCGGCCACGACCGGGACCGCGTGGCGACCCGCTGTTTCCGGCTCTCCCGGGTGGTGGGCGCGGTCCGGGTGACCGGTGCGCCGGGCGCCTACGAGCCACCCGCCGGCCTCGACCTGATCAGCCATGTTGCCCGCTGGTCCGGGCCGGTCGAGCGGACCGGCCGGGCCACCGTGCTGGCCGCCGCCGGCCGGGCCGCCGGCCTGCGCCGGTGGGCCGTGCAGAGCGTGTCCGGCCCGGACGGCGACCACCTGGTGCTGCCGTACGCCGACCCGGAGTCGCTGGCCGGTCAGCTCGTCGGGTACGGGCCGGACGTCCGGGTCCTGGACCCACCCGAGGTACGCGACGCGGTGATCCAACGGCTCAAGGAGATCGCCGCCCGGCACGACGAGCTGGCCGTGGCCGGCGGTGTCCGATGACCCGCCCCGCCGCCCGCAGCGGCTCCCGCACCTCCGCCGACCGGCTCGCCCGGCTGCTGAACCTGGTGCCCTACCTGCTGGCCCGGCCGGGCATCGAGGTCGCCGAGGCCGCCGGCGACCTGGGCGTCACCGAACGGCAGCTGCGGGAGGACCTGGAGTTGCTGTGGGTCTGCGGGCTGCCCGGCTACGGCCCGGGTGACCTGATCGACATGGCCTTCGACGGCGATCGGGTGACCATCACCTACGACGCCGGCATCGACCGGCCGCTGCGGCTCACCCCGGACGAGGCGCTGGCGCTGGTGGTGGCGCTGCGGATGCTCGCCGAGACGCCGGGGGTGGCCAACCGGGAGGCCGTCGAACGCGCCCTGGCCAAGATCGAGAACGCGGCCGGTGACCTGGTCGGCGCCCCGGTGGCGGTCCGGCTGCCCGGCGAGGGCCGGCGGGTGCAGGAGCTGCGGGCCGCCGTGGAGCGTCGGCGGGCGCTGCGGATCACCTACTACACCGCCGCCCGGGACGAGAGCACCGAGCGCACCATCGACCCGCTGCGGATGCTGATGGTCGACGGTCGGGCGTACGTCGAGGCGTGGTGCCGCCGGGCCGAGGCGGTCCGGTTGTTCCGGGCCGACCGGATCGACGCGGTGGTCGAGCTGGACGAGCCGGCCGTGGTGCCGCCGCAGGCCCGACCGCACGACCTGCGTCAGGGGGTGTTCCGCCCGTCGCCGGACCTGCCGCTGATCACCCTGCGGATCGGCCGGGGGGAGCGGTGGATCACCGAGTACTACCCGTGCGAACAGGTCGAGGTCGACGGCGACCGGTGGGTGGTGTCGCTGCGGGTGACCGATCTCGGCTGGGCCCGCCGCTTCGTGCTCGGGCTGGGCCCGGACGTCACCGTGGTCGCCCCGGTCGAGCTGGCCGCCCAGGTGCGCGCCCAGGCCACCGCGGCCCTGGAGGCGTACGCCACCCCGGTGGCCTCGGCCGGCCCGGCAGGCGCGGTGACCTCCCGGTAGGCTGACCGCCGTGGTGAAGTGGATCGTTCTCGCGGTGCTGCTGTTCGCGCTGGTCGTGTTGGCCCTGGCGGTGCGTCCGGTGCTGGTGCGGCTGCCCCGGTTGCGCCGCGCGGCGGTGGGCCTGCAGGCGCGCGAGGCCGACGCGGAGGCGTTGCGGCGCAGTGCCGAGGCGTTGCAGGAGCGGGCCGAGGCGCTCCAACGGCGGGGTGAGACGACCCAGCAGCGACTGGAACTGATCAAGGCCAAGCGCGGGAAGTGATCGACACCGGTCGGTTGACCGCGCATTCGCTGCGCATCCGGGGTCCGTTTCGGCAGCTCTGCACCCGTCCAGGTGGTTGACGGGACACTCGGCGGTGGTCAAGACTTCACCGGCCGGGCCGCATCAGCGGTGGCCCGGCGGGTGGCAGCAGCCCGTCACGCACGTACGATGGGCTGCGACACACCCTTCGACACAGAGCGACTGGAGCTTCCCATGGGTGCCCTCAAGCCGTGGCACATCGCCGTACTCGTGGTCGTGCTGATCCTGCTCTTCGGCGCGAAGCGGCTCCCCGACGCGGCCCGCTCGCTCGGCCGTTCGCTGCGGATCATCAAGGCGGAGACCAAGAGCCTGGCCGACGACGACCGCGACCTGGCCGAGAAGGCCGACGCGCAGGCCGGTTACCAGCCGCTGCCGCCCCAGCAGCAGCACGTGCAGCAGCAGCCGTACGCGCCGCAGCCCCAGCAGCAGTACGCCCCGCAGCAGTCGCCGCAGCAGCCGGTCGACCCGGTGCAGCGCGTCCGCGACAACTGACCGAAGGGCCCGATCACCGTGGCCTTCGCGCTCCGTAAGCGCGGCCCCAGCACCTTCGAACGGGCCGCCGACGGTTCCATGACCCTGATGGAACATGTCCGCGAACTGCGGAACCGACTGTTCCGCGCCTCGCTGGCGATCCTGATCGGCTTCGGCTTCGGTATCTGGCTGGCGACGCCGGTCCGGGAACTGCTCTCGAAGCCTTACTGCGACCTGCCTCAGGCGAGGGACCCGGAGACCGGGCTGTGCAAGTTCGTCCAGCTCGGCGTTGCCGATGTCTTCCTGCTCAATCTGAAGATCGGCCTCTGGGTCGGGTTGATCATTGCGGCACCGGTCTGGCTCTACCAGCTCTGGGCGTTCATCGCGCCGGGTCTGCACCGGCACGAGCGGCGATACGCGTACATCTTCACCACGCTCGCCGCGCCGCTGTTCGCCGCTGGCGCGGTGCTGGCCTTCTTCGTCACGACCAAGGGCCTGGAGTTCCTGCTCGACCTCTCCGGTGGCGACATCTCCACCACGCTGGAGGTCACCCGCTACATCTCGTTCGTCACCAACCTGATCCTGTTGTTCGGGGTGGCGTTCGAGTTCCCGCTGCTGGTGCTGATGCTCAACTTCGTCGGGCTGGCCAGCGCGAAGAAGCTGCTGAGCTGGTGGCGGGTGGCGGTCTTCGTGTTCTTCGCCTTCTCGGCCGTGGTGACGCCCACCCCCGACCCGTTCGGGATGACCGCGCTGGCGATCTGCCTCTCGGCGCTCTACTTCGCCGCGGTCGGGGTGGCGTTCATCAACGACCGGCGCAAGGATCGGCGCAAGGAGTCCTTTGCGGGGTTGAGTGACGACGAGGTGTCGCCGCTGGAGCTGGACGACGATCCGGTGGTCGCCACCCCGGAGCTGGAGCTGTCCGGCCCGGTGGGTGCCTCCGAGCCGGTCGCCCCGCCCAAGCCGATCGACCGCCGTTACGACGACATGACCTGACCGAGCCGGACCCGCACCACCCGACGCCGCTCCCGCCCTGCCGGGAGCGGCGTCGTCCGTGCCGCCCCGTCGGAGGCGTTCAGAGCACCTGGGACAGGAAGCGGCGTAGCCGGGGGTGCTGCGGGGCCTCGAAGAGCGCCGCCGGCTTGCCGGCCTCCAGCACCACGCCGTGGTCCATGAACGCGACGGTGTCGGCGACCGAGCGGGCGAAGCCCATCTCGTGGGTGACCACCACCATCGTCATGCCGCCGGCGGACAGCTCGGCCATCACCGCGAGCACGCCCTTGACCAGTTCCGGGTCGAGCGCCGAGGTGGCCTCGTCGAAGAGCATCACCTGCGGTCGCAGGGCCAGCGCGCGGGCGATGGCGACCCGCTGCTGCTGCCCGCCGGACAGGTGCGCGGGCCGGGAGTCGGCCTTGGCGGCGAGACCGACCAGCGCCAACTGCTCCCGGGCCAGCTGGACCGCCTCGTCCTCGGGCAGCTTCCTGAGCTTGCGCAGCGCCAGCGTGATGTTGCGCAGCACGGTCATGTGCGGGAAGAGGTTGAACTGCTGGAAGACCATGCCGACCCGTTGGCGCAGGGCGTCCGGGTCGTCGCGTAGCACGCTGCGCCCGTCGAGCAGGACGTCACCGGCGTCCGGCTCGATCAGCCGGTTGACGGTGCGCAGCAGGGTGGACTTGCCGGAGCCGGACGGGCCGATGACGCAGGCCGTGGCGCCCCGGGCGACGTCCAGGTCGACGCCGCGCAGCACCCGGTTCGCCCCGAAGGCCAGGTGCACGTCGCGGACGCTGAGGCTGACCGAGGTGGTGGTCGCGGTGCTGGCCGTCATCGGGGGTCCTCCCGGGTGGAGCGTGGTTGCGGAAGGGCGGTCTCGCCGGCCGGGGCCAGCCCGCCGTCGTCGTCGGGGTCGACGGTGACCGTCCGGCCCTGGCGGAGTCGGCGGTCGATCCAGTTGACCGCGTGGGTCAGCGGCACGGTCAGCACCAGGTAGCACAGGCCGGCCAGCAAAAGCGCGGACTGGTTGCCGGTGTTCGCCGCGTAGTCCTGGCCGATCCGGAACAGTTCCCGTTGGCTGGCCAGCAGGCCCAGGAAGTAGACCAGGCTGGAGTCCTTGATCAGGGCGATGAGCTGGTTCACCCAGGCCGGCAGCACCCGGCGTACGCCCTGCGGGACGATGACCAGGCGCATCGCCTCGCCCCAGGAGAAGCCGAGCGCGCGGGCCCCCTCCAGCTGCGCCGCCTCCACGCTCTGGATGCCGGAGCGGAAGATCTCCCCGATGTACGCGGCGGCGATCAGCGACAGCGCCAGGATGCCCAGCGGGTACGGGTTGGGCCCCCAGACCTGCATGCCGAGCGGGGCCAGGCCGACGCCGATCAGCAGGATGGTGGCTGCGGCCGGCAGGCCCCGGAAGATGTCGGTGTAGACCCGGGCCGGCCAGCGCAGCCACCGGGTACGGGAGATGCCGGCCACGGCCAGCAGCATGCCGAGCACCGAGCCGAGCAGGGCGGCGGAGACCGCCAGGATCAGCGTGTTGGGCAACCCGACGGTGAGCATCTCGGGCAGCGCCTCGCGCATGGAGTCCCAGTCGAAGAAGGTCTCCCACAGGGTGCCCAACGGATCCATCGGATTCTCCTACCGCCCCGCTCGCTGGTGTGGTCGTACCGTCAGGAAGTGGCCGACGCGGACGGCGTCGCCGCGCCCGGGGCGGTGACCGTGCCACTGCCCGGCGTGAAGTCGGCCGGGATCGGCCGGCCCGGGTAGTACTGCTGCTGGAGCCGGGTCCAGGTGCCGTCGGCGATGACCTCGTCGAGGCCCTTGTTCAGCGCCTCGCGCAGCGTGTCGTTGCCCTTGGCGAAGGCGTACGCGGTGGGGGCCGGGCTCAGTTCCTTGGCCGACACGGTGATCTTTCCGCCGCTGTCGGCTGCCGACTTCTCGCCGATCTCGGCGGGGGCGATCCAGGCGTCGGCGGTGCCGGCCTTGAGCTGGTTGATCGCCCCGTTGTAGTCCGGCACCCGCACCGGGTCGAGGTTCTTGCCGGTGGCGTAGTCGTCCTGCACGGTGCCCTGCACGACCACCACCCGCTTGCCGGCGAGCTGGTCGAAGCCGGCGAGCGGGGAGCCGGCCGGCACGTCCAGCCCGAAGTAGCCGAAGTCGTAACCGTTGCCGAAGTCCACCGTCTTCCTGCGGGCCTCGGTGATGGTGATCGAGGAGCTGCCGATGTCGAACTTGCGGTTGTTGACCTGGGAGAGCAGCGCCGAGAAGTCGGTGCCGACGAACTCGACCCTCAGCCCCACCTTGGCGGCGGCGGCGACCAGCAGGTCGTTGTCGAAACCGGTGAACGTGCCGTCCTTGAGGTAGACGTTCGGCGGGGCGTCGGTGAGCGTGCCGGCGCGCAGCACGCCCGGCTGGAGCAGGCCGTACGGGTTGTCCGCCGGCTCGGCGGAGTCGCCGCCGCAGGCGGTCAGTCCGGTGGCGGCGAGCAGGGCGGCGACGCCGAGCGCGGCGACCTTGGTCAGCTGAGGCGTGGGCAGGGCAGGAAGGAATCGCACAGGGGTCTCCGGGGTTGATCGGGCGGCGACGGGCGTGGGTCGCCGACGGCATGCCCACCGGGCACACCGCTGAGGTGGTACGGGGAAAGGGGTCGACTACCGGGGGCGACAGGAGTCGCCGTGGACCCGCATCAGGTCGACGTGTCGCCGTTTGACCAGCCGGACGCCGGCCGTCCGCACGCCGGGCCGGTCGGCCGGGGCGGTGCCGTCGGCGGGCGGGGCGGTTGGTGGGGCGGACATGGGTTCTCCTCGGTCGGTGTGTTGACCTGGGAAACCAGGCCACGCTTGCACCGGTGGTCCACCGGTGCCTGGTCCTCACCCGGAGCACCCCACCGTGGCGGAGGGTTGCCGGCCAGCGAGCCGGGGCTTGACGCTGGCGCTCATGACCTGTCCGAAGGCTAGCAGCAGCAGCGGGGCGGTCGTCCACCCGTTATGACGGCCCTCACGTCCGCCCCTTACCGGCGGGAGGGTCGGGTGGACGGCGTGGCGGTGGTGGGCGAGCGGCGCGGCACGTCGGCGTCGTAGCGGACCCGGGCCGCTTCCACCTCGGTGAGGTGGGTGGTGGCCCAGGACTCCAGGCCGGAGACCAGGTCGAGCAGGCTGCGGCCCAGGTCGGTGAGGGCGTAGTCGACCCGGGGCGGCACGCTGGCGTGCACCGTCCGGGTGACCAGGCCGTCACGTTCCAGTCCACGCAGCGTCTGGGTGAGCATCTTCTGGCTGATCCCGTCGATGTGTTCGGCCAGTTCGCCGTAGCGTCGACCGCCGTCGGCGAGGGTCAGCACGACCAGCACGCTCCACCGGTCACCGATCCGGTCGATGACCTGCCGGCTACCGCAGTTGCGGTGGAACGGGTTGGGCTTCACCTGTTCACTCTCCTTCAGTGCGTCACAAACTTGAAGGTGCCTACTCTCTGACGGGAAGTATTGCGGAACGCCTGCGTGTTGGCCAGTACGACAGCAACACCCACCCGAAGGAGCACCCCATGTCCGTCGTAGTCACCGGGGCCACCGGCCACCTCGGCCGCCTGATCGTCGAGTCCCTGCTGCGCCGGGGCGTACCCGCCGCGCAGATCGTGGCGGTGGGACGGGACGTGAGCCGGCTCACCGACCTCGCCGAGCGGGGCGTCGAGGTCCGGGCGGCCGACTACACCGACCCCGACTCGGTGCGGACCGCCCTTGCCGACGCCGAGAAGCTGATGTTCGTCTCCGGCAGCGAGGTCGGCCAGCGGGCAGCCCAGCACCGCAACGTGATCACCGCCGCCCGCCAGGCCGGCGTCGGCCTGGTCGTCTACACCAGCATCGCCCACGCCGACACCTCCGACCTGCTGCTGGCCGCCGAGCACCGGGTCACCGAGGAGGAGCTGCACGCCTCCGGCCTGCCGTACGTGCTGCTGCGCAACAGCTGGTACCTGGAGAACTACACCGGCCAGCTGCCCGGCTACCTGGCCCACGGGATCGCCGGATCGGCCGGCGACGGCCGGGTCAGCGCCGCCACCCGGGCCGACTACGCCGAGGCCGCCGCCGAGGTGCTCACCACCGACGGACACACCGGCCGGGTCTACGAACTGGGCGGCGAGGCGTTCACCCTGACCGAGCTGGCCGCCGAGGTGTCCCACCAGAGTGGACACGACGTCCGCTACACCGACCTGCCGGTGCCGGCGTACACCGAACTGCTCGTCTCGGCCGGGCTGCCCGAGGCGTACGCCGCCACCCTGGCCGACGCCGACCGGGGCCTCGCCCAGGGCGCGCTGTACGTGCCCGTCGACGACCTGGAGACGTTGCTCGGTCGCCGGCCCACCAGTCTCGCCGAGGCGATCCGCGCCGCCCGCTGAGCCCGACCCCGCCCGCCCCGGGGCGTCGGGCGGGACGGGATAACCGGTGGAGCGCCACCGGCGTCGGCCCGACAATGCTCGGCATGGACCAACGGACGCTGGTACGGGTCAGCAAACGGATCTCCCTGGCCCTGCGCCACCAGCCCGCCCGGTTCGGTCTCACTCCCGACCCGGGTGGCTGGGTACGCGTCGCCGATCTGCTGGCGGCCGTCTGGATCGACCGGGCCGAACTCGACGCCGTGGTCACCGGCAACGACAAACAGCGCTTCGCGGTGGTGCGGGACGCCGACGGGGTCGAGCGGATCCGGGCCAGCCAGGGCCACTCGTACCCGGTCGACCTGGGGCTGACCGCCGAGCCGCCGCCGGTGCGGCTCTACCACGGCACCACCGCCGCCGCGCTCGACTCGATCCGGGCCACCGGGCTGCGCCGGGGGCGGCACCACGTACACCTGTCGTCGGACGTCGCGACGGCGCGGCGGGTCGGTGGCCGCCGGGGCGGCGCGGTGGTGGTGCTGACCGTCGACGCGGCGGCGATGGACCGCGACGGCCACGACTTCTATCGCAGCGCCAACGGGGTGTGGCTCACCGACGCGGTGCCGGCGGCCTACCTGACCGAGCGTGCCGGTCCGCCCGCGCCGACTCGCAACGGACACCACCGCAGCGCCCACTCCCGGGTGGTGTCCGGACCGGACACCGGGGGATGATGACGGCCCACGACGACAGGGGAGCGGACGGATGACGGTGGAGATTCCCCGCGAGGGGCGGGTGTTGTTCATCGGCGACAGCATCACCGACGCCGGGCGGGACCGGGCCGACGAGACCGACCTGGGGGTGGGCTGGGCGATGATGGCCGCCGCCTGGTTCACGGGACGACACCCGGGCCACCGGGCGGTGTTCCGCAACCGGGGCATCGGCGGCGACCGGGTACGGGACCTGCGGGCCCGGTGGGAGGACGACTGCCTGGCGCTGGCCCCGCAGGTCGTGTCCGTGCTGATCGGGATCAACGACACCTGGCGGCGCTACAGCAGCGGCGAGGTCACCACGGTCGAGGAGTTCACGACCGACTACCGCCACCTGCTGACCGCCACCCGGGACGCGCTGCCCGACGTCCGGCTGGTGCTGATGGAACCGTTCCTCCTCCCGGTCGACGACCTCCAGCGGCGCTGGCGGGACGATCTGGACCCGAAGGTCGACGTGGTACGCAAGCTGGCCGCCGAGTTCGACGCGACGCTGGTCGCCGTGGACGCGCTGTTCCGCTCCACCGGCGTCGACGACCGGGTGTGGACCGACGACGGGGTGCACCTGACCCCGTTCGGCCACGCGGTGCTGGCCCAGCAGTGGTTGGCGGCGGTCACCCCGACCACCTGATCCCGTACCGACCCGGCGGGCCGGCGGCGTTGCCACGAGCCGGGGCGATCCTCTACGGTCGGTGCAGCGGTTGGCGGTGCGGTCCGTTCCCAGCCACCACCGCCGAGTGGCCCCGTGGCGGGCCGGGGCCGGTGGGGTTCCCGGAGCGCCCCGCCGGTGGCCGACGGCGGTCCCGTGTGTCCTCCTGCCCTCGCCGGTCCGCGCCCCTCGGCGCGTTCCGGTCGGTACGGTGGGGACACGCCGAGCCGCCCGGGAGATCCCGTGTTCCTCACGCCCCACGAGCAGGACCGCCTGCTCGTCCACGTCGCCGCGGACGTCGCCCGCCGACGACGCGAGCGCGGACTGCGCCTCAACTATCCCGAAGCCGTCGCCCTGATCACCGCCTTCCTGTTGGAGGGGGCCCGCGACGGCCGGTCGGTCACCGACCTGATGGCCGCCGGCCGGACGGTGCTCAGCCGCGACGACGTGCTCGACGGAATCCCCGAGATGTTGGGGGAGGTGCAGGTGGAGGCGACGTTCCCGGACGGCACCAAGTTGGTGACGGTGCACCACCCGATCCCGTGATCCCCGGGGAGATCCTGCCCGGCGACGGCCCGGTGGAGATCAACGTGGGCCGCCCGGTGACCACCCTGCTGGTGGTCAACACCGCCGACCGGCCGATCCAGGTCGGCTCGCACTACCACTTCGCCGAGACCAATCCGGGCCTGCGGTTCGACCGTTCCGCCGCGTACGGCCAGCGGCTCGCCGTGCCCGCCGGAACGTCCGTACGGTTCGAGCCGGGGGTCAGCCGCACCGTCGACCTGGTGCCGCTCGGCGGGGCCAGGATCGTGCCGGGGCTGCGCGGCGAGGTCGCCGGCCCGCTCGACCGGGAGCCCGCTCCGTCCGATCGTGTGCCCGGCCCGCTCGACGGGGAGGAGAACCGGTGAGCGCCGTGGACCGGCGTCGCTACGCCGACCTGTACGGCCCGACCACCGGGGATCGGATCCGGCTGGCCGACACCGACCTGCTGATCGAGGTGGAGGTCGACCACTGCGTCGGCGGGGACGAGGCGGTCTTCGGCGGCGGCAAGGTGATCCGCGAGTCGATGGGCCAGTCCCGGGCCACCCGCGCCGAGGGCGCCCTGGACACGGTGATCACCGGTGCGGTGGTGCTGGACCACTGGGGGGTGGTGAAGGCCGACGTCGGGCTGCGCGACGGGCGGATCGTGGCGCTGGGCCGGGCCGGCAACCCGGACACCATGCCCGGCGTCCACCCGGACCTGGTGATCGGCCCGTCGACCGAGGTGATCGCGGGCAACGGCCGGATCCTCACCGCCGGGGCGGTGGACACCCACGTGCACTTCATCTGCCCGCAGCTCGTCACCGAGGCGCTGACCTCGGGCATCACCACCCTGGTCGGCGGGGGCACCGGCCCGGCCGAGGGCACCCGGGCCACCACGGTCACCCCGAACGCCTGGCACCTGGCCCGGATGCACGAGGCGCTGGACGCCTTCCCGGTGAACGTGCTGCTGCTGGGCAAGGGCAACACGGTCGCCACCGAGGCGCTGTGGGAGCAGTTGCGGGCCGGCGCGGGCGGGTTCAAGCTGCACGAGGACTGGGGGACCACCCCGGCGGTGATCGACGCCTGCCTGCGGGTGGCCGACGCGTCCGGGGTGCAGGTCTCCATCCACACCGACACCCTCAACGAGGCCGGCTTCGTGGCCGACACGCTGCGCGCGATCGGTGGCCGGGCGATCCACTCGTACCACACCGAGGGAGCGGGGGGTGGGCACGCGCCGGACATCATCACGGTGGCGGGGGAGCCGAACGTGCTGCCGTCGTCGACGAACCCGACCCGCCCGTACACCCGCAACACCCTCGCCGAGCACCTCGACATGCTGATGGTCTGCCACCACCTCAACCCGTCGGTGCCGGAGGACCTGGCGTTCGCGGAGAGCCGGATCAGGCCGTCCACGATGGCCGCCGAGGATCTGCTGCACGACCTGGGCGCGATCTCCATCATCGGCTCCGACTCGCAGGCGATGGGCCGGATCGGTGAGGTGATCACCCGGACCTGGCAGAGCGCCCACGTGATGAAGCGGCGGGTGGGCGCGTTGCCCGGCGACGGCCCGGCCGACAACCACCGGGCCCGCCGCTACGTGGCGAAATACACCATCTGTGCGGCGATGGCCAACGGCCTGGAACGGGAGATCGGCTCGGTGGAACCGGGCAAGCTCGCCGACCTGGTGCTCTGGGAGCCGGCGTTCTTCGGCGTCCGGCCGCACCTGGTGATCAAGGGCGGGATGATCGCGTACGCGCAGATGGGTGACGCGAACGCGTCCATCCCCACCCCGCAGCCGATGCTGCCGAGGCCGATGTTCGGCGCGTACGGCGTGGTGCCGGCCGCGACCAGCGTGGCGTTCGTGGCGCCGGCCGCGCTGGAGGCGGGCCTGCGGCTCGACGTGCGTCGCACGCTGGTCCCGGTGGCCGACGTGCGGTCCCGGGGCAAGGCGGACCTACCGGAGAACGGCGCGCTGCCGCGCATCGAGGTCGACCCGGACACCTTCACCGTCCGGATCGACGGGGTGGTGGTCGAGCCGGAGCCGGTGTCCGAGCTGCCCATGGCCCAGCGGTACCACCTGTTCTGATGAGCCCGTCGAGCATGGTGCTGCTGCTGTCCGACGGCAGGTTCCCCGCCGGGGCGCACGCCCACTCCGGCGGGTTGGAGGCCGCGGTGGCGGCCGGACTGGTCACCGACCCGGCCACCCTGCGGGAGTTCCTGCGGGGCCGGTTGGCCACCGGCGGGCTGGTCGCCGCCGCGTTCGCGGTGGCGGCGCACCGGGCCGCCGGGGAGGCCGACCGCCGGTCGACACTGGCCCGGCTGGACGCCGAGCTGGACGCCCGTACCGCCGCACCGGCGCTGCGGGCGGTGTCCCGCCGGCAGGGCCGGGCCCTGCTGCGGGCCGGGCGGGAACTCTGGCCCGCCGGTGGGTTCGACGCCCTGCCCGCCGGCCCGCACGGGCCGCACCAACCGCTGGTGCTCGGCCTGGTCGCCGCCGCCGCCGGCCTGGACCCGGTCGCGGTGGCCACCATTGCCGCGTACGGGTCGATGACCGGCCCGGCCAGCGCGGCGGTGCGCCTGCTCGGCCTCGACCCCTACCGGGTGCACGCGGTGCTGGCGGCGCTGGCCGCCGACTGCGACGCCACGGCGGTACGGGCGGTCACCGCCGCCGCCGACCCACCCGAGCGGTTGCCGGCGCCGGCCGCCCCGCTCACCGACATCCATGCCGAAGTCCACGCCACCTGGGAGGTGCGTCTCTTTGCGTCCTGATTCCATACCGCAGACCCCGCACGCGCAGACCCCGCACGACGAGACCGTTCCGCACAGCCATCCCGAGCCGGGGGTCGATCCGCACGCCCCGCTGCCGTCGACCGCCCGTCCGCTGCGGGTGGGCATCGGCGGGCCGGTCGGGTCGGGCAAGACCGCCCTGGTCGCGGCGCTGTGCCGGGCCTTCGCCGGTGAGCTGCGCCTGGGCGTGGTCACCAACGACATCTACACCACCGAGGACGCCGACTTCCTGCGCCGGGCCGGGGTGCTCGACCCGGCGCGGATCCGGGCGGTGGAGACCGGCTGCTGCCCGCACACCGCGATCCGCGACGATATCGGCGCGAACCTCGATGCCATCGACGAGCTGGTCGACGGCGTCGGGCCGCTGGACCTGGTGCTGGTGGAGAGCGGCGGGGACAACCTGACCGCCACGTTCAGCCGGGGGCTGGTCGACCGGCAGATCTTCGTGGTCGACGTCGCCGGTGGTGACAAGGTGCCGCGCAAGGGTGGCCCCGGCGTGACCGCCGCCGACCTGCTGGTCATCAACAAGACCGACCTGGCGTCGATGGTCGGCGCCGACCTGGCGGTGATGGACCGGGACGCCCGCGCCCGGCGCGGTGACCTGCCGACGCTGTTCCTGTCCATCGTGGCCGACCCGGTGGCCGCCGGGGTGGCCGACTGGGTCCGCCACGAGCTGGCCCATCACCGCGGCCAGCTGGTCGTCGGCTGATGCGCGCGGTCGCCCGGCTGGTGGCGACGGTCGACGGCCGGGGCGGCACCGTGCTGCGCGAGCTGCGCGGCGAGTCGCCGCTGCTGCTGCGCCAGGCCGCCGCCGAGGGCGGTGTGGTCACGGTGTACGTCGTCGGCGGGGCGGCCGGCCCGCTGGCCGGTGACGACCTGCGGTTGACCGTCGAGGTGGGGCCGGGGGCGGCGGTGCGGGTGCGGACCGTCGCCGCCTCGGTGGCCCTGCCCGGCCGGGCAGGGGCGGTTTCCCGGATGCGGGTGGACGCGCTGGTGCATGCCGCCGGCAGCCTGCACTGGCTGCCGGAGCAGTTGGTCGCGGCGGCCGGCTGCGACCATGTCGCCGAGTCCCGGGTGGAGCTGGCCGAGGGGGCCCGGCTGAGCTGGCGCGAGGAGCTGGTCTGCGGCCGGTACGGCGAACCCGCCGGCAACGTCGTGGTGGCCACCTCGGTCGACTACGCCGGTCGGCCGCTGCTGCGGCAGTCCCTGGCGGTCGGCCCGGCGGCGCCCGGCTGGGCCGGTCCGGCGGTGCTGGGCGGGGCGACGGCGACCGGTTCGCTGCTGGTGGTCGACCCGGAGCCCTCACCCGGACCGGTGCTGCCGGACGCCACCGGCGGCGACGTCCGGGGCCGGGTCCGCCAAGCCCGGACCCGTTCCGGCGAGGTCGTCGCCTGGCTGCCGTTGGCCGGCGGCCCGGCGACCCTGCTCACCGCCACCGCCGCCGACGCGCACACCCTGCGCACCCTGCTCGACAGCCCTGCCGAGGGCCTGCGCACGCTGTCCCCAGCCCCAGCCCCAGCCCCAGCCCCAGCCCCAGCCCCAGCCCCAGCCATCGCCCCAGCCACCGCCCCAGCCACCGCCACGGAGACTGCGGCGACCGTCGCCACCGTGGGCCCGCAGCACGCCGTGGGCCGCCACTGAGGTGCGGTCCGGGTCGCCTGCTCAGCCGGCCCGGACCGGGTGCCGGTGCGGGGCGAGCCGGGCGACCAGGTCGACGAGCTGACCGGTCAGCGACGCGTCGTCGATGATGCCGGCCAGCTCGGCCCGGACGAGGGCGTCGACGCGGTCCTGTTCGCGGCGGCCCCGGGGGGTGAGGTAGGCCCGGATGCGTCGCCGGTCGAACGGGTCGATCCGGCGGTGGACCAGGTTCTGGTCGACGAGCTGGTCGACGAGCTTCGTCAGGGTGCCCGGGGGCAGCGACTCCTCGGTGGAGACTTCGCTCATCGGGTGCCCCTGCCCGTCGGCGAGGCGGCACAGCACGCGCCACGCCTCGACGGTGAGCCCCTCGGTGGCGAGCACCGCGCCGACCCGCCGGGCGAGCAGCCGTTCGGCGCGGGTGAGCGCGCGCATCAGGTCGACGGGCGTGGTGGGAACGTCGGCCATGTCTCTCCCCGTTCGGTGGGTTGCCATGTTACCGAAGCGTCCCGGTTCGCGGTCGGGTCTGGTGGCCCGCCAGGGTTGCCGGCAATCATGTCAGCATGTCCGTGCCGGTGCCGCGTCCCCGCGGTGCGCCGGAGCCGTTGCCCCGGCCGGGCGGCACGGCCGCCGCAGCGTCCTGGCTGACCGTCGACCGGTCGGTGGTCAGCGTCGCGCTGGTCTTCCCGATGCGGGGGCCGGCCGGCATGTTCGGCCCCACCTGTGAGCTGTGCGCCCAGTTGGCGGTGGAGGAGGTCAACCGGGCTGGCGGGGTGCTCGGCCGGGAACTGCGGCTGGTGCCGGTCGACGGCGGGGCGCCACCGGCGGAGGTGGCCGCCGAGGTGGAGGCGCTGGTGTCGACCGGCGCGGTGCAGGGGGTGACCGGCTGGCACATCTCCTCGGTCCGGCATGCGGTGGCACCCCGGATCGCGCACCGGGTGCCGTACGTCTACACCGCCCTGTACGAGGGCGGGGAGCGTACCGAGGGGGTCTTCCTGACCAGCGAGACGCCCGACGCCCAGCTCTGGCCGGCGATGCGCCTGCTCGCCCGGGAGCAGGGCGTACGCCGCTGGTTCGTGGTGGGCAACGACTACGTCTGGCCGCGTCGGACCGCGTGGGCCGCCCAGCGGTACGCCCGCGACAGCGGGGCGCGGGTGTGTGGGCGGGCGTTCCTGCCGTTGGGCACCGAGGACTTCGGTCCGGTGCTGCGGGAGGTCGAACGCGCCGAGGCCGACGGGGTGCTGATGCTGCTGGTCGGCGCTGACGCGGTCCGGTTCAACCGGGCCTTCGGCCGGTCCGCGCTGGACCAGCGGTGCCTGCGGCTGAGCACCCTGATGGACGAGAACATGTTGCTGGCCAGCGGGGTGGGCGGCACCCGCCGGTTGTTCAGCACGGCCGGGTTCTTCGCCGGCCTGGTCACCCGGGAGAACCTGGACTTCCACGGCGCGTTCGCCCGCCGGTTCGGGGTGGACGCGCCGCCCCTGGGCAGCCTGGGGGAGTCCTGCTACGAGGGCGTGATGCTGCTCGCCGCCCTGATCACCCGGGCCCGCACCCTGGACGTACGGGCGATCGGCGCGGCGGCGGACGCCGTCACCTACCACGGCCCCCGGGGCGAGCTGCACCTGCGCCACCGCCACGTCCGTCAGCGCATCTACCTCGCCGAGGCCGACGGTCTCGACTTCACCGTCCTATCCGAACTCTGACCCACCCCCTCGCGCCGCCCACCCCTCCCGCCCCGGTGATCAAGAGGTTTCTGTCATCCGGCGGTCGTCCGGTGACAGAAACCTCTTGATCACCGTCGAGATCGGGGGGTGGGGGAGGTGGGCGGGTGGTTGACAGGGGGGTGGGTGGGGGTTCTAGGATGCTTCCTGCGTGAAGTATCCGCCATTCCCGCCATTGTTGGTGGCGATTTCGGGCGGCTGACTGTTAACCTGCGCTGCGGCAGGTGGCAGGTGTGAGCCGTGCATTTATCTCGGGTTGTCGTCCGTGTGGCGGTGGCCTTTTTTTGTGTGTGGCCATCGACTCGGGAAACAGTCAATTAAGGGCCGGGAAACATGGCGGCAATCAACTGGGCAGAGTCTTTTCCTGCCCGGAAGTCCACTGCGGACCGCCACGGTGACGTCCCACCCGTCGCCCGGCGGTCCCGCTGACGAGTATCGCGACCGCACCGATTACCAATCATTGACAGCAATACCTGCCGGCCAGTGCGGGTCGGCACGGAAATCGTCCGGCGAACATCGCTCCGCAGGGAGATTGAATGTCACAGTTCCGGGGCCGCCGCATCCTGGCGGGCGCCATGACCCTGATCGCCGCCGCCGCGCTCGCCGGTTGCGGCAGCAAGACCTCCGACGAGAAGTCCACCGCCGGTGTCAGCGCCGACGTCTCCGGCGACACCGTCAAGGTGGGCCTGCTCAACTCGCTCTCCGGCACCATGGCCATCAGCGAGGTCACCGTGCGGGACTCCATCATGCTGGCCGTCGAGGAGATCAACGCCGCCGGTGGGGTCCTGGGCAAGAAGATCGTGCCGGTCGGTGAGGACGGCGCCTCGGACTGGCCCACCTTCGCCGAGAAGGCCGAGAAGCTGATCTCCCAGGACCGGGTCGCCGCCGTCTTCGGCTGCTGGACCTCGGCCAGCCGCAAGGCGGTCAAGCCGGTCTTCGAGAAGAACAAGGCGCTGCTGTTCTACCCCGTGCAGTACGAGGGGCTGGAGCAGTCGCCGTACATCTTCTACACCGGGGCCACCACCAACCAGCAGATCGTGCCGGGCCTGGACTACCTCAAGGCGCAGGGCAGGAAGTCGGTCTACCTGGTGGGCAGCGACTACGTCTTCCCGCGTACCGCCAACAAGATCATCAAGGCGTATGCGGCGGCGAACGGGATGACGGTGCTCGGCGAGGACTACGCCCCGCTCGGCTCCACCGAGTTCGGCACCATCGTCAACAAGGTCCGCTCCGCGAAGGCCGACGCGGTGTTCAACACCCTCAACGGCGACAGCAACGTGGCGTTCTTCAAGGAGTACACCTCCGCCGGGCTCACCGCCGCGAGCATGCCCGTGGTGTCGGTGTCGATCGCCGAGGAGGAGGTCAAGGGGATCGGCACCCAGTACCTCGCCGACCAGCTGACCGCCTGGAACTACTACCAGACCACGCCGGGCGCGGCGAACCAGACGTTCGTCGCCGCCTACAAGGCGAAGTACGGCGCGGACAAGCCGACCAGCGACCCGATGGAGGCCGCCTACGTCGCGGTGCACCTGTGGAAGGCGATGGTGGAGAAGGCCGGCTCCTTCGAGGTGGAGAAGGTCCGGACCGCCTCCGGCGGGATCACCTACGACGCCCCGGAGGGCCTGGTCACCGTGGACGGCCCCACCCAGCACATCGCCAAGACCGCCCGGATCGGCAAGGTCGGCCGTGACGGGCTGATCACCGAGGTGTGGAACTCCGGCAAGCCGATCACGCCCGACCCGTACCTGAAGAGCTACCCCTGGGCGAGCGGCCTGAGCTGACCGATCCCGGCCCGGACGGGAGGCACCCCCGTCCGGGCCGACCCACCACTTCGGAGCGCGAACGTGACAGTCCTCTTCGCCCAGCTCTTCACCGGCATCAGCATCGGCGCGGTGCTCCTGCTCATCGCCCTCGGCCTGGCGCTGACCTTCGGCCAGATGAACGTCATCAACATGGCGCACGGCGAGTTCATCATGGCCGGCGCGTACACCACGTACGTCATCCAGCAGACCGTGACCGCCGCCGGCTGGTCGCTGCTGGTGGCGCTGCCGGTCGCCTTCGTGGTCGCCGGCACCATGGGCGTGCTGCTGGAGGTGTCGCTGATCCGCCGCCTCTACGCCCGCCCGCTGGACACCCTGCTGGTCACCTGGGGCGTCTCGCTGATGCTCCAGCAACTGGCCCGGGACGTCTTCGGCAGCCCCAACGTGCAGACCCGCGCCCCGGCGTTGCTGACCAGCAACGTGTCCCTGCCCGGCGGGCTCACCGTCGCCAACAACCGGCTGTTCATCCTGGTCCTGGCCCTGGCCGCCGTACTGGCGCTGACCCTGGCCCTGCGACTGACCCCGCTCGGGCGGCGGATCCGGGCGGTGGTGCAGAACCGCGACCTCGCCGCCGTCTCCGGCATCCCCACCGCCCGGGTCGACCGGACCACCTTCTTCATCGGCTCCGGGCTGGCCGGCATCGCCGGGGTGGCGCTGACCCTGCTCGGGCCGATCGGCCCGACGATGGGCACCAACCTCATCATCGACGCCTTCCTGGTCGTCGTGGTCGGCGGCATCGGCCAGCTCAAGGGCAGCGTGATCGTCGCCTTCGCGCTGGGCGTGCTCCAGGCCGCCGGCGAGTACCTCACCACCCTCAGCGTCGCCAAGGTGATCGTCTTCGTGGCGATCGTGGCCTTCCTCCAGTGGCGGCCCCAGGGCCTGTTCACCCTGCGTACCAGGAGCCTCGCATGACCGCCGCGCCGCTGGTCCGCACCGATCCCGCCGCCGTCGCCGGGTCGCCGCCCGGCCGGCGGGGCCGCCGGTTCGACGGCCCCGCCCGGACCGCCGTCGGGTTCGCCCTCGGCGCGGCGCTGCTGTTCGCCGTCGCCCCGCTGGCCCTGTCGGACTTCCGGCTGTCGCTGCTGGCCAAGTACCTCTGCGTCGCGATGGTCGCGATCGGCATCGGCATCGCGTGGGGCCGGGGCGGCATGCTCACCCTCGGCCAGGGGGTGTTCTTCGGCCTGGGCGGCTACGCGATGGCCATGCACCTCAAGCTCGCCGACGCCGGCCCCGGCCAGCTGCCCGACTTCATGCAGCTCTACGGCCAGCTCGACGAGCTGCCGCTGTGGTGGCGGCCGTTCGCCAGCCCCTGGGTCGCGCTGCCGGCCACCGTGCTGCTGCCGATGGCGGTCGCGTTCGGCCTCGGCTCCCTGGTCTTCCGCCGTCGGGTGCGCGGCGCCTACTTCGCCATCCTCAGCCAGGCGCTCGCCGCCGCGATGGTGATCCTGCTGGTCGGCCAGCAGGGCACCACCGGCGGCACCAACGGGCTCACCGACATCCAGGGCTTCTTCGGGTACGACCTGGACGACCCGGTCAACCAGCGGATGGTCTACTTCATCATCGCCGCCAGCCTGCTCGCGCTGCTGGCGCTGGCCCGGCAGCTCATCCGCAGCCGCTACGGCGAACTGCTGGTGGCGGTCCGCGACGGCGAGGAACGGGTCCGCTTCCTCGGCTACGACCCGGCCGGCGTCAAGCTGGTCGGCTACGTGGTGGCCGCCGGGATGGCCGGGTTGGCCGGGGCGCTCTTCGTCCCGGCGGTGGGGATCGTCTCGCCCGCGCTGATCGGCATCGTCCCGTCCATCGAGTTCGTCATCGGCGTCGCGGTCGGTGGCCGGGCCACCCTGCTCGGCCCGGTGCTCGGCGCGGTGGCGGTGGCCTGGGCGCGTACCGCCCTGTCGGAACGCTTCCCGGGCACCTGGACGTACCTGCAGGGGTTGCTGTTCGTGCTGGTGGTGGCGTTCCTGCCGGGCGGCCTGGCGTCGCTGTGGGCACTGGCCCGCCGCCGGACGGGCCCGGCCGGCTCCCGCCGGTGGTGGCGGCGGACCCGGCCGGCGGAGCCCGTCGGGTCCACCGAGCCGGCCGAGAACCGGACGGAGGTGTCGGCGGCATGACCGGCGAACGGCTCGACGGCCTGTGCGTACGCGACCTGCGGGTCACCTTCGACGGCTTCACCGCCGTCGACGGGGTGGACCTGGACGTCCCGCCCGGCGACATCCGCTTCCTGATCGGCCCCAACGGGGCGGGGAAGACCACCCTGGTCGACGCCGTGACCGGGCTGGTCCGGGCCACCGGCTCGGCCCGCTTCGGCGACCGGGAACTGCTCGGCCGGGACGTGCACCGCATCGCCCGGCTCGGCATCGGCCGCACCTTCCAGACCGCCTCGGTCTTCGAGGAGCTGACCGTGGTGCAGAACCTCGACATCGCCGCCGGCGCCGCCCGGAGCTGGTGGACGCTGGCCCGGCGGCGCGGCCGGATTCCCGACGAGGTGGCCGCCGCGCTGGAGACCATCGGCCTGGCCGACCGGGGCGACCAGCCGGCCGGCGCGCTGGCGCACGGGCAGAAGCAGTGGCTGGAGATCGGCATGCTGCTGGTCTCCGACGCCCGGCTGCTGCTGCTCGACGAGCCGGTCGCCGGGATGAGCCACGAGGAACGCGACGCCACCGGCGCGTTGCTGGAGGCGGTCAGCCGGGACCGCACCGTGGTGGTCATCGAACACGACATGGACTTCCTGCGCCGCTTCGCCCGCAGCGTGACCGTGCTGCACGCCGGGAAGGTACTCAGCGAGGGCACCGTCGCCCAGGTCCAGGCGGACCCCCGGGTGCAGGAGGTCTACCTCGGCGTCGACACCGCAGCGGAGGCGTGATGTTGGAGTTGCGTGGCGTACACGCCGGCTACGGGCGCAGCGAGGTGCTGCACGGGGTGGACGTGGCCGTTCCCGTCGACGGGGTGGCCGCCGTGCTCGGCCACAACGGCGCGGGCAAGAGCACCCTGCTGCGGGTCGCCGTCGGACTGCTGCGTCCCCGAGCCGGCGCGGTCGTCCTCGACGGCGAGGACGTCACCAGGCTCGCCCCGCATCAGCGGGTGGCCCGGGGCCTGGCGTACGTGCCGCAGGGGCAGCAGTGCTTTCCGCACCTGACGGCGGCGGAGAACCTGCGGCTGGTGGCCGACGGTCGCCGCGACGGGGCCGCCGCCACCGCCGAGGCGTTGGACCTGTTCCCGGCGCTGCGTACCCTGCTGCGCCGGCGGGCCGGTCTGCTCTCCGGCGGCCAGCGCCAGCAGTTGGCCATCGCCCGCGCGCTGGTCACCCGGCCCCGGCTGCTGCTGCTCGACGAACCCACCGAGGGTATCCAACCCTCGGTGGTCGCCGAGATCCAGGACCGGATCGTCGAGCTGGCCACCCGGGCCGACATCCGGGTGCTGCTGGTGGAGCAGCACCTGGGCTTCGCGCTGCGGGTGGCGACCCGGCACTACGTGCTGGAGTCCGGTCGGGTCACCGCCTCCGGCGACGGCGGCAGCGCCGCCGAACAGTCGGTCCGCCAGGCGCTCGCGGTCTGAGCGCCAGGGCCGGGACGCCGGCGCTGAAGCGCCAGGGTCGGGGATGCCGGTGCTGACCGGTCACCCCGACGCGTCCGCCTGAGTGTCCGTTAAAATGTATATGTATCGATGAAATGGAGTGTGGTTCAGCCGTCCGTGGAGCATTGGAGTGACTGTGCGGAATCTGCTCGTCCAGGTGCTGGGCATCGCGACCGCGATCTCCCTCGGTGCCTTCGGCGCCCCGCCGCCGATCCCCGACCGGACAGCCGAGGTGCCGATCCTCCACCAGGCGGCCGATACACCGGGCAGAGATGCGCTGGGCAGCGATACACCGGGCAGCGATGCGGCGGTGGCGGACTCGCCCGACGACCTGACCGGCGACATCGTCTTCTCCGTGCCGAGCGGCACCTTCGAGGGTGAACTCACCGTCTCGTTGCAGACGAGCGTGACCGGTGCCGAGATCCGCTACACGACCGACGGGGCGTTGCCCCGGGCGGACTCCCGGCGGTACGACGGGACACCGTTGCTGTTGTCCGGCACCACCCAGCTGCGGGCGTGGGCGTTCGTCGACGGAGCGCCGACCGGTGACCCGGGCACCGCCCTCTACGTCGAGCGGGCCGTGGACGTCAGCCTCGACCTGCCGATCCTGCTGATCGACGGGTACGGCCAGGGAGCGCCGGGGCGGGAGTTCGTCGACGCCGCCGGCCTGCTCTTCGCGCCGACCGGGGGGCACGCCTCGTTCTCGGCGCCGCCCGCCCTCGCCACCCGGATCGGTTACCACCTGCGCGGTACGTCGAGTTCCCTGTTCGACAAGCCCCAGTACCGGGTCGAGTTCCGGGACAACGAGGACGACGACGTCGACTATCCGGTGCTGGGGATGCCCGCCGAGTCCGACTGGGCGCTGCGGGGGCCCTACCCCGACAAGGCGCTGATCCGGGAGGCGCTCACCTTCGACCTGGCCCGCGAGATGGGGTTCCAGACGCCCCGGTACGCCTTCGTCGAGTTGTACCTCAACGTCGCGGACCGGCCGGTCAGCGCCGAGGACTACCTGGGCGTCTACATGATCGTCGAGACCATCAAGAACTCGAAGAACCGGCTCGACCTGAAGGACCTCGATCCCGACGACGTCACCCTGCCGGCGATCTCCGGCGGGTACATCTTCAAGTTCGAGTGGATGACGGCCGAGGAGCCGGTCCTCGAGTGCGAGGGACGGTCCGCGACCTGCTGGCACTTCCTGGAGGTGGTCGATCCGTCACCCCTGCAACCGGAACAGCAGGCCTGGCTCACCGGGCATCTCCAGCAGTTCAACGACCTGATGCAGTCGCGCCGCTTCGCCGATCCGACAACGGGCTATCCCGCCTGGATCGACGTGGGATCGTTCGTCGACTCGTTGATCATCAACGAGCTGACCCGCAACTTCGACGCCTACGCCCGCAGCTCGTACTTCTACAAGGACCGGGGCGGCAAGATCACCGCCGGCCCGCTGTGGGACCTCGACATCACCTACGGCATCGGTGGCGGGGACAATCTGGAGACCACCGGTTGGCAGTACGAGCAGCAACGTTGGCCGAAGCCCAACAACTGGATCAACAGGCTGGTCACGGACCCCGGGTTCATGGCTCTGGTCCGGGCCCGCTGGGCCGAGCTGCGCCAGGGTCCGCTCTCCGCGGCCCGGCTCGACGCGCGCTTCGCCAGCCTCACCGCGCCGCTGGTCAACGCCGCCGACCGGAACTTCCAGCGATGGCCCAACCTGACCACCGAGAAGATCGGACCCATCGTCACCCCGACCGCCGACACCTGGCAGGGTCAGGTCGCATTCCTGCGGGACTGGATGGCCCGGCGGATGACCTGGCTGGATTCGGCCAGCGGCTGGGCTCTCGCCGCCCCCGGCGTCAGTGGGCAGCCGCCCCGGTAGCACCCACCGGGCACCGGGCCGCCGACCACGCGCGGTGGTCGGCGAGGATCGGCCCGGTGCCCTTCCGCCGCGCCCGGACATTGGACTGCTCGTTCAGGCCAGCCGGATGTCGGCCCCGTCGACGGTCACGGCGCGGGCCGCCAGGGGCTGGCCGGCGGGGCCGCTCTGCACGGCCCCGTCGGCGATGCCGAAGACGCTGTTGTGGCAGCCGCAGACGATGGTGCCGTCCTTGACCGAGGTGACCGTGCAGCCCTGGTGGGTGCAGGTGGCGGAGAACGCCTTGATGGTGCCGGCGGTCGGCTGGGTCACCACCACCCCCTCGGTCTTGAAGATCTTGCCGCCGCCGACCGGGATGTCCGCCACCGCGGCCAGTGCCGCGGGCGCGGGCGGCTGCTCGCCGGGCGCGGCGGAGGAACCGTCCGCCCCGGCGGAGGGCCCGGCCGCGCCCGGCGAGGCGGCGGACGGTCCGCCTGCCGGCGGAGCGGCGACCGGCGCCGCCGCTTCGCCGTAGGTCTGACAGCCGGTGAGCAGGGCGGCCACGCCCACCCCACCGGCTCCGGCCAGCAGGGTCCGCCGGGGCGGACAACCGGCCCCACGTTCGTCGCACATCTGTGTGCCGTACCTCTCCCGAGTCCCGTGCCCATGGTGCGTGCCGGGCATGTCATGCCCGCCCTGCGTCACCTGCCCGCCCTGCGTCACGTGCCCACTCCGAAGGTGGTGAAGTACCACAGCGACGAGGTCACCCAGATTCCCATCAGGATGGTGAAGACCAACCCGCCGACGACCGGCAGCACCCAGCCGGCCAGCCCCCGCTTGGGCAGGACCAGCATCTTGGTGGTGAACACCCCGAAGAAGAGGCAGCCGAGCAGCGAGTGCAGCAGGGTCCGCAGGTCATGGTCGGCGAAGCCCAGCGCGTAGAGGCAGTGCACCGCCACCGGCACGGTCAGCAGGAACGCCACCCGCCCGCTCCACCGGTGCAGCCCGCCCGCCCAGGAGGGCGAGAAGCCGCCGAGCCGGTCCCACATCGCCAGCGCGCTGAACAACTGCACCACGGCGAAGAAGGCCGCCCCGCTGCCCAGCCACACCTTGACCGCCTGCGGACTGGAGAAGCCGGCGACGTTGACCGCGATCCCGGTGGGCTGGTGGACCCGGGCATACGCCCCGATGGCCACCGCGACCGCCGCCCCGACCAACAGCGGCACGACGACCGAGGCGGGCGGTGCGCCGGCGGGGACGGGCGGGGTCACGACGGGCGGGGGGTCGGACAGGACCCGGACGGTCGGCCCGTCGCCCGCGCCGCGTCCCACGTCGGTCTCGAACCTCTGGCGGGCTGTCATCACTCACCGGCGTCCGGGTCGGCCGCCACCGGCGTCGCGGTGACGGTCCGGCCGTCCAGGATGGTGGTGCCGAACGCGGGGTCCAGCGGCGGGGCCGACACCGGCGTGCCGTCGCGGGTGACCACCCCGATCTGGCTGCCGTCGGGCAGCATGATCCAGCCGCCGTCGACGCCGGACCGGCGCTGCTGCGAGGTGGCCCGGTAGAGCACCGGGTCGGGCTTGCCGGTCTGCTTGGCGGTGAACTTCCACCGGCGCTGACCCACCACCATCTCGCCGGAGGCGACACCGTTGCTGAAGGTGCCGGTGAGCACGGCACCCTTCTTGCCGGTCAACTTCATCCGGCCGTCGGCGGCGGTGCCGTTGAGCCACACCTCCAGGCTCTTGCCGTCACAGACGTACGCCACCGCCTTGCCGTCGGTGACGGTGATCGCGATGGTGGCGCCGCCGTCGAGCCGTCCGGTCCAGTTGGAGTCGGCCCCGGCCGCCGGTGGCGGCGTGGTCGGTGGCGGTGTCTCCGGCTGCTCCGCCGGGTCCGCCGGGGTGGCATCCGGTTGCGGACCCTCCGGTGCGGCGGGCGACACGACGGCGGCCTCGGGCGCGGCCGCCGCGGGCGCGGCCGCGCGTGGGTCGACCGTACGCGGTGCCGCCTGGGCGCTCATCGCGAACAGGACGGCGGCCATGCCCGTCCCGGTCAGCAGGGTGAGCAACGGGGTCATGCGCTTCATGAGCAGCTCCCTTCACCGGGATGTACGAAGTCCGGGCGCAGGTCGTTCAATGTCGCGGCGAGATCGCTGCGCCCGGGGTCGACGGGTGCCCGGCCCGTCACCACCGGTGACCGTCCGGATCGGCCGATAGGGTGTCGGCATGGCCACCGCGTTCCCGTACCGCTGCGGGACCGGGTGACCGGTGCCGCCCGTGTCCCTTCCCGAGCAACGGCGTGCCCCCGATCCCGGGGTCGCCCGCCCGTCCGGCCTGGCCGAGTGGTGTGCCCGGATCTCCCGGTCGCGTCCCTTCGAGGCGGCGATCGTGGTGCTCATCATGGCCAACGCGGCGGTGCTCGGGGTGGAGACCTACCCGGACCTCGGTGCGGCCCGACCGGCGCTGCACTGGCTGGAGCTGAGCTTCCGGGCCGCCTTCGTCGCCGAGATCGCCATCCGGGTGCTGGCGTACGGCCGTCGGCCGCAGGACTTCCTGCGGCACGGGTGGAACGTCTTCGACCTGGTGGTGATCGCGGCGATCTTCCTCCCCGGGTTGCACGGCGACTCGGCGCTGCTGCGCGTCGTGCGGGTGGCCCGGGTGCTGCGGCTGGTGCGGTTCTCGCCCGGACTGCGCACCATCGTGGCCGCGCTGTGGCGCAGCCTGCCCGGCGTCGGCGGGTTCCTCGCGCTGGCGATGGTGACGCTCTACGTCTACGGCATGGCCGGTTGGTTGATCTTCGGCCGGGCCTACCCGGAGCAGTACGGTGACATCGGCCGGTCCCTGTTGACCCTGTTCGTGCTGCTGTCCCTGGAGACCCTGCCGGATCTGGTCGAGCAGGGCCTGGCGCTCTCCCCGTGGACCCTCCTCTACTACGTCAGCTATGTGATCATCACGGTCAACCTGCTGCTGAACATCCTGATCGCGGTCATCGTCAACTCGATGGAGGAGGCGCGTCGGCTGGAGATGACCGAGCGGCTGGCGCCCGGGTACGACGCCGACGGCGACGGCGTCCCCGACGAGGTCGACCGGATCGCCCTCACCCAGCGCCTGGACGACCTGCGGGCGGTCATCGCCGAACTGGAACGGGAGCTGCGCATCGACCGCGACGACCCGCCGAGCCGCCACCGGTCGGTCCCCGAACGCACCGACGCCCGCTGACGGCCCGTCCCGCTTCGTCGCCGGCCGCAGCTGCCCGTCGACGGCCGCCCGACGTCGGCGTTTCCCATGAAGTGGGACGGCGGCGTGGGCGACCGGACCCTGATCATGATAGGGATGAAGGGGCGCGGGGCCGTTACCGGCCGAGGCCCCTCTGACGGTGGGCGAAGGAGGTCGGCATGCGGTTCGAACGTACGGTCATCCCCGGGGTCGGACTCTGCCAGCGCTTCGCCACCGCGCACGGCCAGCGGGCCGGCGTCATCTCCCATGTTGGCGGGCGGCGCGACGTGGTGATCTACCACCCGGAGGACAGCGACACCGCGCTCTGCACGCTGGTGCTCGACCAGTCCGAGGCGCAGGCCGTCGCCGGGGTGCTCGACCAGGCGGTCACCATCGATCACCTCGCCGAGCTGGAACGCGAGCTGCCCGGCGTCACCGTGGTGCGAATACCCGTCGCCGTGGGCAGTGTGGGCGACGGACGGAGCTGGCGGGACACCGCGCTGTCCGGCCGACCACTGTCGCTGCTGGCGGTGGTCCGGGCCGGCCGGGTCGTCCCGACCCCCGGTGACGACTACGTCCTGCTCGCCGGGGACGAAGTCGTCGTCGCGGGTGCGGAAGTGGCCACCACGACCGCCGCGGACGTGCTCGCCGGCCACTGACCGGGTACCACGACAAACCGACCAACCATGGTGACGCCACCACGCCGGTGGCCGCGCGACACGAGGACGCCCGTCCCCGCGCCGCCGGTCCCGCACAGCCCCGAGCGGGTGGGTGGTTCCCGAGACTGATCTTCGAGGAGGGTGTGTGCTGGTCCTGGTGGCGGTCCACGCACTGGCAGCCGTGGTCGCCCCGGGGCTGGTACGCCGCTGGGGGCGTCGCGCGCTCCACGTCGTCGCGCTGGCCCCGGCTGCCACGCTGGTCTGGGCGCTGACCCGTACCGGTGGTGTCCGGGCGGGTGAACCGGTGGTGGAGACCTGGCCGTGGGTGCCCCGGATCGGTCTGGAGATCGCCCTGCGGATGGGCACCCTGTCCTGGCTGATGGTGGTGCTCGTCGGCGGGGTCGGCGCGCTGGTGCTGGCGTACAGCGCCCGGTACTTCCGCTCCGACGACCCCGGGCTGGGCCGCTTCGCCTCGGTCTTCGTCGCCTTCGCCGGCTCCATGCTCGGCCTGGTCGTCTCCGACGATCTGCTGCTGCTCTACGTCTTCTGGGAACTGACCACCGTCTTCTCGTACCTGCTGATCGGCTACGACCCGGCGAAGCGGGCCAGTCGGCGGGCCGCCATGCAGGCGTTGCTGGTCACCACCCTGGGCGGCCTGGCCATGCTGGCCGGTTTCGTCATGCTGGGCCAGCACGCCGGCAGCTACCGCTGGTCGGTGGTCGCCACCGACCTGCCCGACGGCGGTTACCTGGTCACCGCGCTGATGCTGATCCTGCTCGGCGCGCTGAGCAAGTCGGCGATCGTGCCGTTCAGCTTCTGGTTGCCCGGTGCGATGGCCGCGCCCACCCCGGTCAGCGCGTACCTGCACGCCGCCGCGATGGTCAAGGCCGGGGTGTTCCTGGTCGCGCTGCTCGGCCCGGCGGTCGCCGGGGTCACCGCGTGGCGGGTGGTGCTGCTCGTCGCCGGCCTGGCCACCCTCTTCCTCGGCGCCTGGGTGGCGCTCAGACAGACGGATCTGAAGCTGCTCCTCGCCTACGGCACGGTCAGCCAGCTCGGGCTGCTGATGGTGGTCCTGGGCGCCGGCACCCGCGACGCCGCGCTGGCCGGCGCGGCGATGGTGCTGGCACATGCCCTGTTCAAGGCCACCCTCTTCCTCGTCGTCGGGATCGTCGACCACACCACCGGCACCCGGGACCTGCGCGAACTCAGCGGCCTCGGCCGGCGTGCGCCGGCGTTGGCCGGGGTGGCCGTGCTGGCCGCCGCGTCGATGGCCGGGCTGCCGCCGATGGCCGGCTTCGTCGCCAAGGAGGCGGCGTTCGAGGCGTTCCGGCACGGCGGTACGGCGGACCTGCTGGTGCTGGCCGGGGTGGTGCTCGGTGCGGCGCTGACCGTGGCGTACACGCTGCGTTTCCTCTGGGGCGCGTTCGCCACCAAGCCCGGCGTCGCGCAGACCGACCCGCACCCGGCGGGCCGGTCGTTCCTGGCCGCACCGGCGCTGCTCGCCGTCGCCGGGCTGGCGGTCGGCGTCGCGGCCCCGGCCCTCGACGGGCTGCTCGCCCCGTACGCCGACGGCTTCTCCTCGGACGTGCCCGGCTACCACCTGGCGCTGTGGCACGGCCTGACCCCGGCGCTGGGCCTGTCCGCCCTGGCGGTGGCGGCCGGCGGCGGCCTGTTCCTGCTGCTGCACCGGGGACGGCTGCGGCCGGCGCGGTGGACGCCGCTGGACGGCGCGGCCGGCTACGAGCGGGTGGTCGCCGGGGTGGACCGGCTCGCGGTGGAGCTGACCGGCGCGACCCAGCGCGGATCACTGCCGTTCTACCTCGGGATCATCCTGGTGGTGCTGGTCGTGCTGCCCGGCGGGGCGCTGCTCACCGGCGGCCCGTGGCCCCGGCAGTTCCGCGCCTGGGACACCCCGTTGCAGGCCGTCGTCGCCGCCCTGGTGATCGTCGCCGCCGTGATGGCGGCCCGTGCGCTGCGTCGACTCACCGCGATGATCCTGGTCGGCGTCGCCGGCTACGGCACCGCCCTGATGTTCGTCCTGCACGGAGCGCCGGACCTGGCCTTGACCCAGTTCCTGGTGGAGACCGTCACCATCGTCATGTTCGTGCTGGTGCTGCGCCGGCTGCCGGTGAAGTTCTCCGAACGGCCGATCCGGGCCAGCCGGCGCGGCCGGATCGCGATCGGGGTCGCCGTCGGCGCGGTGGTGTCCGGAATGGCCTGGGTGGCGGCGAGCGGCCGGCTGGCCACCCCGATCTCCGACCGGTTCCCCGACGAGGCGGTCTCCTACGGCGGCGGCAAGAACGTGGTCAACGTGACCCTGGTCGACATCCGGGCCTGGGACACCATGGGTGAGATCGCCGTGCTGGTGGTGGCGGCCACCGGCGTGGCCAGCCTGATCTTCCGTCGCTCCCGTGACCTGGACCGGCGCAGCGCCGTCCCCGGCCCCCGGCCGGCCGGCGGCGGGCCGCGCTGGCTGACCGCCGGCTTCGAGGCGCACCGGCACTCGGTGATCCTCCAGGTGGTCACCCGGCTGCTCTTCCACGCCATCGTGCTCTTCTCGGTCTACCTGCTCTTCTCCGGTCACAACGCCCCCGGCGGCGGGTTCGCCGCCGGGCTGGTCGCCGGCCTGGCCCTGGCCGTGCGCTACCTGGCCGGTGGCCGCCGCGAACTCAACGCCGCCGCGCCGGTCGACGCCGGCGCGGTGCTCGGCGCGGGGCTCTTCCTCGCCGTCGGCACCGGAGTGGTCGCGATGCCCCTGGGCGGGGAGTTCCTGCAGAGCGCGGTGCTCGACTTCCATCTGCCGCTGCTCGGCCACGTCCACTTCGTCTCGTCGGTCTTCTTCGACGTCGGCGTCTACCTGATCGTGGTCGGCCTGGTGCTGGACATCCTGCGCAGTCTCGGCGCGGAGATGGACCGCCAGCAGGAGGATGCCCGCGACGACGTACGGGACAAGGAGCTGGTGTGACCCCCAACCTCACCTACATCGTGGTGGTCGGTGTGCTCTTCGCCGCCGGGGTGACCCTGCTGCTGGAACGCAGCCTCACCCGGGTGCTGATGGGCGTCATCCTGCTCGGCAACGGCGCCAACCTGCTGCTGCTCACCGGTGGCCGGGCCGGTGGCCCGCCGATCGTCGGCACCACCGACGCCGCGGAGATGAGCGACCCGCTGCCCCAGGCGATGGTGCTCACCGCCATCGTCATCACCCTCGGCATGACCGCGTTCCTGCTGGCGCTGTCGTACCGCAGCTGGCACCTCAACGGCCACGACGAGGTGCAGGACGACGTGGAGGACCGCCGGATCATGGACCTGGCCGACCGGGACGAGGGGCCGGGCACCGACGACGCCGACCAACCCGACTCCGACGACCAGTCCGATCCCGACGACCAGTCCGATCCCGACGACCGGCGGGAACCGGTGGCGGTGCCGGCCGAACGGGGGCGGGGCGCGTGAACTACCTCGTCCCCCTGCCGGTGGTGATGCCGCTGCTCGGCGCGGCCCTGACCCTGCTGCTGGCCAGCCGGCCCCGCGCGCAGCGGTGGGTCAGCCTCACCGTGCTCACCGCGACCGTCGCGGTGGCCGCCACCCTGCTGGTCCGCTCCTCGATCGACGGGCCGCTCGTCGTCGAGGTCGGCGGTTGGGCCGCGCCGTTGGGTATCGTGCTCGTCGCCGACCAGCTCGCCGCGTTGATGCTGGTGGTCTCCGCCGCCGTCACCCTCTGCGTGCTGGTGTACTCCATCGGCCAGGGTCTGGCCGACGGGCACGAGGACACCCCGCTGTCGGTCTACCACCCCACCTACCTGGTGCTCACCGCCGGCGTGTGCAACGCCTTCCTCTCCGGCGACCTGTTCAACCTCTACGTCGGCTTCGAGATCCTGCTGGTGGCCAGCTACGTGCTGCTCACCCTGGGCAGCACCGAGACCCGGATCCGGGCCGGCACCACGTACGTCGTGGTCAGCCTGCTGTCGTCGTTGATCTTCCTGGTCGCGATCGGGCTGGTCTACTCCGCCACCGGCACCCTCAACCTGGCCCAGCTCGTCGACCGGCTCGACGCGCTGCCCGACGACCTGCGGCTGGTGCTCCAGGGGATGCTGCTGCTCGCCTTCGGCATCAAGGCGGCGGTCTTCCCGTTGTCGGCGTGGCTGCCCGACAGCTACCCGACCGCGCCCGCGCCGGTCACCGCCGTCTTCGCCGGCCTGCTCACCAAGGTCGGCGTGTACGCCATCATCCGTACCGAGACGCTGCTGTTCCCCGGCGGCCGGACCGCGGACCTGCTGCTGGTGGTGGCGGCGCTGACCATGCTGGTCGGCATCCTCGGCGCGGTCGCCCAGTCCGACATCAAACGACTGCTGTCGTTCACCCTGATCAGCCACATCGGCTACATGCTGTTCGGGGTGGGGCTCAGCTCGTCGCTCGGGCTGGCCGCCGCGATCTTCTACGTGGTGCATCACATCACCATCCAGACCACCCTCTTCCTCGCCGCCGGACTTGTCGAACGCCGGGGCGGCAGCACCGCGCTGGACCGCCTCGGCGGGCTGGCCCGGCTGTCGCCGCTGCTCGCCGTGCTGTTCTTCGTCCCGGCGCTGAACCTGGCCGGGATACCACCCTTCTCCGGTTTCCTCGGCAAGCTCGGACTGGTCCAGGCCGGCGTCGACGACGGCGGCCCGCTGGCCTGGGTGCTGGTCGCGGGTGGGTTGGTGACCAGCCTGCTCACCCTCTACGCCATCGCCCGGGTGTGGAACCTGGCGTTCTGGCGTCGCCCGCACCCGGAGATGCCCGAACCACAGGACAGCGTGCACACCGTCCGCACCGACGGCGTGGAGCAGCCCTACCGGGGGCCGGACCGCGACGCCCACCCCGGTGCGATGCTGCCCCGCCTGATGATCGCGCCGACGGTCGCCCTGGTGGCGCTCGGGTTGGCGCTGACCGTGGTGGCCGGGCCGCTGTTCGACCTCAGCTCCGACGCCGCCGACGACCTGCTGCGTCGCACCCCGTACGTCGAGGCCGTCTACCCCGGGGGTACGCCGTGAGCCACGATCCGTTTCCGTCGCAGCAACCCGGGGACCGGCCACCGCCGCCGCAACCGGGTGACCTGCCGCCGCCGGAGCATCCCGAGGACCTGCCGCTGTCCCCGGCGGCCCGTCGCCGTAACCGGGCCGTCGCGATGATCGTCCTGGTCACCGTCTGGGTGCTGCTCTGGGGAACGCTGAGCTGGGCCAACGTGCTCGGTGGGCTGGTCGTGGCGCTGGTGGTGCTGACCGTCTTCCCGCTGCCCCCGGTGACCTTCGCCGGGCGGCTGCACCCGCTGCCGCTGCTGCGGTTCACGCTGCGCTTCCTGCGGGACCTGGTGGTGGCGAGCGTCCAGATCGCGGCGCTGGCGCTGCGGTTCGGACACACCCCCCGGGGCGCGATCATCGCGGTGCCGCTGCGGGTCCGCTCCGACCTCAACCTGACCCTGACCGGGGAGGCGCTGTCCCTGGTGCCCGGCAGCCTCATCGTCGAAGCCGACCGGGACACCGGCACCCTCTACGTCCACGTCCTCGGCGTGCGCACCCGCGACGAGGTCGAACAGTTCCGGCACGGCGTGCTGGAGTTGGAGGCCCGGCTGATCGAGGCGATCGGCTCGGCGCAGGAACAGGCCCTGATCCGCGCGCACCCACCGTCCGCACTGGAAGGGACTTCGAGATGACCGCTGTCGCCGTGATCGTCACCGTGCTGCTGGCGGTGGCCGGCGCGCTCACCCTCACCCGGATCGTCCGGGGGCCGTCCGTGCTCGACCGGGCGGTCGCCACCGACGTGCTGCTGGCCATCGTGGTGGCCGCGGTGGCGACCGAGGCCGCCTACAGCAGGGACGCGACCGCGTTGCCCATCCTCGTGGTGCTGGCCATTCTGGGTTTCGTCGGTTCGGTCAGCGTCGCCCGGTTCGCCGCCCGCCGGAACGACAAGTGAGCGTCGACGCGGTGCTGGACGTCGTGGCCGCCGGTCTGCTGCTCGGCGGTGCGCTGCTCAGCCTCGCCGCCGGGGTCGCCCTGGTCCGCTTCCCCGACCTGCTGTCCCGGATGCATGCGGCGGCCAAACCACAGGTCCTCGGCCTGCTGCTGGTGCTGCTCGGCTGCGCGCTTCGGCTGCGTACCGGGGTGGACGTCACCACGCTGGTGCTGGTCGGCGCGTTTCAGCTCGCCACCGCGCCGGTCGCCGCGCACATGATCGGCCGGGCCGGCTACCCGCACGACCAGATCCGCACCGACCTGCTGATCACCGACGAACTCGCCGCCCACCTCGACCGGCTCCACGCCGACCGTCGAGACTGACCCGGGCCGGTCAGGGTGCCTTGACGACCTCCCGGCCGAGCGGCCAGAACGCCGCCGGGACGAGCTTGATGTTGGCGATGCCGAACGGGATGCCGATGATCGTGACGCAGAGCGCGATCCCGGCGACCAGGTGGGACAGCGCCAGCCACCAGCCGGCCAGCAGCACCCACAGCACGTTCGCCAGCCCGGACGGGACGCCCGCGCCCGGCTTGGTGACCAGCGTGCGGCCGAACGGCCACAGCGAGTACGAGGCCAGCCGCAGCGAGGCGACCCCGAACGGGATGGTGATGACGAGGACGAAGCAGATCACCGCGGCGACGAAGTAGCCGAGCGCCAGCACGATTCCGCCACCGAGGATGAGCCACAGCACGTTCAGGACGAAGCGAATCATTCCTCCATAGTGACCAGCGCCCGCCACCGTGCCGACGGGGCCGGGCGGAGATCCGTCGACCGGGCTCGAACCGGCGTCCAACCGGTCCCTAGCCGGCCGCTCCACCACTGAGCTACGACGGATCTCCGCGGTCCCACCGACTGGGCTCGAACCAGCGTCCACCCGGTGAAGAGCCGGGCGCTCTACCACTGAGCTACGGCGGGGCACCGGCGATGCTGCCGGATCAAGGGGTCGGCTGTCCACCGGATTGCGGTAGCTCACGGAGGACCACGTCGGCCGGTACCTGGATCGCGCTGTCGCGCATCGGACGGCCGGAGAAGACGCCGGCCGAGCGCAGGGCCGCCGCCCACACCGGGTCGACGACGGCCACCCCGTGCACGAGTTCCGGGGTCGGCCGGAAGGTGCCGACCGCCCCGGCCGGTCGGGGTGCCAGCCACCCGGACCGCTCGGCGTCGACGCCGGCCTCGGCGCAGGCCGCCGCCACGTCCGCCCGGGTACAGGTGGCGGTGCCGTCGAGGACGTCCCAGGGCAGCGGCAGCCGCGCCCAGACCGTCGTGTCGGGGTGCAGGCCCCCGCCGGTGGACCGGTGCCAGGCCGCGAGGTCCGCCGCGATCAGCAGCATCACCTTGCCCGGACAGGCCACGTCGAGCAGGTCGAGGCTACCGGTGGCGGCCAGGGTGGCGATCCACGCCGCGCGGGCGGTGTTGTACGCGCCGCAGAGCAGGTTCCACGTCGACGAGTCGTTGCCCCGGCGGACGACCATCGTGGCCCGGTCGAACTCGCTGGCCGACCAGATCCAGGCCAGCAACGCGGCGACCTGGCGCATGGTGGCCCACCAGCGGCCCAGCAGCTCACCACGTTGCCGGTCGGTGAGCCGGGCGAGGACCTGCGGGGTCGGATGGACCTGCGCGATCATCCACCAGTCCGTGTCGGGGGCGGCAACACACTGCCGGAACAGCAGATCCGCGATCTCGTCGTACGGGTTGTCCCGTCCGGACAGGGTGAACTCGCGGCGCAGCTTGCGCCGGGCGGTGAGGTACGCGACGAAGCAGGCGGCCCAGGGATCGGCCACGAAGGTCGCCGGCGGGAGACCGGCGGCGAACCCGGAGCGGGCCACCAGGGTGAGCTGCCGCCGGGTCTGCCCGGCTCGGAGCCGTCCGGCCTTGGCGGCCACCCGCCGGGTCACCCGGAACCGCCTGTTGTACTGCCGCTTGGACAGCTCGATTCCGGCGGCGACCCGGTCCGCCCGGTTCAGCCGGTCCCGCTGGAAGTCGAGCCGGTGCGCGTCCCGCACGCCGAGGGACTCGCCGAGCCGGCGGGTGAAGTCGAGCAGTGACGTCGGATCGTCCGGGTCGACGCCGTCGTCGGGCAGCGCGAACAGTCGCCGCGCCGCGTCGACCTGGCGGGTGCCGCCGACCGGGCGGGCGAAGTCGTCCGACATGGAACTCTCACCGTGCCACCGGGACGCCGCGCGGGCGGCTCGGCCCAGCAGCATGCGGTCGCGCTGGTCGAGCCGGTCGCCGACGGCCCGGAACACCAGGTGGGCGACCTCCTCCGGTCGGGGCCGCCGGTCGAGGGTGGCGTACAGCGCGATCAGCGCGTCCGACGGGGACAGTTCGGCGAGGGACATGCGGGTGATGGTGGCAGCGGCCGGGAGCCGACGCCAATCTGATTCGTCGGCGCTGGTCGCCGCATGGGCAGGGGGTGACCGTTCGATGACATCTCTGGTCATGGTGTTGTTCATTTCTTGCAATGATCTGACGTAGGATTCGCGTCGTGACGAAGCGGTTGACGGAGGTGGCCCGCAAGGCGGGCGTCAGCGAGGCCACGGTGAGCCGGGTGCTCAACGGTCGGGGCGGGGTCTCCGAGGCGACCCGGACGGCGGTGCTCACCGCCCTCGACGTGCTCGGCTACGAGCGCCCGACCAAGCTGCGCGGCCAGCGCGCCCGCCTGGTCGGGCTGGTGCTGCCCGAGTTGCAGAACCCGATCTTCCCGGCCCTCGCCGAGGTGGTGACGGGCTCGCTGGCCCAGCGTGGGTTCACCCCGGCGCTCTGCGCCCGCACCATCGGCGGGGTGCCCGAGTCGGACTACGTGGAGATGCTGCTGGACCACCAGGTCTCCGGCGTCATCTTCGCCGGCGGCTCGTACGCGCTGGCGGACGCGACGCACGACCACTACCGGCGGCTGACCGACCGGGGACTGCCGGTGGTGCTGGTCAACGCCGGAGTGGACGAGTTGACCTTCCCCCGGGTGTCGACCGACGACGCGGTCGCCGTCGAGCAGGCGTACGGGCACCTGCGGTCGCTGGGGCACCAGCGCATCGGTCTGGTGCTCGGCCCGGAGGACCACGTGCCGTCGCGGCGCAAGCTGGCGGCGATGGCGCAGGTCGCCGGCTGGGACGAGCCGGGGGAGTGGGTGGAGCGGTCCAGCTTCTCCATGGAGGGGGCCCGGGTGGCGGCGGCGAAGCTCGTCCAGCGCGGGGTGACCGGCATCATCTGCGCCAGCGACGTGCTGGCGCTGGGCGCGATCCGGGCGGTGCGCCGCCTCGGCTGCGCGGTGCCGGCGGACGTCTCGGTGGTCGGCTTCGACGACTCGGCGTTCATGACCTGCACCGACCCGCCGCTGACCACGGTGCGGCAGCCGATCGAGACGATGGGCCAGGCGGCGGTGGACCTGCTGGTGACCCAGATCGACGGGGCCGGGGTGCTCCCCGACGAGTTGCTCTTCGAACCGGAACTGGTGGTCCGGGGCTCCACCGCCCCGGCCCGCGCCGCCGGCTGACCGACCTCCGGCGGTGCCCCGCGCGCACGCCCCCGGCGGCCGTTGGCCGATGACCGGACGGTGCCGCCGGGAGGACGAACCTCCCGGCGGCACCTGCCCGGCCCGCACCGGTTACCCGGGGCCGAGGGTCACGGGTTGACGGTGATGGTGAAGGTCGACGTGGTGTTGCGGATGTTCTGGACGTTGTTGCTGAACCGGACGTTGGTGAAGGTGGCCGCGCCGACCGCCGGGCCCTGACCCGCCTCGGGCAGCTCGTTGGCCCAGATCCCGAAGCCGGACCGGGCGTCGAAGGCGTCGCCGCTGCGCTGCGCGCCGCTGATCGAGATGTTGGTGAAGACGGTGTCGGTGACCGCCTGGGTCGCCTGCCCGCCGCTGTAGTTCGACTGGAACATGATGCCGTGGTACGTCGGATCGACGATGTCGACGTTGTTCACCCGGATCGCGCGGAACTCCTTGGACGCGGCGAACATCCAGATCGCCGGGAACGTCTGCGCACCCCAGAAGTGCCCACCGGCCCGCACGATCGAGGCGTTCTCGATCGTCGTCGGGCCCGGACCGAAGCCGGTGAACGGGTAGCCGAAGTCCAGCGAGCTGACGGTGATGCCGGAGTAGGTCAGCAGGTCGGCGATGTACATGTTGCGGAAGGTGTTGTTCTGCCCGCCGTACACCGCGACGCCGGCCGCCCGCCAGGTCAGCGTGGCGGTGAGGTTCTCGAACACGTTGCCGGTGTTCGCCCCGCCGCCACCGTCGGTCGCGGAGAACAGCGCGAACGCGTCGTCACCGTTGGACCGGCCCTCGACGTTGCTGACCAGGTTGCCGGTGCTGCCGTTGGTCATGTTGACGCCGTCGGCGTACGTGTTGCGGATCCGGGAGTTCCGGATGGTCATGTTGCTGACCCCGAGACCCCAGAACATGCACATCTGGTGCTCCACCCAGATGTTGTCGAACGTCATGTTCGACACCCGGGACAGGTCGAACACCTTGCCCGGCCCGTCGTTGCGGCTGGTGTAGTTGCCGAAGTAGGAGAACCCGGTGAAGGTCGAGCCGTTGGCCGACGCCTCGGCCCGGAAGCCGACGTCGGTGTTCTCCTGGTTGGCCGGGGCGGTGAACCGGGTGTACCAGGGGCCCGCGCCGACGACCCGCAGCGCCCTGCCGTACACCTGGAACTTCTGCTGGGTCGGGTAGCTGCCCGCCGGCAGGTAGACGCCGAGCAGGTTGGCGTCCTGCCGGGCCCGGTCCAGGGCGTTCTGCACGTCCTGGTGGGTGAAGCCGGCCGGCACCGCGTACCGGGTCGGGTCCGGGTTGGCCACCGGCGCGACCTGCTCGGTGTTGATGAAGTCGATCGCGTAGGTGGAGGTGTTGGCGGCGTCCTTCTGGAGCTTGATCCTGCTGCCCGCCGGGACGGTGGTGTCGAGGAAGATGTTCGCCTCGTCGTAGATGTGCCGGGGTCCGCCCGCTCCCGGCGAGTTGCCGGGGCTGGCCTCGGCGCCGTAGAGCCAGATGTACTTCGAGGTCAGCGGGATCGCCTTGTGGAACACGTTGTCGACGTAGACGTTCAGCGTCGAGTCGATGCCGCCGCCGCCCGGGGCGTCCGGCATGGAGAACCGGGTGACCAGCGTGTTGGTGCTCGCCCGGGTGGTGAACTCGACGAAGTTGCCGGTCGAGTTCAGGGTGACCGCCCGTCGTCCGGACGCCTCACCGGCCAGGTCGCCGATGGTCCGGTTCGGCCCGACCACCTGCGCCCCGCCGCCGACCAGTCCGTCCTCGGCCTCGTACATCTCGTACGGCAGGTTCGCCCCACGGCCGACGAAGAGCGGGGTGACGCTGGTGTTGTTGGCCCGCTTGACCGGCAACTCGTTGGCGTCGTCGGCCAGCACCACCCGCACGTCGTACTTGCCGTTGACGGCGGTCCAGCTGCCCAGGCCGACCGGTGCGGTGCTCGCGCCGGCCGCGATCGCGCCGGAGTACGACCCGGTCAGGGTCCGCAGCACCGCGCCGGTGGCCGGGTTGACCACGGTCAGCGTGATGCCGTGCGCGCCGGAGGCGGCGGCGACCGTGCCCTGGTTCCTGATCGCCACCGAGAAGGTGACGGTGTTGCCGGCGGCCGGGTTGGTCGGCGACCAGCCCACCGGCGAGGCGACCAGGTCGGCGCTGGCCACCGGCGTCACGACCAGCGGCGACGACCTGGTGAAGCTGTTGTTCGTCTCGTTCTGCTCGATCACCGTGTTGGCCTCGTCGACCCGGGCGCTCAACGGGTAGCTGCCCGCGTCACGGGCGCCGACGTTCGCGGTGACCGTGCTGGTGGCCCCGGCCGCCAGCGCGCCGACGGTGGCGGTGCCGGCCAGCGTCGTGCCGAGGTAGAAGTTGACGGTGGTGGCGGCCGACGCGGCGGTGCCGCCGTTGCGGACGGTGGCCGACAGGGACACCGTGTCGGTCTCGACCGGCGCGGCCGGGGCGACCGTGAGGCCGGTGACGGTCAGGTCCGGGTTCGCCGCGGGCACCCCGATGACCTGGAACTCCGCCACCTGGCCGGCCGGCGCGCCGGAGTTGGTGGTGATCTGCAACCGGACGTCGGCGACGGTGGCGCTGACCGGGATGGTCACCGTGTTGCCGGTGGCCGGGCTGAAGCTGTACGACTGGGCCGCGGCCAGGCTGGTGAACGCGCCGGCGCTCTGCTCCCGCCCGAGCACCCCGATGGTCTGGGTGCGCGGACCCCACGAGCTGTCCGGGTTGAGCTTCACCACCACCGCGTTGACGTTCGCGTTCGCCCCCAACGCCACGGTCAGCACGCTCGGCAGGCCGTTGGCCTCCCAGTAGGTCGCGACGTTGTCGTCGGTGGCGTTGGCGGGCACGAAGGTGAACACCGAACCGGACGCGGTGACCGGCCTGCCGACCGCCAGGTTCGTGCCGCCACCGCTGCTGCCGGTACGGGTGACCGTGTTGCTGTTGCCCGACTGGTTGCCCGCCGCGTCCTTCGCCCGGACGTAGTAGGACACCGTCGCGGTCGCCGGCTGGGTGTCGGTGTAGGTCAGGACGGTCCCGGCGACGCTGGTGCGCAGCGTGCCGTTGGCGTAGACGTCGTACCCGGTCACCCCGACGTTGTCGGTGGCGGCGGTCCAGGTCAGCCGGATCTGACCCGACCCCGGTTCGGTGTACGCCAGGTTGCCCGGCGTCGACGGGGCCTGGGTGTCGCCGCCGGTCGGCCCGTAGACCTCGAACTCGGCGATCTGCCCGGCCGGCCAGCCGGTGTTGCCGGTGATGGCCAGCCGCAGGTAGCGGGTGATGGTCTGGTTGAAGGTGATCGTCACGGTGTTGCCGGTGGCCGGGTCGAAGACGTACCCGGCGGAGGCGACGACGGTGGCGAACGGGCCGCCGCTGGTGGTGCTGCCCTGCACGCTGAGGGTCTGGGTCCGGGTCTGCCAGGCGGCGGCCGGCGGCAGCTTCAGCACCACCCGGTTGACCGCGACGGCCGCGCCGAGGTCGGCCTGGAGCCACTGCGGGAAGGCGTTGTTGGCGCTCTCCCAGTAGGTGTTCGGGTTGCCGTCACCGGCGTTGCCGGGCGCGTAGACGTCGGCCGTGCTGCTGGCGGTCAGCGACACCGCTGCCGCCGCGGCGAGGTTGACCGTCGACACCGCCGCCGGGTGGACCTCCAGTTCGGCGAGCTGGGCGGCGGGCGCAGCGGTGTTGGCGGTGACCTCCACCCTGACGTACCGGGCGTTGGTGGCCGGGAACCGGAGCGTCAGCAGGTTGTTCGCCGCCGGGTCGAAGGTCTGCCGCGCCGCGCCGACGATGGTCCGGTACGAGGTGCCGTCGGGGCTGCCCTGCACGGCCAGCGTCTGGGTCCGCTTCGACCAGCCCCGGGGCAGCTTCAGGGTGACCCGGTCGATGGTGGTGCTGCGGCCCAGGTCGACGGCGGCTGCCTGGGGGAGGGCGCCGCGCCCCTGCCACCAGCTGGCCTGGTCGCCGTCGGCGACGGCAGTGGCGGCGTGACCGGCGCTGGCGCTGGTCGCCGAGGTGGCCCGGCCGGCGGCGAGGTTTGTCGCACGCGTCCGTTCGGCGGGCGCGGCGGTGGCGGGGACAGCCGGCGCGAGCGCCGTGACCAGGCTGGCGGCGAGGATCGCCGCCAGCGGACGCCAGGGGACGGGGTGGGTTCTCATTGCGTTCCTCCAACTCGGGAGTGGAACGTCAGACGGGGGTGGCGGTGCGAACGCCCGACAGGGCGACGGGAGCGGGCGGACGGTGCCCACCCCCGGGTGGTGCCGATCGTGGAAGGTGCGGGACAGCCCCGCCCAGGCACGCCTGGGCGGCGGGGGTGCCAGCCGAACGGCGGCCGGCGGTGCAGGGCCCCTCGGCATCCACCGAGGCGACGGGAGGGGCCCTGCGCTACGCGCCTAGGAGGCGTAGACCTCGTACTCGGCGAGCTGGGCGGCGGGCCAGCCGGTGTTGCCGGTGAAGGTCAGCCGCAGGTGGCGTTGGGTGGTCGCCGGGAAGGTGACCGTCGCGGTGTTGCCGGTGGCGGGGTTGAACGTGAGACCCGTCGACGCCTTGACCGTGGCGTAGGACGAGCCGTCGGTCGACCCGAGCACCGACAGCGTCTGGGTACGGGTCTGCCAGGCCGCCGCCGGCGGTAGCTTCAGCACCACCCGCGACACCGAGCGGGCCGTGCCCAGGTCCACCGTGATCGAATGGGGGAAGGCGTTGTTGGCGCTCTCCCAGTAGGTGTTCGGGTTGCCGTCGACCGTGTTGCCGCCGCCGTAGACGTCGGCGACGCTGGTCACCGTCACCGGCCGGCCGGCGGCCAGGTTGCCGTTGGCCGGGGGCGGGGTGCTGGTCGGGGGAGGGGTGCTGGTCGGGGGAGGGGTGCTGGTCGGGGGAGTGGTCGGCGTGGTGCCGCTGCCGTACACCTCGAACTCGGACGCCTGGCCGGCGGGCCAGCCGGTGTTGCCGGTGAAGGCCAATCGCAGGAAGCGGCGGTTCTGCCCCGGTAGGGCGATCGACACCGCGTTGCCGCTCGCCGGGTTGAAGGTGTACCCGGCCGCGCCGACGGCGGTCGCGTACGACGACCCGTCGGTCGAACCCTGCACCGCGAAGGTCTGGGTACGGGTCTCCCAGCCCGGTGGCAGCTTCACCACCACCCGGTTGGTGTTGACCGACGCGCCGAGGTCGACCGTCAACGACTGCGGGAAGCTGCCGTTCGTGCTCTCCCAGTAGGTGGCGGCGTTGCCGTCGTTGGCGTTCGTCGCCACGTACCCCTGCGAGGTGCTCGTCGCCGTGATCGCCCGGCCCTGGGCCAGGTTGCCGCCCGGCGGCGTGGTGGGCGGCGGCGTGGTCGCCGGGGGCGTGGTGGGCGGCTGGGACGGCGTGCTGGTCGGCGGCGGGCTGGTCGGGCCGCCGCCCCAGTTCGGGGCCGGCCAGGGGCCGCAGTCCGGGGTGGCGGTGTACCAGCCCGAGTTGCCGGTGCCCTGGGTGATCTGGAAGCCGCTGCCGACGCAGTTGTGTATCGGCTTGGCCTGGGCGATGCCGCTGGCCCGGACGTTGGTGAAGGAGACCTGGCTGGCCGCCTGCACCTGGAGGGCGTACGTGCCGGCGCCGGCGATGGTGACGTTGTTGAGGACGATGCCGTTGGTCCGCCCCTCGATCCAGTGCAGCGCCGCGTACGAGCTGTCCAGGATGTCGGTGTCGGTGATGGTGACGGTCGGGTTCTGGAAGTCCTGGTTGAGGGCGGAGAACCAGATCGCCCCGACGCCGAAGTTCCAGTTGTAGTCGGAGTTGCCGTTGCGGATCAGGGTGTTGCGGGCGATCGTCCAGTTGCCCAGCACGGAGGTCGCGCCCTGCACGCCGGGATAGCGGTTGGCGACGTGGATGCCGCCCCCGTTGGTCACCGAGTCGGCGGTCACGTTGTCGGTGATCCTGATGTCCCGGCCGCCGTAACTGACCAGGTGGTTCGCCAGCAGGGTCACGCCGATGGTGTTGTGCGTGAAGGAGTTGTTGACGTTCGGCACGTCCTGCGCCCACATGGCCAGCGCGTCGTCGCCGGTGTTGCGGACGAACGTGTTGGTCACCGTGGAGTTGGTGACCCCGGTGTGGAAGTTCACCCCGTCGGCGGTCTGGTCCAGGATCCGGCTGTTGCGGATGGTGAAGTTGTCCATCGGGCCGTCCATCCAGGCCCCGACCTTGGTGTGCTGCATCCACACGTTGTCGATCACCGAGTCGGTCATCGCCCCGCCGAACGCGTTGACCTGGTCGTCGTCGATCCGTTCCTGGATGTCGCCGATGACGGCGAGGTCGCGCACGGTCACGTTGCGGCTGGGCCCGTTCGCCTCGTGCGGGCGTACCCCGCCGGTGTAGCCGCCACCCGGGACGTACCTGCCGTAGATGCCGGCGGCCCGGTTGCGCTGGGTCGGGTGCCGGCCGCCGAGCACCGAGTACCACGGCCCGGCCCCGCGCAGCGTCACCCGGTCGACGACCACGTGGTCCCAGAGGGTGTAGCTGCCGGCCGGCACCCAGACCGTACGGCCCTGCGCCGCGCCCGCGTCGACGGCCGCCTGGAACCGGGCGGTGGAGTCGGTCGCCCCGGTCGGGTCGGCCCCGAAGTCGGTGACCACGTCGATGACGTTGGCCGGCTTCGCGATCGGTGCGCCGACCAGCTCGAAGTCGGCCAGGTCGATGGTGAAGGTGGGGGACTGTGCGGTGGAGCCGACCTGCAACCGGACCTTCGTGCCGGCCGGGTACGTCGCCCCGAACATGGTCCGTGCCTCGTCGTAGAAGTGGTGCGGGTTGGTGTCACCGGGGTTGTTGTTGAACGGGTAGCCGCCGTAGTACCAGCCGTACTTCGAGGTCACCGGGACGGCCTTGACCAGGTTGCCGTTGATCCGCAGGTCGATGCTGGCGTCCCGGCCGGTGCCGGCCGGGTTGTCCGGGATGCTGTACCGGAAGGTCACCGCGTCGGCCGGCTTGGTCAGGGTGAACTCGACGTACTCGCCGACCGCGTCCAGGGTCACCGCCTCCCGGCCGGAGGCTTCGGCGGGCAGTTGGCCGTAGTAGCGGGTCGGTCCGATCTTCGCCCCGTTGTGGGCGGCGTTCTCCGCCTCCTGCTCGACGAACGGCACGGTCGCGCCGCGACCGACGATGTCGAACGGGGACAGGCCGGCGGCCCGCGCGGGCGTGGCCGAGGTGAGGGTGAGGACACTGATCGACGCCGCGACCAGGGCGGCGCTGGCGACGGCCGCCAGCGTGACCCGGGCGTGGGTGGTGGGTGGTGCGGTGGCGGTATGGATGGCCATGGGGTTCCTTTCGTCAGGAAAGCCATTCCCCGTGTGTGAAGCCGCGTGGAGCCGTGGTCGGCACCGCGCCGAGCAGCAGGTGCACCTCCCCTTCCGGAGCCGGGTGGGTGGGGCGGCCGGTGGTGGCGGCCGGGACGTGTCGCGGGTCCGCCGGCGCGGCGGCACCCGGCGGCCGTCCCACCACCGGCCACGACTAGGCCGGTGCCGTCCGCAGCCAGGCGGCGGTGTCCGGGGGCAGCAGGTCTGCGTCGAGCGGCCCGCTGGTGAGCAGGCGGTGCCGGTGCGCCGGCAACGGCACCGGTACGTCGGAGAGGTTCACCACGCAGGCGAACGTCTCCCCCCGGGCGAAGGCCAGCACTCCGTCCGGCGAGTCCAGCCAGGTCATCGGGCCGTCACCGAGCCCGGACTCGGCCCGTCGGAGCCGGATCGCGGCCCGGTAGAGCGTCAGCATCGACGCCGGGTCCTCGGCCTGCGCCTGCGCGGTGTGTCCCTTCCACTCCGCCGGCTGCGACAACCACGGGGCGGCGCTCGCGCCGTCCGGGCTGAACCCGAACGGGGGCGCGTCACCGGACCACGGCAGCGGCACCCGGCAGCCGTCCCGGCCCGGGTCGAGGTAGCCGGAGCGCGGCCACATCGGGTCGGTGCGCTGCTCCGGCGGGACGTCGACCTCCCAGAGCCCGAGTTCCTCGCCCTGGTAGACGTAGGCGGCCCCGGGCAGGGCCAGCGACAGCAGCGCCGCCGCGCGGGCCCGTACGGTGCCCAGTTCGAGGTCGGTGACGATGCCCTCCCGCTTCTTGGCGAAGCTGAAGCTGGTGTCCTTGCGGCCGTACCGGGTGACGTGTCGGGTGACGTCGTGGTTGGACAGCACCCAGGTGGCCGGGGCGCCGACCGGGGCGTGGGCGCGCAGGGTGCCGTCGATGCTCTCGCGCAGCGCCGCCGCGTCCCAGGCGCAGCCGAGGAAGTCGAAGTTGAACGCGGCGTGCAGCTCGTCGGGGCGCAGGTAGTTGGCGAACCGCTGCCGGTCGGGCAGCCACACCTCGCCGATCAACGCCCGGTCGCCGGGGTACTCCTCGGCGATCCGTCGCCAGGCACGGTAGATGTCGTGCACCCCGTCGAGGTCGTGGAACGGGTGTGGCTGCTCCGGCCGGGTCTCCGGCAGCGTCGCGTCCTTGACCAGCAGCCCGGCCGAGTCGATCCGGATGCCGTCCACGCCCCGGTCGAACCAGAACCGGAGGATGCTCTCGAACTCGGCCCGTACCCTCGGGTGGTCCCAGTTGAAGTCCGGCTGCTCGGCGGTGAACAGGTGCAGGTACCAGTCGCCGGGGCTGCCGTCCGGGTTGGTGGTCCGGGTCCAGGTCTCGCCGCCGAACTCGCCGACCCAGTCGGTGGGTCGCCGGTCGCCGTTCGGACCCCGGCCGGGACGGAACCAGAACAGCTCCCGCTCGGGCGCCCCCGGTCCGCCGGCGAGCGCCGCCTGGAACCACGGGTGCTGGTCGGAGCAGTGGTTGGGCACCACGTCGACGATGATCCGGATGCCGAGCGCGTGGGCTTCGGTGATCAGCGCCGCCACCTCCGGCAGGGTGCCGAAGAGCGGGTCGATGTCCCGGTGGTCGGCCACGTCGTAGCCGGCGTCGGCCATCGGCGACGGATACCACGGGCTGAACCAGATGGCGTCGACGCCGAGCGCGGACAGGTGACCGAGCCGGGACCGGATCCCGGCGACGTCACCGATACCGTCGCCGTCGCCGTCGGCGAAGCTGCGGGGATACACCTGGTAGATCACCGCTGACCGCCACCACGGACCGCTGTCTGCTGGGGACACGTGCACCTGCTTTCTGGATCGGTACGGGCGTCGGGGCCGCGCCGCGCGGGCCACGCGGCGTCCCGTGCCGGGCTCGGGGACCTGGTAGCGGCGGGTCAGCCCTTGAGGCTGCCCGTGGTCAGGCCGGACATGATGTTCCGCTGGAAGATCAGGAAGACGACGACGGTCGGCAGCGCGGCGATGACCGACGCGGCGATCACCACGTTCATCGGCGTGCCGCCGGAGAAGGCGTAGATGCCGACGCTGACCGTCCGGGTCTCGGGCGACGGCATGACCAGCTTCGGCCAGAGGAAGTCCTTCCAGACCGCCGTCACCGCGAAGATCGAGACGACGCCGAGGATCGGGCGCGACATCGGCAGGATGATCGACCACAGGGTGCGCAGCGGGGAGGCCCCGTCCACCAGGGCCGCCGCCATCAGCTCCTCCGGGATCGAGTCGAAGAACCGCTTCAGCAGGAAGATGTTGAACGCGTTCGCGACCGCGGGCAGCCAGATGGCGAACGGCGAGTCGAGCAGGTTGAGGTGCAGGATCGGCAGGTCGATCACGGTCACGTACTGCGGGACGATGAGCACCATCGCCGGGATCATCAGGGTGGCCAGCATCAGGCCGAGGACCACGTTGCCGAACGCCGGCCGCAGCTTCGACAGGGCGTACGCCGCTGCGGTGTCCAGGACGAGTTGGAAGACCAGTGCCCCGGCGGCGTAGTAGAAGGTGTTGAACAGCAGCTTGGCGAGGTTCAGGTGGTGCCACGCGTCGGTGTAGTTCGCAAGCCGTGGGTCCCGGGGGAACAGCGACGGCGGGGTCTGCGCGATCTCCTGCCCGGACTTCAGCGCTCCGGTGACCATCCAGTACAGCGGCCCGAGGAAGACCAGCGTGAAGCCCACCACGACGACGGCGAGCAGCGTCCAGTAGGCGACCCGGCCCCGGCCCCGGCTGAGCTGGGCGTGGGAGATGAGGGTGCGGGTTGCGGAGTCGTGTGCCATGCCTCGTCCCGTCCTGGGTGGTGGGTGTCGTAGGTGGTGGTGGGACTAGTCCTGTTTCGCGCTCAGCCGCAGGTAGGCGGCGGAGAAGCCGGCCAGCACCACGAGCATGATCACGCCGAGCGCGGCGGCGCCGTTGAGGTCGTTCTGGAAGAAGCCGTGCTGGTAGATGAGGTACGCCACCGAGGTGGCGGAGTCCTCGGCGCCCGCGCCGTTGGCCAGGATCAGCGGCTCGATGAAGAACTGCATGGTGGCGACGATCTGCAACATCGCCAGCAGGGCGAGGATCAGCCGGGTCTGTGGGATCGTCACGTGCCGGATGCGCCGCCAGATCCCGGCGCCGTCGAGCTCGGCGGCCTCGTAGAGTTCGCCGGGGATGCTCTGCAACGCGGCCAGGTAGATCAGGACCGCGCCGCCCATGTTCATCCAGGTCGACGCGAGCACCATCGCCGGCATCGTCATCCCGGGCGACTGCATCCACTGCGAGGTCGGCAGGTGCAGGGCCTTGAGGATCGAGTTGAACAGCCCCGCGTCGCTCGGGTCGTAGGCGTAGAACTTGAACAGGAACAGCGCCGAGGCCGGCGGCAGCATCACCGGCAGGTAGACCAGGGCCCGCAGGTAGCCCTTGGCGTGCCGGAACTCGTTGAGCAGGATGGCCACGAAGAACGGCACCGCGTACCCGAGCACCAGCGCGAGCACGGTGAAGGTGAGCGTGTTCTTCCAGGCCGCCCCGAAGCTGGGGTCGGCGACGATCCGGGTGTAGTTGTCCCAGCCGACCCAGGTGGTCACGCCGCGTCGGGTGCGCTGGAAGCTCATCACGACGCCGTGGACCATCGGATACCAGGAGAAGAACGCGAAGCAGAGCACCGCGCCGATCAGGAAGGCGTGCCCGGTGAGGCTGTCGCGGACCTTGCGGCCGAGGCTGGTGCGGGGCGGCCCCGTCGGGCGGGGCGTCGCGGGGTGGCCCGATCGTGGTCGCGTCCCCGGGGCGGTGGTGATCACCAAGGCAACTCCTGCGTGGGTCGAGGCGGCCGGCGGGTGTTCGGCCGGGGGCGGGGCCGGGACGGCGGTCGGGCCGGAGGCCCGACGAGCGGTTCGCCGGCGGGTGGGGGCCGGTGCGTCGGCCCCCACCCGCGGGGTCAGCTCGCGGTGGCGAGGAGCGTGTTGACCTTGCCTTCGGCGGTGGCCAGGAGGGCGTCGATGTTGGCGTTCGGGTTGGTCAGCACCCCGGACATCGCGGCGTCGAGCACCGCGTAGATCGCCTGCGCGTTGCGGGGTTCACCCTTGATCGGGACGGGGTTCGCCTCGAAGATCGCGAAGTTCGCGGTGTCGACGTTCGCGTTCGCCTTGCGCAGCTCGAGTTCCTGCTTCTGCGCGTCGCTGCCGGCGGCGAACAGCAGCGGCTGGGGCAGGCCGACCGGGTAGTTCTGCGGCTTGGCCCGGACGTAGTCGAACTGCCCCTTGCCGGGAGTCAGCTTCTGGTAGGCGATCCACTTCAGACCGGCCTTGACCTGCCCGGGGGTGAGGCCCTTCTTGAAGAAGTACCCCTCGCCGCCGCCGAGCGTCGCCTTCGCCGCGCCGTCCTGGCCGGGCAGCGGTCCCATCGCCCAGTCCTGGAACTTGCCCTGGAACTGGGTGACGATGGCCTGGGTGGCGTCCGGGGCGCCGATGAACATGCCGACCTTGCCGGCACCGGCGTTGGTCAGCAGGTCGCCCCACTGGAGCAGTTGGCGGGAGCCCATGCTGTTGTCGCCGTACCGCATGTCCTTGAGGTTCTGCAGGACCTGCTTGCCCGTGGCGTTGTGGAAGTCGGCCTTCTTGCCGTCCGCGCTGAGCACCTGGCCGCCCTGGGAGTAGAGCAGGGAGGTGAAGTGCCAGCCGCCGGTGTTGCCGGCGCTGTACTCCGAGTAGCCGGCGATGGCGTCGCCGAGTGCGGCGATCTTCTTGGCCGCGTCGCGGACCTCGACCCAGGTCCTGGGCGGGTTGTTCACGTCGAGCCCGGCCCGCTGGAACAGGGTCTTGTTGTAGACCAGGCCCATCGAGTAGTTCTTCACCGGGACGGCGTAGAGCTTGCCGCCGTCACTGAAGACCTCCTTGAGCGCCGGGTCGACGCTGTCCCAGGTCGGAATGGTGTCCCTGGTGGCGTACTCGGTGATGTCCATCGCCTGACCCGAGTCGAGCACCTGCTGCAGGTCGGTCATGTACCCGTAGAACACGTCGGTGACGGTGCCGCCGGCGAGGCGGGCGGTGAAGTCCGGCGGGTTGTTGCACTGCTCGCCGACGCTCACGCTCTTGACGACGATGTCGGGGTTCTGCCGCTGGAACTCGGCGACGTCGTCGTTCCAGTTCTTCACCAGCTCCTTCTGGGAGCCGACCGGCTGACAGTCGACGGTGATGGTGACCTTGCCACCGGCGTCGGTCGTGCCGGCGTCGTTCTTGGTGGAGCAGGCGGTGAGGCTGAGCCCCAGGCCGGCGACGAGCGCCAGCGCCGTGGCCTTCCGGTACTGCGGTGTGGACATCTGTCCATCCCTTCGGGGAACGGGAGTCGCTATGAGTTCGCGGTGCCGTGGCGGACGTGGCCGCGGCGATGCCTCTGCTGATCTGGTATCCGCCACCCGACCCGCGTCCCCCTGAGGCCGGGGTGGCGACGAGGGAGGGTGACCTGGATCTCGCGTACGACTTGTTTCGTGGCGATGACCATACAAAGACGAACGGAGTCTTGCAAGAATTCGATCGAAACCCGAAAGACCGCGACTGTGGAGCTGGCTCGGTGTCGGTCTGGCGCGACGGCTGGGCCTGGCCCGGTCGAGGTTGGTCGATGGGCGGGCCAGCCGGCCCCGGCTGGCCTGCGGTGACACCTCGGGTGGGTACGCGAAGAGGCGTGATGGAGCACCGCCGGGCGTGAAGCACGAGCGGTCGTCGGCAGGCCGCCTCGGCGAGCGGTCCGACAGCGGTTTGCGCACGACTGACCTCTTTGGCCGGTGCGCGAATTATGATCTTATGTATCGATGATCAATCCCACTCCTCTCATGCGTCTGGTGGCCGGTGTCTGGGGCTTCAAGACCCTCGCCGTAGGTGTCGAGTTCGGCCTGTTCACCCGGTTGGCCGGCGGGCGGACCATCACCGTGGCCGAGGCCGCCGCGGAGTTCGGGCTCGACGAACGCCCGGCCGACCTGTTGCTGGCCGCCAGCGCGTCGCTCGGGCTGCTCGAGAAGGCCGGCGACGGCTACCGCAACTCCGAACTGGCCGAGCAGTTCCTGGTCGAGGGGCAGCCGTACTACTTCGGTGCCCAGGTGCGCTACTCCGACCTGCGCACCTATCTGCCCTGGCACCGGGTGGGCGAGGCGTTGCGCGGCAACCGACCGCTCACCTGGGATCCGCAACAGCAGCAGTCGCTGTTCGACACCACCGACTCCGACATGGTGGCCCAGTTCTGGGACGCCATGTTCGCCACCTCCCGGTTCACCGCCCGCGCGCTGGCCGACGCGTACGACTTCGGGGCGCACCACCGGCTGCTCGACGTGGGCGGTGGGGCCGGGGCGTTCCCGATCGAGTTCTGCCGCCGTCTGCCGGGGCTGCGGGCGACCATCCTGGACCTACCGCACGTCTGCGTCCGGGCCGAGGAACGGATCGCGGAAGAGGGGCTGACCGGGCGGATCGGCACGGTCGCCGGTGACTTCCTCGCCGACCCGGCCCTGCCGGACGGGCACGACGTCATCCTGCTCAGCATGATCCTGCACGACTGGGACGAGCCGACCAACCGGGCGCTGCTGGCCCGCTGTCACGCCGCGCTGCCGCCCGGCGGCATGATCGTCGTCTCCGAGCTGCTGCTCAACGACGAGCGCACCGGCCCGCCGGAGGCCGCCCTGATGGGCATGAACATGCTCGTCGAGACCGAGGGTGGCAAGAACTACTCCGGCGCGGAGTACCGCGCCTGGCTCACCGACGCCGGCTTCGTCGACGCCCGCACGGTGCCCTTCGACGCCCCCGGCGCCAACGGCGCGGTGGTGGCCCGCCGGCCCTGACCCCGTGCTCCGGCCCGCCGCCCGGCCCCCGGCGCGGCGTGCCGGAGGCGACCCGTCGGCGCGGACGGCACCCGCGCCGACGGGTCGACGTCGACGGGTCAGCCCGGCTTGTACGCGGTGACCAGCTCCCAGCCGCCGGGCAGCACCGCCACCCGGACGAAGCCGACGTCGGCGAGCAGTCCGGTGTAGAACTCGACCTCCCGCAACCGGCTCACGCAGCTGTCCACCCCGATCAGGAAGTAACTCCAGAAGAACTGCATGGCCAGCCGGTCCGGGGTGCGGAACTCCTCGCCGATCAGCAGCAGCCCACCCGGCTCCAGCGCCGCGTACGCCTGCTCCACCAGGCGGCGGGCCACCTCGTTGGGCCAGTCGTGCAGCACCCGGACGAACGCCATCGCGTCGTAGCCCGTCGGCAGCGGTTCGGCCAGGAAGTCGCCGCCGACGAACCCCAGCCGGTCGGGGTGGCCCCGGGCCACCCGGGTGGCCGCCACCAGCGGGGCCACCGGTGGCAGGTTGAACACGTCGGCGCGCAGGTCGGGGGCGGTGTCGAGGATGTGCGCGGCGAGCGTGCCGTCGCCACCGCCGACGTCCAGCAGGCGTCGCCGGTCCGACCACAGCCGGTCGGCGTGCCGACCGAGGGTCTCGATCACCGGGCCGAGCCCGGCCGCCATGCTGCGCTCGAAGTCGGCGGTCTGCGCGTCGGTCTTCGGCGGCCACGCGAAGTCGTCGTCGCTCATGCCGACCTCGCCGCGCAGGCTCTCGGCGAGCCGGCCGTGCAGCCGCCGCCACGGGTAGCGGTCCCGGTCCCGTTCGATCGCGTCCGGGCCGACCACCGCCAGCACGGCGTCGCGCAGCCCCGGCACGGCCCGGTAGCCGGTCCCGGCGATGTCGTCGCCGGAGTCTTCGCGGGTGACCAGGCCGAGGCTCTCCAGGCAGTCGAGGAACTTGTAGAGCCGCAGTGGGCGTACCCCGAACTTGGTGGCCAGCGCGTCCAGCCGCTCCGGACCGGGTTCCAGCGCGTCGAGCAGGCCGATGGCCAGCGCGGTCTCCAGCACGTCGATGGCCTTGGGGCCGTTGGCGAGCAGGCTCAGCAATGCCCGCGGTGACAGGGTGACGTTCACCGGCCCAGCTCCTTCTCCAGCGCGTCCATGAACGCGTCGACCTCGTCGAGGGTGTTGTAGACGTGGGGTGCGACCCGCAGCCAGCCCCGCCAGCTGCAGATCATGTTCCGCTCGGCCAGCCGCCGCTTGACCGCCTCGCCGTCGGCGACGTCGAGGCACACCACCCCGCCGCGCCGGTGCGGCTCGGTGGGGCTGACCACCTCGATGCCGGCCGCCGCCGCCCGGTCCAGGACGCGCTGGGTGAGGGCCAGCGAGTGCCGGCGGATGGTCTCGATGCCGACCCCCGCCAGCAGGTCGAGGCCGACCTGGGAGACCAACGAGGTCAGCGGGTACGGCGTGCCGCCGGCGAACCGCTGTGCCCCGTCCGCCCAGCCGGTCGATGGTTGGAAGGTCAACGCCCGGTCGCCGGCCTGCCAGCCGGTCGCCGCCGGCTCCATCCCCTCCACCAGATCGGGCCGGACGTAGAGGAAGGCGGTGCCGACCCCGCACAGCCACTTGTGCGCCCCGCCGAGGACGACGTCGACGCCGAGCGCGGTCACGTCCAGCGGGACCACCCCGACGGTCTGGAAGGCGTCCACCACCACCAGGGCGCCGACGTCGTGGGCGCGGGTGATCAGGCGCGGCAGGTCGATGGTGGCCCCGGAGGTGAAGCTGGCATGCGGTACGCAGACCAGCAACGTCCGCTCGTCGACGCGGGCCTCGAGGGCGTCCTCGTCGAAGCGGGGGCCGCCGGCGCCGACCACGTCGAGCCGGGCGCCGTAGCGGCGGAACGCGGTGCCGATGAACGGCACCGTCGGGAACTCCAGGTCGGTGGTGACGATCCGGTCGCGCGGCGGGCGGTAGTCGAAGCAGGACGCCACCCGGGTCAGCAGGGTGCTCAGGTTGGCGTCGGTGACCACGCTGCCCGGGGGCGCGCCGAGCAGCGCGGCGACCGAGTCGGCGTACCGGTCGAGGCCGACGTGCCAGCCCTGCCACACGTCGTCGCGCCAGCCGCGCAGGGTCTGCCAGTAGTCGGCGAGCACCCGTTCGGCGCCCCGGGGCACCGCGCCGGTGGAGTTGTTGTTCAGGTAGACACCGGTGTCCAGCAACGGGAACTCGGCGCGTAGGGCGGCGTGCGCGGCGGCGTCCAGGCGCTGTGCGGGGCCGGGGTCGGTTCCGTTCACTCGGGGCAGCCTCCGATCGGGTCGGTCCGGGGTGGACGGGGATCTGCGGACACGGCGGTGAACACCGGAACGGCGCGGACGGCCGCCAGGTAGGGGGTGCCCTCGGTGTAACCGGTGCCGGAACGGGGGCCGAGCATCCGGATCGCCAGCCGGTGATGGGTGCGTCGCCAGGTCACGACGGCCTCCGCGAAGGCCGCCATCGCCTGTCGTACCAGGTCGTGGTCGGTGTCCCGGAGGCGGCCGTCGCGGACCGCCGCCCGGTACTCCTGGTCGATCGACGGCTGGCCGCCCCGCACCAGGTCGCGTACCTCCGGCACCGACCGGTACGCCGTGGAGTCCAACCGGTCCGGCTCGGGGGCGCGGCACAGCGACTCCATCAGCTTGTAGGAGCGGGACTGGATCGCGCTGGCCCCCTCGGTGTACTCGCGGAACGTCCGGAACGCCGTCGGTTGCATGGTGGCCAGCAGCGAGAAGAGCGGACCGGCGTCACTGATCAGGTCCCGGGCGTACGCCAGCCGGGCGGCGGCCGGGCGGGGCCGACCCGTGGCCAGCGCGGTGATCGTGGCCCGCAGCTCCTCGGCGACCCCGGCGAAGAGACACTCGTACGCCTGCAGCACCCGGATGAACAGGTACTCGTCGTGGGAGACGTAGACCGGCAGCATGCTCAGCCGCAGGACCCGGTCCCGGGTGGGATCGCGGTCTGCGACGGCGAGCCGGTGCAGCGCCACCGCCGCCCCCACCGGATCCCGGTCGGTGACCGCCCCGGCCAGACCGAGCCGGGTCAGGGCGGCGAGCCCGACCCGTACCCCGAGCCGGCACCGCTTGGCCACCACCGTCGGCCCCGGCCGCTGCTCGGGGAGCAGGTCGGTGAGGTCGGCGGCGGCGGCCAGCTCGAAGGCGAGGGCATCGCTGACGAGGTCGACCAGGAGCCGGTCGCGCTCCCGCCGCGCGGCGGTCGGCTCGGCCGGCTCGGCATCCGTGGATCGGGTGGGAGAGCCGGTCGGCAGGGGGAGCAGGGGCAGGGCCAGGTAGCTGCGGTAGTCGTACCGGGCGTCCCACTTGTCGAGCGCCACGTCGAGGAAGGTGGACAGCTGGCGGCCGGGAGTCGTCCGAGCGTCCACCCGCGCGCGGACCTGGTCCAACAGGGCCAGTAGTTCTTTTTCGACGAAGTGTTTGCCGACTCGATGGAACTCGGCCACTACCGCAGGGTAGGGAAATTGCTCGGGATCGGCCGTACCGGACGACCAGCTCGTCAGCTCACGCACGAACCGCACCTCGGATCGGGGTCTGTCAGGGGAGCGCCGGTGATTCTTCGAGTGGCGCGGCTCGTCATGCCTCTGCGATACGGGAATGGGCCGCCGCCGGGATACCGGTGTCCGACCGGGGCGGTCGCAACTCGGGAAAGAACCGGTGCCCGATGAGCTTGGCGAGCACCGTCGCCGGGCTGCCGGGGGAGCCGTCGGCGGCGTGGCCGCCGACGCTCAGGGCGACCTGGTAGTGGCGTACCCGCCACCGGGAGACCTGCTCGTCCCAGTCGACCATCGCCTCGGCGAGCCGGTGGGTCGGGTCGGTCGGGGGCAGCGCGGTGAGCGTGACGCCCCGGGCGGTGAGGTGCTCGGCGAAGGCCCGGCCGAGTTGTCGGCTCAGCGCCGTGACCCGCCGCCAGCCGGGTGACTCGGCGCCGGAACCGTTGCCCAGCGCCGGTTGCATCGCCTGGAAGTCGACCGGTGAGAGGTGGCGGAACATCTCCAACTGGTCGGTGACCAGCCGCACCGCGAGCGTCGCGCGGGCCAGCAGCGACGCGGCCGCCGCCGGGTCTGCGGCTGCGGTCCGGGTGACGGCGAGGGTCAGCTCGGCCTCGGCCAGCTTGAGCCACAACTCGGCGGACTGGTGCACCACCTGGAAGAGCAGCTCGTCGCGGTGGAGCATCTCCTCCGGGCGGCGTTGCAGACCGAGCAGCTCATCCGTGCGCATGTAGCGGGCGTAGTCCGTGGTGCCGTCGCCCGGCAGCACGGGTGACTGGTCACGTTTCACAACTGTCCCTCCGGTAAGCGCCGGCGCGGCACGGATGTCGGCGCTCAACGGCGGAAATTATCCAACGAAGAACAGCAATGTGTCACCCCCCTGTCTGACCAATCTGATACCCCTGTCTCGGGATGAATACCACCTTTTCCTGCCGGAATGTGAGCGCTAACATAATGAATTGCGTCAGTCAATGCCGAGGGGTTGCCTGACATGTCACAGGCTGCCGGTGCGGACTCGGGCGGGGTGTGCCGCCGTCGCTGGCGGGAGGGGTTGCGGCGCGCTCTGGAACCACTGTCTCCGGGGTGGCCGTGAGGACCTCCCCCGGGGGAAATGTTGCCGCAGGTGTTCGTTTGCGTACCGTGCGGATGCGTGGTTAGGTTGTCCTAACCGTCGGGGCGGCGCGGTGTCGACAGCGTGCGGCGGCCGGTGGCGGTCGGCGGTGATCGCCGGATCAGGTCCCCGAAGGAGTGCCATGACGGCTGTGCCGACCCCCGCCTCGCGTCTGGTCGACGGCTTTGGTGAGGTGTCCATCCGGCCGGTGGAGCCCGACCGGGACGTCGAGGTGATCCATGACTGGGTGACCCGGGAGCGGTCCCGGTTCTGGGGCATGGGTGACGCCAGCCGGGAACGGGTCCGCGAGATCTACACGTACCTGGACTCGCTGGCCACCCACCATGCCTACCTGGTCCACCGGGACGGCCGGCCGGTGGCGCTGTTCCAGACCTACGAGCCGGCCGCCGACCCGGTCGGGCAGTGCTATGACGTACGCCCCGGCGACTTCGGTATCCACCTGCTCATCGGTCCTCCGGACGGCGGTGCCGAGCCCGGCTTCACCGGGGTGCTCCTGGACGCGTTCCTCGCGTTCGTGCTGGTCGACCCGACCCGGCTGCGCATCGTGGCCGAGCCGGACGCCCGCAACGCGCGGGCCGTCGACCGGCTGGTCCGGGCCGGCTTCGTGCCCGGTCCGCAGATCGACCTGCCGGACAAGCGTGCCCAACTTCTCTTCCTCGACCGGGACGTGGCGCGTCGCTGACCAGGAGCCGGTGCGCCGCCCGGGTTGGACACGCCACTGCGCTGACCGGAACGCGGCGCGTCGGGCGGCGGCGGTGTCCCCCGAACGGGGAGATGGCGACCCACGTCACCATCCATCTTCTTGGTTAGGTTAGCCTCACCTACGTGCTTAGTGATCGAGTTCGCCCGGCGGGGGAGCGCCACCACGCCACGGGCGCGGGGACCGCGACCCTGCCCGTCGCGCCGTGGCGACTGTTCGACGTGCAGGTACGCGCGGCGCGTCGGCTCAGCCCGTCCTTCCTGCGGGTCACCTTCACCGGCCCGGACCTCGACCGGTTCGCCGACAACGGTTACGACCAGCGGATGAAGCTGGTGCTGCCACTGCCCGGCCGGCACGGCGTCCACCTCCCCGGCGGCGTGGACTGGTACGCCCACTGGCGGGCCCTGCCCGAGGCCGAGCGCTGCCCCATCCGCACGTACACCGTCCGTGCGGTCCGGCAGCACCTGGCCGAGGTGGACGTCGACCTGGTGCTGCACGGCGACAGCGGCCCGGCCGGCCGGTGGGCGCTGCGGGCCCGCCCCGGGGACGAGGCAGGTCTCCTCGGTCCCGACGCCGGCTACGACGGTGAGCACGGCGGCGTCGAGTTCCGTCCGCCGTCCGCCGGTCGCCTGCTGCTGGCCGGCGACGAGACCGCCGTGCCCGCGATCAGCGCCATCCTGGAACGCCTGCCGCTCGATGCCCGGGGCCGGGTGCTGCTGGAGGTGCCGGACCCGGCCGACGAACTGCCGGTCGTCGCTCCGCCCGGCATCACGGTCGACTGGTTGGCGCGCGACGGCGGCGGGCACGGCAGCCGGCTGCTCCCCGCGGTCGCGGCGGCGGCGCAACGCCTGCTGTCCACCGGCGGACCAGCCCCGGCCGCGCCGATCGCCGACGTCGATGTCGACCGGACCCTGCTGTGGGAGGTCCCGACCCCGTCCGCGCCCGTGCCGGTGTACGCCTGGCTGGCCGGCGAGGCCGGCGTCATCCGTACGCTGCGCCGGCACCTCGTCGCCGACCGGGGCATGGACCGCCGCGCGGTCGCGTTCATGGGGTACTGGCGGCAGGGTCGTGCGGACCCGGCCTGAGCCGTGACCATCGGCTGTGACCCGCGTTACCTCTCGGTGGAGCGGGAATCAGACCAGCGGTTCCGGATTTGAAGCCAGATGTGACTGTCGCACTGTCCTCCGCCCGGCCGCACCACGACCGGGCGGAGTCCCCCCGATGACCGATGTCGCCCACGACCAACTGTCGAAGGCCGCGCCGATGCCGGGTGACCTGATGACCCGCCGGCAACGGGTACGGCTCGTTCTCGTCCTCGGCTCGCTGATCGCCGTCGGCCCGCTGACCATCGACATGTACCTGCCGGCGCTGCCCGCCATCGCCGCCGACTTCGCGACCACCTCGGCGGCGGTCCAGTTGACCCTCACCGGCACGCTCGCCGGGCTCGCCCTCGGCCAACTGCTGATCGGACCGCTGTCGGACGCCGTCGGACGCCGCCGCCCGCTGATCGCCGGCCTCGCGCTGCACATCGTGGCGTCGGCGCTCTGCGTGGTCGCACCCAACATCGCGGTCCTCGGCGGCCTGCGGGTGGTGCAGGGCCTCGGCGTCGCCGCCGCCACGGTGGTCGCGATGGCCGTGCTCCGTGACCTGTTCCGCGGCACCGTCTTCGCCACCCTGCTCTCCCGGCTGCTGCTGGTGATGGGCTCGGCCCCGGTCCTCGCCCCGACCCTCGGCGGCGGGGTGCTGCGCTGGACGGACTGGCGGGGGGTCTTCGTGACCCTGGCCGTCCTCGGTGTGCTGCTCGTCGTGGTCGCCGTGCTCGGCCTGCCCGAGACCCTGCCGGTCGAACGCCGTCAACGCGGTGGCGTGTCCACGACCGTGAGCCTGTACGGCTCGCTGCTGCGGGACCGCACCTTCGTGGGGCTGGTCCTGGTCGCCGGCCTGGCCATGGCGGCACTGTTCGCGTACGTGGCCGGCTCGTCGTTCGTCCTGCAGGAGAGCTACGGGCTCGACGAGCAGCAGTTCGCGCTGGCCTTCGGGGCGGGTGCGGTGGGGCTGATCGGGGCGGCCCAGTACAACGTGCGGCTGCTGCGCCGTCACTCGCCGCAACGGATCCTCGTGGGCTCCCTCAGCGTGGGAACCCTGGCCGGGCTGGCGCTGCTGGCCTTCGCCGTGACCGGGTTCGGTGGGCTGCCCGCCCTGCTGGTGGCGCTCTGGGCGGTGTTGGCGTCGGCGGGTCTGGCGATGCCGAACGCCCCGGCGCTGGCCCTGTCCCGGCACGGTGAGGCGGCCGGTACCGCATCCGCCCTGCTCGGCGCGGTGCAGTTCGGCGTCGGGGCGGTGGCCGCGCCGATGGTGGGTGTACTCGGCAACGGCGCGGTGGCGATGGCCCTGGTGGTGGCCGGCGGCATGGTGGCGGCGCTGGCGGTGCTGTTCGTCGTCGTACGGCCGTCCCGGCTCGCCGACCTGGAACCGGGCGCGGTGGTCGTGGCCGCGCACTGAGCGTCACCGTCCGTGGTGCGGGCGGGGACGCCTGCCGTACCCCGGGGACAGGGGGACCGGACCCGGAGGCACGGTGGGGTCGTGGCGGCCAGGCAGGATGGGCCCGTGGACATCGAGTCGGTCGACGCCGCGCCCGCCCGGACCTTCCCGCGAACGGTCCTGCGCCAGCGCTGGGAGGATCTGACCTTCCTGCACTGGGCGGTCGCGCCGGACCTCGTCGCGCCGCTGCTGCCCGCCGGCACCCGCCCGGACACTCTCGACGGGAACGCCCACGTCGGACTGATCGGCTTCCGGATGGTCGGCCTCGGTCTCGGCCGAGGGCCGGGCATCCCCTACCTGGGGACCTTCTGGGAGACCAACGTCCGGCTCTACTCGGTCGACGACGCCGGTCGGCGTGCCGTGGTGTTCCGCTCGCTCGACGCGTCCCGGCTGATCCCGGTGCTGGTCGCACGGGCGACCCTGCGGTTGCCGTACCTGTGGTCGGCGATGCGGCTGGACCGCGACGGTGACCTCCGCAGCTACCGCTGCCGCCGACGATGGCCGGGGCCGGTCGGGGCGACCAGCCGGATGACGGTCCGGGTGGGTGCGCCGATCGCCGAGCCGACGCCGCTGGAGCACTTCCTCACCGCCCGCTGGGGCCTGCACACCCGGGCGTACGGGCGCACCCTGCGCCTGCCGAACTGGCATCCGCAGTGGCCGCTGCACCGGGCCGAGCTGCTGCACCTGGACGACGAACTGGTCACCGCCGCCGGGCTGCCGACGCCGGCCGGACCGCCGGTCAGCGTGCTGTACTCACCCGGTGTGCCGGTCCGGTTCGGCCCACCGGCCGCCCTGCGCCGCCACGACTGACCCGGGCGACCTCGCGGGCGGGGCGGCGACGGGTGTGCCGGGCAGCGGGCGGAGGGAACGGAGGCGGGCCCCGCTTGACCTTGACACGGTGAGAGGGCATTCACTGGGTCGCGGAGGTGGTGTCGATGACCGTGCCGAAAGCGGACGCGGACACGAAGCGGGTTCTTCAGGGGCTGGCACACGGCAACGCGTCGGTGCGGCTGCGGGCAGCCTTGGCGGTCGGCACGCGCCCCGCCCCGCAGTGCGTCGAACCGCTCATCGAACGATGCGCGACCGAGCCCGAGTTCTCCGTCCGCGAGATGCTGACCTGGGCGCTCACCCGCCACCCGTCTGCACTGACGGTCCCCGGGCTCGTCGGTGAACTTCGCTCGACGCGGGCGCAGGCCCGGAGCCAGGCGTTGCACACGCTGTCCAAGATCGGGGACCGGCGGGCGTGGCCGGCGATCACCCGGGCGCTGCTGACCGACGCGGACGACGAGGTGGCGCGCAGCGCCTGGCGGGCGGCGGTCGTCCTGGTGCCCGAAGGTGAGCAGGCCGCATTGGCGACGGTGTTGGCAACGCAGCTCGGGCGGGGTGATCGGGGGACGCGGTTGAGCCTTGGCCGGGCACTGGTCGCGCTCGGCGAGGTGATCACGCCGGCCCTGCGTGCCGCGATGACGGACCCCGACCCCCGGGTGCGCGCGCACGCCGTCGCCACCCGCCGGCTGCGGCACGACCCGGACGCCGGATTCGAGTACTCCATCGAGGAGGCCAGGCGGGTGGTCGCCCTCGGTGGGACCGGCCAGGAGGCGTGACCGGCGGTGTCGATCGGTGGCAGCGGGAAGGGTGACCGGCAGTGTTGATCGGTGACGTGGCACGACGCTCCGGGGTCAGCGCCCGGATGCTCAGGCACTACGAATCGCTCGGCCTGGTGCGACCCACGGGTCGTACCGATGCCGGCTACCGCGAGTACTCCGACGAGGACATCCGGCGGATCTTCCACATCGAGAGCCTGCGGTCACTGGGGTTGTCGCTGCGTGAGGTGGGCAGGGCGCTCGATGATCCCGATTTCGCCCCGTCGGCGCTCGTCGACGACCTCATCCGGCAGACCCGGGCGCGCATCGCCACCGAGACGCGGCTACTCACCCGGCTCGGGCGGATCGGGGCCACCGAGCCCGCCGGCTGGGAGGACGTCCTCCAGGTCGTCGCGCTCCTCCAGGCGCTGGCGTCGCCGCGCGCGGGAGAGCGCCAGCGCGCGGCCCTGGCTTCGGTCGAGGCGGTTCCGGTGCCGGTGGAGGCACTGGTCGAGGCGGCGCTGAGCGAGCCCGACCCGCACGTCGCCGGGGCCCTGCGGTGGGCGTTGGCGTACTCGGGCGTCGAGGGGTTGCCGCTGCTGGCGGCGGGGCTCGACGCACCCGTGGCCGAGGTGCGCGAACGTGCCGTCCGGTGCATCGTGGAGATCCCGGACGGTGCCGCGACCGCGCTGCTGCGGGACGCCCTCGCGCACCGCGACGTGGTGGTCCGCAGGCACGTGGCGCTGGCGCTCGGCGCCCGTGGGGTGGCCGCCGCCGTCCCGACGCTCATCGACATGATCGTCGAGGAGGCGAACGACGTCGACGCCGCCGATGCGTTGAGCGCGCTGGCGACCGATCCCGCGTCGGCGGACCGGATCGCCGCCGGGCTCATCGACCGGCTCACCCCCGGCACCGTGGATCCGTCGGCACGTCGACGGCTGACCCAGGCCCTCGCGGACATCCCCGGGGACAGGGCGGCACAGGCCCTGAGGGCGCTGACCGGTGACGGGGACCGTGCCGTGGCGCTCACCGCGACCTACGTGCTCACGCTCCGCACCGCCCAGGACGGCGATTGCTGAGCGGCTGCCGTGCCGGTGCGTCCACGCCGCCCGGGTGGCCGGCGCGCCACTGCCCGGGTCGCCGTCCAAGTGGCCGGCCGGCACGTCGCAGGCCTTCGAAACCGGCGGGCGTACGGGCCGCAATCACGCAAACTGTGAGCGATAACATCGACCGGTGGCGGCTCGCCCCACAATCCTGTGCGCCGCTGTGCAGGGAAGATGCCCGACCTTGCAGAGTAGGATCGGCGATCGGCTCGCATATTGACAGTCGGCGATGTTCGCGTTAACTTGACGGTGGTCGATGGGGTTTCCAGCATGTTTCCGCCACCGACCCGACCGGCCGGCCTCCCGTATCCCGGGGCCGTCGACCGGCCCACGATCAGCAGGCGACCCGTCCCACCGCGCCGTCAGGTGCGGGGGCTGGCCAGCGCTGGCCGTGATCCCGCCCCTCGGAGTCCGGGCCCGATCGGCGGTGCAGCGACCCGTCAGATCCAGATCTTCTCTGTCCCTGCATCGGAGGCTCCTGATGACACATGGCAAAGTCTGGCGTCGGCTGGCGGGGCCGGTCGCGGCCCTGGCGGCGCTGGTCCTGATCGGTAGCGGCGCGGTGGGGACGCCGCATGCGTCCGCGGCGGCAGCCGGCTGCCAGGTCGACTACACGGTGAGTTCGGAATGGCCGGGTGGATTCGGCGCGAACGTGACCATCACCGATCTCGGCGACCCGGTCAGCAGTTGGCAGCTGACCTGGAGCTTCGGGGCCAGCCAGACCATCACCCAACTCTGGAACGGCAGCTACACGCAGTCGGGCGCGCAGGTCACCGTCACCAACGTGTCGTACAACGGCAGCATCCCGACCGGGGGCAACACCTCGTTCGGGTTCAACGGCTCGTGGGCCGGCAGCAACCCGGTGCCCACGTCGTTCGCGCTCAACGGGACGACCTGCACCGGGGGCGTGACGCCCACGACGACGCCCGGCACCCCGCCGTCCACCCCGCCCCCGACGACGCCCGGCACCCCGCCCCCGACGACGCCGCCGGCCACCCGCCTGCCCTGCGACATCTACGCCGCGGGCAACACCCCGTGCGTGGCGGCGCACAGCACCACCCGCGCCCTGTACAGCGCGTACAACGGCAACCTGTACCAGGTCCGCCGCGCGTCGGACAACGCCACCCGCAACATCGGCCCGCTGACCGCCGGCGGCGTCGCCAACGCCGCCGCCCAGGACTCGTTCTGCGCCGGCACGACCTGCCTGATCACCATCATCTACGACCAGTCGGGGCGGGGTAACCACCTCACCCAGGCGCCGCCCGGCGGATTCTCCGGCCCGGCCGCCGGCGGGTACGACAACCTCGCCAACGCGACCGCCGCACCGACCACGGTCAACGGCCAGAAGGCGTACGGGGTGTTCGTGGCGCCCGGCACCGGGTACCGCAACAACAACACCAACGGGGTCGCCACCGGGGACCAGCCGGAGGGCATGTACGCGATCTTCGACGGTACGCACTACAACGGCGGCTGCTGCTTCGACTACGGCAACGCCGAGCGGAACAGCCGGGACAACGGCAACGGCACCATGGAGGCCATCTACTTCGGCAACATTAAGGTCTGGGGCTACGGCACGGGCAACGGCCCCTGGATCATGGCCGACCTGGAGAACGGCCTGTTCTCCGGCGTGAACACCGGTTACAACGCCAACGACCCCAGCATCAGCCACCGCTACCTGACCGCGATCGTCAAGGGTGAGGCGAACCACTGGGCCATCCGTGGTGGCAACGCGCAGTCGGGAAACCTCTCCACCTTCTACAACGGCAAGCGCCCGAACGCCTCGGGCTACAACCCGATGAAGAAGGAGGGGGCCATCATCCTGGGCATCGGCGGTGACAACAGCCACGGCTCCGCCGGCACCTTCTACGAGGGCGTGATGACCTCCGGCTACCCGTCGGACGCCACCGAGGAGGCGGTGCAGGCGAACATCGTCTCCGCCGGCTACCGGTAGCAGTGCCCCGGCCCGCCGCCGGCCCCGCGCCGGTGGCGGGCCACCCCCGGGCCCGGCACGGCGGTCATCGGTTGCGACGGTGCTGAACGATCAGCGCCCCCGCGCTGAGCACCGCCACCAGGCCGCACGCGGAGCCGGCCCACGGGTTGTCCAGGGCCGTCGACAGCACCGTGTTGGCCGCCAGGCTGACGAAGAACACCAGCCACAGCAGCGGGCGTAGTCGGCCGTCCGGCCGCCGCGGCGTGCGGGGTGGGGTCTCGGTGATGCGGTACGGATCGGTCACGGCTGCCTCCTCGGGCGAGAGTTCCATCGACCCCGTCAACGCTAGGCGGGCGGCGCGGCGGGGACGATCCCACCAGCTCGACCGACGGCGGTACAGCAGGCTGTACTTTCCTCGGCGGACGCTGCCGGCCGGGGCCCACGGTGGCCTATGTTGGCGCGGGAGGTCTGTGGATGACACACCTGCGGGACCGGGTCCGCACCTCGGTCGACGCCCTCGAACACCTCGTCGGCGGCCTGGGCGCCGCGCTGCTGGCGATGGCCGCGCTGCTCTGGACGCTGTTCGTGGCGGTGGCCTGCCTGACGGGGGTGGGGCTGCTGGCGGCGCCCGCCGCGCTGCGGGCGGTGCGCGCGGTGGCCGACCGCGAGCGCGCCCGGCTGTCCCGCTGGGACGAGCCGATCCCCACCCCGGGGCCGGTGCCGGCTGGTCTACGGGTGGCGCTGCGCGATCCGTTCGTCCGCCGGGAACTCGGCTGGGTTCCGCTGCACTCGGTCACCGGTCTGATCTCCGGGCTGATCGGCCTCGCGCTGCCGCTCTACGCCGTACAGGACATCACGTTCCCGCTGTGGTACCGGCTGGTCCCGCCCGAGGCCGGTGCGCCGGGGATCGTCTGGTGGCGCATCGACGGGCTGGCCGAGGCGCTCGCGGTCGGCCTGCTCGGGGTGGGCTGGCTGGCCGCCACGGTCGGGTTCGGCCCGGTGCTGGCCCGCCTCCAGGCCCGGCCGGGCCGGTGGCTGCTGTCCCCGCCGCCGGGGGTGGACCTGTCGCTACGGGTCGCCGAGCTGACCGCCACCCGCGCCGCGGCGCTGGACGCCCACGCGGTGGAGCTGCGCCGCATCGAGCGGTCCCTGCACGACGGCACGCAGAACCGCCTGGTCGCGGTCAACGTGCTGCTGGGGGCGGCACGCCGCGCCGTGCGGCGGGACCCGGACCGGGCCGACGAGATCCTCGGGCAGGCGCAGGACGCGGCGGAACAGGCGCTCGCCGAACTGCGTACGGTGGTGCGCGGGATCCTGCCGCCCGTGCTGGACGACCGGGGCCTCGCCGGGGCGCTGGCGGGCCTGGCCGGCAGTTGCGCGGTGCCCTGCCGACTCGCGGTGGACGTGGCGGTACGCTGCGCGGTCTCGGTCGAGGCCACCGCGTACTTCGTGGTGGCCGAGGCGCTGACCAACGTGGTCCGGCACAGCGGTGCCAGCCGCGTCGACGTGGCCGTACGCCGCGAACAGGGCCGGCTGCTGGTGACCGTCGAGGACGACGGGCACGGCGACGCCGACGAGACCCGTGGCTCGGGGCTCACCGGCATCCGCCGGCGGGTCGAGGCGTACGACGGCCGGATGACGTTGACCAGCCCACCGGGGGGACCGACGACAATGGACGTGGAGCTGCCGTGCGGATCGTGATCGCCGAGGACGACCCCCTGCTGCGGGAGGGGCTGGCGCTGTTGCTGCGGGCGGAGGAACTGGACGTGGTGGCCACGGCGGGCACCCCGGGCGAGTTCCTCACCGCGATCGACGCGCACACACCGGACGTGGCGATCGTGGACGTCCGGATGCCGCCGACCCACACCGACGAGGGCATCGTGGCCGCGGTGGAGGCCCGCCGCCGTCAGCCCGGTCTCGCCGTCCTGGTCCTCTCGGCGTACGTGGAGCAGGCGTTCGCCACCGACCTGTTCTCGGTCGGCGCGGTCGGGCTCGGCTATCTGCTGAAGGAACGGGTGGGCCGGGTCGAGGAGTTCCTCGCCGCGCTGCGCCGGGTCGCCGACGGCGGCAGTGTGATCGACCCGGAGGTGGTGGGGCAGCTGCTGGCCCGGAACCGTCGGCCGGACACGGCGTTGAGCGAGCTGTCGCCGCGCGAGCGGGAGGTGCTGGGGCTGATGGCCGAGGGGCTCGGCAACACCGCGATCGCCGAGCGGCTCTACGTCACCGACGGCGCGGTGCACAAGCACATCCGCAACATCTTCGCCAAGCTCCAGCTCCCGCCGGACGACCGGGCCGACCGCCGGGTCACCGCGGTGCTGCGGTACCTCGACGGCGACCGGCGGTAGCGCCTGCTGTACCCCGGTCCCGGCAGCCCGCTGGATGGTTTCCGGTCCCCCACCTCCATAGCGTTTCTGGTGCGCGCAGCTCATACCGATGACACGGAGAGGCCACCAGGATGCCAGTCCATCCGGCACACCCCATCGACCCGGCACGGACCGTCGACCCGACCGGTGCCGTCAGGTCGGCGGTACGCGTCGAACAACTCACCCGGGTGTACCCGGCCGGTCGTACCCCGGTGACCGCGCTGGCCGGGGTCGACGTCGACTTCCACCGGGGCACCTTCACCGCGGTGATGGGGCCCTCCGGCTCCGGCAAGAGCACGCTGTTGCAGACCGCCGCCGGGCTCGACCGGCCCACCTCCGGCCGGGTCGTCATCGGCGACACCGACCTGTCGCGGCTGTCCGAGACCCGGCTGACCGAGTTGCGGCGTACCCGGATCGGGTTCGTCTTCCAGGCGTTCAACCTGATCGGCGCGCTCACCGTCGAGGAGAACATCGTGCTGCCGTTGCGGCTGGCCGGGGTCCGTCCGGACCGGGCCTGGCTGAGCCGGGTGGTCGAGCGGGTCGGGCTCACCGACCGGCTGCACCACCGGCCGGCCGCGCTCTCCGGCGGCCAGCAGCAGCGGGTGGCGATCGCCCGCGCGTTGGCCACCCGACCCGAGGTGATCTTCTGCGACGAGCCCACCGGGGCACTCGACTCGCGTACCGCGGCGGAGGTGCTGACGCTGCTGCGCGCGGTCGTCGACGAACACGGGCTGACCGTGGTGATGGTGACCCACGACCCGGTCGCCGCGTCGTACGCCGATCGGGTGCTCGTGCTGGCCGACGGCCGGCTCGTCGCCGACCTGCCGCAGCTCGGGGCGGCCCGGATCGCCGAGCACCTGGCGTCGCTGGACCGGCGGGCCGTCCGATGACCGGGCTGGCCGTCCGCCTGCTGCGGCACCGCGCCGGCCCGGCAGCCGCGACGCTGCTCGCCCTGGTCGCCGGGGTGCTGATCCTGGTCGCCATGGGCACGCTCGTCGAGTCCGGGCTGCGGTTCCGCCCGGAACCCCGGGTCTGGGCGACGGCCGACCTGGTCGTCGCCCACCGCACGGTCGACCACACGTTCAGGGAGATCGGCGGCGACACCACCACCAGCACCGTCACCCTCCCGGAGGGCGGCACGGTGGACGCCGCCCTGGCCGACCGGATCCGCCGGCTGCCCGGCGTCGCGGCTGTCAACGGCGACGACCGGGTGCCGATCGGCGTGCCCGCCGCCGTCGGGCACGGCTGGAGCACGTACGCCTTCGCCGGCCGGCCGGTCGTCACAGGCGTCGCGCCACGGGCCGACGACGAGGTGGCGGCCGACGCCCGGCTCGGCGCGGTCCCGGGCGACCGCATCGACCTGGTCGTCGGCGGGACCAGCCGGTCCTACCGGGTGAGCGCGACCGTCGAGACCGGCACGGCCGCGGTGTACTTCACCGACGCGCAGGCCGCCCGGCTGTCCGCGCACCCGGGCCGGGTGGACGCCATCGGCGTGCGGGTGACGCCCGACGCCGACCCCGACGCGGTCGGCGACGCGGTCCGCCGGCTCGCCTCGCCCACCGGAGCGACGACCTACGTCGGCGCGGACCGTGGGCAGGCCGAGCAGTCCGCGAACCTGGCCGCCCGGTCGCTGCTGATCGAGGCCGGATCGGCGTTCGGCGGGTACGTCATCCTGCTGATCGTCTTCGTGGTGGCCGGCACGATCGGGCTGTCCGTCCGGCACCGTCGCCGCGACCTGGCCCTGCTGCGCGCGATCGCGGCCACCCCGGGCCAGGTGCGTCGGATGCTGCTCGCCGAGGCTGCGCTGCTCGCCCTGGTCGCCGCCGCGCTCGGTGGGCCCGCCGGTCTGCTGGCCGCCCGCTGGGTGCACGGTGAACTGGTCGGTCGGGGGTTCGTCCCGGCCGGCTTCCCGATGACCGACGGTGTGTTCGCGGTGCCGGTCGCGGTCGGCACGGCGGTGCTCGTGGCGGTGCTCGCCGCGCTGGTCGCCGGGCGGCGGGTCGCCGGGATCAAGCCGATCGAGGCGCTCGGCGAGATCGCCGTCGAGCCCCGGCGTAGCGGCCGGATCCGGTTGGTCTCCGGCGTCCTGACCCTGGCGGCTGCCGGCACCTCCGGGGCGTTCACGGCCGGCAGTGCCGGGTCGACCGCGGCGCTGGCCGGTGCGGTCGGCATGCTCTACCTGTTCGTCATCGCGGTGGCGTTGCTCGCGCCGTGGATCAATGCGTACGCCGCCCGCCTGCTCACCCCGGTGCTGTCCCGGCTCTGGCGGGTCAGCGGCTACCTGGCCGCCGCCAACCTGCGGGCCAACGCGCAGGGCATGGCGACCGTGCTGACCGCCCTGGTGCTGTCGGTCGGGTTCGGCGGCTCGGTCTGGTTCCTCCAGACCAACCTGGAGCGGCAGACCGTCGCCCAGAGCAGCGTGGGGACGCTCGCGGAGCGGGTGCTGACCGCACCGGGCGGGCTGCCCGCCGACGCCGACCGCGCCGTCCGCGAGCTGCCCGGGGTGCGGGCGGCCACCGGGGTACGCCGTACCCAGGTGGTGGTGCGCTCGATCGACGGCATCGAGCCGGTCGGCGCGCAGGCGGTCGACCCGGTCGGCCTCACCACCACCATGGACCTCGACGTGCGCGAGGGCGACCTGGCCGACCTGCTCGCGGGCACGGTCGCGCTGTCCGCGACGCAGGCGTCCGCCTCCGGGTGGCAGGTCGGCGACCAGGCGGCCCTCTGGCTGGGCGACGGCACCCCGGTCACCCTGCGGGTCGTCGCGATCTACGGCCGGGGCCTCGGCTTCGGCGACGTCACGCTGGCCTCCGAGACGGTCGCCGGGCACACCGCCGGGACCACCGACGACGAGATCCTGGTCCGCGCCGGTCCGGAGGCCGATGCCGCGCTGGCCGCCTGGTCGGCCGGCCAGCCGGGCGGCGAGGTGCGCGACGCGGCCACCCGCACCCACCTGATCGGCACCGACCTGGCGCTCGGCGCCTGGCTGAACCGGCTGCTGATCGGCGTGATGGTGGGTTACGCGGCGCTTGCCGCGGCCACCACGATGGTGCTGGCCGCGCTGGCCCGCCGCCGCGAGCTGGCGCTGTTGCGGCTGGTCGGGGTCACCCGCCGACAGATCCGGGCAATGGTCCACGCCGAACAGGCCGGGCTGCTCGGCAGCGCGCTGCTGATCGGCACCTCCATCGCGGCGCTGACCCTGGGCGCGATCGTCGGCGCGCTGACCGGCAGTTCGATCCCGTACGTGCCGCCGCTGGGCGGGGTGGTGGTGCTCGGCGGCGCGACGCTGTTGGCGTTGGCGACCACCGTGTGGCCCGTCCGACGGCTGCTCCGGGTGCCGCCGATCGACCACATCGGCCTGAAGGAGTAGGGGCACGACCGTCGCGCCGCAGGCCCGGACCCGAGCCTGCGGCGCGGCGGCGCGGATGTCTGTCGGGGGTGCCGCCCAGGGTGCAGGGATGGTCGATCGGCGGCAGGTGCTGCACTTCCGGGCGCGGGCGCGCAGCAGCTCGACCGGGCCGAGGGGACGCTCGCCGACACCGCGCTGCTCGACATCGGCGTGCAGGGACCGGTCCGGACGGCGGCCGCGCGGATGCGGGCCGCCGTCACCACGCGATGGTCAAGGGGGACATCTCCGGGCGGCTGGCCGGACGTGGGCACCCGGTCCATCTACTGACCGAAGGTGTAGCGCAGGTTCGCATTGACCAGTTCGTTGAGTCGCTTGCGCAGGTGTCCCAGCAGCGATGGGTCGGGCAGGGGATCGGCGACCAGCAGCGTCCAGCGCAGCTGCGTTCCCTGTCTGCCGTCGGACGCCAGGTCGAAACGGATGTGCGCGTCGGGTCGCCTGGGCCACAGTGATGACCAGACGACCCGGTACGGGTGTTCGGCCCGCAGGATCTGTGGCGGTTGTTCGTCGTCGAGTAGCTGCAGCCAGGGGCGCGTCGGGTCGCGGTCGGGGGCGGTGAGCGCCGCGAAGACGATGGCCGGCGGCGGTGGCTGGCTGCGCGTGCGGCTGCCGACTTCGCGCATGCCTCATCCTACGCCCCGGGGGTGGCGAGCGGTGCCCGAACGCTGGGCGGCCGGGGTCGGCGACTGACGACCGTCTACACCTCCGGCTCCACTGTCGCCTCGGGTTTACGGATGATGTCTGTCGACAGAGGACCCGTCATAGCGTGTCCTTCCCGGGACAGCCCGGCGTGGTCCACGAACGCCACGCCATCCGGCCCGATCCCCGACCTGGTGAAGTGAGGCCCTCTCGATGACGGTTCCACCCCCTGATGCTGCTGGCCCCGGCCGCCGCCGGCTGGCCGGGCTGCTCGCCGCCGTGCTGGTCGCCACCGCGCTGCCGTTGATCGGCGGTGCTCCGGCGGTCGCCGCCCCGGCCGACCCCGGCCCCTGGCGGCAGCTGCCCGACGTGCCGTCGACGAACGCCCGCGACGGGCGGGTACCCGACATCCGCGCCGAACGGTTCGTCGCGTACACCCTCGACCGGGCCGGGCTGGCGGACACCCTGGCCGACGCCCCGGCCGAGCGGGCCGGCGCGGCCCGGCGGGGACAGCCGGGGCTGACCGTCGCGCTGCCCACGCCGACCGGGCGGTTCCAGCGGTTCACGTTGCTCGACTCGCCGGTGATGGAGCAGGGGCTGGCCGCCCGGCATCCCGAGATCAGCACGTACGTCGGCCGGGGCCTGGACGACCCGACCGCGACGATCCGGGCCGACCTGACCCCGTTGGGCTTCCACGCCTCGGTCCGGTCGACCGCCGGCAGCTGGTACCTCGACCCCTACTACCACGGTGACCAGAGCGTGTACGCCAGCTACTACGCCCGGGACCTGGTCGACGCCGACCCGGCGTTCGTCGAACGCGAGGACGTGACGGCGGCGGCCGAGGCGCTGGCACCGGAGACGACCGGGGACGCCTCGGCGGGTCCGCCGGTCACCCTGCGCACCTACCGGTTGGCCCTGGTCACCGACCCCTCGTACGCCACCTTCTTCGGCGCGGAGAACGTCACCGCGGCCAAGGTGACCCTGATCAACCGGGTCACCCAGATCTACGAGGACGAGACGGCGATCCGGCTGGTGCTGGTCACCGACACCGACAAGACCAACCTGAACACCGCCGCCCAGGCCACCGAGCCCAACGGACCGTGCGGCGCGGCGGCCTGCTACACCTCGGCCCAGATCTCGTCGTGCACCAGCTCGCTGCTCAACCGCAACCGGATCGTGCTCGGGCAACTCGTCGGCGCGAGCAACTACGACGTCGGGCACATCGGCCTCGGCCTGCCCGGCGGTGGCGTGGCCGGTCTCGGCGTGGTCGGTCTGGACGGCAAGGCCCGGGGCTGCACCGGGCTGCCGACGCCGGTCGGCGACTACTACGCGGTCGACTACGTGGCGCACGAGGTCGGGCACCAGTTCGCCGGCAACCACACCTTCAACGGCACCCAGTACAACTGCTCCGGCAGCAACCGCAGCGCGGCCAACTCGTACGAGCCCGGCAGCGGGTCGTCGATCATGGCGTACGCCGGCATCTGCCAGCAGGACAACCTTCAGCCGCACAGCGACCCGTACTGGTCGCAGCGCAGCTACACCGAGATCAGCACGTTCGTCACCGGCAGCCGGGCGGCGCTCAACGAGGTGCAGACCGCGTCGCTGTCCGGCTTCGACACCGACGGTGCCTCGTTCACCGTCAGCTACGCGGGGCAGTCCTCCGCGCCGATCGTGCGCGGCGGCAACTACACCGCGGCCGGGATCAAGGCGGCCATCGAGGCGATCTCCGGCTGGCCGGCCGGGGCCACCGTCACCGTGACGGCCTTCGGCGGGTTGGGCGCCCCGAACGACACCGGCTTCCAGGTCACCTTCGGTGGGGGCCCGCTGGCCGGCGTCGACGTGCAGTCGCTCGGACTGGCCGGCATCGGGGCGGTGACCGGCTTCGTCGGCGAGACCGCCCGGGGCGGCGCGGCCGGTAACGGCGGCGTGCTGACCGAGCAGACCGGCAACCGGGCCCCGGTGGTGACCGTGCCGGCGTCGGCGTACACCATTCCGGCGCGGACCCCGTTCACCCTCACCGGTGGCGCGACCGACGCCGACGGGGACACCGTGAGTTACCTGTGGGAACAGAACGACCGGGGTGGCAGCGCCGGCACCGCGCTGGTCACCAACACCAAGACCAACGGGCCGCTGTTCCGGCAGTTCGGCGAGGCGGCGGCGGTCAGCCCGACCGACACGCTGGAGTACCACTCGCCGGGGGAGAACGCGGTGACCACCGACCCGACCCGGCACTTCCCGAACCTGGCCCAGGTCGCCGCGAACAACACCAACGCGGCCACCGGCGCCTGCCCGGCCGCGCCGGCGCCGCCGGCCACCGGCGGGGCGAGCAACGTGCCCGCCGCGACGGTGGACTGCTACTCGGAGTTCCTGCCCACCGCCGACTGGGTCGGCGTCGCCAACGATCGGACCCTGCACTTCCGGCTCACCGGGCGGGACAGCCACCCCGGTGGCGGTGGTATCGGCAGCGCCGACGTGGCGCTGACGGTCGCCCCGGCGGCCGGGCCGTTCCTGGTCACCTCGCAGTCGACGCCGAGCGCGCAGCTGGGCGGTGGCACCGCCCCGATCACCTGGGACGTGGCCGGCACGAACACCGCGCCGATCAACGTGAGCGAGGTGCGGATCTCGCTGTCCACCGACGGTGGGGCGACCTTCCCGTACGTGCTGGCGGAGCGCACCCCGAACACCGGTGCCGCGACGGTGACCTGGCCGAACGTGGACACCGCCCGGGGCCGGATCAGGATCGAGGCGGTCGACAACGTCTTCTTCGACCTCAACGACGCCGATGTCGCCATCACCCAGGTGCGCGCGGCGACGGTCACCTACACCGGTGACACCCTCGCCTCCCCGGTGGGCGGCGCGGACTCGACCGGGGTGCTGCTACGGGCCACCGTGCGTGGTGCCGGTGGTGACATCCGGAACGCCACGGTGACCTTCACCGAGGGCGACGACACGCTCTGCTCGGCGACGGCGAAGCCGTTCGGTGCTGCCGCCGACGACGGCTCGGCCAGTTGCCTCGCCGCGCTGCCGGTCGGGGCGCATCCGGTCACCGCGGTGCTCGCCGGGGCGTACACCGGCAGCGACACGGCCACCGTCACGGTGGTCGCCGGGGACGGCCGGTCGATCAGCGGGTCGGGCTACCTGAAGGGTGGGACCACCGCGGGTGGCTATCCGCTCGACGACGACCGGCGGATCGAGGTGACCCTGGACGCGCGGATCAACAACGGCAAGAAGCTGGTCGGCAGCGCCAAGGTCGGCTACAAGTCGGCCGGCAAGCGGTACAAGTTCCAGAGCACCGGGCTGGACTCGCTCGGCATCGGCGCGGTGGCCGGCGAGCCGGTCGCCGACCTGCGTTACCCGGTCACCCTGTACGACATCTCCACCGCGCAGAGCCCGGTCGCGGTGGCCACCGGGCTGACCATGCGGGTGACCGCCACCGACCGGGGTGAGCCGGGCCGGCGGGACGGGATCGGGATCACCGTCTGGGACGGGGACCGGCTGCTCTTCTCGTCCGACTGGACCGGGTCGACGACCCGGGAGGGCACCCTGACCGCCTCCGGCGGCAACCTCACCATCGGCTGACGAGCGGGTCGTAGCGGCACGCCCGGACGTCCTCCTTCGCCCGACGCGGACGGGGGAGGACGTACGGGCGTGGTGCCGGAGTCGGCGCTGTCCCGGGTGGAGTCCGGTGCCTCTGCCCCCGGGCCCGGCCGCGCGCCGTTCTGCCGGGGCAGCAGTGGGGGAACCACGGTCGATCGAGGGGAAGGCCGGGCCGTTGGTGTGGTGTGACGGTCAACCGGCACGATGGTGGGGTGACCGCTCCCGCCCGCGCACCGCTCGCCACCCTGGACGCGGTCCTCGAACGGCTGACCTATGTCAACGAGGAGACCGGCTACACCGTCGCCCGGGTCGCCACCGACCGTGGGGCCGACCTGTTGACGGTGGTGGGCGCGTTGCTGGGCGCGCAGCCCGGGGAGAGCCTGCGGCTGTCGGGGCGGTGGTCGTCACATCCGAAGTACGGCCGGCAGTTCGAGGTCGACTCCTACACCACGGTGCTGCCGGCGACCATCCAGGGCATCCGGCGTTACCTCGGTTCCGGCCTGGTCAAGGGCATCGGGCCGGTGTTCGCCGAGCGGATCGTGGCGCACTTCGGTCTGGACACCCTGCGGATCATCGAGGAGGAACCCGCCCGGCTGGTCGAGGTGGCCGGGCTGGGGCCGAAACGCACCGCCAAGATCACCGCAGCGTGGGAGGAGCAGAAGGCCATCAAGGAGGTGATGGTCTTCCTCCAGGGCGTCGGGGTGTCGACGTCCCTGGCGGTGCGGATCTTCAAGCAGTACGCCGACGCGTCGATCGAGGTGGTGACGAAGGAGCCGTACCGGTTGGCGGCGGACGTGTGGGGCATCGGGTTCAAGACCGCCGACACCATCGCCCAGGCTGTCGGCATCCCGCACGACAGCCCGCAGCGGGTGATAGCCGGCCTCCAGTACACCCTGTCCGAGGCCACCGATTCGGGCCACTGCTACCTGCCGGTCCCCGAACTGGTCGCCGACGCCACGAAGATCCTCGACGTGCCCGGTGACCTCGTCAACCGCTGCCTGGACACCCTGACCGCCGAGGAGGGCGTGGTCCGCGAGGTCCTGCCCGGCGACGACGGTGAACCGGTGCCGGCGGTGTACCTGGTGCCGTTCCACCGCGCCGAGCAGTCCCTCGCCGCCGCCCTGCTGCGGCTGCTGCACGACCGGGCCGACCGGTTGCCCCACTTCACCGACGTCGACTGGCCCAGGGCGCTGGCCTGGTTGCGGGCGCGCACCGGCAACGACCTCGCCCCCGAGCAGGAGCACGCCGTCCGGCTCGCGCTGACCTCGAAGGTGGCGGTGCTCACGGGCGGGCCCGGCTGCGGCAAGAGCTTCACCGTCCGCTCGATCGTCGAACTGGCCGCCGCGAAGAAGGCCAGGGTGACCCTCGTCGCCCCGACCGGCCGCGCCGCGAAACGCCTCTCGGAGCTGACCGGGCATCCCGCCGCCACCGTGCACCGACTCCTGCAACTACGCCCCGGCGGGGAGGCCGCCCACGACCGGGACAACCCCCTCGACGTCGACCTGCTCGTCGTCGACGAAGCCTCCATGCTCGATCTCATCCTGGCCAACAAGCTCGTCAAGGCGGTGCCACCCGGCGCCCACCTGCTCCTGGTCGGCGACGTCGATCAACTGCCCAGCGTGGGTGCCGGGGAGGTGCTCCGCGACCTGCTCACCGCGCCCACCGGATCAACGCCGGACGCCCGCCCCTGCTCGACGGACTACCGGACTTCTTCCTGTTCGCCTGCGACGACACCGAGGCCACCGCCGCGCTGACCGTCGACGTCGCCTGCACCCGCATCCCCACCCGCTTCGGCCTCGACCCGCGCCGCGACGTGCAGGTCCTCGCCCCCATGCACCGTGGGCCCGCCGGTGCCGCCGCCCTCAACACCCTGCTGCAACAGCGCCTCACCCCGCACCGCGAGGGTCAACCCGAGCGGCGGATGGGCGGACGCGCCTTCCGGATCGGCGACAAGGTCACCCAGATCCGCAACAACTACGACAAGGGCCAGGCCGGCGTCTTCAACGGCACCCTGGGCATCGTCACCGCGCTGTCCCCCGAGGAACAGACCCTCACCGTACGCACCGACGAGGACGAGAACATCGACTACGAGTTCGACGAACTCGACGAACTGGCCCACGCCTACGCGATGACCATCCACCGCTCGCAGGGGTCCGAGTATCCCGCCGTCGTCATCCCCCTGACCACCAGCGCCTGGATGATGCTGCAACGGAACCTGCTCTACACCGCCGTCACCCGGGCCAGACAACTCGTCGTCCTCGTCGGCTCCCGGCGGGCCCTGGCCGCCGCCGTGCGTACCGTCGGCGCGGGCCGCCGCCACACTGCCCTCGACCACCGCCTCACCGTCGCCGCGCGCTGACCGCTCGCGCCGCCGCGCGGGACGCGACGGGCGGCCCGGCAATTCCGGTCCCGCACCCGGTGCCGGCCGCGACGCGCTGATCGGGTTCCGTACCCGATCAACGCTTCCAGCGACCGCCGGTCGCCCGGCCCGACCTCCCGGCGTCGTCACACCGCGGTGCGCCGCCACTGCTGGTGGGTGCCGGTGCCGCAGGTCCACTGCACGACCGGGACGCCGTCGGTCAGCCCGGCGCCTGTCACGTCGAGACACCTGTTGCTGTGCCGGGCGACCATCTGCACGTAGCCGTCGCCGACGTCCTGGAGCCGCCACCGCTGGTTCGGCTGCCCGTTGGCGGCCCACTGCACGATGTCCGTGCCGTCGGCCGTCCCGGCGTTGTCGACGTCCAGCAGTTTCGCGCTGTGCCGGGCGGTCAGGGTGTAGCTGGCCGGCGGCGGAGTGGTGGTCTCGGGGGCCAGCCGGTAGAGCCCGGCGCCGTGGGCGGGCAGCGACCGGGTGAACGTCCCGGCCGAGGTGCCGAGGTTCGCACCGGACCACAGGTCGGTCACGACGGCCGAGCCGATGCCGAGGTCGGCCAGGTTCACCGACACGTCGGCCGCCGTGCTCTCGCGGTTGAACAACGCGACATACCGATCGTTGCTGTCCGGCACGTCGGCGGTCCACACCTGTCGGGTTCCCCCGGTGAGCTGGCGGTTGTTGGCGCTGTGCCGGTCGACCGCGAGCACCGCGGAGTTGGTCATCAACGCCAGCTCGGCGGCCCGGTTCTCCACGAGGTTGCCGCCCCACATCAGCGGTGCCCGGTTGATCACCCAGAGGGTCATCAGGGTGCGCTGCTCGTCGGCGGTGAGGTTCGAGTACCGGGGTGAGCCGACCGGACCGTACGTGGACAGCCGTCCGATCGGGATCATGTCCGGGTCGGGCCAGGCGCCCTTCGTCCGGTACGGCGTCCAGTTGCGGAGCTGGTCGAACAGTGCGTCGAGGGCGTACCAGTTGTCCCACAGGTCGTTGACGATGCGCCACGTGTGTGCGTTGGACTGCACGTGTGGGCCGCTGGCCAGTGGCGTCGCGCCGGGCGACAGGCTGAGCACCATCGGTCGACCGCTGTGCTGGATCGCCAGCCGGTAACCCTCGATCTCCGCCTGCCGGTACGTCGGCGCGGCGATGTCGTCCACCTTGACGAAGTCGACCCCCCACGAGGCCAGCAGCTGGAACACCGAGTCGAGGTACGCCTGCGCGCAGGGGTTGGTCATGTCCAGACCCCACATGAGGTTGAGCCAGGCCGCGGTGGTGCTGTTGTCGATCTGGTTGGCGCGGCAGTTGGTGCCGAGGATCGGCACGTTGTCCGCGACCGCCTGCCGGGGAATGCCCCGCATCAGGTGGACGCCGAACTTCAGTCCCTGCGCGTGCACGTGGTCGGCCAACGGCTTGAATCCGTTGGTGCCTGCCGCCGACGGGAACCGGGTGGTGTCGGGCAGCAGCCGTCCGTTGGCGTCCATCCGGAGTCGGGGTTGCCGGTTGGCGTCCTGGTTCGGGCTGCCGTTGTGCTGCCCCGGGTAGTACCAGGCCCAGTCGACGACGATGTACTCCCAGCCGTACTGCCGCAAATTCGCGCCCATGTAGTCGGCGTTGGCCCGCACGTCGGCCTCGGTGACGCTCCAGTTGAAGGAGTCGTAGCTGTTCCATCCCATCGGCGGGGTGTCGGCGACGCCGTTGTCCCACGCCTGGGCCCGTTGCGGTGGATCGCTGACGACCAGGCCCACCACGAGCACGAGCATCGCGACCAGCAGGATGGCCGTTCGATCGAACACCGGATTGATCGTGGGGTTGCTCATCGGACCTCCATGCATCGAACCCGTCGGGGACGCCCACCGCCGGCAACCGTGGACGTCGTGGATGGTGGGGCGGGTACGACCCGCCGCGTCGGTACGTCGGCCGACCCGGGCCGGCCGCCCGGGGCACCCCGTACGCCGGTCACCACCGCTGGCGAACGGTGGTGACCGGCGTACGGGGTGGTCGGGTCAGCGGTAGCCAGCGGCCACCACGTCGGCCTGGACGGCGTTCTCGGTCGCGTCGGACGGGTAGCCGGCGACCATCGCCCCCTCGTAGAAGGTGCCGGCGCTCAGGTTCGCGCCGCCGTCGGGCTTGCAGCAGTCCCCGCCGCTGCCCAGGATGATGGCGCCCTGCTTCTTCATTGGGTTGTACCCGGAGGGTAGTGAGCCGTCCCAGAGGGTGTAGAGGCTGCCGGACTGGGCGTTGCTGCCCTTGATGGCGAACCGGGTGGTGCCGTTGTTCTTCAGCGTCGCGGTGACGAACTTGCTGGTGAAGGCCCGCTGGTTGGGGTTCCAGGAGCTGCTGCCGCCGGGGAACAGGCCCCATTCCAGGTCGGCCTGCACCCAGGGCCCGGTGCCGGAGCAGCCACCGAACCAGCACTGCTTGCCGAAGTTGATGGCGTCCATCGCCCCGGCGGCGTCGGCCTTGCGGGTCGTCTCGCTGTTGCCGTAGTCGAAGCAGCAGCCGCTGTTGACGTGGGTGCCGCTGGTGACCATGTACATGCCCTCGGGCGCGGCCCCGGTCGGGACGCCGGTCAGGTGACCGTCGCGCCAGTAGCTGTTGCCCGGGTTGATGTAGAGCGAGTACGCCTTGGCGCCACCCACCGTCAGCGACTCCGAGGTGGCCACCGCCGGCTTGCTCTGCGGTGAGCCCGGAACCACGCTGGAGCCCTGGTACCACAGGTCGTTACCGCGACCGGACTGGTCGAAGACGACGGTCACCACGCAGGTGGTGCCGGCGCAGAACGAGTCCTGGTCCGCCGCGTTGGCGGTGCCGCCCGTGCTCGACAGCCCGATGTTGCGAGTCGTGTTGTCCGATGAGCGCCGTACCTGGTAGAGGTTGCCGGCGTACGCCGCGTAGAGCGCCCGGGTGGTGCTGTGGGCGGCCACGCACGCAGTGCCGCCAGCGGCGTAGATGTCGCACGGACGGCTGCCGGGCGGCGGGGGAGTGGTGGCCGGAGAGGTCCACTGCTGGTTGGTGCCGCCGTGGCAGGTCCAGAGGTGGATCCTGGTGCCGTTCGTGGTGCCGTTTCCGCTGGCGTCGAGGCACAGCCCCGACTGCTCTCCGGTGATGGTGCCGTTGGCGTTGACGTTCCACTGCTGGTTGTTCTGGCCGTTGCAGTCCCAGATGATCGCCGCGGTGCCGTCGGTGGTGCCCCGGCCGGAGGCGTCCAGGCACTTGTTGCCATACACCATGAGCTGCCGGTTGGACGTCCAGGTCCAGGTCTGGTTGGGGTTGCCCTGGCAGTCCCACAGCTGGGTCTGGGTGCCGTTGGTGGTGCTGGAGTTGGGGACCTCGAGGCAGCGGCCGGATCCGGTGCCGACGATCCGGGTGCTCTGCCCCGGCTCGATGGCGGCCACCGACGACGACGCGGCCTCGGCGGTCCCGGAGGTGATGCCGGGGGTGGCTCCGGCGACGGCGAGGACGCCGGCCAGCGCGCCGACCAGCACGGTCAGCCGGTGGAGGCGACGGCGTCGCGGGATGGGATCGCGGACCTGGCCTGATCCGCTCGGGGACGGGGTACGCACGAAGCGGCTCCTTGGTTCGTAGCAGCGAGGCGGGCCTGACGGACCCGCCGGGGGTGGTGGTGGCGAATCGGTTCGCAGCACCCTGAGAATCACTCATGAACTGACATCAATCAATGCGTGGCGGGTCTCCCGGTGGAGCGTCGTTCCGGTGGACGAACGACGGAGGTCGGGTGCCGGTGACCCGCCACCCGACCTCCGGGTGGGTCACCGGCCCCAGATCCGCCACGTCTGGTTCAACGGGCTGCCCTGGCCGGTCGGGTTGCAGGTCCACTGGTGGACCCGTGCCTGCGCCGCGGTGGAGACTCCGTTGACATCGACACACTTGCCGCTGTGCCGGGCGACGAGCTGGTAGTCGTGCGCGTCGTTGCCTCCGTAGGTCACCCTGCGCAGGGTGAACTGCTGGTTGAGGCCGTTCTGGCAGGTCCACTGGTGCACGGCCGCGCCGTCGGCGGTGGAGACCCCGCTGACGTCCAGGCACTTGCCGCTCTGCTGGTTGACCACCGTGTACGTGTCGGCCACCCCGGCGACCGGGCGGAAGTTCCAGAGCTGCTGGTCACCACCCTCGCAGTAGTACTGCTGCTGGACGTTGCCGTCGGCGGCGCTCAGCCCGGTGTTGTCCAGGCACTGCTGGGAGTGTTGGGCCACCGCCACCGACTGGAAGCCGCTGTCCGACGGCGGCAACAGGGTGACCGTGTAGGTGTCGTTCTGGTTGCCGTACGGCAGGGTCACGGTGACGTTGTTGTTGGACACGTTGACCACGGTGTTCGACACCGTGACCGGCCCCTGCACCGCGCCGCCGCCGTTGTACGGGATGCGCTGCGTGAGGACCCGCACCTGGTTGTTCTGCACGATGCCGCTGGTGGTGTCCAACCGTTGCAGGTTGACCGTCAGGTTGCCGGTGGTCCGGCCGCCTCCGACCAGGACCTTCGCCACCCCGGTCGCCTTCGTGGCGAACGCGTCGTACGACTGGCTGGCGGTCACCGCGACGATCTCCCCGGCCTGGGAGGCGTAGTAGCGGTAGACCCACCACTCGCCCTTGGGCTGGTGCTGGCCGGCCGAGTTGCGCACCAGCAGGTTGCCGAGATCGTTGTGCAGGTTGCCGCCGCCGGCCCAGTTCGCCCGGAGGCCGTCCGCACGGGCCCGTTCCAGGCGGGCGATGTACCACGCGCCGTCGGCCGGGTTCTGCTCGTCGGTCGCGCCGTACTCGTTGATCTGGTAAGGCCGGGGGTGGGCGATGCCGCGCGGGTCGAGGGTGGCGTTGGCGGCGGCGACGTTGGCGACCGGGTCACCCGGCAGCGAGTGCCAGCTGATGATGTCCGGCACCGTGTTGGTCGAGCGGACGAAGTCCAGGTACTGGTTCCAGAAGGTGTGCGTGGTCGACGGCACGCAGGCGCAACTCGGCCCGACGATGAGCTGGTTGGGGAACTCCGTCCGCAGGCGCTGGTAGGTGCGCCGCCACAGTTCGAGGTACTGGGAGATCGGGCGGTTCCAGAAGATGGTGATGTTGGGTTCGTTCCAGATGTCCCACTGCACGGACAGCCCGGACGCCCGGACGTCGCTGATGAGCCGGGTCAGGAAGTTGTCGTAGTCGGTCCAGTTGCCGTTGTCGCCGGGGAAGCGGGAGATCCCCGCGCCGTCCGCGCCCCACAGGTCGTGCGGCAGGATGATGAACTGACCGCCCAGAGCGGTGGTCCGACGCGCCTGGGCGAGCGTGGAGTTCCACCGGCGGTCGTAGTTCCCGCCGACCCAGCCGCTGCCCGGCAGTTGTGCGCCGCCGGCGCGCATGTACTGGAACTTGACGTCGCGGTAGAAGTGGTCGGCCGGGCCGCTGGCGTTCTCGGTCATGCCGTAGATCCAGCCGGAGGCACGGTAGGTCGGTGTGCCGTTGGTGGTGGAGAAGTTGACGCTGATCGACTCGTCGGCGGCCTGGGCCGGGGATGCGGCAACGGTGGCGGCGGCGATGGCGAGCAGGCCGACGGTGAGCCGGGCGACGAGCACGCGGGCTCGTCCGGGCCTGCGGCGGGACGGGGTTTTCACGGGCGGCTCCTTGGTGGCGCGCGGGGGGACGCTCTCCGGAGGACATCGCATGCGAATCGATTCGCAGGGATCGTAGGGCGGGGTACTGAAGGATGTCAATGAAATGACAGTCCGATAAAGCTGGTGTTACTGCTGATGATCTTCTGTCTCTGACGGCTCCCTCTTGACCGTCGAGCATGGCCGGACCTATGTTCGGCCGAACCGATTCTCCGAACCGATTCGCCTCCGTTCCGACCGGGGTCACGGCCGGCGCCGTGAAGGACTGAGCACCCGTACCACAGAGAGGCACCGCCGAACATGACAGTCGTCCCGTCCGGTCCGGAGTTCTCCATCCAGGACATCCCGTTCAGCTACCGTGGTTCCTGGCTCAACATCTCGCCGGTGGTAGCCGAGAACGCGTACGCCGACGACCTGCACCTGGTCTCCCACCAGACCGGGCTGCACCCGGTGCTCCGCCTCGCCCCCGATGCCGACAGCACGGTCGTCGCCACCCCCGCGCTGCTGACCTGGCGCAGCGGCGAGGGCCGGATCGAGGTCGGCTACCAGGGGCCGGACACCCTGCGGATGCGTGGCCGGGGACTCGGGCTGCGGATCGCCGCCGCCGCCCGCACCCTCACCCCGTTCAGCGGCACCTACCTCTACCTCGATCCGGTCGACGGGTCATCCGTGTTCACCTCCTACGAGACGGGCCGCCGCTACCGGATCACGGTGCTGTCCGGAGCGCTGTGCGGGGTCGCGGGGGTGGAGGCGCTCGGCCCCGCCGACCGGTGGCTGGATCTCCCCGCCGACCAGCCCTGGGAGATCGCGATCGAGGAGTACGCCACCGCCCGCCCGCCCTACGCCCGATCCGGCACCTTCGACCAGTTGTGCCGCGACCGCAGCGCCGAGTTCGCCGCGTTCGTCGACGCGGTCGCGCCGTGGCGCGGCGTCGACACCCCCGCCGCCGAACTGGCCGCGTACGTGCTCTGGTCGGCCACCGTCGAGCCGGCGGGCTTCGTCACCCGGCCGGCGGTGCTGATGTCCAAACACTGGATGGACAAGGTGTGGAGCTGGGACCACTGCTTCAACGCGATCGCCCTGGCGGCCGGCGAGCCCGAGCTGGCCTGGCACCAGTTCCAACTGCCCTTCGACCATCAGGACGCCGCCGGCGCCCTCCCGGACTCGATCACCCACTCGGAGGTGTTGCACAACTACGTCAAGCCGCCCATTCACGGTTGGGCCCTGGGACACCTGCGCCGTCGCCTGCCCGAGCCGCCGGACCGGGCGGCGCTGGCCCAGACGTACGACCGGCTGGCCCGGTGGACCGGGTTCTGGCTCGACGCGCGCCGCGCCCCCGGCCACGACCTGCCCCACTACCAGCACGGCAACGACAGCGGCTGGGACAACGCCACCACCTTCGACGGCGACCGGGTCCTGGAGACCGCCGACCTCGCCGCGTTCCTGGTCGCCCAGCTGCGCTGCCTGGCCGACCTCGCCACCGAGTTGGGCCTGCCCGCCGACCGGTGGTCCCACGAGGCCGACCGGGTCCGGGCGGCCCTGCTCCGGGAGCTGTGGGACGGCGAGCGCTTCACCGCCCGCAGCCCGCGCACCGGACGGCGGCAGGCCAGCCGCAGCCTGCTCGACCTGATGCCCATCACGCTCGGCGTCGACCTGCCGGCCCCGGTCACCGGCGTGCTGGCCCGGGGCATCGAGGCCCACCTGACCACCCACGGCCTGGCCACCGAACCGACGGACTCGACCCACTACCTCGCCGACGGCTACTGGCGTGGCCCGATCTGGGCGCCCTCCACCGTGTTGGTCGAGGACGGCCTGCGCCGGGCCGGGCACACCGCGATCGCCGACGACATCAGCCAGCGCTTCCTGGCCCTGTGCGAGAAGTCCGGTTTCGCGGAGAACTTCGACGCCGAGACGGGTGCCGAGCTCCGGGACCGGGCGTACACCTGGACCGCCAGCAGCTACCTCATTCTCGCTGCCGCCCATCAGCAACGGAACGGGTCACCGTCGGGCGGCCGGACCGGTCCGGCGGGACCGGTGCGGTGAGGGGCGTCGTGGCCTCCGCGGGGAGGCCGGAATCCGGAACGCGGACGGCCGGACCTGCGCCGCACCTGCCGACGGGGTCAGCGGGACCGGACCGGGCCGGTGCTGGAGCGCAACGAGATGGGCGGGGCGTAGAGGCGATGGCGGGGCGTGCCGTCAGGCGCGGCGATGAGCTCCAGCAGCAGCGACACCGCCTCGGCCCCCATCTCCCCCATCGGCACGTCCGCAGCGGTCAACGGTGGACGGAAATCCTCCGCCCAGTGCTGGGCGGCCACCCCGGTGACGGAGAAGTCACCCGGCACGGACAGTCCGGCGGCGGTCAACGCACGCTGCATGCCGGGCAGCGCGGCCTCGTTGATGGTGGCCACCGCCGTGACGTCCGGATGCGTCGCCAACAGCTGCTCCACGCACGCCTCGCCCGACGTCGTGTCGTCGCCGCAACAGACGTCGACACCGACCAGGCCCCGCTCGGTGACTGCCGCCCGGAAGCCGGCCAGGGCGCGGTGGCTCGGACCGTAACCCGCGGCGACCAACTCGGCGGAACGGTTCACCAGGGCCACCTGCCGGTGCCCCAGATCGGCCAGGTGGTGCACGCAGCGGGCGATCAGCGCGGCGTAGTCGATGTCGATCCAGCTCATCCCGTGCGGCTCGGCGGTCCGGCCGATCGTCACGAACGGCAGACCCGCCTTGGCCAGCCGGGTCACCCGGTCGTCGGCCAACCGGATCTCCATCAGCACCACACCGTCCACCCGACGCCCGGTGACGATGCGCTCGAACGACCGGTCGTGGTCGCCGCCGGACGGGGACAGCAGCACGTCCAGGTCGTGCCGGGCCGCCGCCTCGACGACGCTGGCGACGAAGCCCAACTGCATGTCGGTCAGTCGCTGGCTGGCCGGGGGAATCACCAGCCCGAGGGTGCGGGTACGCCCTTCCTTCAACGCACGGGCGCTGGCGTTCGGCCGGTAGCCCAGCTCGTCGATGACCGCCTGGATCCGCTGGCGGGTCGCCTCCGACACGGTCCGCTTCCCGCTCAACACGTACGACACGGTGCTGCGGGACACCCCGGCCCGCCGGGCGATCTCCCCGATGTTCATGCCCGCCCTCAAACCGATTCCTGCACCGACGCGGTGACGCGCCGTGCCTCCCGGAGGAGCATAGCCGTCCCGGATCCCGGCACTGGCCCTGGAACGGTTCCGCAGCCGTCCCGTGGGCTGTCGGGGATCTCCGACCTCCGGCGGCGGCAGGTGGCGTCGAGTGGGCTCGAAGGTAGCGCAAGGCATAGATAAACATTAATGTAAAGATGTGACGTGTGACGTCAGGAAGGAGTCGGTCGGCGGATCGGTCCCGTGCCTCGGCGGGCGTCCGGACGGGCGAGTCCGCAGGGCAGGGCTGCGCCAGGTTCCACCCACCACCACCGCACCACACCCACACCGCACCTGGAAGGGATTCGATGAACGTGAAGAGAAGGTTGGGCCGCTTGATGGCGGCGGCGGGGGTTTCGTTGGTCCTCGCTGTCGGTGCTGGCGGTTATGTGGTTTCGAATGCGCCGGAGGCTCGGGCTGCTGGTTCGGGTCCGTGTGATATTTATGCTTCGGGTGGTACGCCGTGTGTGGCGGCGCATAGTACTACTCGGGCTTTGTATGGGGCGTACAACGGTCCGTTGTATCAGGTTCGGCGTACGTCGGATAATACGACTCGGGATGTGGGGGTGTTGAGTGCGGGTGGTTATGTCAATGCCGCCACGCAGGATTCGTTCTGTGCGAACACGAGTTGTGTGATCACGATTCTCTACGACCAGTCCGGCCGTAACAACCGCCTGACCCAGGCACCTCCCGGCTACTGGCCCGGTCCCGCTCCGGGCGGCTGGGACAACCTTGCCGACGCGAAGGCGGCCCCGATCACCGTCGGCGGTCAGAAGGCGTACGGCGTCTACGTCGCGCCCGGCACCGGCTACCGCAACAACAACACCAACGGCGTCGCCACCGGCGACCAACCCGAGGGCATCTACGCCGTCGTCGACGGCACCCACTACAACCAGTGGTGCTGCTTCGACTACGGCAACGCCCAGACGGACGGCCAAGCGGATTCGCCGGCCATCATGGAGACGGTCTACTTCGGCGCCAACAAGCAGTGGGGCTACGGTGCCGGCGCCGGCCCCTGGGTCATGGCCGACCTGGAGTGGGGGCTGTTCTCGGGGGTGAACGCGGGATACAACAACATCGCGTCCATCAACCACCGCTTCGTGACCGCCATGGTCAAGGGTGAGCCGAACCACTGGGCGATCCGGGGTGGGAACGGGCAGTCGGGTGGTCTGACGACCTACTTCGACGGGCGGCGTCCCAACGGCTACCACCCGATGAAGAAGGAAGGCGCGATCCTGCTCGGCATCGGCGGCGACAACAGCGTCTCCGGTCGCGGCACCTTCTACGAAGGTGTGCTGACCTCGGGTTACCCGTCGGCGGCCACCGAGGATGCGGTGCAGGCGAACATCGCGGCTGCCGGCTACGCGCCGGCCGGTGGCGGTAACCCGCAGCAGGGTGTCCAGTTGGTCGGTGCCCAGTCGGGTCGGTGTGTCGACGTGCCGAACGGCAGCACCACCAACGGCACCCAGACCCAGCTCTGGGACTGCACCGGCGGCACCGCGCAGCGTTGGACCTACACCGCTTCCAAGCAGTTGCAGGTGTACGGCAACAAGTGTCTCGACGCCAACGGCCAGGGCACCAGCAACGGCACCCAGGTGATCATCTGGGACTGCAACGGCGGCACCAACCAACAGTGGAACCTCAACAGCAACGGCACCCTCACCGGCGTCCAGTCCGGACTCTGCCTCGACGCCAACAACGCCGCCACCGCCAACGGCACCAAACTCATCCTCTGGGCCTGCAACGGCCAACAGAACCAACAATGGAGCACGCGTAGCTGACCACCCCACAACAACCAGTCGGCCGGGCCGTCCCCGTACGGTCCACGGGGGCGGCCCGGCCGATGCCCGCCCGTCAGCGCCGGGGCATCGCACCACGTCGGGAGCAGGCGATCGGCAGCGCGCCGACACCGATTCTTGCCTACCGTTCTGAACGGTCGGTGATCTGAACGGTGCGGTAAGTCACTGGTTCACGCCTGGTGTGCCGGGGCGCGATCTGTGAGTGTGTGCTCAGTGGAGTTGATGCCGAGCACATCCGAACGGCCGTCACTGGGTTCCGTCCTGCGGGCCTGCCGTATTGCGGCGGGCCTGTCGATCGAAGGGCTCGCCGACCGCTGCGGGGTCAGCGTCCGGGCGATCAGCGACATCGAACGCGACCGGGTCCGCCGTCCCCAGCGCCGCACCCTGAGCGTCCTGCTCGACGTCCTCGCCGTGCCGGACGACGAGCGTCGCCGACTGTTCGAGACCACGTCCGTCCGGCCGGCCGGATGCGAACTGCCCGATCCACCGCGCTACTTCACCGGCCGGGTGGCGGCGTTGCGGACGCTCGGCGGCCTCGCCTGTCGACCGTCGGACGACCGACAGCAGGCCACTGTGGTCGTCGTCACCGGGTCGGCCGGGGTGGGCAAGACCAGCCTGGCCTTGCGCGCCGCGGCGGACCTGGTGGCGGAGTATCCCGACGGCCGGTTCTTCGTCGATCTGCGCGGCATGGACGACGTCCCGACCGCGCCGGGTGAGGCACTGCACCGGCTGCTGCGCGCGTTCGGTGTGCCGGAACAGCGGATTCCCGCCGGGCTGGACGAGCGGGCGACGGCGTACCGGTCGGCGCTGTGCCGACGCCGGGCCCTGGTGGTGTGGGACAACGCGGCCGACGAGGCCCAGGCCCGGCCGTTGCTGCCCGGGGCCGGGCGCAGCCTCGTGCTCCTCACCAGCCGGCGACGGCTCAGCGGCCTGGACACCGCCCAGTGGCTGTCCCTGGAGCCGCTGCCGGATGACGAGTCCACGGCGATGCTGCGGGCCATCGCCCGGCCGGGCGACACCGCCGACCCGGACGAGCTGCGCGAGCTGGCCCGACACTGCGGTCACATGCCGCTGGCCCTGCGCGTCACCGGGCAGCGGCTGTCGGACGAGCCGGGACTGTCCGTGCTGGAGCTGAACCGACGGTTCACCGGCGAGCAGAACCGGCTCGCGGTCATCGACGCCGGCGCAGCGGGCATCCACACCGCGCTCAGCCTGTCGTACCGGCGGCTCGGAGCCGACCTGCGACGGACCTTCCGGCGGCTGTGCCTGATACCGGGCCCGGACTTCGGCCCGGACCCGGTCGCCGTGATCACCGACGCCCCCGGCGAGGACGCCGAGCGGCGGCTGGAAGCCCTGGTCGAGAGCGGTCTGGTGGCCGCCGTGCCGGCGGACCGGTACGGGCTGCACGACCTGGTGCGGGACTTCGCCGCCGACCGGATGGCCGCCGAGGAGCCGGAGTCGACCGGCCCGCTGCGGACCGCCCTGCTGCGTTGGTGGCTGGCGCGGACCACCGCGGCCGGGCGGCACTTCGAACCGGACGGGCCGGCACCCCTGACGGAGTTCCGGGATCGTGCGGCGGCGACCGGATGGCTCGACGTCGAGCGGGCCAACTGGTTCGCGGCGCTGCGGTCGGCCGCCGCCCTGGGCCTGCACGAGCCGGTGGTCGACACGGTCGACGCGCTGCACTGGTTCTCCGACAGCCGGGTCCACCTCGACCTCTGGCCCGAGGTCTTCCGGTTGTCCGCCGAGTCCGCCGCCCGGCTGGGCGACCCCCGCACCGAGGCGGTCCATCTCAACTACCTGGCCTGGGCGCAGGCGATCTGTCAGCGCGAGTTCACCCGCAGCGTGACCACCGCCGCGCGGGCGCTGGATCGGGCGATCAGCGCGGACGACCCGGCCCAGCAGGGCTGGGCCCTGCTGTACGCCGCCTGTGGCCACACCGGACTGGGCGAGTACCCGGCGGCGCTGCGGCAGCGGCAGCGGGCCTGGGTGCTGTTGCGCCGATCGGCCGACTGGGAGGGGTTGCCGCAGGCGATGGCCTCGCTCGGCGCCTCCCTGTTGGCGCTCGGTAGACCCGCCGAGGCGCTGCGGGTGCACCAACGGACCCGACTGTTGCTCCGCGACGCGAGCTATCCCATCTCGGCCTTCGTTCGGTCCTCCACCGACGCGTTGACCTGTCAGCGGATCGGCTACGATCTCGCCGCCCTCGGCCGGTGGCCCGAGTGCGTCACCATCCGCCGGGAGGCCGTGCGCCGGTTGCGCGAGAACGCGATGCCGGCGATCGAGGCCCTGGCATCGGTGGAGCTGGCCGAGGCCCTGCGGCGGACGGGGGCGACCCGGGAGGCCCCGGCGTACCTGGTGCGGGCGATCGAGCTGGCCGACGCGTGCGACGACCCGGATCTGGCCCGGCGGGCCGGGGCGCTGCTCGCCGACCTCTCCCGGGACGACCTCGACCCGGGCTGAGGATCAGGTGCCGGGCGCGACGCGGGCGAAGGCGCGCACCAGTGGATGCGGCTCGTACCGGTGGTCCCGGCCCGCGGTGAGCCAGCCCCGTTCGGCCAGGTCGAGGAAGCCCGCCCCGGCGGGGGGCGGGCCGGCCAGCCGGGGCAGCAGCCGTACCGCATGGCGGGCCCGCGCCGGCAGTCCGGCGTACGCCCGCTCGAACGCGTCGCGTACCGACAGGTCGCCGGCGACCAGCGCGTCCAGGATCCGGTCGGCGCGGGTCAGCCGGTCGATCAGCCACTGCGCGGTCCACTGCGGTCGGGTCAGCAGCCGGTTCGCGGTCACCCGGAGCGCCAGCGGCAGGCCGCCGCAGCACCCGGCCAACTCGGCAACCGCCGGTTCGGCGACGGCGCCGTCCAGCATCGCCGTGAGCGCGGCCCGCGCGTCGGCCGGCGGCAGCGGCGGCACCAGCCGTCGATCGGCCACGGGCAGCCCCGCCAGCGGCTGCCCGCCGGTGATCAGGGTGACGGCGGCGGCGTCCGGCGGCAGCAGCGGCTCGACCTGGCGACGATCCCGGACGCCGTCCAGCAGGATCAGCATCCGCCGGTGGCGGACCAGGTCCCGGTACGCCCGGACAACCGTCGTGTCCGGCCCGGTCGACGTCTCGCAGGTCGGCAGCATCCGTCGGGCGATCGTGCCGGCGGTGGCGTCCCCGACCGGGCCGAGGAACCGCACCCCGTCGGGGAACCGGTCGGCCAGCAGGGTGGCGGCCTGCACGGCCACCGCGGTCTTGCCCACCCCGGGCAGGCCGATCAGCTGCACCGCCGCGCTGCGGTGTCCGAGGTGCGCGGTCAGCCAGGCGAGGTCGTCGCGCCGGCCGGTGAAGTGTGGTGTCACCCCGGGCAGCCCGGTGACCCCGGCGACCTGCCCGCCCGCCGGGTGGAGCCGGACGGCGTCCACCATGTCCAGGCCCAGGGCCGAGCCCAGCGCCCGCAGGGTGGCGTGGTGCGGACGGCGGATCCGGTGCCGCTCGATCCCGCCGATCGTCCGTGGGCTCACCCCGGAGCGGACGGCGAGTTCCTCGATGGTCAGCCCGGCGGCGATCCGCAGCGACCGCAGCCGGTGGACCTGCTCCTGCACGCTGTCCGGCACCACTCACTCCCACCAGGACGACCGGGTGGCCGTCTTCGTGCCCAGTAGACCCGCCGGGTCGGCACCTGGTGTGACGATCCCGTCACGCAATTGTCACGGGTGTCGGAGCGCAGGGGGTGGTGCCCGTCCGCCGTCCCGACCTACGGGAGGCGGGGACAGCGGACGGGCGTGGTCAGGAGACCCCCACCCGCTGCCACTGCTGGTTGGTGCCGGTGCCGCAGGCGTACTGGATCACCCGTGCGCCGTCGGCGGTGGAGTAGCCGGCGACGTCGAGGCAGCGGCCACTGTGCCGGGCCACGATCCGGACGGTGCCCGAGCCGACGTCGACGAGCTGCCACTGCTGGTCGGTGCGGCCGGACTGGCAGGCGAACTGCTGCACCTGGACGCTGTCGGCGGTGGACCCGCCGGGCACGGTGAGGCACCGGTCGCTGTGCCGGGCCACGATCTGGTGGTACCCGGAGCCCAGGTCGCGTAGCTGCCACTGCTGGTTGCTGCCGTTGTTGCAGCCGTACTGGGCGACTCCGGCGGCATCGGCGGTGGACCGGTCGAGCACGTCCAGGCACTTGCCGCTGTGCCGGGGGCGCAGCGACTCGTAGGCGTAGCCGCCGCCGACCCCGGCGACGACGCCGGTGGCGGTGTCGATGCTCACCTGCGGGGACCAGTTCATGGCCAGGGAGGTGCCCGACGGGAAGGTCAACGGCAGCCAGACGTACCGCGACTGGTTGACCGGCCCACCCCAGGCCCCGGCCCAGCGGTCGCCGAGGTAGAGGTACGAGGTGGCGGCGCTGCCCTGCACCGGCAGCACGTACGCCGGCTGGGAGTCGTAGGTGATGCTGTCGGCGAAGGCGGTCGGCCCGGTCCAGGTGCCCGTGACGGCGCTCGCGGTCGCGTACCGGGCCTGGTTGGGTGACCAGCCGGTGGCGCCCGAGGTGACCAGGAAGTAGACCCCGTTGCGTTTGAACATCGCCGGGGCCTCCCGGTAGTTGTCCGGCCACAGCGTCCGGACCAGCCCGGCGACCCCGGTGTAGTCGGCGGTGAGGCGGTAGATGTTCAGGTCCGCGTTGCTCCGGGTGGCGGAGATCAGGTACGCGCTGCCGTCGTCGTCACGGAACACGGTCAGGTCCCGGGAGTCGTGGCCCAGCGGGCGGAAGCTGCCCAGGTAGCGGTAGTTCCCGTCGACCGTGCTGGAGGTGGCCACCGCGACCCGGGCCTGGGTGTAGTCGACGCCGTTCTCCCAGTGCATCCAGAGCACGTACTGGCCGGTGCCGGCGTTGTAGATCACCTTCGGCCGTTCGATGTTGGCCACCGCCAACTCACCGGCGGACGCCTGGGTCAGCACGTTGTTGCGGAACTCCCAGGTGCGTAGGTCGGTCGAGCGGTAGACCGAGACGTACCGGAAGGTGCTGTCGTCGTTGCGGTTCTCACCGAACCAGTAGTAGTAGCCGCCCACCTTGATCATGCCGCCGCCGTGGGCGTGCACGCCGGCACCGGCCGCGTCGGTGAACTGGGTGCCGTTGGGCAGGGTGACCGGTGCGGCCTGGGCGGGGGTGGCGGTCAGGATGACCGGGACGAGCAGGGCCGCGCAGGCGGCCAGGGCGAGGACGATCCGTCGGAGGGTGGTGGGTGGGGGCGCGGCAGGCATGGGCCGCCTCCTCTTGCGGTAAGCGTGAACGGCCCGCGGGGGACGCGCGGGCCCTTTTCTCGACCCTCACGATAAGCGGCCTCGTCGGTGCATGCACATGTTTCGATGTGATGAGCGTCGATCAAGATTGCGGTGCCCGCTCGTCCGGAGAGTCGATTGTCCGGTGTCGTGTCGGGTGATGCCGACGTCGTTGTGGTCGGTGGTGGGCGGTGGGCCGTTGGGGTGATGACCCGTTCCGCTGAGGGAAACAGCAGGTCAAGGCCATGTCTACCGCTAAGTTACTGATTGGTAAGTCATTGACGGTGGCTGAGTGGCGGCTCTAGCGTTCCTTCCATTCGAACGGCGTACGGTCCACCCGAACGGTTTTCGGTCCGGTGGCCGGTACGTCCAGACGGGAGGCCCGAGCATGGCCGACGGGACGTTGCAGACCCTCTTCACGCCAGTTCGCCTCGCCTCCGTGCCGCTGCGCAACCGGGTCTTCGTTCCGGGCCACACCACCAACTTCGGCCTGCACAACGAGCCCACCCCCCGGCTCGCCGCCTACCACGCGGAGCGGGCCCGTGGTGGCGTCGGCCTGATCATCACCGAGGCGATCCGGGTACACCCGACCAGCGCCGGGCGCAGCATCAGCCTCGGCAGCTTCACCGATACCGGCATTCCGGCGTACCAGGTGGTCACCGATGCCGTACACCAGCACGGCGCACGCATCTTCGCGCAGATCATGCACGCCGGCCGGCAGGCCAACGGCGACGCCACCCGTACCGCCGCCTGGTCCTCGTCCCCGGTCGCCTGGGCGACCGGGGCGCACGTCCCGCACGCGATGGGTCGCCACGACATCGCCGTGGTGGTCGCCGCGTTCGCCGCCGCCGCCGGGCGGATGCGCCGGGCCGACTTCGACGGCCTGGAACTGCACGCCGGGCACGGACACCTGCTCCAGCAGTTCCTGTCACCGCACACCAACCTGCGCGCCGACTCCTACGGCGGCAGCCTGGACAACCGGCTCCGGCTCACCCGCGAGGTGCTCACCGCCGTGCTGGCCGCCACCGACCTGCCGGTCGGGCTGCGGATCAGCGCCGACGAGTTCCTCCCCGGCGGCCTGGACCCGGACGCGGTGGTGGAGATCGTCGCCCGGCTCCGGGAGGACTTCCCGCTGGCCTACGTCCACGTGAGCCACTCCGCCTACCACGGCAGCTACTCCCTGGCCACCCAGATGGCCGACATGAGCTTCGGGCACGCGCCGTTCCGGCACCACGCCGCCCGGTTCAAGCAGGCGTTCCCGGACCTGCCCGTGCTGGCGGTCTGCCGGCTCGACAGCCTGCCCGAGGCGGCCGAACTGGTCGCGGCGGGGGAGGCGGACCTGGTCGGGCTGGCCCGCCCGCACATCGCCGACCCGCACCTGGTCCGCAAGGCGGCGCAGGGCCGGCACCACGAGACGCGCTCCTGCCTGGCCTGCAACCAGGGCTGCATCGCCCGGGTCGAGGCCAGCCTGCCGATCACCTGCGTGGTCAACCCCGAGGTCGGCGCGGAACGGGAGTGGGCGGCGGCGTGGCGACGCCCGGACCCACCGGCGTCGGCCCGACGGGTACTCGTCGTCGGTGGCGGCCCGGCCGGCCTGGCCGCAGCCGTCGCCGCCCGGCGGGCCGGTCACCGGGTGACCCTCGCCGAGGCGGCCGACGACCTCGGTGGCCAGGTCGGCATCGCCGCCCGGGTACCCGGGCGGGAACGGCTGGGCCTGCTCACCCGGGACCTCACCGCCGAAGTGGCGGCGTCCGGAGTCGACGTCCTGCTCGGCCGGCGGATCACCGTCGAGCAGGTGCGCGCCGGTGACTACCACGACGTGGTCGTGGCGACCGGATCCCGCCCGAGCCGCCGGCCACTGCCCGCCGGGCCACCCGTGCTCGACCTCTGGCAGGCGGTCGCCGCCCTCGACGGGCCGACCACCGGCACCTGGGTGGTGCTCGACGAGGACGGGACGTGGGCCGCCTCCGCCGTCGCCGAGGCCTTGGCCCGTCAGGGCGCCCGGGTGCACCTGGTCTCCCCGACCGCCAGCGTCGCCGCCCGGATCACCACCTACTCACGACTGGCCCTGCTCACCCGCTTCACCGACCTCGGCGTGGTGGCCCATCCACTGCGGACCGTCCGCGCCGAGGGCGCCACCGCCGTTGCCCTGACCGGCCCCCTCACCGGTCCGGACCTTCGGATCGACGAGGTGACGGCGGTCGTCGACGCCGGCCCACCGACCGCCGACGACACCCTGTACCGCCAACTGGACGCGTCACCCGGCGGACCCCGGGTCCATCTCGTCGGCGACGCCAACGCCCCCCGGACCACCCTGGAAGCGGTCTACGAGGGCCGGTTCGCCGGCGCCTTCCTCGGCCGCCACGACACCCCCGCCGCCGCCCTGGTGGCGCTCGCCTACTGACCCGGCGGCGGCGACCCGGTTCGCCGCCCGCGTACCCCCTTCGAGCCGGCTCCGCACCCCGAGGAGCCGGACGCGACGCAAGGAGACCAGCGATGTTCGACGTCGAGGACCGCCTGACTCTGGACGAAAGATCCGCCGTGGACTTCGTCCTCGGCCTGCGCAAGCGCTGGGCGGACACCGTCTACCCGGCGCTGACCAGGGAGTACGCCGCCACCGGTGCACCGGCCACCACCATCGCCGACGCCGGGCGGACACTGCGCGACCTGCCCCTGTATCCCTGGTTCAGCCACCTGGAACGGGTGCAGCAGAAGATGCTGTGGAAGGCGGCCGGCGACGCCGTCCTGGACCGTCGCGCGGAGCTGACCCGACAACTGACCGCCGTCCCCGCGCAGCCGGTCGGCTCGCTCACCCTCGACCCCGACCTGGCCCTGCCGGACTGGTACACCGACTACGACATCCACATCCAGCCGGGCGGCTTCTGCTCCGACGACATGTCCGCCTACGTCTACGAGTTCGGCGCGCGGATCGTGATGCTGCGCGACAACGACGGCTACAAGTTCCACCAGCTGTTCACCCAGACCGCCCTGCCCGAGCTGCCCGCCGCGACCCGGGTCGTCGACATCGGCTGCGGCTTCGGCAAGAGCACCCGACCGCTGGTGAGCCGCTACCCGAGCGCCCAGGTCATCGGGCTCGACCTCGCCGCCCCCGGGCTGCGACTGGCGCACGCCGAGTCCGAGGCGGCCGGCCTGGCCGTGGACTACCGGCAGGTCGACGGCCGGGACACCGGCATCGCCGACGCCTCCTGCGACGTGGTCACCGGCACCATGGTGCTGCACGAGATGCCGGCAGCGGCCATCCGGGAGACCATCCTGGAGGCGGCCCGGCTGCTCAAGCCGGGCGGCGCGCTGCGGTTCCTGGAGTTCCAACTCACCGGCGACCCGCTGCGCGACGCCACCGTCTACGAGCACGCCGAGCGCAACAACGAGCCGTTCTTCCACGCCCTGTTCGGTACCGACCTGCTGGCGATCTGCGCCGAGGCCGGCCTCACCGACGCCGGCTGGACGCCCTTCGACGAGCGCCGCAACGGCATGCAGCCCGAGGGCTGGGGAGACCGGGCCGAGTGGCACTTCCCCTGGGCCGTGCTGTCCGCGACCAGGCCGGAGGCGTGATGAGCACCGAGTTCGACTACTTCGGCGACCCCCGGTTCGGCAAACTGCTCGACCTGGTGCTGCAACTCTCCACCGAGCTGCACGTCAGCCGGCAGCGGCTGCGCGTGCTGGAACAGCTGCTGGTCCGCCGGGACGTGCTCGACGCCGGTGACGTCGACGGCTTCACCGCTGACGACGACGAACAACTCGCCCTGGCCCGCGACCGCGACCAGCTGCTGCACCGGCTGATGCGCATCCTGACCGAACACGGCCCCGCCGAGCACCCGCTGCGGGACCAGTGGGAGGCAGCCCTGAGCGGCAAGACCGGCTGATGGGCACCGACCCGGCCCGACTGGTCGATCGGTACCTGCAACTGTGCGAGGACCGCGAGCTGGACCTGGCCGGCCGGCTGCTCGCGCCCGGGGTCCGCATCGTCTTCCCCGGCGGCCGGGTCTACCACGGCCTCGACGAGCTGGTCGCCGGGGCGACCGGCAGCTACCGGTGGGTGCGCAAGCACCGGGACCGCTACCTGGTGGGCGCCGACGGCGACGCCGTCTCGGTGGTCTCCCTGGGCCGCCTGTACGGGCAGTGGCCCGACGGCACCGGGTTCGACGCGATCCGCTACGCCGACGTCTTCCTGCTCCGCGACGGACTGATCGTCGAGCAGCACGTCTACAACGATCTCGCCATCACCATGGCGCGGCGGGAACCGTCCCGCTGACCCACCGATCCCTGGTCGGCGCTACCGCCCGTCGCGCCCGCTGCGGCGATGCCGGCCCGACCCGCCGGCAGACCAGCACCGATCCGTCCCGTCCGCCGCCGGCCCGCGCGGCTGACCAGCCTTGACACAACGAGGACGAGGTATCGACATGAAGCACAAGTGGGGTTTGTTGCCGGTGACGCTGGTCGCCGCGGTGGCGTTGGCCGGATGCGGGGGCTCCGGTGGGGAGTCGAGCACCGAACAGGGGGCACCGGCGAAGTTGACCTTCGCCATCGCCTCGGCGGTGATCGGCCCGAAGGAGGAGGTCGCCGTGTACGCGGTGGCCAAGGAACTGGGCTACTTCGACGAGGAGAAGCTGACCGTCGAGACGATCAACACGGACGGTTCGGTCGCCGCGCTCCAGGCGGTCGCCTCGGGAAGCGGCGACATCACCGCCGCCGACACCGGCTCCATCCTCGGCGCGGTGCAGAAGAACGTGCCGGTCAAGGCCATCGGCGGGCTGGTGCAGAACTGGCCCTGGGTGATGGCGGTCAAGCCGGACAGCACGCTTACCGGCGGGGCCGACCTCAAGGGCAAGAAGATCGGCGTGATCAGCCTGGCCTCCGGGTCCGCCCCGTACGCGCGGGCGTACGTCGCGGCGGCCGGCCTGGACCCGGCCAAGGACGTCGAGCTGCTGCCCGTCGGCGTCGGCGCGCAGGCCGCCTCCGCGCTCAAGGACGGCAAGGTCGACGTGCTGGCGCTCTACACCCAGGCGTACGCGGTGATCGAGAACTCCGGCACCACGCTGAAGTACCTCGACAACCCCGACGCGTTCGACGGCATCCGGTCGCTGAGCTTCGCCGTCGGCGCCCGCGAACTCGACGAGAACAAGGACGTCTACACCCGGTTCCTGCGGGCGGCGTACAAGGCGATGCTCTTCTCCGCGAAGAACCCGGAGGCCGCCATGCGGATCGGCTACAAGGTCTTCCCGCAGATCCTCGCCGGCAAGGACGCGGCGGCGCAGCTGCCCGCCGACACCCGGAGCCTCACCGCCTGGCTGAAGACCTCCACCCCGGCCGCCGGCACCCCGGAGCAGTTCGGTGACTGGGGCGCGATCAGCGACCAGGAGTGGACCAAGACCCAGGCGTACACCAAGGAGGCCGGCCAGATCACCGGCGACGTCGCCCTGGGCGACGTGTGGGAGCCGGGGCTGCTCTCCGGCGCCAACCAGTTCGACAAGGCCGCGGTGCTCGACGAGGCCGCCAACTACCCCGCGCAGTAGCGCGGGCGGACGCGGAGGGAACGCGATGGCCATCAAGGCGACGGGTCGCCGGGAGCAGCAGCCGGCCACGGTGTCAGCGGACTCCTGGATCGAGATCGCCGGGCTGGACAAGCAGTACCAGCCCCGCCGGTCGGCACCGACCCAGGCACTGCGCGACATCAACCTGACCGTCCGCCGGGGCGAGTTCATCTCGGTCGTCGGCCCGTCGGGTTGCGGCAAGACCACCCTGCTCAAGATCCTCGCCGGGCTGAGTCCGAAGACCGCCGGCACGGTACGGATCGCCGGCACCGAGGTCGTCAAGCCCCTCCGCGAGGTCGGGATGGTGTTCCAGGCGCCCACCCTGCTGCCCTGGCGCACCATCTTCGACAACGTCATGGTGCCGGCGGAGATCCAGAAACTGGATCCCGCCCGGCATCGGCAACGCGCCCAGCAGCTGTTGGAGATGGTGGGCCTGACCGGGTTCGAGCGGAAGTTCCCGCACGAGCTCAGCGGCGGCATGCAGCAGCGGGCCGGCATCTGCCGCGCCCTGGTGCACGACCCGGCCGTGCTGCTGATGGACGAGCCGTTCGGCGCGCTCGACGCGATGACCCGCGAGTACATGAACGTCGAGCTGCTGCGGATCTGGCGGGAGAGCAACCAGACGGTGGTGCTGGTGACGCACTCGATCCCCGAGGCGGTCTTCCTCTCCGACCGGGTCGTGGTGCTCAGCCCCCGCCCCGGGCGGATCGCCGAGATCCTCCCCATCGACCTGGAGCGCCCGCGCGACCTGGGCGTCATGTCCTCCGACCGGGCCGGGGTCTACGTGGACCGGATCCGCCGCCACTTCCACGCCTCCGGCGTGATCGACTGACGAGGTGCCGCGATGGCAACGACAGAAGTGCGCAACACACCGTCCACCGGTGCCCCGCCGGACCGGCAGCCGACCCGGCGGCGTCGGTTCGACCTGCGGGACCGTCCCCAGCTCTGGCTCGTCCCGGCGGTCTTCGTCGTGGTCGTCCTCGCCTGGGAGTACGGCACCCAGCTGCTCGACGTCGACGAGTACGTGCTGCCCCGCCCCTCCCAGATCGCCGAGGCGCTGCACCGGCAGCTCACCGACGACCAGTTCTGGGGGCACTTCTGGGTGACCACCCAGGAGTCGCTGCTCGGCTTCGCCATCGGCGTCGGCGCGGCGATCCTGCTCGGCACCTTCATCTCCCAGGTCAAGGTCGTCGAGGCCACCCTGATGCCGTACATCGTGGCGTTCCAGACCGTGCCGAAGGTCGCCCTCGCCCCGCTGTTCGTGCTCTGGTTCGGCTTCGGCCTGACCAGCAAGGTGGTGATGGCGGCGGTCATCTCGTTCTTCCCGATGCTGGTCAACGTCATCGAGGGACTGCGGGCCGCCGACGCCGACCGGATCCAGATGCTCACCGTCTTCGGCGCCAGCCGGTCGCAGATCTTCCGGATGGTCCGGCTGCCCAGCGCGTTGCCGTTCATCTTTGCCGGCCTCGACATCGGCATCGTGTTCGCCATCCTCGGCGCGGTGGTCGGTGAGTTCATCGGCGCGAAGGAGGGCCTGGGCTACCTGCTGCTGCAGACCAACTACAACTTCGACATCGCCGGCATGTTCGCGGTGCTGGTGGTGCTGTCGGTGATGGGGTTGTTCGCGCACTTCGTGATCCGGTTGCTGCAACGCCGGCTCGCGTTCTGGGCCGAGGACACCAAGGTGATCGGCGCATGAGCCGCCCGACCGACGACCCGAACCGGTTCGACGGCCGGGTGGCCCTGGTGACCGGTGCGGCCCGGGGGATCGGCGCGCGCATCGCCGCCACCCTGGCCGACCGGGGGGCCACCGTGGCGTGCGCCGACCTGGTCGACACCGGGGACCTCCCGGCCCCGGACGGCCCGCACAGCCGGCACCGGGTGGACGTCCGCTCGGGCCCGTCCTGCGCCGACCTGGTGGCCGGGGTCCTCGACCGGCACGGCCGGCTGGACCTGCTGGTCAACAACGCCGGGGTGGTCCGGCGCGGCCCGGCCGCCACGATGAGCGAGCAGGACTTCACCACCGTCCTCGACGTCAATCTGACCGGCACGTTCCGGATGTGCCAGGCGGCGTACCCGGCGCTGCGCGCCACCGCCGGGTCGGTGGTGAACATCGGCTCCACCAACGGCCACATCGCGGTGCTCGACACCGTCGGCTACTGCGTCAGCAAGGCCGGCGTGCTGCACCTGACCCGGGTCCTGGCGCTGGAATGGGCACCGGACCAGATCCGGGTCAACGCGGTCGGACCGACCATCGTGCCCACCGACATGACCGCCGACGTACGCGGTGACGCCGGCTATCTCGCCGACAAGATGGCCACCATCCCGCTGGGCCGGATGGCCGAGCCCGACGACGTCGCCAACGCGGTCGCCTACCTGCTCAGCGATGCCGCCGCCATGGTCACCGGCCAGACCATCTTCGTCGACGGCGGCGTCACCATCCACTGAACCACCCTCGGGAGGAACCCCCATGGCACACCCCGACACCGCAGCCGCGCTCGCGGCGGTGGACGCCCACTTCGACGAGTTCGTGGCCGAGTTGCAGCAGCTCTGCCGGATCCGCAGCCGCCGGCAGGAGCCGGAGCAGATGCTGTCCACGGCGGAGTTCATCGCCGCCTCGGTACGCCGTTGGGGCGGCCACGCCGACCTGATCGACTGGGAGCAGTCGTACCCGTACGTGCTGGCCGAGATGCCCGGCGGGGACCGGGCGTTGCTGCACTTCACCCACTACGACGTGGAGGTCGAGCCGGCCGGCGACGACGCCGACTGGATCAGCCCGCCGTACGCCGCCGAGATCCACGACGGCCGGCTCTACGCCCGGGGGGTGGCCGACGACAAGGGCGCCCTGATGTCCCGCATCCACGCGGTGGCCGCCTGGCGACTGGCCGGCCTGCCCGCCCCGGTCACCAGCCGGTTCATCTTCGAGGGCAAGAAGTGGCTGCACAGTCCCGGCCTCGGCTCGTTCGTCGACGCGCACGCCGACCGCCTCGCCAGCGACGGCACGCTGTGGGAGAACTCCTGGGTCGACGGGCGGGACCGCCCGCTGCTCAAACTGGCCGAGAAGGGCGTGCTCTACCTGCGGCTCACCGCCCGCACCCTGCCCCGCGACCTGACCAGCCAGAACACCGCCCTGCTGCCGGCGGCCACCGCCCGGCTGGCCGCCGCCCTGGCCCGGCTGCAACGCCCCGACGGCACGGTCACCGTCCCCGGCTTCGCCGACGACGTCCGCCCGCTGACCGACCAGGAGCGGGACCTGCTCGCCGAGGTGGAGTTCGACGGCGACTTCCTGCGCGGACGCGCCGAGGTGGACGCCTTCGTCGGCGGCCTCGACGACCGGGAGGCGGCGGTGGCGATCCGTACCGTCCCCACCCTCACCGTGGCCGGCATCGCCGGTGGCGACATGCGCGACGACGTCACCCTGGGCATCCCGTCGACCGCGACGGCGAAGGTGGAGATCCGGCTCGTCCCCGGCCAGGACCCGCAGCGGGTGCTGGCAGCCGTCCGGGACCACCTCACCGCCACCGGGTTCGGGGACCTGGACGTCGAGGTGATGGCGACCAGCCGACCGAACATCACCGACCACCGGGATCCGTTCGTCGCCCTGGTCGCCGACGCCGCCCGGCGGGTCTACCGCACCGAACCGGTGATCGAGCCGTACACCCAGTGGATCGGCAACCAGGGCACCCTGGCGGGCCGGCCTATCGTCGGCGTCGGCGTCTCCCGCGCCGACTCCGGTGTGGACGGACCGAACGAGAACATCCGGCTCGACGACTACCGGGCCGGCATCAAACACGTCATCGAGGTCATGGCCGCCATGGCGGTGACCGCGTGAGCCGGGTCCGTGGCACGGCCCACCGGGGCTACGTCGACCTGCCCTGGGGTCAGGTCCACTATCGCCTGGCCGGCACGCCGGGCCGGCCCACCCTGCTGATCGTGCACCAGTCGCCCCTGTCGTCGGCCACCTACGACGCGGCGCTCGCCCCGCTGGCGGCGCGCGGCCTGTACGTCGTCGCCGTGGACACCCCCGGGTTCGGGATGTCCGACCCGCCGCCGCACCCGTGGTCGATCCCCGAGTACGCCACCGCGCTGTGGCAGACCGCCGACGCCCTCGGGCTGGACCGGGTGCACCTGCTCGGGCAGCACACCGGCGCGGTCATCGGCGCCGAGGCGGCGCTGCGGGCCCCGCACCGGGTGCGCCGGCTGGTCCTGCAGGGCCTGCCGCTCTACGACCCGGCCGAGCGCGCCGAGAAGAAGGCCGGCTACGCCCCCGGCTACCACCCGCACCGCGACGGCTCGCACCTGCGTGTGGTCTGGGACCGGGTGTACGGCCTCTACCCCCGGCTCACCCCCGACGAGGCGGACCGGCAGGTCGCCGAGTACCTGATGACCGGCCCGGACTACGCCACCGCCTACCGGGCGGTCTTCGACCACGCGCTGGACACCGACGCCCTGGCGGCGGTGCCCACGGTGCTCCTGCACGGCGCCGACGACCTGGTGGACCGGATGACCCCGGCGGTGCGCGCCGCACTGCCGCACGCGCCGCTGGTCACCATTCCCGGCGGCACCGACTTCGTCGCCGACGAGCAGCCCGAGGCGTTCGCCGACGCGGTCGCCGCGCAGCTCGACGTCGAGGCGGTGAACCCGTGACCGGCCCCACCGCCACCGCCACCGCCGTCCCGGTGCCGATCCGGGCCGATGGCCAGCGCTGACCGGCAGCCGATCGCCGTGGCCACCCGGCCGTCGGCGGTGCCCGGCCGCCCCGGCGACCCCGCCGCGACGGCCGCCGGCCTGGCGGCGGTCTACCTGCTGTGGGGGTCCACCTACCTCGGCAACCGGGTCGCCCTGGAGAGCCTGCCCCCGCTGGTGTCCACCGCCGGCCGGTTCCTGGCCGCCGGGGCGCTGGTCGTCGCGGTGGTGGCGGTTCGGCGTGGCCCGCGCCGGCTCCGGCTGCCCCGGGCCCAGTGGCCCGGGGTGGCCGCCAGCGGAATCCTGATGGTCGGCGCGGGCAGCGCCCTGCTCGCCGTCGGCCAGCAGTACGTCGCCTCCGGGCTGGCCTCCCTGCTGGTCGCCGCGATGCCGCTGTGGGTGCTGCTGATCCGGTTCGGCTCCGGCCAGCGTCCCCGGCCGGCCGCCGTCGCCGGGGTCCTCGGCGGACTGGCCGGGCTGGCGTTGTTGCTGGTCGCCCCCGGCCAGGGGCTGCACCTGGGGGGTATGGCCACGATCGTCGCGTCCACGATGGTCTGGGCGCTCGGCTCGACCCTGGCGCAGCGGCTGCCGATGCCGGCGGACCACCTGGCCGGCACCGGCTGGCAGATGCTGGTCGGTGGGGCCGCCGTGGCGGTCGCCGGCCTGGTCGGCGGCGAGTGGAGCGGGCTACGACCGGCCGAGGTGACCACCCGGTCCTGGGTGGCCTGGACCTACCTGATGCTGGTCTGCACCGTCGTCGGGTTCAGCGTCTACACCTGGCTGCTGCGCCGTGCCCCGCTGCAACTGGTCGCCACGTACGCCTACGTGAACCCGGTGATCGCGGTGCTGCTGGGAATGGTGGTGCTCGATGAACGGCTGACCGGTCGGCAGGTTCTCGCCGGTGGTGTCGTCCTCGCCTCGGTGGCCGTGGTGGTGGCCGTGGAACGACATCGGCAGTTGCGAGGATTGCCGCCGGGCACCCCCGCGACGCCACCCTGACCGGCGGCCCTGCCCACCCCGCGTACGTCGACAGTGAGGACTGACATGACCACCACCCCCGTCATCGCCGGTGACGACAGACGGGTCCGCTCCGGTCTCGGGCGGGCGCTCGACGTCATCAACATCATCGCCACCCGCGCGCCGGAGACCCTCGGCGTGTCCACCATCGCCCGGGAACTGGGGCTGCCCAAGGCGGTCGCCTACCGCATCCTCAAGGAGCTGGTGGCCGACGACTTCCTCAGCTTCAACGAGGAGACGAAGCGGTACCGGCTGGGCACCGGGGCGCTCGCGGTGGGCCTGGCGGCGCTACGGGCGCTGGACGTGCCGGAGATCGCCCGCCGGCACCTCGTCCGGCTGGTCCGGGGCACCGGGGAGACCGCCACCCTGTCGGTGCGGCAGGGCTGGATCAGGGTCTACATCGACCAGGTGCTCTCCCCGCACGAGGTACGCATGTCGGTCTCCCTGGGCACCAGCCACCCGCTGCACTCGGGGTCGTCGTCGAAGGCGATCCTGGCGGCGCTGCCGGCCGTCGAGCTCGACGAGTACCTCGGGCAGCCGCTGGACCGGGTCACCCCGTCGACGATCACCGACCCGGACACGCTGCGTGCCGAGCTCGTCCGCATCCGCCGGCAGGGGTACGCGGTGAGCCTCGGCGAGCGGCAGAACGGGGCGGGCAGCGTCGCCGCCGCGATCCGGTACGGCACCGGCCAGGTCTTCGGCTCCATCTCGCTGTGCGGGCCGCAGGACCGGTTCACGGCGCAGGTCCGCGCCGCGCACGGGGCACTCGTGGCCGCCGCCGCCGGGGAGATCTCCGCCGAACTCGGCTTCCGCCCGCCGACGCCACCGCCCGGCCCGCCGGCCGGGGGAGAGGGGACACCGTGACACCGCCCGACGCACGCCGCGCCGACGCCGGCCCGCCCGACGGTACCGGCCCGGCCGGTGACGGGCCGCTGGCCGGCCTGCGGGTGCTGGACGTCTCGACCATCCTGGCCGGTCCGCTGTGCTGCCAGATCCTCGGTGACTTCGGCGCCGAGGTGGTCAAGATCGAGCACCCGACCGCCGGGGACAGCATGCGCGGGCACGGCAGGTCCAGGGACGGCCATCCGCTGTGGTGGAAGGAGATCTCCCGCAACAAGCGCACCGTCGGGCTGAGTCTGTCCGCCCCGGAGGGCGCTGCCCTGTTGCTGCGGCTCGCCGCCCGTGCCGACGTGCTGGTGGAGAACTTCCGACCCGGCACGCTGGAGCGCTGGGGGGTCGGCCCGCAGGAACTGCACCGGGTCAACCCGGGCCTGGTGATCGCCCGGATCACCGGCTTCGGGCAGACCGGCCCGTACGCCGCGCGGGCCGGCTTCGGCACCCTCGCCGAGGCGATGAGCGGCTTCGCCCACCTCACCGGCACCGCCGACGGGCCACCCTCGCTACCGGCGTTCGGGCTGGCCGACAGCATCTGCGGGATCGCCGCCTCGTCGGCGGTGCTGATGGCGCTGTGGCACCGGGACCGCACCGGCGGCACCGGGCAGGTCATCGACATGAGCCTGCTGGAGCCGATCATGACCGCCGTCGGCCCCGGCCCCACCGTCTACGACCAGCTCGGCGTCGTGGAGCAGCGCAACGGCAACCGGTCGGTCAACAACGCGCCCCGCAACACGTACCGCACCAGCGACGGGGCGTGGGTCGCGGTGTCCACCAGCGCCCAGGCGATCGCCGAACGGGTGCTGCGGCTGGTCGGGCACCCCGAGGTGATCGACGAGCCGTGGTTCCGCACCGGGGCCGGCCGCGCCGGGCACGCCGACGAGCTCGACGCGTACGTCGGCGGGTGGATCGCCGCGCGCACCCGCGAGCAGGTCACCCGGGCGTTCACCGAGGCCGGCGCGGCCGTCGCCCCGGTCTACGACGCCCGCGACATCGTCGAGGACCCGCACGTCCGGGCCACCGACATGGTGACCACCGTCGACGACCCGGACCTGGGACCGATGCGGATGCACAACGTGATGTGGCGGATGACCGGCACCCCGGGACGGATCCGCTTCACCGGCCGCCCCCTCGGCGCCGACACCGACTCCCTGCTGGTCGACGAGCTCGGCTGTGACCCGGCCGAACTCGCCGACCTCCGAGCCCGCCACATCGTCGCCTGACGACCTGGCCGTAACCGTTGAAACGTGAGGAACCGTGACGACCACCGCCCGACACGCCGACCGGCTGCTCGACGCCGTCCGCGCCGGCGTAGAGATCTACGACCTCGGCCGGCAGCTCTCGATCGGCATGCCGCAGTCACCGAACCACCCGCCGTTCTGGCTGAGCATGCCCCGCCGGCACGGTGACATGGTCCGCGCCGACGGTGGCTCCGCCGCCAACGACCTGCTGGTGATGGGAACCCATGTCGGCACCCACGTCGACGCGCTCGCCCACGTCTCCCACGACGGCCGGCTGCACGGCGGGGCGGACGCCGCCGCCGCCCAGGCCGGTGGGCGGTTCACCGAGCTGGGCGTGCACACCGTCGCGCCGATGGTGCGCCGTGGTGTCCTGCTCGACGTGCCCGCCGCGCTCGACCTGCCGGACTGCCCGGCCGGCTACGAGATCACCCCGGCCGACCTCGACGCCGCCGTGCGCCGCCAGGGCACCCCGGTCGGTGCCGGCGACGTGGTGCTGATCCGCAGCGGGTGGGGCCGGCACTTCGACGACGAGGACCGGGGCCGGTACGTCGGCCGCGAGTCCGGCGTGCCCGGCATCAGCACGGCGGGCGCGCGGTGGCTGGCCGCCGCCGGGGTGCACGCGGCCGGCGCGGACACCATCGCCTTCGAGTGCCTGCGTCCCGGCCAGGGGCACTCCTCCCTGCCGGCGCACCGGGTGCTGCTGGTCGAGCACGGCATCTACCTGATCGAGACGATGGCGCTGGAGGAGATCGCCCGCGACGGGGTGTACGAGTTCACCTTCGTGATGGCCCCGCTCGCCCTGTACGGCGCCACCGGTTCCCCGGTCCGGCCGCTGGCGGTGGTCGGCCGTGGCTGAACCGACCCTCGGCCGGCAGCTCGCCGTCTTCGCCGCCGAGACCCCCGCCGCCACCCTCCCCGCCGAGGTGGTCGACAGCGTCCGCAACCGGGTGCTCGACGTCGTCGGGCTCTGCGTCGCCGCGGTCGAGCTGCCGACCAGCCGGGCCGCCCTGGACTACGTCTGGGAGCAGGGAGGTCGGGGTCAGGCGCGGGCGGTCGGGCTGCCCGCGCCGGTGCCCGCCGCGTTGGCCGCCTTCGCCAACGGGGTGCTGGCGCACTCCCTCGACTACGACGACACCCACCTGCCGTCGGTGCTGCACCCGAGCGCGTCGGTGGTGCCCGCCGCGCTGGCCACCGCCGAGCTGACCGGTGCCTCCGGCCGGGAGACGGTGGCCGCCATCGCGGTCGGCCTGGAGGTCTGCGTACGGCTCGGGATGGCCGGCTACGACCGTTCCGCCGGCAACTCGGTCTTCTTCGAACACGGCCAGCACGCCACCTCGATCTGCGGCACCCTCGGGGGCGCGGTCGCCGCCGCCCGGCTGCTCGGGCTGGATGCCGAGCGGACCCTCGACGCGCTCGGGGTGGCCGCCTCGATGGCCGCCGGGTTGATCGAGGCCAACCGCACCGGCGGCACGGTCAAGCGGATCCACTGCGGTTGGGCGGCGCACTCCGCGGTGACCGCCGCCAGCCTGGCCCGGTACGGCATCAGCGGCCCGCCGACGGTGCTGGAGGGGCGCTTCGGCTTCTTCGAGGCGTTCCTGCGCGGCGAGTACGACCCGTCGGAGATCGTCGACGGACTGGGCGTCGACTGGGCGGTGCCGGACATCTTCTTCAAGCCGTACCCGGCGAACCACTTCACCCACGCCGCCATCGACGCGGCCCTGGCCCTGCGGGCGCGGGGCGTGACGCCACAGGACGTGGCGACGGTGACCCTCGGCGTGCCCACCCCGGTCATCCGCACGATCGGCCAGCCCATCGCGCGCAAGCGCCGCCCCGGCACCGGCTACGAGGCGCAGTTCAGCGGCCCCTACGCGGTGGCGGCGGGGTTGCACGGCGGCGGCGTGCTGGGCGTCGGCCCGGAGGACTTCACCGACGCCCTCGCGGTCGAGGCGTCCCGCCGGGCGGTGATGGACCGGGTCGAGGTGGTGCCCGACGAGCGCTGCGACCGGATCTTCCCCGACCAGTTCCCGGCCGTGCTGCGGGTGGTCACCCACGACGGTCGGGAGTGGACCGAGGAGGTGTTGACCAACCGGGGCGGACCGCAGCGCCCGTTGTCCCGTGCGGAGTTGGCCGTGAAGTTCCGGCACAACGTCGCCGGCCGGCTGCCCGACGACGTCGCCGCATCGGTCGAGCAGGAGATCGGCCGGTTGGACCGGGCCCCCGACGTACGGCGGCTGACCGGTCTGCTCGCGGCGGCGGGACCGGAACCGGCCACCACCGTCGCCATCCACGACACACCCCGAGGAGTGAGAGCATGAGTTCCTTCGACCTGCTGCTGCGCAACGTCCGGGTGGTCCGGCACGACCGGCCCGACGCCGAGCCGGTGGACGTGGCGATCACCGACGGCCGGATCAGCCGGGTCGCCCCGGGGATCGAGGTGGGGCAGGCCGGCACCGTGCTCGACGGGCAGGGCCGGCTGGCCTTCCCCGGCGTCGTCGACGCCCACCAGCACTGGGGGATCTACCACCCGCTCGGCGAGGACACCGCCTCGGAGAGCCGGGCGTCGGCCCAGGGTGGGGTCACCACGGCGCTGACGTACATGCGTACCGGGCAGTACTACCTCAACAAGGGCGGCCGGTACGCCGACTTCTTCCCCGAGGTGCTGGCCGCGTGCGACGGCCGGTCGTACATCGACTACGGCTTCCACCTCGCCCCGATGATGCGCGAGCACATCGCGGAGATCCCCGAGCTGGTGCAGCGGTTCGGGGTGACCTCGTTCAAGATCTTCATGTTCTACGGCGGGCACGGCCTGCACGGCCGTTCGGCCGACCAGAACTCCTTCCTGATGATCCCCGCCGACGAGCGCTACGACTACGCCCACTTCGAGTTCGTGATGCGCGGCGTGCAGGCCGCCCGGGAACGCTTCCCCGACCTGGCGGCGCAGATCTCGTTGTCCCTGCACTGCGAGACCGCCGAGATCATGAGCGCCTACACCCGGCAGGTGGAACGGGAGGGCAGGCTGACGGGCCTGGAGGCTTACCACGCCTCCCGGCCGCCGCACTCCGAGGGGTTGGCGGTCTCGATCGCCTCGTACCTGGCCCACGAGACCGGACTGCCGAACGTCAACCTGCTGCACCTGTCCTCGGCCAAGGCGCTCGACGCCGCGCTGCGGATGGCCGAGGCGTTCCCGCACATCGACTTCCGCCGGGAGGTCACCATCGGGCACCTGCTGGCCGACATCACCACCGCGCACGGCCTCGGCGGCAAGGTGAACCCGCCGCTGCGGCCCCGCGAGGACGTCGAGGCGCTCTGGGGGCACCTGCTCGACGGCCGGGTCGACTGGGTGGTCAGCGACCACGCCTGCTGTAGGGACGAGGTCAAGTTCGGCCAGCCGCGCGACGACGTCTTCCTGGCCAAGTCGGGTTTCGGCGGGGCCGAGTACCTGCTGCCCGGTCTGCTGACCGAGGGGCGGCGGCGCGGCCTGCCGCTGTCCCAGGTGGCGGCGCTGACCTCGTGGAACCCGGCCCGGCGGTTCGGCCTGGCCGGTAAGGGCGCGATCGCCGAGGGCTACGACGCCGACCTGTGCCTGGTCGACCCGGACAGCGCCTGGACCGTCCGCGCCGAGGACTCCGAGTCGACGCAGGAGTACACGCCGTTCGAGGGCTTCGACCTGACCGCCCGGGTCACCGACACCTTCGTCCGGGGCGCGCACGTCCTCGTCGACGGCAAGGTCACCGGCGACCCGCAGGGCCGCTACGTGGCCCGGACCGCCCGGTAGTGGGCACCGTGCGACCCGTCGCGCGCAGCTACCTGTACGTGCCGGGGGACCGGGCGGACCTCGTCGGCAGGGCCGGCGAGCGGGGGGCCGACGCGCTCGTGCTCGACCTGGAGGACGCGGTCACCCCGGCCCACAAGGAACGGGCCCGCCGGACGGTGGCCGACGCGCTCACCGGTCCGTCCGGCACCGGCCAGCGGTGGGTCCGGATCAACAGCGACCAGGTCGAGGCGGACGTCGGGGTGCTGTCGCCGGCGGCGGCCGGCGTGTGGGTGCCGAAGGCGGAGCCGGAGCTGCTGCGTGCCGTGGACCGGGCGCTGGGCGCGGTGGAGCGCCGGCTGGGGCTGGCCGAACGGACCTTCGGCGTGGTCGCCCTGATCGAGACCGCCCGTGGGGTGCTGACCGCCCCGCAGGTCGCCGCCGCGCCCCGGGTGCTGCGACTGGGCCTCGGCGAGGCGGATCTGGCCGGGGAGCTGGGCCTGCAACCGGGGCCGGACCGCGTCGAGTTCGCCCCGATCCGGTCGCAGGTGGTGGTGGCCTCGGCGGCGGCGGGGATCGTCGCGCCGGTCGGCCCCGTCGAGACGGCGCTGCGTGATCCGCAGCGGCTGGAACGCACCACCGGCCTGCTGCTGCGGCAGGGGTTCCGGGCCCGCAGCGCCATCCATCCGGGCCAGCTCGCGACGATCAACGCGGTGTTCACCCCGACGCCGGCCGAGGTGGCCGCCGCCCGAGCGGTGCTCGACGCGTTGGACCGGGCCGGTCGGGACGGGTCGGGGGTGGCCGTCGACGCGGACGGCCGGCTGCTGGACCGGGCCGTGGTCCGCGCCGCCGCAGAGGTGGTACGTCGGGCCGAGGGGCCCCGGATGGTCCACGAGATGCCGGTCACTGACAATTAGATGTTAGTTGCGTCACATCATGAACCGTTCTCGTAGTGGCGGGCACGGAAGGCGCGTTCCGGGCCGAATGCCTTTTCCGTGACCGACATCCGGCCGCCGGAGGCCCCCGATCGGCGGCGGTGTTTCCGGCGGCGGCACACCGTCGGGCACACAGCGTCACAGTGTCTCACCCCATGTGGTCGATACGGGTTGATTGCCGTTCGACAACCAGCGCCTCGGTTTGTGCCGGTCACTACCCTGACTGATGATCCAGTGCCTGGGTACCGTCGAGAGCGATAAGGGCGTCAGATGAGCAACAGTCACCCTCCGTACGGAGAACAGCCGGATCCGAACGTCACGCCGTGGAGCGGGCCACCGGCCCCGCCTTCCGACTACCCGGCGTACGGCCAGGCCCCGCAGTACGGTCAGGCCCCGCAGTATGGGCAGCCCCCACAGTACGGTCAGCCCCCACAGTACGGTGTTCCCGTGCCGCCGCCGCAGAAGTCGAACCGGGGCCTGGTCATCGGCCTGATCGTCGGCGCGGTGGTCCTCATCCTCGCGCTCTGCGGCGCGGGCGTCGGGCTCGCCCTGGTCAGCTCCGACGACGAGCCCGACCCGACGCCGTCGACCAACACGACCACCGGCGCCGCCCCCTCGCCCGGCACGGACACCTCGTCCGCCCCGCAGCCGTCCGAGTCGCAGGAGCAGCCGAACAACAACAACGCGGTGACCGCCCGCTACTCCAGCGACCTGTCCTCGGTCTGCGACGGCAGCCCGATCCTCAACGCGGCCACCTACAGCGGCCCGGCCGGGGCCAAGGCGTACGTCTTCTCGAACAACCCCGAGCGGCCGACGTCCTGGTCGTCGAAGCTGGTCGGCTCGGACAAGCGGTACTACGCCAAGTCGGCCGACTTCACCACGGTGTCGGTGGTCGGCTGCATGTCGGTCGTGCCGGGCAGTGAGGGCGAGCCCAAGAAGTGCGACTACAAGGACAGCGCCGGCAAGAGCGTCAGCGTCTCCTACATCTCGTCGCGCTACCAGCTGACCTTCTTCGCCGCGAAGACCGCGGAGAAGATCGGCGACGGCGGCACCGTGAGCGCCCCGGCGACCCGGTGCCCGAGCTTCATCTCGTACAACAAGACCACGATGAAGGCGTACGCCGCGCCGGACAGCGGCACCATCGAGGCCGCGCTGGACAAGTTCCTGTCCTGACGGCTCCTACGACGCAAGGCCGGGGCCGGGGGCAGGAGGATTCTCCCGCCCCCGGCCTGCTGCTCTGGGTCAGGTGTTGACCGGCCGGCGGGCGACCAGCAGCACGTGCGTCACCGGCCAGTCCAACGGTGTCCCGTCCACGGTGGACAGCGCGGCGGTCGGCGCGAGCCGGTGGCTGACGAGCCAGTCGTTGCGGTACGGGCCGCTGGCCGGGTCGACCTCGAAGCCGACGTCGGCCAGCAGGGCCTTCCAGTCGGACCATTCCAGCCCGCAGAACTCCTCCTGGGTCTCCGACAACCAGTTGTCGACGTAGTCCTTGCGGGTGAGGAAGTCCATCGCCGCACCGAGTGGCAGCTCGACCAGCGCGCCGGTGCCGTCGTCGACCGGGCGGTGCGGGAACGGGAACCGGTAGTCGACGGCGAACTGGTCCAGCCGGGCCCGCGTCGACAGTCCGGCGAGCTGCTCGGCCACCTGTTCGGCCGGCAGCGACGCCAGATCGGTGCGGGGCCGCGACGGGTTCGCCCCGTCGGTGGTCGACAGCCGTAGCCGTACCGTCCGGTCCCGGCCGTCCGGGCCGCACACGTCGCTGTTGATCCACACCCCGCCGGGCACGGTGTGGTCGTAGATGGCCTGCACGAACCGGCGCAGCGACGCCATCCGCTCGCCGTACGACCAGATCTCGTGGGTCAGCGCGAAGGTGAGCGTGGTGTCCACCGAGCGGGGCGCGAACACCGCCCCGCCCAGCACGTTGCGGCGGTAGAAGAAGACGTTCGGGTTGTCGAAGAAGCCCTGCGCCTTCTTGTGCACGCACTCCTCGAACAGGTGCCGCGCCACCTCGACGCCGATCAGGTCGCTCTCCCGCAGCGTCGGCTCCCGGTCGGCCAGCTCCAGCACCGCCCCCGCGCCGCAGCCGACGTCGACGATCCGGCCCGGCCGCACGTGCTCGCGCACCGCCGCCCACTTGCGCTGCGCCGCGTCGGCGAACGCCTCGGCGTACGTGCGGTAGTCGCGGGTGGCGGTCAGTCCGCCCTCGTCGCCGACGACCGGGTCGTTGACCACCGAGCGGACCAGGTCGTCGAGCCGGTAGCGGGCGTACACGTCGAGGGTCGCCGGGTGGGCCAGGTCCCGCCACGACGGGTCGTCGGCGGCCAGCCGCAGCAGCACGTCCCACGGCCGGGCCGGCGTCGGATCGACGTCGGCCTCCACCCCGGCGATCGGGAACCCCAGCTGGGCGTACATCGCGGCGACCTGCGGCGTCGAGCAGGCGACCACGGTGTTCGCCGGGGTCAGCTCCAGGCCGGCGGTCGCCGCCACGTTCTTCAGCGTCACCTCGGCGAACCGGTCGGTGGCGGCGGTGTCGAAGACCGGCACCACCACCGAGCGCAGGCCCGCCAGCACGCTGAACCGCTCGATCGCCGCCTCCCGCCGGTGGTAGGGGACCGGGTTGCGGCGGGTGTTCTCGTGGTTGGCCGAGGTGACCGCCCAGACCACGGTGACCTCGTCGTCGTGCTCGGTCACGTCGCCGTCTCCGGTGGCGGCGTCGGGGTCGCCGTGGGGCGCGTCGACGTCACCGTCGGACGTCGGGCGATGACCGGTGGTGGAAAGCCGGTGCAGATACTCGGCCTGGAACCTGGTCAGCAGGTGATGTCGTCCGGGAAACAGCAGGTAGCGGGGCATGCACCGTTCCTAGTCGACGCGGGGTTGCCGGCTGGACGCGGGGTGCCCGGGAGCGGGTGGGGGCGGCACCGCGCGGTGCCGCCCCCACCCGGCGTGCCTCAGCCCACCACGGAGCGCAGCGGGACCTGTTCGGCCTGCAGGGTGCGCACCAGGTCACCCAGGAACGGGTGCTCGTCGATCTGGAGCCCCTCCGGGTTGGGGATCACCAGGTACGCCGAGCCGTCCGTGACGGAGACCCGGGCGGTGTCGGTGTACCGGTCGACGATCGCCTCGGTGCGGGCCAGGTCACCGGCGGACACCTGGAGGGTGAACGGCCGCCACTCGCCGCCCAGGTTCTCCGCCACCGGTGCCGTCGCCGCGGCGGCGCGCGCCGGGTCGACAGCGGCCGGCCCCGGCGACGCGGCGCGGGCCGTCGTGCCGGTCGTCGGGTACAGCAGCGCGTTGGCCACCAGGTGCAGACCACTCTCGTTGTACGCCCGGAACAGCGGGTTGAACGCGAACAGCACCGCCCGCCCGGCACCGGTCGGCTCGTCCACCACCGCGACCGTGCCCTTGAGCGCGTCACCCTGCACGGTGTACCCGTTGGCCCAGAACGTGTCGCCGCTGGGGTAGTGGAGCACGTTCGTGCCGGTGCTGCTCGGGTTGAGGATCGGGTCGTTGTTGTTGAACTCGAAGTCCTCCGCCGGCCGGCCCAGCCCGACCGGGCTGTCGGGGTCGACGTCGACCCGCAGGTGCGAGCCGATCATCGTGTACCCGGTCGGCTTCGGCTTCTCGGTGGTGGAGGTGAGACCGGCGGCGCGGGCCATCCGGGTGCCCTCGTTGCGCAGGCCGAGGTAGGTGTGGCCCTGGGCGATCCAGTTGCGCAGGTTGGCCTGCCCGGTCGCGGTCAGCCCGCCGGTCGCGTTGCTGCCGTCGGGCACCAGGAGCACCGTGCGGTTGGTGAAGGCCGGGGTGTTGTCGTTGATGTCGGCCGTGCTGACCGGGGTGAGGTCCAGGCCCCACCGCTTGCCCAGCACGTACCGGGCCTCGCCGTACGAACCGGAGGTGGTGGAGATGCCGGTGCCCGCGAACAGCCCGACGTCCGGCCGGCTGATCGGGGTGCCGACGGCCGCCGTGGTGTACGGGGTGAGGGTGACGCCGAGCTTCTTGGCCGTCGTGTTCAGCTCCGGCGTCAGCGCCCCGGCCGGCATCCCCACCTCCCCGCTGTCCAGGTCACGGACCAGGTTGACGCCCTGGCCGAGCAGGGTGAAGGTGAACTCGGCCGCGGCGGCGGAGTCCAGGTCGTAGGTGTGGGAGCCCTTCAGCGGCGGTGCGGCCAGGATCTTGCCGCCACCGGTGTTCTGGATCTTGTCGATCAGCTCCGCGTTGGGCTTCACGTCGGCCCCGGTGTAGACGGCGTTCACGCCCATCAGCAGCGGGTTGCTCCACGACGACACGTCGTAGAAGTACGGGAACGGCGTGTACGGGTCCTCACCCATGATCGCCTGGATCCAGTGCTTCTGCGGCTGGTTCATCGGAATCCAGTACGACCCGACGGGCACGGTCAGGTTGGTCGCCGACCGTCCACCGAAGAGCTTCGCGCTGGGCAGCTTGACGGCCTTCTTGACCTGGTAGACCTCCACGTCCATCCGGCGCAGCCGCTCGACCAACTGGCGGGCGTCGGCGAGCTGCCGATCGGGCAGCAGGAAGTAGGACCGGATGGTCTGGTCCGGCACCGGGAACTGGACGGTGTTGGTCGGCTGGACCACCTCGTTGGGCTCCAGCGTGCCGGCCCGCCCCTGGGCGAGCGCGTCCTTCCAGATCTTGAACCAGCCGTTGAGCACCTCACGCTTGTGCGTCGCGGCCCAGCCGAGGGTCGACCACTGGGTGTGGAACTGCTGCTGCACCCGGTCGGCGACCGCCGACGAGCTGCCCTTCTCGAAGGTCATCCCGGCGGCCCCGAAGCCGGCGGCCGGCACCGTGTCGCCGTACCCCATGAAGAACAGGTCGTACGTGGAGTAGTTGAAGTAGCACTCGGTGGTCACCGCGCCACCGCAGGCGCCGTGGTAGCCGAATCCGGCCTTGTTGGCCTCGCCGATCCGGTTGATCCAGTCGACCGCCTCGCCGGAGATCTCGTGGTGGATCGGGTCGGCGTTGGGCGGGAAGAAGTACTGCCGGCCGCCCATCTCGTGCGCGTCGATGTAGACCTGCGGCGGGTACTTCCGCATCAGTTCGAGCTTGCCGTCGGTCTCCTGCTGGGTACGGGCGAACCAGTCCCGGTTCATGTCGAACCCGTACTCGTTCTGCCGGCGGCTGGCGTCGCGGCCGTCCGGGTTCTGCGTCGGCACGATGATCGTGATCAGGTTGTCGTTGCGCTGCTGCACCTCGCAGGACAGCCCGGCGGCCAGCTCGTACAGCGTCTTGAGGGCGGCGTCGGTGCCGCTCTTCTCCCCGCCGTGCACGTTGGCGGTCACCCAGACGATGGCCGGTGCCGCCTCGGCGATCTCACCGGCCTGCTGCTGGCCGACCAGCCGGGGGTCACGCAGCGAACGGACGTCCTCGGCGATGCCCTTGAGCACCGCCGGCCGGACGTTGCGCTCGTTCGACACGATCGCGTACGGCAGCGGTTGGCCGAGCGCACTGGTGGCCATGGTGCCGGTGACGACCCGCTTCGAGGCGGTGTCCACGGCGGTGAGGTAGCCCCGGACCTCCTCGTTGGTGACCACCCGTTCCTGACCGGTGCCGAGCGGGAAGCCGAGGAAGCTCTCCGGGCTGGGCACCGAGGCCAGTCGGTCGGTCGGATCGGTACTACAGGTTGTCGGGGGCGCGGCGGCGGCCGACGGGCCGGCCAGTAGGGGCGTCATTCCGGCCAGTAGTACGATTGCGGTGGCGCTCGCCAGCCGCCTGGGGGAAAGCAATGTGGATCGGATGTCCGCAGGTCGCATGAGGTGTCCAGTTTCCCTTCCCGGGAAATGAATCAAGGGTGCCCGGAGCGTATGACCTGCGCTTTCAGGCGGTCAAGATTCACAATCGGGTGGCCGTACGCGATCTGCCACTTGCGGCGCACCAGGCGGAACCCGGGCGATCTGCGACGAGCTGGCGATCCACTATGGATTTGCCCTATCTGTCGGCGCGGTGGTCGCGGTCCGGCCGTACCCACGCCTCGGCGCGGCGACGCGCGGACCGGCCGGGTCCGCCGGCACCGCTGGCAACGGTGCCGGCGGAGCAGGCCGGTCGGTCAGCGCACCTGGACGAACACCGGGTTGGAGTAGAACCACAGGTCGTCCCACGGGCTCTCCAGCCCGTCGGCGAGCGGCTCGGCCTCGTCGGTGCTGGTGCCGCGTACCCGGACGTAGCTGTCGGTCTCGACGTTGCGCAGGGTGTGCCGGATGACGTAGTTGGTGCCCTGCTGACGCCAGTCGCGCGGACCGAACCGGGCGACCACGGCGGTGGTGGGATTGGTGTCGGCGTCCCGGTCGGTGCTCGGGCCGGTGATCCGGCCGACGATCAGGTCCACCCGGCGGACCTGCGGGCGGTCCCCGTTGGCGTTCGTCCCGGCCGGCGGCCGGAACTTGATCTCGATGTCCACGTCGGTGCGGTTGCGGCGGTTGACCGTGATGGTCTCGCCCATCTCGGCCGAGCGTCCCTGGCTGCTGGCCGTGACGTCGAGGCGGGTGATCAGATCACCGGTGGTGACCCAGATCCGTCCGTGGCGCAGGCCGTTCATGATGTCGCTGTACTCCTGGCGGGCCAGCACGTAGGTCTTGCTGTACTCACCCGGCCAGAAGTCCGAGCCACCCCGGGACCAGTGCACGTGCGAGTCGGAGGTCGCGGTGATCCACCAGCGCCGCCCCTCACCGAGCAACGAGTCCCACAGCCCACCGACCCGGGCGGTCGCCTGGTCGTAGCCGCCGTAGGTGGGGTGGTTGCCGTAGCCGCCGCGCGCCCCGCCGTTGAGCGGGCCCGCCTGGTGCCCCGGGGCGCCCTCGAAGCCGACGTACACGTCCGGGGCCGCGTCGTTGCCGTTGCGGAACTCGTGCGGGGAGTCCTGCCCGTACACCCCGAGTCCGGTCGCCGAGCGGGAGGTGTGGTGGGCGATCACCAGCGGCTTGGGCGACATGCCCCGGGCCACCTTGAGGAACTCCACCATCTTGGCCTCGGTGTCCCGGCCCGGGTCGGTCGGGAACGCGTCCCGCTTGGCGAACCGGCTCTCCAGCTCGAAGAGCTGCTTCGCCTCGTCGGCGTGCCGCGGGATCATCAGGGTGTGGTGGTCCATCGCCGGGGCGTCGAACTCCATCCCCCAGAACTGCAACACCTCGGGCACCAGCCGACGCGACCGCAGCAGGTCCGGGTACGCCTGCTCCACGTTCACCTTCGAGTGCGTCGGCCCGCCGTGGTCGGTGCACATCGCCCAGGTCAGCCCGAAGTGCTTCGCCATGATCGCGTTGGTGACGATCGGGTAGACCGCGTCGGCACCCTTGTGGAACGTCGGCGGATTCGTCGTGGTGTCGAAGTCGCCGCTGTACTCGGAGTGGATGTGGTGGTCACCGGCCCGCCAGATCCGGTTGTCGGGCCGACCCGAGGCGGTCTTCGCCTGGTCCTGGCGGTCCGGGTCGGCGTGGGCCGCCTCGATGCCCACGAACGGGCCGGCGGCGGCGAGCGTCGCGCCGACGCCCGCGTATTTCACCAGTTGGCGGCGCGACAGCTGACCGCCCCCGGCGTCCTCAGATTCCCTGTCCTGCACTGCGGAGCCTTCCGCTCGATCCGGTGGTAACCGTGTCGATCACGAAGCCTGGGAGAGGGCGGTGAACAGCCGTTGCACGGCGGTCGGGGGCGGCGTGAACGCCGCCCGGCCAGCCGAGGGCCTGCCGCCGGCCCGCGTCCGAGGGTGGGCGTCCCGTCGCGTTACGCGATAAAGGCACCCGATCCTGCCCCGACGTGCGACGACGTACCGGCGGATCAGCGACGACCGCGAGGGCCGCGGGTGGGCACCGGCCGGACCGCGGGTGCCGGGGCGGTTCGCCGTGCGATCACCAACCCCGCCGGCTGTACGAAGATCGACCGACGCGCGACGGCGTCGCCCCGGGCGTCGAGCTGGTAGCCGTCGAGCCAGAGCCAACCGTCGTACGTGGGCCAGTCGAGCACCCGGATCACCCGGAACATGATCGGTTTGACGAACTGCACGCTGGCCGCCCGGGTCACCTGGAGCAGGTCACCGGAGCGGGGTGTGGTCACCTGGCTCACCCGACGAACCGCTGGTACAACACGCCCGCCTGCACCCTGGTCAGATCCTCGGCAGCCCGGGTGAGGTACGAAGCCAGGTAGATCATGAGTGACACGTGAGCGCCGTCGAACTCCGCCCGCAGTTCCTGCCGCCGAGTGGAACAGGGCCACGGGAGCGTGCAGTCCGCGCAGTTCCAGCCGAATATCCATCAGACTATCGGCTGGCTATCTACGTTCACGGCATGGACCGAGGGCCGGGGCAGCTCATGGGGCCGTACGAGATTGCCCAGCGCCTCAACGTCTCGCGTCAGCGGTTCCAACAGCTCGCCCGGTATCCGACCTTTCCGAAGCCTTACCAGGAGCTTCGTGGCATGAAGGTGTGGTTGGCGACGGACGTCGAGCAGTGGATCAGGGAATACCGCCAGCCACGACCCACCGAGGACGACACGCCAGGCTGACGGGCCTTGTGCCGCTGCGGTGTTCCGGGGCTGCACCGCAGGCTGATGGCATCGACCGTGGAGGAACAGACATGACCCCGGTCACCTGGAAGAAGTCCACCCGTAGCAACGGAGGCGGAAACTGCGTGGAGGTCGCCACGCCGCCCCAGGTCGTCATGGTCCGGGACAGCAAGGACCGGCAGGGGCCGGCGCTGACGTTCGGCGCGGGCCAGTGGGGCGGCTTCATCGAGGGCATCAAGACCGGCAGGTTCGACTCCTGAGCAAATGGTCCCGGGTGCGGTTGTGCCGCACCCGGGACCATTGCCCGCGCCGACCGTCGTGCGTCCCGGTCACTCCCCGCCGAGCAGGGCGGCGACCGCCTCCACGGTGGCCGGGTGCGCGGCCAGCAGCGCCGGCACTGCCGAACCCGCCGGGGCAGCGGGCAGCTCCGACCAGCCGCCGTCGCAGCCGAGCAGCGTGGCGACCGCGTCGACCGCCGCCGGATGCGCGGCGAGCAGGGTGTGCACCTGCCCCACCGGCCCGGCCGGTAGCGCCGTCGGCGTGGGCGTGGCGGCCGGGGCCAGCCACGGCGGCACCCAGGCGTCCAGCGCGGGCAGCGTCCCCGGGAAGGTGCGTGCCGCCTCCCGTACCAGCATCGGCACCAGCTCCGGCCCGTGCTGGCGCAGGGTGGTGATCAGGGTGGGCAGCCAGGGCAGCAGGACCGGGTCGGGTAGCTGCGCGAACGCGGTGGACATCGTCTCCACCACGAACGGCGCGAGCGCCGGCACCGGCTCCAGCGCGTGCACGAAACCGGAGAGGTACTGCGGGAAGGCCGGCACCACCAGCGGGTTGGCCAGCAACTCGGCGCAGCGGCCCCGCAGCTCGACCAGGGGCAGCAGGCCGAGCTGGTGCCGGGCCGCCCAGAGCAGGGCGATCTTGGCCGGCGTCTCCGGGTGGGACTGGGCCACCGCGAGTTCGAGCTGGGCGCGGTCGCAGCCCAGGGAGAGCGCCAGGCTCTCCATGCTGAACAGGAAGCCCAGCATCGCGCCGACCTGCCGGACCCCGGTCTCGTCCTCGACGAAGGCGGTGGGCAGCAGGGTGCAGTAGTGCGCGTACCCGGCGGTCACGAACGCCTCGCACCAGGCCGGCAGGGCCGGTGCGGTGGCCCGGTGGTGGGCCAGCAGCCGCCGGATGCGGCGCAGCACGTCCGGCGCGTCGTCGACGGTGCGCTCGGTCGCCAGCAGCTCGACCGCCCGCGCGCCCAGCTCGTCCACCAGCCGGGGGCTGCCCAGCAGGCAGATGGCGTCCTCGACGGCGGCGAGCGCACCGGCGGCGGTCGCGTCGGGGCCGCGCACCGCCCGGCGTAGCCGCTGCTCCAGCACCTGCTCGACGGTCACCCCCTCGTAGCCCAGCTCGATCAGGGCCCGCTGGTGGCGACCCAGTGCCAGGTCCCAGCTCTCCTGGATCGACCGGTGCCCGAGTCGGCGCTCACCCATGATCGGCCGGACCGCGTCCGGCGGGAGCAGGTGCCGCAGCATCCAGAGCAGATCCGAGCAGCCGGCCAGCTCGGGGTGGGCGTGCAGATCCAGCAGGGCCCGCCCGATGGTGCGTTTCTCCAGGTCCAGGCCGAGCGGCTGGAGCCGGTCGAGCACGTCGCGGGCCAGCGGCGGCAGGGCGTCGTAGCCGACCTGCCCGATCCGGTCACCGCCGAGCAGGATCTCGCAGAGCCGCCGGACGTCCCGCCGGCCCGGCACCACATCCTTCTCGATGCAGGTCACCGCCGCGTCGGAGAAGTCGTACGGGGTCGGGCGGGCCCGGTTACGCAACCCGGCCAGCAGGATCGAGGTTTCGAACACCGCGATCGCGTCGGCGGTGCTGGCCAGGTAGCCGTTGCGGCGGGCCAACCGGACGATGTCGACGCACCAGCCGCGCAGCTCCGCCTCGTCCAGCCCGTCCAGGGGCGGCGGTGCGGCGAGGAACCCGGTGAGCCGGTCGGCGACCGGCCCGGCCGGGGTGGTCACCGCCGCGGCGGCCTTGCGCCGGCCCCGGGTCTTCCCACCCCGTTGACCGTCGAGCCGGTACGGGGTCAGACCCGACCCGCTCACCGCCTTGGTCCAGGTGGCGGCAGCGATCGACACCGAGCCCGGGGCGAGGCCGAACTGCGCCTCGATGGCCGAGTGGCTCGACGGGATCAGCCCGTACCGCCAGCGGGTCGCGGTGCGCGGGGTGATCTCGAAGTCCGGTGCGGGGGAGTCCAGGCCGAACTGCGCGACCCGGCTGGCGGCGTGGAACGCGCCGCACACGTAGAGGCAGTCCGCCGGGTCCGCCCCGGACGCGGCCAGGTGCTCCCGCATCCGGGTCCACATGTAGCGCTCGCGGTCCTCGTCGCGCTCGGTGCGGTCCGACCCGGCCGGGCGCAGCCGGCGGAACAGGCTGCCGATCAGCACCATCACCTGCCGGTAGGTGTCGTGGTCGGCACCGGTGAGCGGACGCTCGACGTACTGGTCCCACCACTCCGACCAGTGCCGCACCTTGCCGTGGTGCAGCAGGTACGCCTCCAGCTCGGCGAACCGGGGCCGCAGGTCGCCGATCTCCACGCCGACCGCGTCACCGTGCAACGCCGCCTGCTCACCCGCGCCGGCATCCGTCCCGGCGACCTGCTCCGGCTCGGCCTTCTGCTCCGGCGGGGCGTCGTCGCGCGGCGACCACTGGAAGACGTGGTCGGTGGAGCGGTCCACCAGCACCAGCTCCACGCCCGGTGTCTCCAGCGCGTACGCGATCGCCTGGTACTCCGCGGACGCCTCGGTGACCGGCGCGACCACGCTGAGTGGACCCCACTCGGCGGGGAAGCCGTCCAGCTCGGAGGCGAACGCCTGCACCGCCACCGGCAGCCGGCAGTTGCGCAGCTCACCCAGGAGCGGCTGGAGATCCTCGCACAACTCCAGGTAGATCACCTTGGGCTGCTTGGCGCGCAGCCGGCGTACCATCGCCAGCGCCGAGGCCGGCGAGTGGTGACAGACCGGGAAGATCTCCAACCGCTCGCCCAGCGCCCGGTCGACGTCGTCGACGATGCCGGCGAGGATGCCGGCCAGCGCGTCGGCGGAGCCGGCGAACGTGGCCGCCGCGTCGGTGAGCTGGTCCCGCAACGCCCCGAACGGCCCGGCGGCGACGTCGCCGGCAGCGCCGACCGTCGGGTCGACGCCGGCCGCCGGCCCGGCCGGCCCGCCGGGGCCGGTGTCGATGGCCGAGCCGGTGGTGGGGGTGCTCACGACAGGGAGGCGATCGCCTGGCGACCGCCGTCGAGGAAGCCCGCCCAGCCGCCGCCGTCCTGCTTGGCCCGGGGCTCCACCACCCCGTGCAGGTACTTGTTGAGGATCGCCAGGTCCTCCGGGCTGCGCCGGGCCAGCGACCCCATCAGCGACCCGGCCAGCGTCTCCGCCCGCAGGGTCCGGTCGCCGAAGAACTGGCTGTGCAGGATGGCGTCCTCCAGCACGCCGATCTGCTCGGCGGTGGACAGCGCCGACTCCAGCTTCTCGTCGTCGCTGGTCGCCGACGCGGCGGCGGCCCGCAGGTCGGCGAAGCTCTGCAACAGGATGTCCAGCAGGGTGGGCGGGACGTCCAGCTCGATCTGGTGCCGGCGCAGTAGTTCCTCGGTGCGGAACCGGACGATCTCCGCCTCGCTGCGCTTGTTGGTGACCACCGGGATGCGGACGAAGTTGAACCGGCGCTTCAACGCCGACGACAGGTCGTTGACGCCCCGGTCCCGGCTGTTCGCGGTGGCGATGATGGAGAAACCGGGCTGGGCGAAGACGATGTTGTCGTCGTTCAGTTCGGGGATGGAGACGTACTTCTCCGACAGGATGGAGATCAGCGCGTCCTGCACGTCGCTGGTGGACCGGGTCAGCTCCTCGAAGCGGCCGACGACGCCCTGCTCCATCGCCGTCATGATCGGCGACGGGATCATCGACTCGCGGGACTGCCCCTTGGCGATGACCATCGAGACGTTCCACGAGTACTTGATGTGGTCCTCGGTGGTGCCGGCGGTGCCCTGCACCACCAGGGTGGAGTTGCGGCAGATCGCGGCGGACAGCAGCTCGGCCAGCCAGCTCTTGCCGGTGCCGGGGTCGCCGATGAGCAGCAGGCCCCGGTCCGACGCCAGGGTCACGATGCTGCGTTCGACGAAGCTGCGGTCGCCGAACCACTTCTGCGGGATCTCCCGCTCCAGTCCGTCGGCCCGTTCCGAACCGAGGACGAACAGCCGGACCATGCGCGGGCTCAGCCGCCACGAGAACGGCTTCGGGCCGGTGTCGACCGACTCCAGGTAGTCGAGTTCGTCGGCGTACTTGACCTCGGCGGGGGCACGCAACATCTCGGACATGAGGGGTGTCTCTCCTAGGTGAGGAAGCTCTTGAGCTCGAAGACGAGTTTGCGGATGTGGCCGGAGATGACCGGGGTGCCCAGGTCCTTGAGGCGTTGCCGGAACCAGGGGTTGACGCTCTGCTGGCCGGAGCTGCTGACCGAGCCGACCGGGATGAACCGCACCCCGGAGCGGTGCACCGCCTCGATGCCGTCGAACAACGGTTGGGAGCGGTCGAACTCGTAGAAGTCCGAGATCCACACCAGCACCGTGTTGCGCGGCTCGACGATCTTCGGGCGGGCCATCGCCATCGCCAGCGGCCCGTCGTTGCCGCCGCCGAGTTTGGTCCGCAGCAGCACCTCGAACGGGTCGTGCACCCACGGGGTCAGGTCCAACGCCCGGGTGTCGTACGCGATCAGGTGTACGTCCACCTTGGGCAGCCCGGCGAAGATCGACGCGAGGATGGTGCAGTTGACCATCGAGTCGACCATCGACCCGGACTGGTCCACCACCACGATCAGCCGGGACGGGGTGGTCTTGCGGGCGGTCTGGCGGTAGTAGAGCCGGTCGACGTAGAGGCGCTCGTCCTCCGGACTCCAGTTGGTGAGGTTCTGCCAGATGGTGCGGTCCAGGTCGAGGTTGCGGAACACCCGCTTCGGTGGCACCGACCGGTCGATCGTGCCGACGCTGGTCTGCTCGACCTGGGTCCGCAGCACCTCGGCGACCTCGTCGACGAACCGCCGGATCAGTGCCTTGGCGTTGGCCAGCGCCACCCCGGACAGGTTCGCCTTGTCCCGCAGCAGTTGCTCGATCAGCGACATGCTGGGGGTGAGCTGGCTGGCCAGCTTCGGGTCGGCCAGCACCTCCCGCAGGTGCATCCGGCGGACCAGGTCGCCCTCCAGGCCGGCGAGGGTGCCGCCCAGCCCGCTGCCGCCCTGCCGGCGCAGCTCACCCGGGGTGCAGCCGAGCGCCTGTTCGAACCAGCCGGCATCGGACTGCCAGCGGGCCAACTGGCCGGCGCTGACCGGCCCGGACCCGGTGCCGAAGACGTTGAGCAGCAGCTTCGACACCAGCGCGGCCCGGCGTACCTCGGCCTCGCCGGGCCGGTGCGCCCGGACGTCACCGTCGTCCGGGCTGTCACCGTCGGTGACGGCCGGCGCGGTCCCGCCGTCGTCGCCGGTCCCGCCGTCGTCACCGGTAGCGGCGGGACCGCCGGGGGCGGGGACGTCGGCGGCGTCGGCGGAAGGGGTGAGCAGGCCGCGTAGTTCGTCGGCGAGCGCGGGGAAGCGCTGCACCACGGTGTCCACCGAGACGGTCGGGTCCAGCAGCGTGGCGGGCAGGCCGAGGTCGTCGACCACGGCCACGCTCGCCGCTTCCAGCGTGGGCTGCTCGTCGGGGTCGAAGAGCCGGCCCAGCAGCCGCCAGTAGAGCACCTGCCGGCGGTTGGCGGCGGCGAGGTCGCCGGGGTTCACGGCATCGCTCGTCGGCACGGCGTCACTCGTCGGTGTGGGTCCGGTCATCGGCGCAGCAACCGTCCCGCGCGTTCGCGCAGCACGGCCACGGCGTCGCCCGCCCTGGCCTCGGCCTTCGCCACCTTCGGGTCGGTCACCCCGTCGGCCCAGTCGCCGTTGTGCGCCTCCACCGGCCGGCGTTTGACGGTGGCCTGCACCGCCAGCGGCTGCACCAGCCACCGACCGTCGTCCCAGCGGGCCAGGCCCAGGCAGGACGACGCGGCGGCGACCAGCGCGGGAGTGAGCGGCCCGCCCGCCGGCAGCCGGTCGACGGTGACCGCGAGCTGGTGGCCGTCGAGGTCGACGGTCAGCCCGTCGTCGGTCTTCCGCACGGTGTAGCCCTCGAGCAGCACCGGCTCGGCGATCACCGCCGGGTGCCGGTCCAGCGGCGGGGTGGCCGTCGCCGTCGCCGTGCCGAGCAGCACCCGGGCCGTGGCGAACGGGTCGGCGGGCTCGCCCGCCTGCGCCTGCCCGTCGACCCAGTGCAGGTCGGCACCGTGCGACGGCAGGTCGGTGACGGTCAGCGCCCGTCGCTGCGCGATCGCGGTGAGCAGGACGGGGTACGCCGACAACAGCCGCCACACCGCCGGCCCGCCGATCGTGGCGACCTTGGCCGCGCCCACCGCGACCCGGACCAGCCGGGGCGTCCCACCGTCGGCCGGTTCGAGGATCGCGTGCAGTTGCACCTGGACGGCGGTGTCGTGCTCGTGGACGTCCACCCCGAGCGGCAGCAGCCGCCCGGTGACCCGTGCGGTGTCGGCCGTGGTGGCCGGCCCGTCCTGGGCGAGCAGCACGCCCCGGGACCACAGGTCCGCCCAGCGGCGCACCGGCACCCGCGGCATGGTGGCCACCGGCAGCCCGGCCCGCAGCTCGGCGGCGAGCCCGTCGAGCAGCACCGCCAGCCGGCGCGACCCCGGCTCGGCCAGGGCCGCCTCGACCGGCGTACCGACGGCGGAGAGCAGTTCGTGGTCGACGCCGCGCCACCCGGCGAGGGCCGTCTCGTGCAGCCAGGACCGGGCCGCGGCACGGGCGGGGGAGCCGTCGACCGGCCCGCCGGCCGGCGGCGTCCACGGGGCCCGGTCCCGCCCGAGGGCGGTGTCGAACTGGTCGAGCAGGGCGTCGTGGGCCGCGCCGAGCAGCGCGGCCCGCGCTCCGGCCAGCGCGGCCAGGTGCTCCTGGCCTACCGGACCGGCGGTCACCTTACCCACCGCCTCGGCCACCCGGTCGCCGAGCGGCGTGCCGGCGACCGCGCCGGCCAGTGCCGTCAACGCGGCGGCGTCCTCCTCGCCGACCCGGGCGAAGCCACGGAGCAGGGCCTCGTCGAATCCGGCGACCATGCCGTCGGCGTCGGCCAGCCCGGTGGGGTCGTTGTCGCGCAGCTGCGCCAGCTGCGTGCCCAGCATCAGCGACCTGCCCCGGTGGACGGGAACCAGTGCAGCTCGGGCAGCGCGGTGGTGCTGTCCGGGAGTTCGAGGTAGGCCAGGTGGCGCAGGAACCGGCTGAACACCACCGCGGCCGAGGTCGGCTCGTGCCGGGCGTCCAGCCGGGACAGCAGCTCGACCCCGGTCTGCGTCCCCTCACCGGCGTCGACCCGCAGGTAGCGGGCGACCTGGTCGACGCCGTACTGGAGCACGGCCTCGTCGGCGAGGGCCTCCAGGTGTTTGCAGGGCGCGCCCCGCAACCCGCCGCAGGGCCGGTTGTTGTTGGTGCTGCAGTGGTAGGCGTGGGTGCCGGCGGTCACCGACGAGACGTAGACCCGTTCGATGTCCGACCCGCTGGACACCACCCCCTGCAACCGCCCGTCTGCCAGCTCGACGAAGGGCACCTTGGCCAGCTTGCGGGGCCGGGCGGGCGGCACCACCGCCAGCACGCTCCGCCGCCGCCACGCGGCCCCGTCAGCGTCCGTCACCGCACGTCCTCCCACCCGCCGTAACACCGGCGTCGCCCATGGTTGATGGCGGCCGCCGACCGGTGCCGGCGTCGCCGTGACCACAAGATCATGGCCCACGGGTACGACAGAAGAAGGCGGGGGACGGACCGTCCCACGTCAGCCGTCGAAGGCGTCGCGATGGTCGTACGCCCAGGTGGCGAACGTGCGCGGTGGGTGGGTCAGCACCCGCGCCAGGCTCGTGCCGGCGTCCGCGGGTTGCTCCCAGGCGATGCTCTGGAATGCTCCCTCCCATGACCTCCTACCCGCCCACCTTCGCCGACCAGGTCGTCGCACAACCGGCCCAGGCCCAGTTCGAGGCGTTCATCGACGAGCACCGCAGCGCGCTCAACGGCTGCCTCGACGGGCTGACCGAGGAACAGGCGCGCCGGTCGTTGGTGGCCTCCCGGACCACGCTGCTGGGTCTGGTGAAGCACGCGACCTTCGTGGAGAAGGTCTGGTTCGACGAAGCCGTCACCTGCCGGTCACGCGTGGAACTCGGCCTCCCGGCAAAGTCGGAGGACTCGTTCCTCCTCGACGACGACGACACGATCGCCAGCGTCCGGCACGCCCACCGGGCGGCCTGCGAAGCGTCCCGCCGCGCCACGTCGTCCCTGGGTCTGGACGACATCCTGCACGGCAACCGGCGGGGCCCCCTTCCGCTGCGGTGGGTGTATCTCCACGTGCTGCGCGAGCTCGCCCAGCACTGTGGGCACGCAGACATTCTTCGGGAGCAGCTCGTCAACGAGTAGCGTGCCCGCCTCCACCGGCGAGCAGCCACCGTCGGACGGGGATCTCCAGCAGCACCCGGTCGCTCTCCGGCCTGACCTGCCTGCTGGCGTCCCAACCGCCGTACTTGCTGGCGAACGCCTCGACGACCGTGCTCGGGAACGCGCGTCGGTGCACCCGGGCGATGCCCTCCGCCACGACGGGATCGGCTCGTGGGTGCGCCCGCGCGGCGGACGTGCCAGTTCAGACCGGGGCCGGGTGGTTCGCCGCGAACCCCTCCCGGGTGAGGAAGGCCAGTTGGGCCCGCTTGTCGGGCATGTCGATCTCCTCGGCGAAGGTGAAGCCCTCCCGTTCGAGCCGACGCAGCGCGAACCGGTTACGGACGTCGGGCTCGACCACGATCCGCAGCCGGGTGGGGTCGCGGAACAGGAACCGGGCCAGCGCCGGGCCGACCGCGTCGGTGAGCCCGCGCGGCGGCCGACGCCCGGGGGCGAGCAGCAGGTGCATGCCGATGTCTCCGGGCCGGACCCGGTAGCGTTCGCCGACCGGGTCGGCCTCCGGCTGGTAGCTCTGGAACAGGCCCACCGGCGTCCCGTCCAGCCCGATCAGGTACGCGTGGTGGGTGCTCAGCCCGTCGACGTACGTGTAGATCTCGCGCACCTCCTCGACGGTGTACGACCCCATGCCCCAGAACGACGCGCGGGGCTCGGTCACCCAGCCGTGCAGCAGCGTGGCGTGGGCGGCCGGGTCGACCACGGTGAGGGTCAGCTCACCGAAGCCGGGGATCTTCTCCTGGTAGGTCACGGGGTCCTCGTCTCGGGGTGATCGGGTCAGGTCTCGCCAGTCGGTGCCCAGGGGGATCAGCGCACCGTCGGCCCAGAGCGGCAGCTGGTCGGCGAAGTGTGGGTCGTCGGGGCGTCCGGATACGCCGAAGGGGACGATCCAGCGGCTCGCCGCCCGGTCGGTCAGGTCCCACACGTACCGGGCGACCGGCCCACGCCAGCACGCGTCGGAGACCCCGGGCAGGCTGGAGGTGGCGAGCACACAGTCGGAGTCGCCACCGAGCGTGGTGTCGTCGCGCATCGCGGCCACCCGGGTCGTGACCGCCTCGGACACCCCGAGGTGCAGCGGGTGCAGCAGGTGCCGGCGTCCCCAGGCGTCGGGCGGGTCGCCGGCCGCGACCTCCTCCAGCGCGGCGGCGGCGACCGGTTCGACCTCGCCGCCGAGGCGGTGCAGCCCGGCGACCACCCCGTCCACGGCGTGTCCGGTCCGGGCCACCGGGTCGGTCCACGGGGCGAAGAGCGGGTCGAACCCCCCGGGGGTGTGCAGCGGGCCCAGGGCGGGGTGCGCGGACAGCCGGCGGACCAGCGCGGCCCGCCAGGCGGCGAACGCCCCGGCGTCGACACTGTCGGCGTCCATCCGGCCGTCCCAGCCGGTCAGCCGGTCGCGCAGCCGCCCGGCCGGCCCGCTGAGCGACTCCGGGTCGAGCCGGTCGAGCAGGGCGCGCAGGGTGGTCGCCGGTCGCCGGGTGTCCATGTGTACGTCCGGCGCGGCGACGCCCTCGGCGAGCAGTTCGCGGATCCGGCGGGCCCGGTGCGGCGGGGCGAAGTCGACACCGAGGGCGGCCACGTCGTCGCGCCGGTCGTTGGCGCAGACCGCCGGTCCGGCGACCGCGACGGGCTTGGGGGCGGCGTAGTCGCCGTGCCACCGGTAGCGGAGGTCCCAGCCGGGCACCGGTTCCCGTCGGCACCGGTCGTCGCGGTACGGCACCAGGCCGGCGACGAGTTGGTGGACCGCGCCGTGCCGGTCGGCGACGAGCACGCTGTTGACCGGCTCGACCCAGCCGCGCAGCGCGTCGGCGACGTCGTCGACGGTACGGGCGCGCAGCAGCGGCAGCAGCGCGTCGAAGCCGAGGCTCTCCTCCACCCGGGCCGGGGTACGCAGGCTGATCGCCTCACCGGTGTGCCGGTCGTGGTCGATCACCGGGCCGCGCGGGGTCTCGACCACCTCGACGGTCTCCGCCGCGCCGCCGCGTACCTCGATCCGTTCGACGTGCCGGTGGGCCGGCACCCAGCCGTCGGCGTCGCGGACCAGCAGGTGGTCGCCGTCGCGGCGTAGCTGCTCGCGGTAGAGGTCCTGGTAGTCGGCCATCGCGTTGGTGACCGCCCAGGCGACCTCGCCGGCGTGCCCGAAGTGCGGCAGTCCCGGGACTCCGGGGAAGGCCAGGCCGACCACGTCGAACTCGGGGCAGGCCAGCCGGATCTGCTGGTAGATGCCGGGCAGTTCGAGCAGCCGGTGCGGGTCACCGGCGATGATCGGCGCCCGACCGGTCGCCGGGTCGGCGGGCAGCGCCCAGGCGTTGCTGCCGGAGCCGCCGGGCCCCTCGACGGCGAACAGGTCGCGGGCGGCCGGGCCGAGGGTGGCGGCGACGTGGGCGTGCCACAGCTTCTGCGGGAAGGTGCCGAACAGGATGTGCTGGACGAGGAAGACGCCCAGCGGCGACCAGGGCTGCCACCGGCCGGGCGTGCTGCCGGTGGCTGCGAACTCCGGCGCTGCCGCCGCGCCGGCCGGGAGGGCTGCGTTGACCCCGTCGGCGTACGCGGTGACCCAGCGTCGGGTGGCCGGGTCGAGCCGGTCGAAGCAGCGCCGGGCGGTGTCGTCGAGGCGGGCCCGCCGGGCGAACCGGTCCCAGTTCAGCTCGGCGGGGCCGACGTGGGCGGCGAGCCGGCCCTCGGCCCGCCACCGTTCGACCTCGATCTGCCAGGCCCGGTCGGTGGCGGTCACCCGGCCCTGCCATCGGGCCAGCTCATCGACGGTGTCGGCCCACAGGTGCGGTACGCCCCACCGGTCGCGGTGCACGCCGGTCGCCGGACGGCCGCCCGGCGGCTTGCCGGTCCCACTCTCCACAGGACTCCTCGCTTAAGTTACCCTCGCCTAACTTAGGCGGACCTTACCTGGAGGGCGTGTGAAGCGGAACTGGGAGGCCCTGGTGCTCAAGGCCATGGGCGGCCGGGACTTCCGGCTGACCGTGCGCAGCACCGAGTCGATCGGCGGGCACTACCAACGCCTGGTCCTGGACGACGGAGGGCTGCTGGCGGCGTGCAAGGTGCACCCCACCATGTGGATCCGGCTCTGGTTCGACGACGCCGGCCGCCCCCACCAGCGGGCGTACACCCTGGTCGACCCGGACCCGGCGGCCGGCCGGTTCACCCTCGAGTTCGCCCTGCACGACGGCTGCGCGGCCCGCTGGGCGAGCGCCGCGCAGGTCGGCGACACCATCGTCGCCACCATGCAGGGCAGCGCCTTCACCCTGCCCGACCCGGCACCCGGGCACCTCTACCTGGTCGGCGACGCCGCCTCGCTGCCGGCGGTGAACAGCCTGCTCGACGCCGCCGCCGACCTGCCCGCCACGGTCTGGCTGGAGTACGCCCACGACGGGGAGCGGGCGCTCGCCCTCCGCGCCCGGGACCACCAGCGGGTCACCTGGGTGCCGCGCGGCGACGACGGCCAGCAGCTCCTCGACACCGTACGCGCCGAACTGCCGGCCGCGCCGGACGCCCACTACTGGGTGGCCGGCGAGGCGGCCAGCACCCGCGCCCTCACCCGGCACGTCCGGCGCACCCTCGGGATGGGCAGGCAGCAGCTCACCTCGCTGGGCTACTGGAGCGCCCGGTGAAGGGACGCCTCGGCACGCTCACCGCGCTCTACGTCACCCAGTACCTCGGCATCGGGTTCATCACCGTCGGGCTGACCGCCATCCTGCGCGACGGCGGCACCTCGCTGGACACCCTGGCCCTGCTCCAGTTCGTCGGCCTGGTCTGGCCGATCAAGTTCCTCTGGGCCCCGCTGCTCGACCGGTACGGCTCCCGCCGGCACGGCCACTACCGGTCCTGGCTGCTGCCGTTGCAGGCCGGTCTGGTGCTGGCGCTGCTGGCCCTGTTGCCGTTCGCCGACCCGGCCCGACAGCTCGGCCCGGTGGTGGCGATCTGCGCCGCCTACGTGTTCTTCTCCGCCACCCAGGACATCGCCGTCGACGCGGTCGCCGTCCGGGTGCTGTCCGAGGGTGCCCGGGGGGCCGGCAACGGCATCCAGGTCGCCGCCAGCTACCTGGGCAACCTGCTCGGTGGCGGCGCGTGCGTGCTGGTCTACGACAGGTACGGCTGGGTGCCGGCGATCGGGCTGCTGGCCGCGCTGACCGCCGTCGGGCTGCTGGTGGTGTGGCGGTTCCGGGAGCCGGCCCGGATCGCGCGGGTGGCCCGCGCCGGGCAGGCGTACCGGGCGTTGTTGTCGGTGTTCGGCCAGCCCGGCTGCCGCTGGTGGACCTTCGGCGTGGTGCCGCTGGTCTACACCGGCGCCGGCGCGGCCTATGCCCTGGTCACCCCGGCGCTGGTCGACGCGGGGTGGTCGCTGGCCCGGATCGGCGTGGTCACCGGCGTGGTGACCAGCGCGCCGGCGATCGTCGCCGGCCTGCTCGCCGGGGCCGGTGTCGACCGGTTCGGCCGGGGACGGGTGCTCGTCGTCGGGGGCGCGGCCCTCGCGGTCTCCACGGGACTGCTGCTGCCGCTGATGAACGGGCGGGCGCCGCTGGGGACGACGGTGGTGGCGCTGTGCTGCTTCATGGCCGCGTACACCGTCGCCAACGTGGTGCTCTACGTGGTCAACATGGACTACTCGCGGCCCGGCACCGGGGGCACGGACTTCACCGTGCTGTCGTCGTTCGGGCTGATCTGTTCGTTCCTGGCGGCCTCGCTCGGACTGGCCGCGGCCGACCGGGTCGGCTATTCCGCCGTCGCGATCGCCTCGGTGGTGCTGGTCGCCCTCGGTGTCCTGGTGGGGCTGGGGCACCAGCGCCGGTTCCGGGCCACGCCGGTACGGCTATCCGAGCCGGCGGCCGAGCCGATCCCCGCATCCGGCTGATCCGTTCGCCCCGGGGTGTCGGAATTGACAAGGAGTTAGGTTAGGATACCCTAACCTGCGAGATCAACTGGGTCGCCGGAGGACCTGCGACGCCCACTGCCCCGCGCGCCCGCCACCGACCGTCGAGGACTGCCCATGAGCCTGCCCGGATCCACCGTCGAGGCCCCCGTGACCGGGACGCGTCCCACCCCGCCCCGCGCCCACCTGTTCACCGCCGGCTCCGTCGAGGACTACCGCCGGGTCGTCACCGAGGGAGTCGCCCGGGTGGCGGCGCGGGTGGCCGACGCCGACCGGCCGTGCACCGGAATCAGCCCGGACGCGCTGGCTCCCCGGGTCGCCGGCATCGACCTGGACCGCCCGCTGGGCGACACCGGGGCCGCCCTCGACGAACTGCACGACGTGTACCTGCGCGACGCGGTCTACTTCCACCACCCCCGCTACCTGGCCCACCTCAACTGTCCGGTGGTCATCCCCGCCCTGCTCGGCGAAGCGGTGCTCAGCGCGGTGAACTCCTCCCTGGACACCTGGGACCAGAGCGCCGGGGGCACCCTGATCGAACGCCGGCTGGTCGACTGGACCGCCGAGCGGATCGGCTTCGGGCCGGTCGCCGACGGCGTCTTCACCAGCGGCGGCACCCAGTCCAACCTGCAGGCGCTGCTGCTGGCCCGGGAGGAGGCGTACGCCGACATCGTCGGCGGCGGCACCGACCGGCCCAGCCGCCCCGAGGTGCTGTCCCGGCTCCGGATCATCACCTCCACCGCCGGCCACTTCAGCGTCCAGAAAGCCGCCAAGCTGCTCGGCCTCGGTGCCGACGCGGTGCTCACCATCGCCACCGACGCCGGCCGGCGGATGCGTACCGACGAGCTGGCCGAGACCATCGACCGGTGCCGACGCGACGGCCAGACCGTGATGGCCGTGGTCGCCACCGCCGGCACCACCGACTTCGGCACCATCGACCCGCTGGAGCGGATCGCCGAGATCTGCACCGCCGCCGGGGTCTGGCTGCACGTCGACGCCGCCTACGGCTGCGGGCTGCTGGTCTCGCCCACCCGGCGGCACCTGCTCGCCGGCATCGAACGGGCCGACTCGGTCACCGTCGACTACCACAAGTCGTTCTTCCAGCCGGTCAGCTCCAGCGCCCTGGTCGTCCGCGACCGGCGGGTGCTGCGCCACGCCACCTGGCACGCCGACTACCTCAACCCGGCCCGGATGGTCGAACGGCGCATCCCCAACCAGGTCGACAAGAGCCTGCAGACCACCCGCCGCTTCGACGCCCTCAAGCTCTGGCTCACCCTGCGGATCATGGGCCCGGACGCGGTCGGCGCGCTCTTCGACGAGGTGGTCGACCTCGCCACCGCCGCCTGGCGGCTGCTCGCCGACGACCCCCGCTTCGAGGTGGTGACCCGCTCACAGCTGAGCACTGTGGTGTTCCGCTACCTGCCCCCCGGTGCCGGCCGCGACGTCGTCGACGACGCCAACCTGTACGCCCGCGAGGCGCTGGCCGCCTCCGGTGCCGCCCTCGTCGCCGGCACCAAGGTGGACGGTGCCCACCACCTCAAGCTCACCCTGCTCAACCCCGAGACCACCCTCGACGACATCGCCCACGTGCTCGACCTGATCGCCGAGCACGCCAGCTGGTACGCCCGCACCCGCGCCACCGCCGAGCTGTCCAGCCCCGTCGGCTGACCCCCCGCCTGGAGAAAACCCCTGTGTCGACCCACGACTTCATCGCCGTCGGGCTGGGCCCGTACAACCTGGGCCTGGCCTGCCTGACCGCGCCGCTCGACGACCTCGACGGCCTCTTCCTCGAAGCCCGCGACGACTTCGACTGGCACCCCGGCATGCTGCTGGACTCCACCCGGTTGCAGACGCCGTTCATCGCCGACCTGGTGACCCTGGCCGACCCCACCTCCCCGTACTCCTTCCTCAACTACCTGAAGGAATCCGGCCGGCTCTACCCGTTCTACATCCGGGAGAGCTTCTTCCCGCTGCGCCACGAGTACAACGACTACTGCCGTTGGGCCGCCGCCAAGCTGCCCTCGGTGCGCTTCGGCCACCGGGTCACCGCCGTCGAGTACGACCCCGCCGACGAGCGGTACGTGGTGCACGCCGTGGTCGGCGAGGAACGGGTCACCCACCGGGCCCGGCACCTGGTGCTCGGCACCGGCACCCCGCCGCACATCCCGGACGCCTGTCAGGGCCTCGGCGGCGAGGTCATCCACAACTCGCGGTACCGGGAGCACCGGGCGGCGTTGCGTGCCAAGCGCAGCATCACGGTCGTCGGCAGCGGACAGAGCGCCGCCGAGATCTACCACGACCTGCTCACCGACCTCGGCACCCACGGCTACCAGCTCAACTGGGTCACCCGGTCGCCGCGCTTCTTCCCCCTCGAATACACCAAGCTCACCCTGGAGATGACCTCACCGGACTACGTGGACTACTTCCACGCCCTGCCCGAGGCGACCCGCTACCGGCTGGAGAGCGCCCAGAAGAGCTTGTTCAAGGGGATCAACGCCGACCTGATCAACGACATCTTCGACCTGCTCTACGCCCACCGGGTGCACGGGCCGGTGCCGACCCGGCTGCTGACCAACACCGAACTGACCAGCGCCCGGTACGACGAGACCAGTGGGACGTACACCCTCGGGCTGCGCAACGTCGAGCAGGAGCGTGACCTCACCCTCGACACCGAGGCGCTGGTGCTGGCGACCGGCTACTCCTACCGGGTGCCGGAGTTCCTCACTCCGATCCGCGACCGGCTGCGCTGGGACTCCCACGGCCGGTTCGACGTGGCCCGCAACTACAGCATCGACCACACCGGCCGGGGGGTCTTCCTGCAGAACGCCGGCACCCACACCCACAGCATCACCTCACCCGACCTGGGCATGGGCCCGTACCGTAACTCCTGGATCATCCGGGAGCTGACCGGCCACGAGCACTACCCGATCGAGGACCGGATCGCCTTCCAGGAGTTCGGTGTCCCGGCCGGAGCCCCCGCGTGACCGACATCGTGCACCGTCGGCACGCCCCGGGGCTCGGCGAGTTCGCGCTGCGCACCCTCGACCCGGAGGCCGACGCCGAACTGCTGCACGGCTGGGTGACCCACCCGAGGTCGGCGTTCTGGCTGATGCAGGACGCCGACGTCGCCGGGGTCGCCCGGGAGTACCGCCGGATCGCCGAGCACCCGCACCACGACGCGTACCTCGGGCTCTGGCGCGGCCAGCCGGCCTTCCTCGCCGAACGCTACGACCCGGCCAGGGCCGAACTCGTCGGCCTCTACCCGCCGGTCGACGGCGATGTCGGCATGCACTTCCTGTGCGCGCCCACCGACCAGCCGGTGCACGGCTTCACCCGGGCCGTCATCACCACCGTCCTGGACTGGCTCTTCGCCGATCCGGCGACCCGGCGCGTGGTGGTCGAACCCGACGTGCGCAACACCGCCGTGCACACCCTCAACGCTGCCGTCGGGTTCACCGTCGTCGGCCCGATCCGCAAGCCGGAGAAGGACGCCCTGCTCAGCGTCTGCACCCGCGACCAGTTCCTGGCCGCCACCCGAGGAGACGTACCCGCGTGAACCCCGCCGCATCCGTGGCCCACCTGACCCCCGCCACCTGGGCCCACGCCAACCGGCTGCTGGTCGGCAAGGCGCTGGCCGAGTTCGCCCACGAACGCCTGGTCGCGCCCACGCCCACCGGCGACGGGCAGTGGGTCGTGCGCACCGACGACGGCACGGTGGACTACCGCTTCACCGCCCGCCGGTTCGCCCTCGACCACTGGCGGATCGACCCCGACAGCATCACCCGGCGGCGCGGCGACGAGGAACTGCCACCCGACGCCGTCGACCTCTGCCTCGAACTGCGCGGCGCGCTCGGCCTCAGCGACCAGGTGCTCCCGGTCTACCTGGAGGAGATCACCTCCACCCTGGCCGGCACCGCGTACAAGCTGGCCCGGCCGGCGGTGGGCGCGGCCGAGCTGGCCCGCGCCGACTTCCAGGCGATCGAGACCGGCATGACCGAGGGGCATCCGTGCTTCGTGGCCAACAACGGCCGGATCGGGTTCGGCGTGCACGAATACCACGTGTACGCCCCCGAGGTCGGTCGACCGGTCCGGCTGGTCTGGCTCGCCGCGCACCGCGACCACGCCACCTTCAGCAGCGCCGCCGACCTCGACTATCCCACCCTGCTGCGCACCGAACTCGGCCCGGACACCCTGGCCCGGTTCGCCGCCACCCTGACCGACGCCGGTGTCGACCCGGACGACTACCTGCTCATCCCGGTGCACCCCTGGCAGTGGTGGAACCGGCTCGCGGTCACCTTCGCCGGTGAGGTGGCCCGGCAGCGCCTGGTCTGCCTCGGTGAGGCGCCGGACGAGTACCTGGCGCAGCAGTCCATCCGGACCTTCTTCAACGTCACCAGCCCGCACCGGCACTACGTCAAGACCGCCCTGTCCGTGCTGAACATGGGCTTCCTGCGGGGCCTGTCGGCCGCCTACATGGAGGCCACCCCGGCGATCAACGACTGGCTCGTCGACCTGGTCGCCGCCGACCCGGTGCTCGCCGGCACCGGACTGACGATCATCCGGGAACGGGCTGCCGTCGGCTACCGCCACCCGCAGTACGAGGCGGCGACCGACCGTTACTCGCCGTACCGCAAGATGCTGGCCGCGCTGTGGCGGGAGAGCCCGGTCCCCGGCCTGGCCCCCGGCCGGCGGCTGGCCACCATGGCCGCCCTGCTGCACACCGACCGCGACGGGCGGTCCCTCGCCGCCGCCCTGATCGCCGAGTCCGGCCTGCCCCCGCAGGAGTGGCTGCGCCGCTACCTCGACGCCTACCTGGTGCCGCTGCTGCACAGCTTCTACGCCCACCGGCTGGCCTTCATGCCGCACGGCGAGAACGTCATCCTGGTGCTGCACGACGGCGTGGTCGAGCGGGTGATCTTCAAGGACATCGCCGAGGAGATCGTGGTGATGGACCCCGACGTCGACCTGCCGCCGCCGGTGCAGCGGGTCCGCGCCGCCATTCCCGAGGACGAGCAACTGCTGACCATCTTCACCGACGTCTTCGACTGCTTCTTCCGCCACCTCAACGCCGTGCTGGCCGCCGAGGACGTGCTCGACGAGGACGACTTCTGGCGTACCGTCGCCGCCTGCGCGACCGACTACGCCGCCGGTGTCCCGCACCTGGCCGACCGGCTGCGCCGGCACGACCTGTTCGCCGGGGAGTTCACCCTGTCCTGCCTCAACCGGCTGCAACTGCGCAACAACCAGCAGATGGTCGACCTCGCCGACCCGTCGGCGGCGCTCCAGTTCGCCGGCACCCTGACCAACCCGCTGGCCCGTTTCGCCCCGCCGCGATGAGCACCACCGACGGGCTGGCCCCCGCCCGGCCCATCGCCACCGCCCCGGCTGCCCCGCTGCGGTCGCGCTGGCTGATCCTGGCGGTGCTCTGCCTCGCCCAGTTGACAGTGGTGCTCGACAACACCGTGCTCACCGTGGCGGTGCCGGTGCTCACCACCGAACTGGACGCCAGCACCACCGACATCCAGTGGATGATCAACGCGTACGCGCTGGTGCAGTGCGGGTTGCTGCTCACCGCCGGCAGCGCGGCCGACCGCTACGGCCGCCGCCGGATGCTCGTCGCCGGCCTGATCCTGTTCGGCGTCGGCTCGCTGGCCGCCGGCCTGGCCCGCTCCGGCGACCAGCTGATCGCCGCCCGCGCCGGCATGGGCGTCGGCGGGGCGCTGCTGGTCACCGCCACCCTCGCCGTCGCCATGCAGGTCTTCGACGGCGCCGAGCGGTCCCGGGCGATCGGCATCTGGGCGGCCACCAGCGCTCTCGGGTACGCCGCCGGCCCGCCGATCGGCGGCATCATCCTCGCCCACCTGCCCTGGGGTGCGATCTTCCTGGTCAACGTGCCCATCGTGCTGGTCTGCCTGGTGGCCACCCGGGCGCTGGTGCCGGAGTCCCGCGACCCGGTAGGCGGGCGACCCGACGTCGGCGGGGTGCTGCTGTCCACCGCCGGCCTCACCGGCGTGGTCTGGGCCATCATCGACGGTCCCGAGCGCGGCTGGACCTCGCCCGCCGTGCTCGGCGCAGCCTGCGTCGGAGTGCTGCTGCTGGCGGTCTTCGTCGGCTGGGAACGGCGGATCGCCGCCCCCATGCTCGACATGCACTTCTTCACCGACCGTCGGTTCGTCGGTGCGGTCACCGGGGTCGTCCTGATCACCTTCGGCTCCACCGGCGCGTTGTTCCTGCTCACCCAGCACCTCCAGTTCGTCCGTGGCTACCCGGCCTGGGAGGCGGGGCTGCGGATGGTGCCGTTCGCGCTGTCCATCGTGCTGCTCAACCTGGGCGGGGTCGCGACCCGGCTGATCCGCCGACTCGGGGTGCCCGGGGCCATCGCCCTGGGCATGGTGCTGCTCTCCGCCGGCCTCACCCTGATCACCCACGTCCGCTCCGACGGCTACGGCGTGCTGCTGACCGGGCTGCTGGTGATGGGCTTCGGCTGCGCCCTGGCCAACCCGGCCATCGTCGAGGCGGTGATGGGCGCGATCCCACCATCGAAGGCGGGTGTCGGCGCCGGGATCGACGGCACCATGGCCGAGGTGGGGGGCAGCCTCGGCATCGCCGTGCTCGGGGCGGTGCTCAACGCCCGGTTCGCCGCGCTCGCGCCGATCGCGGTGGCCGGCGCGGGCTCGTACCCCGCGGCGCTGGCCCTCGCCGGAGGCGACACCGAACGCGCCCGGGTCACCGACGCGTTCGAATCCGCGCTGGTCACCGGGCAGACCGCCGGTGCGGTGGCGGTCCTCGCCGGTGGGCTGCTCGCCGCCGGGCTGCTGCGCCGCGCGGAGCGCGCCGGGCACGGTGACGGACGACGATAGTGCGGTGCCGCCCGCGTGGAACGCCGAACATCCCGCGCGGGCAGCCGATCGACGATCGTACTGAGGGCATGCCAGCGCTGGACGGCCCGGCCCGCCTCAGCGACCGGGACCGGACGGGCTCCCCGCCGGCCAGGCCGCCGGAGTCCGTTCCAGCACCCCGCCGGCGAAGACGTCGCGCAACCCCAGCGGCTTCAGGTGGACGTAACCGATGTGGCAGTCACACGCGACGGCGTCGCACGCCCGGGGCGTGAGGGCGGCCCGCCACGACCCGTCGTAGAGGTTGCCGATCGGGGTGGGCCGGAAGTGGCAGCGGCGCACCGTGCCGTCACCGAGCACGGAGATCGCCGTCTCCCCGGCGTGGCAGGGGCGACCCAGCGACGGGTGCGGGCGGACGCTCCAGCCGAACAGCGGGTCCAGCACCGTCCAGGTCGCCTCCTCGTCGGCGGTGTAGTGGTGGCCGTCGGCGGCGTTCACCCACAGGTACACCTCCTCGGGCAGTGCGGCGCGCAGCGCCCGTGCCTCGTCGAGGTGCGCGGGCAGGCCGACCACCCCGACCGAGTACCGGATGCCCAGCTCGGACAGCCGGGCGCAGCGGGCGAGGAACCGGTCCCGGGTGACCTGCCCCGGGTGGTACGTCGTCCACAGCGCCGCCGTCGCCCGGTCGGCGTCGGCCAGCCAGTCCAGCCGGGCGGCCAGGTTGGTCTGGATCACCACCCGCCCGACGTGCGGCAGGTGGGACAGCGACACCATGGCGTCGCGGTACCAGCTGCGGGTCAGCCCCTCGCCCCACGGGGTGAACAGCACCGACAGCCGGACGTCGGTGGTCGCCGCCACCCAGTCGGCGAACCGGGCCAGCGCGGTCCGGTCCGCGCGCAGCACCTCCGGCGGGTCGACCCGCTTGGCGAACGGGCAGTACGGGCAGTCGTAGTTGCAGCTCGCCAGCGGCCCCCGGTAGAGCACCGCCAGCTCCGCCCCGGCGTCGGCACACCGGTCGCCGGAACACACCGGCTGCGGCGTGCCGGACGGGCCGGGCCGTGCCGGCAGCGGTGTGCGGGGCGGGGCGGGGTGCAGCGGCAGCGGTGTGCCGGGTCGGCCGTTCACCGGGGCACGTACCCGGTCATCGCCTGGTGGACCCGGGCGGAGGTCAGCCACGGGCCGATCGCGTCGGAACGGGCCAACCCGGCCGGGGTCAGCCGCAGCCCGTCGGCGTCGGCCCAGCCCCGGTCGGCCAGCTGCCCCAGCTCGGGAAAGTCCGCGCCCGGCGGCCGGCCGAACCGGGCGGCGTAGGCCGACGCGTCGACCCCCTCGGCGCGCAGCAGCGACTTGAGCAGCCAACGGCGGCGCTGCTCGGTGCCGTCGAGGGCGAAGCCGAACTCGGCGTACCGGAAGTCGTCGGCCGGGCGGGCCAGGTAGTCCGCCAGCACCGCCCGGACCTGCGACACCCCGACCGCGTAGTCGAACGAGTAGTGCAGCGCGGTGGTGTAGGACCGTGCCCCGCAGCCCAGCCCCACCATGCCGTCGTCCTGGCAGCAGTAGTCCGGCCCGTCCGGGGCCGGCACGTCCGCGCGGCGGAACTGCCGCATCGACTCCTGCCGGTAGCCGGCCGCGCCGAGGGTCCGCACCGCCTGCTGATAGAGGGCCAGCCGCTGGGCGTCCCAGTCGGCGCGGCCGTGCGCCCGCCGGCCCAGCCCGGTCAACGGCCGCACGTAGAGCGGATACAGGTACAGCTCCTCCGGCCGCCAGGCCAGCGCCGCGTCCAGGCTCTCCTGCCAGGTCGCGGCGGTCTGCCCGTCGATGCCGTAGATCAGGTCGATGTTGAGCACCGGGACCGCCGCGTCGCGGATCGCGCCGAGCGCCGCCTCCACCTCCGTGCGCCGCTGCGGCCGGCCGGCGGCCCGCGCCTCGACGTCCAGGAAGCTCTGCACCCCGATGCTCACCCGGCTGACGCCGTGCGCCGCCAGCACCGCGAGCCGGTCCGGCGTCGCGGTGGCCGGCGAGGTCTCCACCGACAGCGGTACGCCCGGCAGCCGGGCCCCCGAGACGCGGGTGACGATGTCGAACAGCTCGGTCAGCTCGTCGGCGGTCAGATAGGTGGGGGTGCCCCCGCCCAACGCCACCCGGGCGTAGCGGGCGTCGTCGCCGAGCGCGTCGGCGACCCGTTCGGCCTGCCGGCGCAGCTGCCGCAGGTAGGCCGTGACCTGCTCCTGCGGCGCGTTGGCCCGGGTGAACAGGTTGCAGAAGCCGCAGCGCATCTCGCAGAACGGCAGGTGCACGTAGAGGAAGAGCGCGTCGCGGGCCTCGGCCCGCCACACGTCGGCCAGCAGCGGCCGGGGCCGCAGCGCCCGGTACGAGGTCTTGTGCGGATAGGCGTAGAGGTACTGCTGGTACGGCGAGCCGTCGAGGCCCGTGTCGGTGCTGGTCACCATTCCCCCGGTCGCAGTGTGAAGTGGGCGTACGGGACGGTCCACACGACGTCGTGGCCGATCCGGTGGCCGGTGTGGCCGTCCTCGCCGTACGCCGTGCCGTGGTCGGAGCAGATGATCGTGAACACCGGTCGCCCTCGCCCGGTGAGCAGGGCGAACAGTCGGTCGACGCGGGAGTCGACGTACTCCAGGGCGGCGGCGTGGCTGTCCCGGCTGTCGGTCTCCGCGCCGGGCAGGTGGTGCCGGTTGGGCTGGTGCAGGGCGGCGACGTTGAGGAAGGTGAACAACGGCCGGTCGGCCGGGACGCCGGGCAGCACCTCGGCCAGCCGGTCGAGCTGCGCGTCCAGGCAGGTGGGGGAGGTGACCCCGAACTCCGGTTCCCAGTGCGCCTCGGCGAACAGGCCGGGCAGCACCGCGCCGAGCGGGCTGCGCTGGTTGAAGAAGCCCACCCCGCCCAGGCAGAGCGTGTGGTAGCCGGCCCCGGCCAGGGCGGTGGGCAGGTCGGGAGCGTCGAAGACCCAGGTGTCCCCACCGGCGGTCTCGCTGCCGGGGAACGCCGCCGCGTACAGCCGTTCGTGCCGGCCCGGCCCGACCGGGGTGGGCAGGAACCCGGCGAAGAATGCGTGATGGGCGGCGTAGGTGAAGCTGGCGGGGGAGTGCCGCTGCTCCCAGCGCCCGCCGGGCAGCACCCGGGTCAGCCGGGGGGTCCGCCCCGCCCCGGCCAGCTCGGCGGCCACGTCGAAGCGCAACGTGTCCAGGGTGACCAGGCAGATGTCGTGACCGCCGATCAGGGTGCGCATCCGACCGCCTCCCGTTGCGTCGCCGCCGGCCTGCCGGGCGCGGCGTGCGGCTGACCCGCCGCCGGGCCGCACCGGCTCGGGGCGGCCGGTGTCGGCAACGCCGCCGCCGTGGCCCGCCACCGGTCCCACCGGCCGCTGGTCAGCGCGTGCACCTGCTCGGCGTAGGTGTCCCGGCCGTCGGCCAGCACCCCGGGCAGCAGGTCGCCGAACGCGTTGACCTCGGCCACCGCGTGTCGACGCCAGCCCACCAGGAACATCAGGTCCACCCCGACGTGCAGCGACCGGGGGAAGCACGCCGCCGCCCGCTCACAGGTCTCCATCGCCGCCGACCAGGCCGCCGGCCCGGCCGCCGTACGCAGTGCGCCCAGGTCACCTCGGGCGTTGCCGAGGTGCAGATTGGTCAACGGACCCCGGGCGGCCCGGACCACGGCGTGGCTGGGCCGGCCGGCGACCACCACCACCCGCAGGTCGACCACCCGGTCGGCCAGCCCGGCCTTGGGCAGCCACCGCTCCACGTGCAACCCTTCCGGGGCGAGCCGGTCGACCAGTGCCGCGACCGTCGCCTCGTCGTCGTAGCGGCGCAGCCGCAGCGAGTTGAACAGCCCGTCCGGGGTGGTCTCGATCGTGGTGACCGCCTGCACCCGGCGCGGGCCGACCGCGAGCGCGATCACCCCGGCCGCCGACGAGCCGTGCGCCGGCTTGACGAACACCCGGTGCCACCCGGCCGCCGCCATCGCCGCCCGTAGCTGCGGATAGTCGCCCACCGGGGGCAGCGCCGCCGGCACCGGCACCCCGGCCGCCGACAGCAGCGCGTGGCAGCGTCGCTTGTCGCACAGCGCCGCGACGTCGTCGGGGTGGTTGAGCAGCGTCGCGCCACCTGCGGCCACCCGGCCCATCCCGGCCACCAGCCCGGTGTACGTGTCGGCCAGGCCGACCAGCTCACCGTGCCGGGCCGGGATGGCCGCCCCACGCAGCAGCCGGTCCACCTCTGGATCCTCGCCGGGGGAGTCCACCCGGACCAGGGCGTCGCCTGCCGGCGGGGCCGCCCCGGTGAGCACCTGCGCCCAGGGCAGCACTGCCGGGTCGGGCAACCCCGCGTCGCGGACGGCCCGCCGGAACAGCATTACCCGCCGGTTGTCGGGGTTGCCGACCACGGTCAGTCGCATGTCACTCCGACACCGCCGTGTAGCGGTAGATCTCGCCGTCGTCCTCGTCCGCCTCCTGTGGCTCCGAGACGTCCACCTCGACACCGGGCAGTGCGGCGGTGACCCGGGCCACCGCCTCCTCGGACAGGAAGTGGTGGTGCAGGTCCAGGGTGGTCAGGTGGGTCAGCGACTGGCCGGCGAGCAGCGCGGCGAGCCCCTCGTCGCTGAGGGTGCCCAGCGACAGGTCGAGCCGCTCCAGCCGCCGCACCACCGGTGCCGTGGCGAGCGCCGCGGCGAGGTCGTCGGCGATCTCGGCGTTGCGCAGCCCGAGCCGGCGCAGCGCGGGGAAGAGCTTCCCGGCCAGCAGCGCGTCCAGGTCGGAAACGGCGGTGTCGCCCCCGTAGTCGTCGGTGCCGAGCCACAGGTCCAGGTGGGTCAGCGCGGGCAGCTCCGAGTCGAGCACCGCGCCGACGAACTCCCGGGACAGCCCGCCGCTCTGCACGGACAGCGTCCGCAGCCGGTCGTGGCGCACCGGGGAGAAGGTGAAGTCCTCGCCGCCGCGTACCCGCAGCACCTCCAACTCCGGGTACGCCGTCAGCAACGGGCTGACGTCGCCGACCCGCATCCAGGAGACCTCGCACTCCTCGACGGTCATGTCCCCGAGGAAGAGGGCCCGCAGCCGGGGCAGCCGGGGGGCCGCCGCGCAGAGCTGGGCGATCGGGGCCTGGTGGAACGCCGCGTACCCCCAGGCACCGACGACCAGCGCCTCGACCCGGTCACCGGCCTGGTCGACGAACCGGTCGAGCCGCTCCCGGAACTGCTCCGACAGGGCGACCTTCTGGCTGCCTTCGTCGAAGTGCCAGTCGGCGATCCGCCAGCACACCGGGCCGGCCACGACGGGCAGTGGCCCGTCGGCCGGGACCTGGACCACCGGCCGCCCGGCGAACGTCTCCGCGTGGGAACCGAACGTCATCGTCGGTCACTCCCCGACCGCGGTGAAGCGGTAGGTCCGGCCGCCGTACTCGTCGGGGGTCTGCGGGTCGTCGAGGTCGACCTCGACGCCGGGCAGCGCCGCCCGCAGCCGTTGCTGGACCTCGGCGGAGAGGAAGTGGTGATGCAGGTCGAGGCGGCGCAGGTGGGTCAGCGGCTGCCCGGCCAGCAGCGCCTCGGCGCCGGGGTCGGTCAGTACCCCCATCGACAGGTCGAGGACCTCCAGCCGGGAGACCACCGGGGCGGTGGCCACCGCCCGCGCGACGTGGTCGGCGAACTCTGCGTTGCAGACCGCCAGGTGCCGCAGCGCCGGCAGCCGGTCACCGGCCAGGATCGCGGCCAGGTCGTCGACGCCGGTGTCCCCGCCGTAGTCCTGCCGACCCAGCCACAGGTCGAGCCGGCGCAGCGCGGGCAGGTCACAGTCGCCCACCGCGCGGGTCACCGCACCGGGCAGCCCGCCGGTCTGGAAGCCCAACTCCCGCAGCCCGGTGTGCCGCACCGGGGTCAGGCTCAGCTCGGTGGCCCCGCGTACCCACAGCACCTCCAACTGCGGGTAGGCGGTCAGCAGCGGGGTGAGGTCGTCGTGGTTGATCCAGGAGATCTCACACTGCTCGCTGACCAAGTCGGCCAGGAACACCGCCCGCAGGCCGGTCCACTCCTTCGCCGCGTCGGCCAGCAGGCCGACCGGTGGGCCACACTCGTACGCCGAACCCCACTCGCCGATCACCAGCGCCCGGACCGCGTCGCCGGGCACCTCCGCCCGCAGCGCGGTGACCAGGCCGGCGAACTCCTCCGGAGGGGCCTCGAAGTCCTCGACCTCCAGCCGCCAGGCAACGGCCGACGGATCGTCGGGCAGGGTCATCCCCGAGGTGAAGGGGACCACCGGCATTCCGGCGAACGACGACAGGTGCGAACGGATCATGCCTACCTCCGGCTTGACTGGTGCAACGGCGGCGCGACCGTAACAGGCCCACCCGACAAGATGATCAGTGCCGGGGCGGGTGACACCCGGTGCCGCTCGGCGCGGAGAGCCGTGGTCACCAGGTCGCGCGCCCCCGCCCGCCGCCGCGATGCCTCCTCGACCCGGTCCGGACCCGGTGTCGACCGGCCGCCGTCCGGGGGGCCGCGCTGTACACAGCGATCGATGTGTGTCAGTCTCATGCCAGCGCTCCCACGGCCTCCGTGCTGATTCGTCATGCCTGGAACCGTCTGCGAACACCTGGGGAGAGCAACCCGTGAATAGCCGCACCCGACGGGTGGCGACGATCGTCGCCACCGCCGTCACCACCACCCTCGTCGCCGGTGTCGTCACCGCCGTCTCGGCCCAGGCCGCCGCCGGCTGTCAGGTCACCTACCAGGTCAGCTCCCAGTGGGCCGGTGGCTTCACCGCCGCCATCAACATCAAGAACCTGGGTGACGCCGTCAACGGCTGGCGGCTCGGCTGGACCTTCCCCGCCGGGCAGAGCATCACCAGCGCCTGGGGCTTCACCGCCAGCCCGGCCAGTGGCAACGTCATCGCCACCAACCTCGACTACAACGCCAACATCGGCACCAACGGCAGCGTCGACGTCGGCTTCAACGGCACCTGGACCGGCAGCAACCCCAACCCCACCAGCTTCACGCTCAACGGCACCACCTGCACCGGCTCGACCACCCCCACCACCGCCCCGCCCACCACCGCGCCGCCCACCACCGCGCCGCCGACGACCGCGCCGCCGACGACCGCGCCGCCGACGACCGCGCCGCCGACGACCGCGCCGCCGACGACCGCGCCGCCGACGACCGCGCCGCCGACCACCGCGCCGCCCACGACGCCACCGCCGACCACCACCCCGCCGCCGACCACCGGGACGCCGACGGTCGCGGCGGACGGCACCGGCACATACCGCACGGTCCAGGCCGCCATCGACGCCGTGCCGGCGAACAACGGCAGCCGGGTCACCATCACCATCAAGGCCGGCACCTACCGCCAGGTCGTCCGGGTGCCCTCGAACAAGCCCAACATCACCCTGCGCGGCCTGGGCAGCGCACCGGCGAACGTCGTGCTCGTCTACAACAACTCCGCCGGCACCGTGAAGCCGGACGGCACCACCTACGGCACCTTCAACAGCGCGAGCATGTTCGTCGACGGCGCGAACTTCGTCGCCGAGAACCTCACCATCTCCAACGACTACACCGAGAGCTCGTCCACGGTCGACCAGCAGGCGGTCGCGCTGCACCTGAACGCGGACCGGGCGGTGCTGCGCAACGTCCGGCTCCTCGGCGACCAGGACACCTTCCTGGTCAACGACAAGACCCGGGGGTACGTGGTCAACTCCTACGTGGAGGGCACCGTCGACTTCATCTTCGGCGGCGGCACCATCGTCTTCGACAGCAGCTCGATCTACGAGAAGCGGTCGACGGGCGCACCGATCACGGCCGCCCGAACCCCGGCCAGCAAGACGTACGGGATGCTGTTCTACCGCTCGACGATCACCGGAGCGACCAACAACGCCACCCAGCTCGGCCGCCCGTGGGGCCCGGACGCCCAGGTCCTGTACCGCGAGTGCACGCTCAGCGCGACCATCAAGACCGCTCAGCCCTGGACCGACATGTCCGGCAACGTGTGGCAGAACGCGCGGTTCCGCGAGTACCGCAACACCGGTGCCGGCGCCGGTACGAACAGCAATCGTCCCCAGCTCAGTGACGCCCAGGCAGCCACCTACACCCCGCAGCGCTACCTGGCGGGCACCGACGGCTGGAACCCGATGTGACCTGACCTGGTCGGCCGGGTGTCCCGGTCGACCAGGGCGCGGGGTCCGGGCTCGACCCAGGGTCGAGCCCGGACCCCGTTCGCGTGCGGCCCCGGGCCGACCCGGCGGCGCTGGGGCGGCGGCGATCAGCGAGTCATCGATGTAATCCTCTGCAATGTTTTGCAGGACTGTATGGCGGCCTACTGGTGGGCGTCAAGAAGGTGCGGTCGGGTGAGCTGCGGGGCTGCGTCAGTGGAAGGGGTGTTGCGGGCAGATGTCGGAAACTATGCCGCAAGGTCTTGCAAAGTTTTCAGGCTTACCGCATCGTCTTGGTTCACCGGACAGCCGTCCACACTCACCAGTGCCTCTTCGACCCCCGGAAGCAGGTCCACTCCTGATGTCCACACCCCGCGTCCCCCGGGGAACCCGTCTGCGACGGGGCCTCCTCGCCCTCGCTGTCACCGCCACCTCCCTCGCCGCGCTGAGCGCGCTGCCGGCCGCCACTCCCGCGACCGCCGCCGTCGCCCTCAACGACAGCGAGGTCACCGCCAACCTCTGGGAATGGAACTGGCGCTCCGTCGCCTCGGCGTGCACCGACCACCTCGGCCCGGCCGGTTACGGCGCGGTCCAGGTCGCCCCGCCGCAGGAGTCGGTCAGCCTGCCCACCAGCGCCGACGGGGCGCACCCCTGGTACGAGGTGTACCAACCGGTCTCCTACCGGCTGGAGAGCCGGTTCGGCACCCGTCAGCAGTTCGCCGACATGGTCACCACCTGCCACGACGCCGGCGTGCGGGTGTACGTCGACGCGGTGGTCAACCACATGGCCGGTGCGAACAACCCCGAGTCGGTCGTCGGGTACGCCGGCACCGACTTCTCCGGACCCGGCTACAGCTTCCCGGCCGTGCCCTACGGCACCGGCGACTTCCACCGTCCGGGTGACAACTGTCCGACCTCCGGTGCGATCAACGACTGGAACAACGAGGCCCAGGTCACCAGCTGCGAGCTGCTGTCCCTGACCGACCTGTACACCGAGAAGGACAGCGTCCGCACCAGGATCGCCGGCTTCCTCAACGACCTGATCGGCCTCGGCGTCGACGGGTTCCGGGTGGACGCGGTCAAGCACGTCAGGAAGGACGACTTCGCGGCGATCCTCGGCAAACTGCGCAACACCACCGCCGAGAACAAGCGCCCGTACGTCGCCCAGGAGATCTTCGACGGCGCTGGCAACGACGCCCTCAAGGCCCGTGCCTTCATCGGCAACGGCGACGTGCTCGACTTCGGGTACGCCAAGGGCCTGAAGTCGGCCTTCCAGGGTTCGATCGCCAACCTGGCCAACGTCGGGAGCTGGAACCTCGACGCGCCCAGCGCCAACGTGTTCGCCATGGTCACCAATCACGACCTGGAGCGCGACGGGGTGGTGCTGTCCTACCGCGACGGCACCGACTACACCCTGGCCAACTACTTCGCGCTGGCCTACCCGCACGGCAAGCCGTCGGTCTACGACAGCTTCTCCTGGTCCGTCCGCAACCAGTCCCCGCCCGCCGACGGCAACGGCTACGTCACCGACACCGTCTGCGGCGGCAGCTGGAACTGCCTGACCCGGTCCACCGGGATCAAGGGCATGGTCGGTTGGGCGAACGCCGCGAAGTCGGTCAGGAGCGTCGCCGACTTCACCACGGTCAACAGCAACGTCATCGGCTTCCACCGGGGCGACCGGGCCTGGATCGGGATCAACGACTCCGGTGTCGCCACCACCGCCACCTTCACCACCGGCCTGGCCGACGGCGCGTACTGCGACGTCATCTCCGGGGCGCGCGGCGCGGCCGGCTGCACCGGCACGACGGTGACCGTCGCCGCCGGCCGGGCCACCGTGCAGATCCCCGCCAACGGCGCGGTGGCGCTGCACGTCAACGCGAAGGGCGGCAGCAGCACGCCGACCCCCACGCCCACCGCGTCTCCCACGCCGACGCCGACCGCCCCCGCCGGCACGGTCGCCACCACCTTCACCGTCAACGCCTCCCTCGCCCCCGACCAGGACGTGTACGTGGTCGGCAGCATCCCGGCGCTGGGGTCGTGGGCCCCGGCCGCCGCCGTCCGGCTGACCGCGCAGGGCAGCGGGGCCTACCGGGCGGTGGTCGACCTGCCGGCGTCCACGGCGGTGGAGTTCAAGTTCCTCAAGAAGACCACGGCCGGCACGGTGACCTGGGAGTCGGGGAGCAACCGCACGGTGACCACGCCCGCGAACGGCACCTCGGCGGTGACCGGCACCTTCCGGGGCGACCCGGTCGGCACCCAGGGCGGTGCGGCGTTCTCCGTCAACGCCAGCACCTCCTACGGGCAGAACGTCTACCTGGTGGGCAGCGTCGCGGCGCTGGGTTCCTGGAGCCCGGCCGACGCTGTGCCGCTCTCCTCGGCCGCCTACCCGCTGTGGCGGGCCACGGTCGACCTGCCGCCGAACACGACGGTCGAGTACAAGTACCTCAAGAAGAACCCCGACGGCACGGTGACCTGGGAGTCCGGCGGTAACCGCAGCGCCGCCATCCCGTCGGACGGCAACTGGAGCGCCAACGACACCTGGCGGTGACGCCGGTCCTGCCACGGTGGCCGATCCCCACCCGGGGGTCGGCCACCGTGCCGGTCCGGCCCCTCGACCAGGGCCGCCGAGGTTCCCGGAGTTGCCGCTCAGCGCCCCTGGAGGGTGCGGACGTTGTCACCGAAGGTCCAGCCCTTGGACCCGTCCCAGTTCACCGACCAGGTCATCAGGCCCTTCAGGCCGCCCCGGTAGGTGTTCCACGCCTGGGCCACCGAGGCCGGGGCGAGGTAGCCGCCGCCGGCGCCGGGCTGTGCCGGCAGGCCCGGCACCTGCTTGTCGTACGGGACCCGGATGGTGGTGCCCTGGACGACCAGGCCGGCGTTGAGGCAGTCGGTCTGGGCGGTGAACCCCTGCACCGTTCCGGCGGGGTACGAGTCCCCGGCGCAGCCGTACATGCTGCCGTTGTAGTACTGCATGTTCAGCCACCAGAGCCGCCCGTTGTCGGCGTACCGCTTGATGACCGGCAGGTACGCCCCCCAGATCGAGCCGTAGGTGACGCTGCCACCGGTCACGTACGCGGTCTCCGGGGCCATGGTCAGGCCGAAGCCGGCCGGCATCTGGGCCAGTACCCCGTCGATGATGCGGACCAGGTTCGCCTGGGAGGTGGACAGCCGGGTGATGTCCCCGCTGCCGGTGAGCCCGGTCTCGATGTCGATGTCGATGCCGTCGAAGTGGTACCGCTGCAGAATCGGGACCACGGTGGCGACGAACCGGTCGGCGACGGCGGCCGAGCCTAGGTCGATGCCGGCGGTGGCGCCGCCGATCGACAGCAGGACGGTCAGGCCGGCGGCCTTGGCCTGGCACATCTCGGCCGGGGTGGGCACCTTGACGGTGGCGTCCATGCCGTCCTCCCACAGCACCGTGCCGTCGGCGCGGATCACCGGGAAGGCGGCGGTGACCACGTTGTAGCCGTGCCCGGTGATCCGGGTGTCGGTGATCGGGATCCAGCCCAACGGCGGGTGGACGCCGTTGGCCGCGCCGTCCCAGTTCTCCCAGTAGCCCTGGAGCACCTTGCCGGTCGGCCGGGGCTTCAACGCGCAGGTCGTGCCGTCGGGCGGTGGTGTCGTCGTGCCGGGTGTGGCGGTGGGCGTGGGGGTCGGTGGACGGGTCGGGCTGGCGGTGGGTGACGGCGACGGGCTGGGGCTGGAGGTGGGGGAGGGCGTGCCGGTGCAGGTGCCGAGGTCCCGCCAGAGCGCCGGTGCGGCGACCGGGTTCCAGCCGGCGCCGGCCGGCGGGGTGTGGGTCACCAGCGACTCGTAGAGATGGCCGAGGTAGCTGACCCGGGTGCCGGCCGGGTAGGTGACGCCCTCGGTCCAGGCCGGCGCGGAGCAGGCCGCCAGGGTGGTATCCGTGGCGGTGGCGGTCGGCGCGGCGAATCCGTTCGCGGCGGGCAGCGCTGCGGCGAGCAGCACCGCGCCGGTCAGCAGCGCCGTCGTCCCAGGTCGAAGTCGCATGACATACCTCCTCGTCGATGGCGGGGAGGTTATCAGTTAACTTTATTAAATGTAAATGCGTGCCCGGTGTCGCGCTGCCCGCCACCGGCGGGGCCGGAGCGGGCAGCGTCGCCGTCAGGAGACCGGATTCCAGCCGTCCGCGCCGGCCAGGTAGCGCTGTGGGGTGTAGGTCGACGCCTGCGCGTCGGTCAACTGTGGCCGGTCGGTGGTGACCGTCGAGCCGGGCCCGCTGTTGCGGTACTCGGAGAACCGGGCGTCCCGCCACGAGAAGCCGGACATGTCGCTCCACGGGGAGTCCAACACGTGCGCGCCGAGCACGCTGTCGCGGAACACCACCTGCCCGATCGCGTTGACGTCCCCGCTCGGGTGCCACGGCCGGCCGAGGTGCACGCTCTGCGCCGCCGCCGAGTCGGTGGTCAGCGTGCAACCGGCGAAGAGCAGGCCGTACGGGTTGGAGATCATGGTGGAGGCGGCGGTGACGTACCCGTTGTTGCTGGTCGAGCCCCGGCTCAGCGAGCGGATCTCGCAGCGGTCGAAGACCCCGGTGCCCCGGCCGAAGATGAAGTCGACGTCACCCTCGACGTAGCAGTCGCGGAAGTACGCCCGGCCGACCGCGTCCGCGTTGGCGCTGTTGTGGTACAGCGTGTCCTGGTTGCCGAGGAAACGCACGTCGTCGAAGACCAGCCGGTCGGCCCGGGTGAGCACCGCCACCGCCTGCTCGGCGCTGTAGTCGTGCGCCGCCTCGTCGAAGTCGTTGGCGAAGGTCAGGTGTCGGGCGGTGAAGTCGTTGCCGTCGATGGTCACCGAGGCGCTGCCCGAGGTGCCGTAGGTGCCGCCGCTCGGCTTCGGGGTGCCCGAGGCGTTGTCGTAGACGATCACCACGTCCCGGGCGTCGCCGGTCGACCCGACGAACGAGACGTACGGCTTGCCTACTGGGATCGACACCAGTTCCCGGTAGGTGCCCGGCCTGATGGTGATGGTGTACCGGCTGGAGTTGCCCGACGGCACCGCGTCCACCGCCGCCTGCACGCTGGTGAAGTCGCCGCTGCCGTCCTGGGCGACCACCGAGGACCGCTCGGCCGGCGGAGTGCCGGTCGGGGTGGTCGTCGGGGTGCCGGTGGGCGGCGGGGTGGTCGGCGTGACCGTCGGGGTGGGAGTCGGCGGCGCGCTGGTCGGGGTGGCGGTGGGGGAGGGCGGCGCGCTGGTCGGGGTGGTGCCGCCGCTGGTCACCACGATGTCGTCGAACCGGGCGGTGGCATGGCCGGTCTGCACGCCGATCCGGCCGGTCGCGGTCAGGGTGGCGGCGGCGGAGCCGACGGGGACGCCGTCGACCCAGCCGCGCACCACCGTGCCGGCGACCTCGATCCGCAGGGTGTGCCAGGTGCCCGTCGTGACCGGGTGGGACACCGTGCCCAGCGGGCTGACCGTGCCACTGCGTACCGCCTCCAGGCGGACCTGGTTGCCGGGCAGCAGGGCGAGCCGGTAGTAGCTGGTGGCCCCGCTCGCCCTGGCCAGCAGCGCCGCTATCCCGTTGCCGGGCAGGGCGAGCGGCTTGACCCGGGCCTGGACGGCCTGGTCGGCCCAGGACGAGCTGCCGGCGAAGAGCCGGGCGTTGTCGGTGTCGCCCCTGGTCTGCTGCAGGACCGGGGTGCCGTCGGAGGCCACCGACCAGGCGCCGCCGGACTTCGACCAGCCGGCGATGTCGCCGTCGGAGAAGTCGTCGCTGAACAGGGTGGCGGCGCGGGCGACCTGGACCCCGCCGAGCTGGGTGAGGGCGAGCAGCACGGTGGTGAGCGCCACCGCGGCGACGGTGAGCAGGGACCGTCGGCGGTTTCTGCGCATGGCGGATGAACCTCCGGGGGCGGGGGAGGAGGTGGGGCGCGGCACGTGAAAGCGCTTTCCTGTCGGACGGTAACCCTGCCGCGCATGACTGTCAATGCGTGCGGACCCTGCTGCGACAGCGTGCGCCGCCCCGCCGGCACGCAATCCGCCGCCCCGTCACCCGCCGCCCGGCCATCACGCCACCCGCTGCCCGCCGCCCGGCCGGCCCGCCACCCGCCGCCCGGCCGGTAGCGACTCACTGCCGTCCGCGTCGCCACCGTCGGTCGGGTACGGCCCGCGTCGTCTCCTCGGTCGGTATCCGTTCCTTCTCGGCCTGGGCGAGAAGGCGCTGCTTCGCCGCCTCATGTTCCGCCGCCTGGATCTGGTCGCCCCTGCTCTGCGCCGGATCACGCTGCACACTGTCCATCCGGTCCTCCTTCGAAGGGGTGCGGTGGTGTTCGGGTAAGGACGGCCCGCCGCCGCGCCGAACGAAGGGCGTGGATCCTGGCCGGAACGGCAGCTGTCCTACGAGCCACGCCCGGAGATCAGCATTCAGTGATCGAACGGTTACGTCGAGAGATGGGAAGTCCGCTATCTACGTGCGGACAATGCGCAGACAGCAGCCTCGGCCTGCTCAACGAGGCTGACCGTCCGGGTGACGTGTCCGATCTGCTGGACCCGCTCACAGACGCTGAATGCCTCGCTGACCTCGCCGGTGTCCGCGAGCGCCGCCGCGAGACGCAGCAGGTAGGGGCCGGTCCACGCGGCACCGGCCGACTCGGTCGGCAACCCGGCCAGCCCCAGCCGTAGGTACTCGATGGCCTGGGCGTTCCGCCCGAGCAGCCGGTAGGCGAGTCCACGCTGCATGGCCAGGTAGCCGGCCGAGTGGAAGTAGATCCACGGCGGTTCCCGGTCGGGTGCCTGGCTGGCCGCCTCGTTCAGCTCCACTGCCTGATCGAGCAGGCCGGTGACGGCGTCCGCCTCGCCGATCAGGGCGTGGCCACGAGCCTGTTGCTGGGCGGCGATGGCCCGTACCCCAGAGCTGGCCGGCTGTCGTGCCGCCGCTGCGGAGAGACCGATCAGCGGACCGGCGCGACGCTCCGACCAGGCCAGGTGCCCGCGCATGCTGAGTGCCGTGGCGATCATGTCCGGGTTGCCGGCCTCCGTGCCCCATTCCAGCGCGGTGCCGTACCACCGGCTGGCGAGCCGCCGCCGGTCGCTGGCGGCATACAGCCAGCCACCGAACTGAGCCCACTGCGCCGCGAGGTCGACGACCTGCGGCCGGAGCGCGGTGGCGGTCTCGGCAACCAGTGCCGTGACCAGGTCCAACTGGGCGCGGATCGTCGGTAGCAGCGGTGTGGAGCCGAGGGTGTCCTCGAGCCGCCGGTGGGCGGCGAGCGACTCGGCCAACGCGTGCAGCGTCGCGGGGTCTACCCGGCGGGGGTGGCGGCCCACGTAGGCCAGCCGCTCCGGGTCCTGGGGGGCGGGCGACGGGTGCAGCAGGCCGGACAGGAGCCCGTTGGTCTCCAGAACGTCGTCGAGCCGCGTGACCAGCTCCACGGTCGGCTGGCGACGCCCCGTCTCCAGGTCGTGCAGGTGCCCCCGGCTGGACAGGACGAGCGGGGCGAGCTGCCGCAACGAAAGCCCCGCCGACATGCGGAGCCTCCGCAGCTCGGCACTGAATCGGCCATCCGTGACCGGTGACATCGCGGCACTCCTCATCGACAGGTACGCGGCGGTGGCCCGCCCAACCTGGCAACGAGCCACCACTGCGGACGGTGCGCACGATCTCACCGGTGTCTATCCGCGGGCGGGTCACCCTGCGGCAGGACGTCGTGGCGACCCGGCGAGATCACCGACCACCGCCGCCGCGCGGTCAGTCCTCGGTCTGCGGGCCGAGCAGGCGGATCTCCTCGATGTCCAACGTCGCCTGCACCTCCCGGAGCACGCTGTCGTCGATCTCGTTGTTGTCGCGCAGCCGGGTCACCTCACGGCGCTTGTGCTCCAGCACCCCCAGCCGCAGCCGGGTGTCCAGTTCCTGAGCCTGATCGGCCTCCTGCCCGCCACCGGTCGCCGTCGCGGTGTCCAGGTGCCGCTGGTAGTCCGCGCGCAACCGGTCCACCGTGTCCGGGTCGACGTCGAGGTCGGCGGCGACGTTCGGCAGCGCCGCCAACGCCACCTCGGTGGCCCGACGTCGGGCGTGCCGGACCTCGTCGCCGCGCGCCTCGTCGCCGCGCAGACCGGCCCAACGGGCCACCGCAGGCAGGGTGGTGCCCTGCACCAACATGATCGACACGATCGCCACGGCGGTGCAGAAGATGATCAGATCCCGTTCCGGCACCGGCGCGTGCGTGGTGGCCGTGGTCACCGGCACCGCCAGGGCGGCGGCCAGCGACACCGCCCCCCGGAAACCCGCCCAGCCGGCCGCCACCCGTACCCGGCGGCTCACCCCGGCACCCCGCCCCACCACCGGCAGGCCGTACGAGAACAACTGCAACCACAGCAGGCGGACCACCACCACCATCAGGGTCACCGAGGCGGCGATGGCCACCGAGCGCACCATCGAGGTGCTGGTCACGTGGTTCACCGCCCGGGGGATCTGCATGCCCAGCAGCACGAAGAGCGAACCGTTGATCAGGAAGGTGGACAGGTCCCAGAAGGCGTACGCCAGCACCCGGGACCGGGCCCGGATCACCCTCGGCCCGGCGTACGACAGGAGCAGCCCGGCGACCACGACCGCGAGCACCCCGCTGGCGTGCAGCACCTCGGCGAGCAGGAACGCGGCGAACGGGGTGAGCACGCTCAGCGCGCCCTCCCGCAGCGGGTCGTCCAACCGGCGGCGGATCAGCACCACCAGCAGGCTGACCGCCAGCCCGGCGGCGACACCACCACCGGCCGAGCCGAGGAACCGGCCCAGGAACCCGAGCACCCCCGGCGTGCTGCCGCCGACGATCAGACCGACCGTGACCGAGAACAGCACCAGCGCCGTGCCGTCGTTGATCAGGCTCTCCGCCCGTAACGTGGTCAGGATGCGGCGGGGCATCCGTTTCGCCAGGCCGGCCACGGCTGCCGCGTCGGTCGGGGCGAGCACCGCGCCCAGCACCCAGGCCGCCTGCGGGCTCATCCCCAGTCCCTTGGCGACCAGCGCCACCGCCACCATGGTCACCACCACCAGCGCCACCGCCAGCGACGCGATCACCAGCAGGTTCGCCCGGATCTCCCGCAGGCTGATCACCAGGCTCTCCCGGTAGAGCACGGCGGGCAGGAACAGCAGCAGCACGACCTCGGGTTCCAGCACCACGTCCGACAGCGGCGGCAACAGCGCCAGCAGGCCACCCATGGTGATCAGCAGCACCGGCGGGGCCACCCGGTACCGGCCGCCGATCGTGGTGCCGACCAGCACCGTGGCGGCCAGCACCACGATCAGGACCAGGACCTCCACGGCACACCCCCGCCTCCACCCGCGCCACCCGACATGCTGGTACGAAGTCGGCGACGGTGCGGGTCGAATCCGGGATCTGCCCGGATCGGCTCAGGTGACCCGGGATGGCTCCGCCGGCACCTCGGTCCAGGCCCGCCGCTCGGCGACGTCCCGCAGCCGGTCCATCGCGTCCCACACGTCGACGTACCGGGTGTAGAGCGCCGCCGGGCCCAGCCGCAGCCGGTCCGGCACCCGGTAGTCGCCCACCACCCCGGCGTCGACCAGGGCGCGGGAGATCCGCAGCGCCTCCGGGTGGTGCAGCGACACGTGCCCGCCGCGCCGATCCGGGTCGCGGGGCGAGGCGAGCCGGAAGCCGTGCGGGACGAGCCAGGCATCGGCCAGCTCGACGATCAGCTCGCCGAGCCGTACCGACTTCTCCCGGACCCGGTCGATCCCGGCGTCGGCCAGCACGTCCAGCGCCGGATCGAGGGCCGCCATCCCGAGCACCGGCGGGGTGCCCACCAGGAACCGCTCCGGGCCGGGCGCGGGGTCGTAGCCGGCACCCATCCGGAACTGGTCGCGCTGGCCGAACCACCCCCAGATCGGCTGGCGCAGCGACTCCTGCAGCTCCCGCCGGACGTACAGGAAGGCCGGTGCGCCGGGGCCGCCGTTGAGGTACTTGTAGGTGCAGCCGACGGCGAGGTCGGCACCGGCGGCGGTCAGGTCCAGCGGCACCGAGCCGACCGCGTGCGAGAGGTCCCACAGCACGTACGCGCCGACCCGGTGCGCGGCGGCCGTCACCGCCGCCACGTCCAACAGCGCCCCGCAGCGGTACGACACGGCCGAGAGCACCACCAGGGCCACGTCCTCGGTCAGCGCCGCCTCCAGGGTGGCCTGGTCCAGCCCTTCGTCGAGGTCGGAGGGGAGCAGCCGCAGGGTGTGCCCGCGCTGCGCGGCCAGCCCCTCGAGCAGATACCGGTCGGTGGGGAACTCCTCGGTGTCGGCCAGGATCGTCCGCCGGCCCGGCCGGGCGTCGAGAGCGGCGGCGGCCAGCTTGTAGAGGTTCACCGAGGTGGAGTCGGCGACGATCACCTCACCCTCGCGGGCGCCCAACGCGTGGGTGGCGATCCGGTCACCGATCCGGCGCGGCCACTCGATCCAGGTCGGCCAGCTCCGTACCAGTTCGGTGCCCCAGCCGTCGCGGACCAGCCCGGCCAGGTGCGCGCCGGTGGCGGCGGGCAGCCGGCCCAGCGAGTTGCCGTCGAGGTAGCACAGGTCGTCCACCACGAACCGGTCCCGCAGCCCGGCGAGCGGATCGACGGCGTCCCACTCCTGCGCGACCTGCCGGGATGTCTGCTCGGCCATGGTGTCCTCCCTCCGCCCGGGGCACCCGGGCCGATGCAGGCTAGCCGATCGTCCGCCCGGGGTGCCCCGGCCGGTGGCCCGGTGCTCCGGTCCTCGGTCGGACCGTCCGGTGATCAGCCGACCGGCACCGTGGCGGTGACCGTGGCCTGGTCGATGTCGCCGGTCCGGACGGTGAACCGGATCGTCCAGTCGCCGCGCACCGGCAGGCTGATCTCGGCGCTGCCGTGGTGCGGCTCCGGGGCGTCGACCGGCACGGCCATCGGTTCGATCCCGGCTGCCGGCAACGCGAGGCTGACCGACCACTCGACCACCGGCAGCGGCTGCCCCTGCGGGGTGTAGACGTAGGCGTGCAACGAGTTCGGCACGCCCACCCGTACCGGATAGATGTCGAACTGCAGGGTGTAGAGGCCGCTGGTGAGCGTCTGGGCGACGCCCTCGCGGGTGGCGCGGGCGGCCTCGGTGCCGGCGGTCCGGCCGGGCGGGGTCTGCACCAGCACGGCAGTCAGCGCCAGCACCACCGCCGTGGCGACGAGCTCCACCCAGGCGGCCCGCGCCACCCGGCGGGGCTGGTCGGCGGCCCGGTCGCCGCGTACCATCTGCCGCTGCCCGGCCGCGACCCCGAGCACGGCGGCGAGCAGGGCCGCCTTGGCGCAGAGCAACCGCCCGTAGTCGGTGCCGAACAGCGCACCGGGTCGGCCGAGTTCGATCGCGGCCTGCCCGACGCCGGTGGCGACCAGCCAGCCCACGGCGATGGTGGCCCACCGTGACCAGGCCGGCAGGATCCGGGCCAGCACCCGCCGGTGGGTGCCGGGCAGCAGGAACACCGCCAGGGTGAACAGCCCACCCAGCCACACGCTCATCCCGGCCAGGTGCACCACGTCGGCCAGGATGCTGATCGGCGGCAGGGGCGAGGCCACCGGATGCCCGGCAAGCGGCCAGGTGAGCAGCCCGGCCAGGCCCACCGCTGCCAGCGTCGCCCGTCGGCCCCGACCCGCCCGCCCGCCGGCCACCGCCGGCAGCAGCACGGCGGCGATCGTGGCCAGCGCCAACCGGACGCCCAGCACCGGCCCGATGTCGCTGCCGGCCACCGCCGCGAGGTCACCGCGCGACAGGCCGTCGACCGGCACCCCCACCATGTCCGCGGCCTGGGCCAGCCACGTCCCGGCGGCGCCCACGGCGATCAGCGCGAGACCGACGTGCCCGGTGGCGGTCACCGCACGACGGGAGCGTCGGCGGGTCCACCGTGCGGCGGCCAGCAGCGTGGGCCCGACCACCAGCACCAGGCCCAGGTAGCCGACGTACCGGGCGGCGGGGGTCAACGCGCCGGCGGGCCGCTCGTCGACCGCCACCGGCTCCGGGGGTGTCGCCGACGGCGCCCCGGCCGAGTAGGTGAAGCTGCCGGCGACCGGGTGGCTGTCGGCCGAGATCACCCGGTAGCTGACCAGGTAGGTGCCGAGCGGCCGGTCCGGCACCCGCACCGGGATCCGCAGGGTGGCGCCCCGGGCGACCGGCTCCCCGACGGTCACCCGTCGCCCGTCCGGGCCGAGCACCTGGACCCGGCCGGTGACCGGGGAGACCGCTTCGCTGAAGACCAGCACCACCTCCCCGGGCGGGGCGCCGATCACCGCGTCCCGGACCGGGCTGGTGGCGACCAGCGCGGCGTGGGCGGCGGCGGGCGTCGCCGGGACGAGCGGCACGGACAGCAGCGCGAGGAGCAACCCCAGCAGCACGGCGGAACGGGTGGTACGCACGCACAGTGGTTCGGATCTGGTGATCACATGGTTCAACGGATGCCCGGACGATCTGCTCCGTCGACCGGTCGCTGGTCTGCTGTGCTGGTGGTGCGTCGGCCTGCCCCGCCGGTCGGCCCCTGGTCTGCCCCGCCGGCCGGTCCGAATCCTGCTCCGCCCGTCGGTTCCCGGTCTGCCCCGACCGTCCGTCCCCGGTCGGCTCCGCCGGTCGGTCGCTGGCGCAGGGCCAGGGTCAGCACCAGCCGGGCGTCCGGGTCGTCGAGGGCGGTGCCGAACAGGGCGCGCAGTTGCCGCATCCGGTAGCGGACCGTCTGCGGGTGGGTGTGCAGGTCCTCGGCGACGGCGATCACCTGCCCCTGCCGGCGCAGCCAGCAGTGCAGGGTCTCCGCCAGGGCCCGCCGGCTGGTCGGCCGGAGCCCGGCCAGCGGGGCCAGCACCGTGTCGGCGAGGTGTTCGGCCAGGCCCGGCTCCCACGCGGTGAGCAGGGTGAGCAGGTGGTCGTCGCAGGACACCACCGGCTCCGGGCCGAGCGCACCGTGCTGGTGCAGGGTCAGCGCACGGCGCGACAACCGGTACGACAGCCGCGCCCGGTGCCGCTCGACCGCCGGCCCGAGTACGGCCCGCCGCCCGGCCAGCGCCTGCCGGGCCCGGTCGAGCCGGCCCGGCGTACGGGGATCGGGCAGCACCACCCGGACGGCGTCGTCGATGACGGTCGCCACCGCGCCCGCGCCGATGCCCCGGGCCAGGTGCTCGGCGTCGGTGCCGTCGACGCTGAGCACCGCCACGGTCGCCGGCAACGGCCAGCGGGCCGCGTCGGCGGCGGCGTGCAGCACCGCCTCGGCCGGCGGATCGGGCTGTACGAGCAGGGTGACCAGGCGGCGTCGGGTGGTGGCCCAGTCCTGGGCGGTGTCGCGTTGCTCGTCGAGGAACCCCTCGGCGGCGGCGCCGGCCAGCGCGTCGACGTAGCCGAACAGCGCCCCAGCGATCACGTACAGGTCGGCGGGGGCCGGACCGGTCGGCCCCGTGGCGGTCCCGGCCGGCGGGGCGGCGTGCTCCACCAGGAAGGCCCAGATGTCGCGGGCACCGAGGGTCAGCACGGTACGCAGCGCGTCCACCCGGTGACCCTCGCGGTACTCGGTACGGCCCAGGGCGTGGAACACCTCCCGGGTCCCGGTCAGCTCCCGGCCGGGGTCGGCGACCGCGTCGACGAAGGTGTCGACGGCGGTCTGCACCCCCAGGGCCAGGCCCTGCCCCTGCCCACCGGTCAGCGACCGGCCCTGGCCCCGCATCGCGGCCCTGACGGTGGCGAGAATCCGCTCGTGCAGGGCCCCGCGCAGCCCCCGGAGGCGGTCCCCGACCGCCGGTGCGAGACCAGCGAGGCCGGGCTCGATGTCGAGCAGCGCGTCGGACACGATCGGCCATCCTTTGTCATCCCGGTGACAAACGCAGCGGCAATTCCTGCGCCCCGGCACGGATCATCTTGGCACCCTCGTACGTAGGGTCGGCGCATGGACACGGATGTCATCGTGATCGGCGCCGGGCTCGCCGGCCTGGTCGCCGCCGCCGAGGCCGCCGACGCGGGCCGCCGGGTGCTGCTGCTGGACCAGGAGTCGGAGCGGAACCTCGGCGGGCAGGCGTTCTGGTCGTTCGGCGGGCTCTTCTTCGTCGACTCGCCCGAGCAGCGGCGGATGGGCATCCGCGACTCGGTCGAGCTGGCCTGGCAGGACTGGACCGGCAGCGCCGCGTTCGACCGGCCGGAGGACCACTGGCCGCGCCGCTGGGCACAGGCGTACGTGGACTTCGCCGCCGGGGAGAAGCGGGCCTGGCTGCGGGCGATGGGCCACCGGGTCTTCCCGGTGGTCAGCTGGGCCGAGCGGGGTGGGGGAGCGGCCCACGGGCATGGCAACTCCGTACCCCGGTTCCACGTCACCTGGGGCACCGGCCCCGGCGTGGTCGAGCCGTTCGCCCGGCGGGTCCACGACGCCGTCGCCCAGGGCCGGGTGACGCTGCTGTTCCGGCACCGGGTCGACGAGCTCGTCACCACCGGCGGCGTGGTCACCGGGGTACGCGGCGCGCTCCTCGCCCCCGACGACGCGCCGCGCGGGCGCAGCAGCTCCCGGGAGGTCGTCGGCGACTTCAGCCATGGCGCGCAGGCCGTGATCATCACCTCGGGCGGTATCGGCGGCAACCACGACCTCGTCCGACGCGCCTGGCCGGCCCGGCTCGGCACCCCGCCGACCCGGATGGTCGCCGGGGTGCCCGCCCACGTCGACGGCCGGATGCTCGCCATCACCGAGACCGCCGGTGGGCAGGTCATCAACCCGGACCGGATGTGGCACTACACCGAGGGGCTGCGCAACTGGGATCCGATCTGGCCCGAGCACGGCATCCGCATCCTGCCCGGCCCGTCCTCGCTCTGGCTGGACGCCACCGGGGCCCGACTGCCGGCGCCGCTGTTCCCCGGCTTCGACACCCTCGCCACCCTGCGGCACCTGCGCGCCACCGGCCACGACTACAGCTGGTTCCTGCTCACCCAGAAGATCATCGAGAAGGAGTTCGCGCTGTCGGGCTCGGAGCAGAATCCGGACCTGACCAACCGCAGCGTGCGGCAGGTGCTGCAACGGGTCCGGCCGGGCGCTCCCGGCCCGGTGGAGGCGTTCAAGCGGAACGGGGCCGACTTCGTGGTCGCCGACACCCTGCCGGAGCTGGTGGACGGGATGAACAAGCTGGCCGCCACGAGCGGCGGCCCACAGCTCGACGCCGCCGTGCTGCGGGTACTGGTCGAGGCGCGTGACCGTGGGGTCGCCCACCCGTTCGGCAAGGACGCCCAGCTGACCGCGATCCAGGGTGCCCGGCGGTACCGGGGCGACCGGCTGATCCGGGTCGCCACCCCGCACCGGCTGCTCGACCCGGCGGCCGGCCCGCTGATCGCGGTCCAGCTGCACGTGCTCACCCGCAAGAGCCTCGGCGGGCTGCACACCGACCTGTCCGGCCGGGTGCTGCGCCCCGACGGGGAGCCGCTGGGCGGGGTGTACGCCGCCGGCGAGGTCGCCGGATTCGGTGGCGGTGGGATGCACGGCTACAACGCCCTGGAGGGCACCTTCCTCGGCGGTTGCCTGTTCTCCGGCCGGACCGCCGGCCGCGCCGCCGCCGCGGCCGTCACCTGACCCTCGACGGGTCCGGCGGCTCGGTCTCGGTCTCGGTCTCGGTATGATCGTCTTCCGTGGACGACGACGCGCTGACCGGGATGGTGACCGTTCCGGCGGGGCGGGTGACCCTGTCCGACCGGCGTACCGAACGCAGCTGGTCGGTCGGGGTGGCGGCGTACCGGCTCGGCGTCGTACCGGTCACCCAGGGGTGGTACGCCCGGGTGACCGGCGAGCGGCCGAGCACCGCCCGGGGCGACCGGTTGCCCGTCGAGGGGGTGTCCTGGCCGGACGCGGCGCGCTTCTGCGTGGCGTTGTCCCGGCAAGAGGGGCTGACCCCCGCGTACCGGCTGCACGACGACGGCGAGGGCGTGGACTGGGACCGGGCCGCCGACGGCTACCGACTGCCGACCGAGGCCGAGTGGGAGTACGCCTGCCGCGCCGGCACCACGGGCCCCCGCTACGGCACCCTCGACGAGATCGCCTGGTACCGGGGTAACTCCGGCGAACGGCTCCATCCGGTGGGTGACCGCGAGCCCAACCCGTGGGGCCTGTACGACACGCTCGGCAACGTCTGGGAATGGTGCTGGGACGTCTACGACGCCGAGGTGTACGGCAGCTACCGGGTGCTGCGCGGGGGCGGCTGGTTCGACGAGCACTGGAGCTGCCGGGCCTCGGTGCGTCGCCGTAGCCACCCGACGTTCCGGATCGACGACGTCGGCTTCCGGCTGGCCCGCTCCCTGCCCGGCTGAGCCCGGATCGCCGGGCGGCCGGGCCCGCCAGACCGGTACCAGCGGGCGGGTCGTCGGGTCGACAGGCCCGTAGCCGGGCAGCCGCCGGCCGAGGCCCACGATTCGCTGGCACGATCGCGCCCCACGACGCGAGATCTTGGACAGTTTCTGTTCGTAGCCAACAGAAACTGTCCAAGATCTTTGCGGCCGGCTTTGCGGCCGGCTTTAGTCGGGGTGGGGGCTTGGGGTCCGGCTGCGTGTGCGGGTGCCGTACCGGGGTGCGGCTGGACGACGCCCCGTCCCGCAGGGGACGGGGCGTCGCGTGGTGGCGGTACGGGGTCAGCTGGTGGGGAAGTTGTCCGCGGTGCGGATCCGGTTGCGCAGGTAGTTGCCCGACTCGGTGAGCACACCGGTGCCGGTGTAGGTGCCGCCGTAGCAGGTGCCGGGGCGGAACGCGGCGCTGCCCTCGTCGGCGTCCGAGTAGGTCCAGTTCGCGTAGCTGATCTTCAGCCGGTCCAGCATGTCCAGCCACGCGTTGCTGCTCGCGGTGTCCACGGCCCCGCCGCCGGTGTAGGTGACGGTGCCGAACTCGGTGACGAACATCGGCAGCCGGGCGGCGGCCCGCTCCAACTCGGCGCGGTAGTTGTCCTTGTGCGACGCGGCGTAGAAGTGGAACGCGTACATGATGTTGCTGGCGTTCACCGGGTTGTTGATCACCTCGGTGGAGTTGCCGCCCTCGGAGACGCCGAGCGAGGACCAGCCCCGGGTGCCGACGATGACGATTCCGTCCGGATCGTTGGCCCGGATGACCGGGATGACCTGCTCGGCGTAGTTCTTGATGGTCTGCCAGCTCACCCCGTTGGGCTCGTTGGTGATCTCGTAGATCACGTTGTTCTTGTTGGCGTTGCGGGCCGCCACGTTGGCGAAGAAGGTCTTGGCCCGATCGAGGTTGAACATCGGGTCACCCGGGGTCAGGGTGTGGAAGTCGATCAGCGCGTACATGCCGCGCTCGCTGGCCTCGTCGACCAGGGTGTTGACCCGGTTGGTGAACGCGGTCGGGTTGGTCTCGTAACCGTCCTCCTGCACGTACATCGAGATGCGCAGCAGGTCGGCACGCCAGTCGGTGGCGAGCGCGTCGAGCGAGGCGTCGTTGTAGCACTGGGCGAACCACTGGAGGCCGTGGGTGCTCATGCCGCGCAGCTGGATCGGCCTGCCGTACTGGTTGCAGAGGTTGACCCCGCAGACCCGCAACTGGCCGTTGATCGCCACCGGGGTCGTCCCGGTGGGTGGCGGAGTGGTGGGTGGCGGAGTCGTCGGTGGTGGCGTCGTCGGTGGTGGCGTGGTGGGCGGTGCGGTGGTGGGCGGCGGTGTGGTGGGGTTCGTCGCGCCGGTGCAGGTCGTGCCGTTGAGGGTGAACGACGTGGGCGACGGGTTGCTGCCGGTGAAGGTGCCGTTGAAGCCGATGGTGGTGGACGCCCCGCTGGCCAGCGATCCGTTGTAACTGACGCTCTGCGCGGTCACCGCCTGGCCGCTCTGCTGGTACGTCGCGGACCAACCCTGGCTGACCCGCTGCCCGGCGTCGGGGAAGGCGAAGCCGAGGGTCCAGCCGTTGACGGCGTCCCCGACGTTCTTGATGGTGACGCTGGCGGTGAACCCGCCCGTCCAGGAGTTGGTCGTGTAGGTGACGGCGCAACCGCTGGCGGCCATGGCGCTGGTGGGTGGCAGCAGCATCGACGCGCCGAGGGTCAGCGCTGCTGCGGCGGCTGCCGCCAGCACTGGCCGCCGTGCCGGGCGGGGGATGTCGTTCATGGACCGTCTCACTTCTCTGGGTGTCGGGGATGGTGATCGCGTCGACCCTTGATCGTGGTGCGGTGCCCGGCCGCCGCCACTGATCCGGGGCGGTGCCCAGGGGCGATCGCGACTCGCCGTCGACGTCCGGTCGATGCTCGGGAGCGCTCCCACAGCAGCCTATGGTGCCGTTAACCGCCTCGCAACATATCGATATCGGGAAGATCCCGCTGAACCTGGTCCGCTCGTCGGGGCGGGTTCGGACCCGGATGGGGGAACGCTGGGCCCTCGGCTCCCTACCGCCGTGGGCCACGCGTCGCCGATCGGGCCGGTCATCGGTGGCTGTCACCACCCGGACCCACCGACCCACCGGGGCCGATCACCGTCGTCCGTGGTTCAGGACAGGCGTCGGGTGCTGTGCCGCACGATCAGCGGGGTGGCCAGTTCGATCCGATGGCTGTCCAATCCTTCCCCGGCGACGAGGGACAGCAGCATCCGGGTCGCCATGCCGGCCATCTCGGCCAACGGTTGGCGGACGGTGGTCAGTGGCGGGGCGGCCCAACGGGCGGAGTCGAGGTCGTCGAAGCCGACGATGCTGATGTCGTCAGGAACCCGGGCGCCGCGTTCGTACAGCGCCTCGTAGGCGCCCAGCGCCATCTCGTCGGCGCAGGCGAACACGGCGGTGGGCGGTTGGGCGAGGTCCAGCAGGGCGTTCATCTCCCGATAGCCCGACGGCGAGGTGAAGTCGCCGTGGCGGACGTACCCGGCGGGGATCTTGCGGTTGGCGGCGTTCATCGCGGCCCGGTATCCGTCGACCCGGGCGCGGCTGCACGGCACGTTCGGTGGCCCGCCGATCACGGCGATCCGGTGGTGACCCAGGTCGAGCAGGTGTTCGGCGGCGGCCACGCCACCGGACCAGTTGGTCGCGCCCACCGACGGGATGCCCGCCCCGGGCTGGCCGGCGGGGTCGATGATGACCACCGGGATACCGAGTTCGTCGAGCTGGCCCTGCTGGCTGGGGGACAGGTCGGAGAGCACGAGCAGCACCCCGTCGCAGCGACGCTTGGAGAGGTGTTCGATCCACCGCCGGTCGGGGCGGGTACGGCTGCGGCCGTGCACGGCGGAGACGACCACGCCGACGCCGGCCCGGTAGGCCAACTCCTCGACGCCGTCGAGGATCTGCATGGCCCAGGGGCTGCCGAGGTCCCGGAAGACCAGGTCGATGAGGCCGGCGGCACCGGGCACCGCGGGCGCCCGGCGGGCGGTGTACGCCCGGCGGTCGAGCAGGTCCTGGATGCGGCGTCGGGTCGCCGGGGCGACATCGGGTCGACCGTTGAGCACTTTCGAGACGGTGGGGACGGACACCCCCGCGGCGGTCGCGATCTCCGACAGCGTCGCCCGGTCCTCCGCCATGTGCCCATCTCCTCCACAGTCGTGCGCCCGCCCGGCAGCATAGCCCGAAACTTTCGGAGGTCGGGCGTCGGCCCGGCCGTTCTGCCGGTTCGACCGCCCTCCATCGAGGTGTCGCCGCTCGATGGCGCTCAGGCATGTCACCGATTCGCGGGCACCCGAAACTTTCCCGAAACCGGAAGGGGCCGCAGCGGTCGACGGCCAGGGGGACCGGGGCCGGACCCACCGATCGCAGCTCGGCGGGTCGGACGACCCGCCCAGGCGCTGCCCGATTTCGACTCCGGCTGCTCATGCGGCATGCTGTGCCCGCAACGGCGGGAAACTCTGCCGGTGGCCGGCGACGACCGCGGACACGCGGTCGTCCCTGCGCGAGACGTGCGGGAGGGCAGGGCGGCGATGGCCGAGGCGTGGCGTTCCGTGTTCACCGGCACCAGTGAGATGGCGGTGCGGATGCGCGCCCTCGACTGGTCCGCCACCTCCCTCGGCGAGGTCGACGGGTGGCCGGCGAGCCTGCGTACGGCCACCCGGATCTGCCTGACCTCCCGTTTCCCCATGATCGTTTGGTGGGGGCCAGAGCTGCGGTTCATCTACAACGACGCCTACGGCCCGCTGCTCGGCAGCAAACACCCCGCGCTGGGCAAGCCGGGCGACCAGGTGTGGACCGAGATCTGGCACATCATCGGGCCGATGCTGCGCGGCGTGGTGGAGACCGGCGAGGCGACCTGGTCGGAGGACCTGCTGTTGCCGATGAACCGGCACGGATACTGGGAGGAGACGTACTGGACGTACTCCTACAGCCCGCTGCACGACGACGACGGCGTGGTACGCGGCGTCTTCACCGCGGTCAGCGACACCACCGAACGGGTGATCGGCCAGCGCCGGCTCGCCGCGTTGCAGGACCTGGGCGCCCAGGCCGGCACCGCCCGCACCGTGGGTGAGGCGTGCGAGTTGGTCGCCGAGTCGCTCGGCCGGTCCGCAGTCGACGTGCCGTACGCGGCGGTGCACCTGCGTACCCCCGGCGGTGACCTGCGCCTGGCGGCCAGCACCCTGGCCGGTGAGGTCGGCCGGTCCGACGGGGCCGCGCCGCCGGTGTGGCCGGTGGCCGACGTCCTCGCCGACGGTCGGCCGGCCCACGTCACCGACGTCCTCGCCCGCGTCGGTGAGCTGCCGACGGGCGGCTGGCAGACCGCGCCGACCGAGGCGATGGTGCTGCCGCTGCACGGCGAGACCGGCGCCGAGGACATCGGCGTCATCGTCCTGGCCGCCAGCGCGGGCCGGGCTCTCGACGACGGCTACCGCACCTTCCTCGACCTGGTGGCCCAGCAGACCGCCGCCCTGATCAACGGCGCGGTGGCCTACGAGGTGCAGCAGCAGCGGGCCGAGGAGCTGGTGGAGCTGGACCGGGCGAAGACGGCGTTCTTCTCCAACATCAGCCACGAGTTCCGTACCCCGCTCACGTTGATCGACGGGCCGTTGCAGGAGCTGCGTGTCCGCCTGGGTGATCAGGACGAGCAGGTCCGCGACGAGCTGGAGGTCATGCACCGCAACGCGTTGCGGTTGGGCAAGCTGGTCACCGCGCTGCTCGACTTCTCCCGCATCGAGGCCGGCCGGATGCAGGCGAGCTACGAGCCCGTCGACCTGGCCCGGTTCACCGCCGAGCTGGCCAGCGTGTTCCGGGCGGCGATCGAACGTGCCGGCCTCACCCTCGACGTGGACTGCCCGCCGCTGTCCCAGCCGGTCCACGTGGACCGGGCGATGTGGGAGAAGGTGGTCCTCAACCTGCTGAGCAACGCCCTGAAGTTCACCTTCCACGGCGGCATCCGGGTCTCGGTCGCCGAGCGCGACGGTGCGCCGACGGTGCAGATCACCGACACCGGCATCGGGGTGCCGGCCGACGAGATACCCCGGCTGTTCGAACGGTTCCACCGGGTGCCGCAGGCCCGCTCCCGGTCCCACGAGGGCAGCGGCATCGGACTCGCCCTGGTCAAGGAGCTGGTCGGTCTGCACGGCGGCACGATCACCGTCGACAGCACCCCGGACGTCGGCACCACCTTCACCGTACGGCTGCCGTTCGGCGTCGCTCACCTGCCCGCCGAGCACGTCGTCACCGGCGCCGGGTCGGCAGCGCCGTCGGACACCGCCGAACCCTTCGTCCGGGAGGCGCTGCGCTGGCTGCCCGTCGACGACACCGACGACCGGCCGCTGCCGGACCCACCGCAGGCCGACGAGGACGGGCCGAACCGGCCCCGGGTGCTGATCGCCGACGACAACGCCGACATGCGCGAGTACCTGTGCCGGCTGCTGCGCTCCCGCTACGACGTGACCGCGGTGGGGGACGGACTCGCCGCCCTGGCCCGCGCCCGGACCGACCTGCCCGACCTGATCGTCAGCGACGTGATGATGCCCGGTCTGGACGGCCTCGAACTGGTCGCCGCGCTGCGCGCGGAGCCCCGCACCATGGGGGTGCCGGTGCTGCTGCTGTCCGCCCGCGCCGGCCAGGAGGCCGCCGTCGAGGGGTTGGAGGCCGGCGCCGACGACTACCTCGTCAAGCCCTTCTCCGCCGAGGAACTGCTGGCCCGGGTCCGGGCCAACGTCGACCTGGCCCGGTTGCGCAACCACCACGCCAACTGGCGCACCGCGATGATCAACTCATTGCAGGAGGGCTTCTTCGTCCTGGACGCCGACGGCGCGCTGGTCGAGATGAACACCGCCTTCGCCGACCTGTTCGGCTACGGCCCGGAGGGCCTGCCCTACCGTCCCCGCTACCCGTGGTGGCCCGACGACGCGACCGACCCGTCGGTGAACCGGCTGGTGGCCGACGCGTTCGCCCAGGCCATGACGGTGGCCCACGGGTCGTTCGTGGTGCCGCTGCGGCACCGCGACGGCCACCGGCTCTGGACGGCGGTCGCGTTCAACGCGGTCACCGACGACCACGGTCGGCGGATGGTGGTCGGCACCATCCGCGACGTCACCGCCGAGCGGTACGCGGTGCAGCGGGAGACCGCCCTCAGCGCGCTCAACCAGCGGTTGTCCCGGGCCGCCAGCACCACCGAGGCGTTACGCGCCGGGGTGGAGGAGCTGCGTCAGCTGTGGCAGGCCCACCGGGTGCTCGCCACCCACTGGGAACCGGACGGCGCACCGACGCTGACCGCCACTGCCACCACCGATTGGGTGCAGCTCCCCGGCGTAGTCCGCGACACGATCACCGCGCTACGGTCGCAACCACCCCTGCGGATCACCATCAACCCGGCCACCGGTGTCCGACCGGCCGGTGCCGGCACCACGGTCGACTCGCCGCAGGGCCCGCTGGTGATCTGGCTCGAACTCGACCCGGCCCGGGGCTTCGGCACCGAGGACCAGATGCTGCTGCTGCTCCTGTGTGGGGCCCTCGGGCAGGCGTTGCACCGGGCCCACGCCGCCGACCAGCAACGCGAGGTGGCGGTCGCGCTGCAACGGTCCATCCTCGGCCCGGCCGAACTGCCCGCCGGCTTCGCCGTACGGTACGAGCCGGCGACCCGCCCCCTCGAGGTCGGCGGCGACTGGTACGACGCGGTGAACCTACCGGACGGTCGGATCGGCATCGTCGTCGGTGACTGCGTCGGCCGGGGCCTGCCCGCCGCAGCCGTGATGGGGCAACTGCGCAGCGCCTGCCGGGCGCTGCTGCTGGAGGCGTCCGGCCCGGCACAGGTGCTCACCGCTCTGGACCGGTTCGCCCGGATGCTGCCCGGGGCGGCCTGCACCACGGTGTTCTGCGGCATCCTCGACCCGGAGACCGGGACGCTGACGTACAGCAGCGCCGGGCACCCGCCCGCGATCCTCACCCACCCCGACGGCCACACCGAGCTGCTGGCCGAGGGGCGGGGCAGCCCGCTGGGCATCCCGTCGCGGGGTGGACGCCCCGACGCGGCCAGCGTCGTCCCACCCCGCGCCGTGCTGCTGCTCTACACCGACGGTCTGGTGGAACGCCGTCGCCAGTCGCTCGACGCCGGGATAGCGCAGGCCGCCTCCGCCGTGCGGGAGGACCACACCGCCGGCGTGGAACAGCTTGCCGACCGGGTGATGGACCGGATGACCCCGGAGGGTGGCTACGACGACATCGCCCTGCTGCTCTACCGCCACCCGGCGCCGCTGGACCTGTCGTTCCCCGCCGACCGGTCGCAGATGGCCCCGGTGCGGTCCACGCTGCGGCAGTGGCTGCGCCGCACCGGCGCCGACCCGCATCTGGCCCAGGATGTGCTCGTGGCCACCGGTGAGGCCTGCGCGAACGCGGTCGAGCACGGCCACCGCAACGCCCGACCCGGGTTGATCCGGCTGCTCGCCGTGGCCGCCGGCACCGACCTGTTCGTCAGGGTGGTCGACTCGGGACGGTGGAAGGTGCCCGAGATCGATCACGACCGGGGACGCGGCATCAACCTGATGCGCGCGCTGATGGCCCACGTCGACATCCGGACCACCGACGCCGGCACCACCGTCGAGCTGCACACGAGGATTCCCGTATGAACACGCCTCTGGACCTGGCCACCGGCCTTCAGGCGGACGGCGCCCCGGTGCTGACCGTCGTCGGTGAGATCGACATGAGCAACGCCGACCGGTTCCGGGCCGCGATCGCGGACGCCGTCGTCGACGGGCACCGACTCACCGTCGACCTGACCGCCGTGGAGTACCTGGACAGTGCCGCCCTCGCGGCGTTGTTCGCCCACGTCGACCGCCTCCGGGTGGTGGCGAACCCGCTGCTGGACAGCGTCCTGACCATCTCCGGTCTGCGCGACCTCACTACGGTGACGATCCGCGACTGAGTCGACCGGTCAGCGGTCGTCGAGCGGGTGACGCACGGACGGCACCGCCCCCGAGGAGGCCCGGTATGACGTCTTCCGGGCAGCCAGCGGACAGGTCCGGGCACGGCACACATAGTTTGCTACCGATTGACAAAGTTTAGAAACCAAACTTAATCTGCCGGGACCGCGCGTCGGTCGCCGGCTCACCGGCGTCGGAGGCGGCACCACGACCAGCGACACCACCTTCCGGCGAGGAGCGTCATGAGCGGCCTGCGAGGCACCCTACGAAATACCCGATGGCGGTTCGGTCTGGCCGCCACCGCCAGCACGCTGCTGGTGGCCGGTCTCGGCATGGGCGTCGCCGGCACCGCCCACGCGGCGGCCGGCTGCAAGGTGACGTACGCGACCGCCAGCCAGTGGCAGGGCGGGTTCACCGCCAACGTGTCCGTCACCAATCTCGGCGAGCCGGTCAACGGTTGGCGGCTGGCCTGGACGTTCCCGTCCGGGCAGCGGGTCACCCAGGCGTGGGGCGCCACGGTCACCTCCTCGGGCGACCAGGTCACCGCTGCCGACGCCGGCTACAACGCGGCGATCCCCACCAACGGTACGGCGTCGTTCGGCTTCAACGGCTCGTGGACCGGCACGAACACCGCGCCGACGACGTTCACCCTCAACGGCGTGACCTGCAACGGCGGCACCACGCCGACCACCGCGCCGCCCACGACTCCGCCGCCGACCACCCCGCCGCCGGCTGGCGACGCGATGTCGGCGGTCGCCGCGATGCAGCCCGGCTGGAACCTGGGCAACTCCCTCGACGCCGTCGGCGCCGACGAGACCGCCTGGGGCAACCCGCGGATCACCGAGGCGCTGCTGGACAACGTGAAGGCACAGGGCTTCAAGAGCGTCCGCATCCCGGTGACCTGGAGCGCGCACCTGGGCGGGGCGCCCAGCTACACCATCGAGGCCGCGTACCTCAACCGGGTCAAGGAGGTCGTCGACTGGGCGCTCGCCGACGGTCTCTACGTGATGATCAACATTCATCACGACTCGTGGCAGTGGATCAACACGATGCCGACCGACCGCGCCAACGTGCTGGCCAAGTACAACGCGGTCTGGACCCAGCTGTCCGGGACCTTCCGTAGCTCCTCGCCGAAGCTGGTGTTCGAGAGCGTCAACGAGCCGCAGTTCACCGGCAGCTCCGGAGATGCCCAGAACGCGACGCTGCTCAACGAGCTGAACACGTCCTTCCACCGGATCGTGCGCGCCTCCGGCGGCAACAACGCCACCCGGCTGCTGGTGCTGCCGACCCTGCACACCTCCGCCGACCAGGCCCGGGCCGACGAGCTGGTGGCCACGTTCAACGCGCTCAACGACCGCAACCTGATCGCCACCGTGCACTACTACGGCTACTGGCCGTTCAGCGTGAACATCGCCGGCGGCACCCACTTCGACGCGACGGCGCAGCAGGACCTCACCGACGCCTTCGACCGGGTGCACAACGCCTTCGTCGCCAAGGGCATCCCGGTGATCGTCGGTGAGTACGGCCTGCTCGGCTTCGACCGCAGCACCGGCACCATCGAGCAGGGCGAGAAGCTGAAGTTCTTCGAGTACTTCGGCTACTACGCGCGGACCAGGAAGCTCACCACGATGCTCTGGGACAACGGCCAGCACCTCGGCCGGACCACCTTCCAGTGGAGCGACCCGGAGCTGATCGCCCAGCTCAAGTCGAGCTGGACCACCCGCTCGGGCACCGCCTCGACGGACCTGGTGTTCAACGCCAAGGCCAGCGCGATCAGCGCCAAGACGATCACGCTGAACCTCAACGGCACCACGTTCCAGGGGCTTCGCCAGGGCAGCACCGACCTGGTCCGGGGCACCGACTACACCATCAACGGCAACCAGCTCACCCTCACCGCCGCCGCCCTGACCCGGCTGACCGGCAACCGGGCGTACGGGGTCAACGCGACGCTGTCCGCCCGGTTCTCGCAGGGTGTCCCGTGGCGGATCAACGTGCTCACCTACGACCGGCCCGTGTTGAGCAACGCCACCGGGACGACCGGCTCGTTCGCCGTCCCCACCCAGTTCCGGGGTGACCAGCTGGCCACCATGGAGGCCGTCTACGCCGACGGCACCAACGCCGGACCGCAGAACTGGACCCCGTACAAGGAGTTCGACTACACGTTCTCGCCGAAGTACAGCACCAACGTGATCACCCTGACCCCGGAGTTCTTCGCCGAGGTCACCGACGGCAAGCCGGTCACCCTCCGCTTCCACTTCTGGAGCGGTGAGGTCGTGAGCTACCGGATCACCAAGTCTGGCAGCACCGTCACCGGCACCGTCGGGTGACCACCCGCCCGGCCACCGCGCTGCGGCGGTGGCCGGGCATCGGTGCCACCGATACGGCGACCCGGGATGCCCGCCGAGCGCACTCGGCGGGCATCCCGCATTCCGGGTCGCCGAGCCGTGCTCAGTCTGCTGCCACGCGGAACTCGTTGCCGTCGGGATCGGCCAGTACGACCACACCGTCCGCACCGACCTCGAGCCGGGTGGCCCCGAGGGCGACCAGCCGGTCGACCGTCGACTGCTGGTCGACACCGGCCGGGGCGAGGTCGAAGCGCTGCCGGTTCCGCCCCCTCTTCGGGGCCACGGGTGGGCCTCCCCAGGCGACCTTCGTACCGCCGTGCGGTGACTGGACCGCGGTCTCCTGGTCCTGGTTCCACACCAACGGCCACCCCAGCGCCTTGCTCCAGAACAGGCCGACCTTCCGGGTGCCGTCGCAGGCGACCTCCCCGAGCAGGCCACATCCGGCGAGGAAGCCGTTGCCCGGCTCGATCACGCAGAACTCGTTGCCCTCCGGGTCGGCCAGGACGACGTGCCCCTCCTCGGGGCGTTGCCCGACGTCGAGGTGGGCGCCGCCGAGCCCCAGCGCCGTGGCGACCTGCCGCTGCTGGTCGGCGGGGCCGGCGCTGGTCAGGTGGAGGTGCATCAGGTTCGGCCCGACCTTCTCCGTGCGGCCCGGGACGAACCGGAGGCCGAGCTGGGTGTCCGTGCCGGGCAGGAGCACACCATCGGCGTCCTTGACGACCTCCCGGTCGAGCATGCCGGCCCAGAACCGGGCCAGGTGGGCCGGCTGGCGCGCATCGAAGGTCACCGTCAGCAGTGGGGAGGGCATCACCGCACGGTAGACACGGGACTGCGGGGCGACAAGGGCATTTGTCCCGGCCTTCGCCAGGGGGCGGGGCGTGGTGGGACCGCGTCGGCATCCGGCCGGCCATCGGGCTTCCTCCCCGGTCTCCGGCCGGGTGCGGGCTTCCACCCCGGCTCTGGGGAGGAAGCCCGCGTCGTGCCGCCCCGCTGGTACGTCCCGACGGAGCCGCTGCTTCCGCTGGCCACGCCGTTCCACGGACTGCTGCTGCTCTGACCGCCGGCCGGGGTCATTCGTACCGTCCAGCCGGTGACGGCCGTCGTGCTGCTATCGGGCGGAGCAGGTGGGGACGATTCCCGCCCCGTTGCCGTTGCCCTGGAAACCGAACTCGGTGGAGCCGCTTGCGGCCAACGAACCGTTGTAGCTGACATTGGTGAACTGGACCGTGCCGGTGGTGCCGCTGTTGGTGGCGTTCCAGGCGTTGGTGACGCTGGCACCCGCCGGCATCGGGACGCCGACCGTCCAGCCGTTGATCGCCGCGGAACCGGCGGTGACCCGTACGGTGGCGACGAAGCCGCCGGTCCACTGGTCGATCCGCACCGACGCCGAGCAACCACCACCGGTCGGCGGGGTGGTCGGTGGCGTGGTGGGCGGGGTCGGGGGCGTCGTCGGGGGCGTGGTCGGGGTCGGTGGCGTGGTGGGTGGTGGTGCCGTCGGGCCGTCGGTGAGGGTCGGGGTCGTCCAGTCCCGCCACTCGGCCAGGTTGGCCGACGCCTTGCTGGAGACCCGGATGGTGCCCGCGTCGTTACCGGTCTTCAGCAGGAACTTCTTGAGGAACTGCTGCAGCGGCGTCTTCCACTCGGGCCGGACGGCGCAGTGGGTGCCGTCCGCGACGTCCGACCAGTAGGTGACGTTGTCGCCGACGCCGAGCGCCCGGTAGACCTCGGCGCCACCGAGCGCGGCGACGGCGCTGGACCTGGGGGCGAGCCACGCGATGTGCGGGTTGTCCATCATGAGCAGACCCCGGGGGGCGATCATGGCGATCGTCGAGTGGGTGTCCACCGGCAGGTTGTTCGGGTCGCCCGTGAACTGGCCGAAGGCGTCGCCCAGCCACGGCTGCTCGCTGTAGGCGCTGCTCAGCGGCTGCGAGCCGGACTCCTTCGGGATCGAGCGGAAGGCGGCCGATCCGCCGCTGCCCGACTCGATCGGCATGGTCAGCGCGATGCGCTGGTCGAAGGCGCCGCTCGCGAAGGCGCCCTTGCCGTACCGGGAACAACCCGTCACGCCCATCGCGTCGGCCCTGAGGATGGTGCCGCCGGAGCGCTCGACCACATCGATGATCCGGCTCACGCCCCAGGACCAGGCGGCCAGCAGGCCGGTGCTGCTCGACGCGCCGTAGATGCTGTAGAAGGCACCCTGCTTGTTGCTGCGCGGGGTGCCCTCCCGGCCGACGACGTTGGGGTCGTAGCTGATCACGGCGACACCGGCGGCCCTGATGGTGGCGGTGTCGGCACCGATCCCGCCCAGGACGACGACGGCCGGGAAGGGCCCGGTGCCGCTGGGCAGCTGCACGCTCGCCGAGAAGCTGGAGCTCCTGCCGTTGTGGGAGACGTTCACCGAGATGCTGGTGCTCGAGACCGCCCCCGTGACGGTTGCCGGTGTGCCGGGCTTGTCGCCGTAGACGTACCGCTCCGCGAGCTCCTTGAGCTCGGCCCGCTGGCACCGCCAGTCGGACTGCGCGGTGATGCGGGTGCCGTTGACCCGTTTGAAGGGGTCGGGGAGCTTGGCGTTGGCGGTCAGCGAGACGGCGCCGGGTACCGGGCAGTCGGTGCCGTCGTCCTCGACCGGTGCGGCAGCGGCCGGCAGACCGCCGGTCGCCGCCTCGGCGACGGCGCCCCTGGTCACCACCGTGGCCGCTCCGGCGACGGTGAGAGCCGCCACCGCCACCGTGGCCACCAGTGAGGTGACCGTGCGGTGGTCGGAGGTGGTGGTCACCGGGCGCTCCATCCGGCGAGGTGGGTGCGGATCGCCACCGCGACGGCCGGGACGGGCCATCGCGGTGGCCGCCGCGCCCAACAGGCGAACTCTTCGAATCATGGGGTCCTCCGGGATGCTGACTGATGGCGTTGCCGCAGCCGACCGGCGGCCGGAGCGAATCCATCCGTCCGACTCGGACTCCTGCGGGGGTGGGGTGGTCGATCTGCGCGCTGAGCGGGGCCGGGCCGGTCCGCCAAGGCAAATTGATGACGTCGACTTTACGGAGACGTTTCGGAAGGTTCAAGCTCATCAATATGTGTAGCTGGTGTTCCACGTGCGGCAATGACACGACCGTATTCGGAAAGTTTTCGATGCCTGCATCGTGCGAACACTTTCCACGCGAATCTGGAAAGTTTCGAACCTGCTCGGCGGGGTGGGTGGGGCACCGATCCGTCCGGTGATTCCGGGGATCAGGCACCTCGCCGCAACGCCGGACCGTACTGCGGGCCACGGTGAGCCGCCGCCCGTGGCTGGTAGCATCGGCGCGAAGATCCCTCGACCGAGGAGACCGACATGGCGGGTGACGACGACATCTCCGGGTGACCGGACATGCCCGGCCGGCGGGCGCGCGACGCGCTGCCCCGGCCCTCACCTCGTCCCCCGTTCTGCTCGCGGGCGGCCGTCCCGTCTGCGCCTTTCTCCGAGGACTTCCACCATGTCCGACGTCTGCGTCGTCTGCGCCAATCTGTCGTTCTCCTGGCCGGACGACACCCCGGTCTTCAGCCAACTTTCGCTGACCGTTCCCGCCGGTCGCACCGGCCTGGTCGCGCCCAACGGCGCCGGCAAGAGCACCCTGCTCCGACTCGTGGCCGGTGAGCTGACGCCCACCGGAGGCGTCGTCACCGTCGCAGGGGTGCTCGGCTACCTGCCACAGACCCTGCCCCTCACGGCCGACCTGACCGTCGCCGACGTGCTGGGGGTCACGCCGGTCCTCGCCGCCCTGCACGCCATCGAGGGCGGCGACGCCGACGAGAAACACTTCACCACCGTCGGCGTCGACTGGGACGTCGAGGAGCGCAGCCGCGCCGAACTCGACCGGGTCGGCCTCGGCGGGGCGACGCTCGACCGGCGGTTGGCCACCCTCAGCGGCGGCCAGGTGGTCACCCTGGGGCTGGCCGCACAGCTACTCAAACGCCCCGACGTGCTGCTGCTCGACGAGCCGACGAACAACCTCGACGGCGACGCCCGACGCCGCATCCATGCCGTGGTCGACGGCTGGGGCGGCTGCCTGCTGCTGGTCAGCCACGACCGGGCGCTGCTCGACCGGATGGACCGCATCGTCGCCCTCGACCGGGGCGAGGCCCGCACCTACGGTGGCGGTTTCACCGCGTACGACGCGGCGGTACGCGCCGAACGGGAGGCGGCCGAGCGTCACGTCCGGCACGCCGAACAGGAGGTGAAACGGGAACGGCGGGAGATGCACCAGGCCCGCGAACGCGCCCAGCGCCGCGCCGGCACCGCCGCCCGCAACCTGGCCGACGCCGGTCTGGCCCGGATCGTCGCCGGTGGGCTCAAGCGCAGCGCCCAGGAGTCGGCGGGCCGGGCCGACGAGACGCACGCCGCGCGGGTCGGCCAGGCCCGTTCCCGGCTCGACGAGGCCAGCCAGGCGCTGCGCGACGAGGAGCAAATCACCCTCGAACTGCCCGACACCCGGGTTCCCGCCGGGCGGACGATCATCGTCGGCGAGCGGTTACAGGTACGCCACGACGGACAACCCTGTTCGCCGGGGGCGGTGTCGACCTGACCGTCCGGGGCCCGGAACGGATCGCGTTGACCGGGCCCAACGGCGTCGGTAAGTCCACCCTGCTGCGGCTGCTCGACGGTGACCTGACCGCGCCGGGCGCGGTGGTGCGGCGGCACGAGGGCCGGGTGGCGTACCTGTCCCAGCGGCTCGACCTGCTGGACCCCGACCGTACCGTGGCCGACAACCTGGCCGGGTTCGCCCCCGGCCTGACCGCGGCGCAGCGGATGAACCTGCTGGCCCGGTTCCTGTTCCGGGGTGCCCGCGCCCACCTGCCGGCCGGGGTGCTCTCCGGCGGGGAACGGCTGCGCGCCACCCTGGCCTGCGTCCTGTTCGCCGAGCCGGCACCGCAGCTGCTGCTGCTCGACGAGCCGACCAACAACCTCGACCTGGTCAGCGTGGCCCGGTTGGAGAGCGCCCTGCACGCCTACCAGGGGGCGTTCGTGGTGGTCAGCCACGACGAGCGGTTCCTCGCCGACATCGGGGTGACCCGCTGGCTGCGGCTGTCCGACGGCCGGCTCCGGGAGGTCGCCGCCCCGACCGCCGGTTGACCCCGGCACCGCCCGGCCGGTCACCGGCCGTGCCAGGAGCGCCAGAGGGAGGCGTAGACACCGTCGGCGGCGATGAGGTCGTCGTGCCGGCCGATCTCGGTGATCCGACCGTCCTCCAGCACGGCGACCCGGTCGGCGTCGTGCGCGGTGTTGAGCCGGTGCGCGATGGCGATGACCGTCCGCCCGGCCAGCACCGCACCGAGTGCCCGTTCGGTACGCCGGGCGGTCGTCGGATCCAGCGCGGCGGTCGCCTCGTCGAGAATGAGGGTGTCCGGGTCGGCGAGCACGAGTCGGGCCAGCGCCACCTGCTGGGCGTCGGCCGGGCCGAGGTCCCGCACCCCGTCGCCGAGCGGGGTGTCGAGGCCGTCCGGCAGACCGGCGTACCAGTCGGCGCCGACCGAGGCCAGCGCGGCCCGCATCTGGGCGTCGGTGACGCCCGGCGCGGCGAACGCCAGGTTGTCGCGCAGCGTACCGATGAAGACGTGGTGTTCCTGGGTGACCAGGGCGATCCGCCGGCGTCGCTCGGTCGGGTCCAGGTCGGTGACCGGGACACCGCCGAGGCTTACCACGCCCTGACCGGGCGCGTCGATTCCGGCGAGCAGCCGGGCCAGCGTGGACTTGCCCGCGCCCGACGGGCCGACCACGGCGATCCGTTCCCCCGGGGCGACCGTCAGGTCGATGCCGTGCAGCACCTGCGGGCCGCCCGCATAGCGGAACGTCGCCCCACGCACCTCCACCGCCCGCCCGTCGGGGCAGGCCGTCCGGCCGCGTGGTTCGGGCGGCACCTGCCCGACCCCGAGCACCCGGGCGAACGAGGCGAGGCCGCGTTGCGCCTGTTCCAGCCACTGCAACAGCCGGTCCAACGGCTCGATCGCCTGTTGCAGGTAGAGCGCGGCGGCGACCACCTCGCCCAGGCTGACCCGCCCCCGGGACAGCAGCACACCGCCGGTGAGCAGCACGGCGGCGATCGGGATCGGATAGCTGCCCTCCACCACCGGGAAGAACACCGACCGCAGGGCGAGGGTGGCCCGACGGGCGGTCCACACCGCGCCGATCCGCCCGGTGCCGTCGGCGACCCGGCCACGGCCCAGCCGCAGCGCCTCGACCGTGCGGGCACCCTCGGCGGTCGTGGTCAGCGCCTCGGTCAGCTCCGCGGTCGCGGCCCCCTCGGCCAGGTAGGCGGCGGTGGCCCGGCGCAGGTACCAGCGGGCCGCCGCCCAGATCGACGGTAGCCCGACCAGCGCGACCAGGCCGAGCAGCGGGTCCAGCAGGAACACCGCGCCGAACAACAGGACCAGGTGGGTGCCCGCGATGACGACCACCGGCACCACGTCGCGCAGCATGGTGCCCACCGTGGACACGTCCACCGAGCCCCGGGTCGCCAGGTCACCGGTCCCGGCGTGCTCGACCACGGAGACCGGCAGGCCGAGCAGCCGGGTCACGAAGTCCTCGCGCAGCCGGGCCACGGTCCGCTCACCGAACCGGTGGCCGGCGTACTGGGCGTAGCGGGCCAGCAGCCCCTGCGCCAGCACGCAACCACCGATGGCGAGCGCCAGCCGGTCCACCGCGCCGGCGCCGGAGCCGGCGCTGACCTCGTCCACGATCCGGCCGATAAGCCACGGCACGGCGAGCCCGGCGAGGGCGGCGGCGCTGTGCAGCGCCACCACGACGACGACCGCCCACCGGTCGCCGGCGAGCACGTCGCGGGCGGCCCGCCGGACCACCGCCGGGCCGGCGACGGGAAGTTTCGTCACCGTGCCGGCCGTCCGGTGTCGACCGCCTCGTCGTGCGCGCCGCTGGTGCGCGACACCAGCCGCCGGTAACCGGCGTCGTCCGCCAGCAGCGCGGCGTGCGTGCCGGTGCCGGCGACCCGACCGTCGCGCAGGTGGACGACCGTGTCGGTGTGCCCGAGCAGCACCGGAGAGGTGCTCAGCAACACCGTGGTCCGCCCGGGGCGGGCCTGCCGCAGGCGCTGCGCCACCCGGGCCTCGGTGTGCGCGTCCACCGCCGACGTCGGGTCGACCAGGATCAGCACCTCCGGGTCGGCGAGCAGGGCGCGGGCCAGCCGTACCCGTTGCCGCTGGCCGCCGGAGAGGGTGCGGGCCCGGACGCCGACCGGCGTGTCGAGCCCGTCGGGCAGCCCGTCGACGACATCGCGGGCCGACGCCACGTGCAGCGCGTGGCCGATCCGGTCGTCGTCGGCGGTGCCGGCGGACCCCTCGGCGTCATCCCGGCCGCGCAGGATCTGCCGCAGCGTCCCGGCGAAGAGGTACGCGTCGTGGTCGGCGACCAGGATCCGGGCCCGCACCTCGTCGAGCGCGACGTTGGTCAACGGCACCCCGCCCCAGGTCACCGCGCCGGTGACGTACCGGCCCAGCCGGTCGGCCAGGGCCACCGCCTCGGCCGGGTCGTCGGCGGCGACGCCGACCAGCCGGCCCGGCGTCACCACCAGGCCGGTGTCGGGGTCGTGCAGCTCGGCCGGGCCGTCCGGGGCGGCGCGGGTCGCCGGGCCACCCACCGGGTCGGGGGTGAGCCGGAGCAGGTCGACGATCCGGCGGGCGGCGACCCGCCCCTGAATGAGCTGGTAGCTGCCCTCCAACAGGAACCAGACCGGCACGATGAGCACCGCGACGTACCCGTAGACGGCCACCAGCTGCCCGACGGTGATACCGCCGTCGGCGGCCATCCGGGCGGCCAGCCACACCACCGCGGCGAGGAAGAGCCCGGGGATGACGGTGGTCAGCGCGTCGACCCAGCTGAGCACCGCGCCCACCCGGTACCCCTCGGCCCGCAGCCGCTGCGAGCGGGCGGCGTACCGGCGGGCGAACAGGTGCCGACCGCCCACCCCGGCGAGCACCCGCAGGCCGGCGACGATGTCGTCGGCCCGGGTGGTCAGCTCACCCTGCTGCTGCCGGTAGACCGACTCGGCCCGCTCCAACCGGCGCAGCAACGGCCCGATGGCCACCGCGATCACCGGCACCCCCAGCAGCGTCACCAGCGCCAGCACCGGGTCGATCGACCAGAGCACCACGGCGGCGACCGCGTACGCCACCACGGCGCCCACCCCGGGCCCGGTCAGCGTGAGCACCTGCGAGGTGCGCACGATGTCGTACCCGCCGACGGTGGCGACGTCCCCCGCGGCGAGTCGCCGGGGCAGCACCGCACCGATCCGGGCGAGCTGGCGCAGCAGGACGGCTGCCGAGCGGGCGCTGGCGTCCTCGCGGATGAACGTCATGGTCCGGTGGCGCAGGACGCCGGCCCAGGCCAGCGCGACCCCGGCCACGACGATCGCGGCGACCCAGCGCAGCAACGCTGCGGTGTCACCGGTACGCAGCCCGTCGTCGATGGCACGGGCGATCAGGTACGGCCGCGCCGAGAGCCCCACCATCCAGATCGTGCCGAGCAGCGCGCCGCGCAGCACCCGCCACGGTTGGCAGCGGACCAGCCACCAGATGTACCGCAGCGGTCCCGTCGTGTCCGGGGTGCCGGGGTCCGGGTGGGGCAGATGTGGGGGCACCGACCCAGGCTAGTCATCGATCGAAGGGCGTACCGGCCCGTGCGGCGTCCGGCGTGGCGTGCGCCTCAGCCGGTCGTCCCGGTCCGACATTGACGTGGTGGACGGTGAGCGGACAAGCTCCTGTCTTCGGATCTTCGGCGGCGGGCCACCGTCGCCGGTGCGGCGGGAGAGCGACGATGACGAGGCGAGGGCGGACGCGCGGGCTGGCCGGGATCGCCGTGCTCGCCGTCGCCGGTGCCCCGGGTACGGCGCTGGCGGCCCTCCCGGGTACGGCGTTGGCGGCGGCCCCGCCCCCGACCCCGGTGTGCCAGGTACGCGACGAACGGCTGACCGAGATCTCCGGGATGGTGGCCACCGACTCCGGTTTCGTGATGGTCAACGACAGCGCCGACGAGGCGTCCCGTCGGCGGATCTTCTTCCTCGACGCCCGGTGCGCGGTGGTGCGTACGGTGGCCTACCCGTCGCGCCCCCGGGACACCGAGGACCTGGCGGTCGGCGCGGACGGGACGATCTGGGTCGCCGACATCGGCGACAACGACCGGGACCGGTCGACGGTGGCACTGTGGAAGCTCGCGCCCGGGGCCCGCCGGCCGGTGCTGCACCGCCTGACGTACCCCGACGGCCCGCACGACGCGGAGGCGCTGCTGCTCGGCGGTGACGGCCGGCCGGTGGTGGTCACCAAGCAGGCCGGTGAGGCCGGTGTGTACGTCCCGACCGGGCCGCTGCGGGCCGGCGGGTCGGTGCCGTTGGCGCGGGCGGGACAGCTCCGGTTGCCGATCACCACGACCGCGAACCCGTACTCGATCTTCGGTCGTCGACTGGTCACCGGCGGCGCCACCGCACCGGACGGCCGCCGGGTGGTGCTGCGCACCTACGCCGACGCGTTCGAGTTCGACGTCACCGACGGCGACGTGGTGGCCGCGCTGACCACCGGCACGCCCCGGGTCGTCGCGCTGCCGGACGAGCCACAAGGTGAGTCGGTCAGTTACCACCGGGACGGCCGGTCCCTGCTCACCGTCTCCGAGACCGCGGACCAGCCCTCCGGAACCCGGCCGACGGTGCTGCGCTACCCCCTGCCGGAGGGGCCGGCGTCCCCGCCACCGTCCGCCGCGTCGCCGTCGGCCCCCGCAGGGTCCGACGGGTCGCCGTCCGGGGCGTCCCCGGCCGCGAACGACGCCGCCGACACCCGGGTCGGTGCCGGTGGCGTCCGGTCACTGCTGCTGGGGGTCGGGGTGATCGTCGCCGGACTGCTGGTGGTGGCGCTGGTCGGGGCCGGGCGGGCGCGGCGCACCGGCCGCTGATGGCGGGACGGGCGACGGCCCGACATCCGGGTGAGGGATGCTGGACCCGTGCAGATCACCATCCTCGGCCCGCTCGCCGTCGACGGCCGGCCGGTCCGGGGTGAACGGCTCGCCGCGGTGATCCGCGCGCTGGTCGACGCCCGGGGCCGGGCGGTCTCCACCCCGCTGCTCGTGGACGCGGTGTGGGACGGCACGCCACCCGACGACGCGACCGGCGCCGTCCAGGCGCTGGTGTCCCGGGTACGCCGGCTCGGGCTGGCCGTGGTCGCCGTGCCGGGGGGATACCGGCTGCCCGCCGAGGACGTCACCGTCGACGCGGTACGGGCCCGGGGCCTGGTCGAGCGGGGACGCACCGCCCTGCGCGCCGGTGACACCCCGGCGGCCCGGGAAACGGCCGATCGGGCCCGCGCCCTTTTCCCCGAGGTCCCGGAGCTGGCCACCGCCGAGAACACCCGGTTGTTCGCCGACGTCGTCGCGTTGCGCGCCGAAGCGGCACTCGCCGGCACGGGATCCTACGACGAGGTCGACCTGAGGCGGCTGGTCGCGCGTACCCCGCCGGACGAGCCGTCGGCCGCCCTGTTGGTCCGGGTGCTCGCCGCCCAGGGGCGCGACGCCGAGGCCCTGGAGGTGATCGAGCGGCTGCGCGCCGAGCTGGCCGACCGCTACGGCACCGATCCGTCCCCGGTGATCACCGGGGTCCACCTGGCGCTGTTGCGTGGCGAGCTGACCGCCTGCGTGACGTCACCGGCCCCGTCGATGCGGACCGCCCTGCCTGCCGCATGGCGGCGACCGGTGACCGCCATCGTCGGCCGGGAGCGGGACGTCGAGACGGTGGGCGCGGCGCTGGCCGAGGCGGTCCTGGTGACGATCGTGGCGACCGGCGGCGCGGGTAAGACCCGGCTCGCCGTCGAGGTGGTACGCCGGGCGGCGGCGGCCGGACGGCCGGTCCGGGTGATCGAACTGGCTGGTGTGCGTGCGCCCGAGGAGGTGCTGCCCACCGTGCTCGGGGTGCTCGGCGGGGCGGACACCACGGCGACCGGCGGCGCTCTGGGTCTGGAACGCCGGGTGCTCAGCCCCGAGGAACGGCTGCGTGCCCTGGCGCCGGACCTCGACGGCCTGGTCGTGCTGGACAACTGCGAACACCTCCTGGACACCGTGGCGGACGTCGTCGCGGACCTGGTCGCGGTGATCCCGCCGGAGGTGGCCGTGCTGGCGACCAGCCGGGCCCCGCTGGGTCTGGCCGGCGAGCGGGTCCACCGGCTGACCGTGCTGCCCGACGCCGACGCGCTCGGGCTGATCGAGTCCCGGGCCCGTGCCGGTGGCGCGGTATCCACCTGGGACAGCGCACGGGCGCTGGAGTTGTGTCACCGGCTGGACAACCTGCCGCTGGCCCTCGAACTGGCCGCCGCGCGACTGCGGCACATGCCGATCGACGACGTGCTCGCCGGGCTGACCGATCGGTTCGCGCTGCTCGACGCCGCGCTGCGCGGCCTGCCGGAACGGCACGCGAGTCTGTGGGCGATGGTCGACTGGAGCCGGGAACTGCTCACGCCCGCCGACCGGGACCTGCTCCAGCGGGTCGCGGTCGTCCCCGCCCCGTTCACCGCCGACCTGGCCGCGGCAGTCGCCCGGACCTCCGATGTCCGACGTGGCCTGGCGACGTTGGTCGAGCAGTCCCTGCTGACCCTGGTCGAGGGGGACGGCCCACCCCGTTACCGGATGCTGGAGACCGTGCGCGAGTACGGTGAGGCCCGTCTCGACGCGGCCGGCGACCGCGACGCGGCGATGGCCGGTTTGGTCGGCTGGGCCCGGGGACAGGCGGTCGCGCTCGCCGACCGGTTCATCGGCCCCGGTCAGCTCGACGCGTTCGCCCGGTGCGCCGTCGAGCAGGACAACCTCGTCGCCGGCCTGCGCTGGGCGCTCGGGCGCGACGACGAGCCGGCCGCCGTCGACATCGCCACCGCGCTGTTTCATCTCTGGGCGGTGCGTGGACTGCACCTGGAGGTCTCCGGATGGGCCCGGGGCCTGCTGCACCTCGACGCCCCCGACCGACGGCGCGGTTCGGCGATCCTGTCCGGCCGGGCCAGCGGTCGACCGCTGCCCGACGCCGACCGGCTCGCCTGGCTGTGCCTGCTGATGGCGATCAACGCCGGCATCAGCGGCCCGCTCCGACTCGCCGTGCTCGCCCGGCGGGCCCTGCGCAGGCTCCTGGCGGAGCGGCCCGGGGAGGTCTCCTCCCGGCAGACGGTGCTCGCGTCGGTGCTGCCCGCGTTCGACCTGCTCCATCCGGCCGAGGCGCTGCCGGGCACCGCCGTGCTGATCGCCCACCCGGACCCGTACGTGCAGGGGTTCGGCCTCTTCGCTCGGGCGGCGATCGGGGACAGCGGTGGTCTGCCGGACGCGTCCGTGGTCGACGCCGAGCAGGCATACCATCGGTTCGAGGCGGCCGGCGACCACTGGGGGATGGCGATGGCGGCGCAGACCGTCGGGCACGCCGTGACCGCGCCGGACGGTGGCCGGGCCACCGAGTGGCTGGCCCGCAGCGTCCACCACATGGACCTGATCGGCGCCACCCAGGATTCCCGCTCGGTCCGGGTGCTGTTGGACGTGCAACTCGCCCTGGCCGGTGACCCGTCGGCCGAGCAGCGGCTGGGCGAGACCGCGAGACCGGGCCAGGGCGAGGAGTGGGACACCGCGCAGGCGTGCCTCGGGTTGGCCCGGCTCGCCTGGCAACGCGGCCGGTACGACGAGGCGCTCGGTCACGCCGACGCGGTGACCCGGGCACTGGCCGGGTGGGCGGGCCCTCCGCCGCAGCCCCGGGTCGTGCTCCGGGTCGCGGTGGCGGTGTTCCACCTGCGGGTCGCCGAGGCGTTGCCGGCCGCGGGGCGAGCCGCCGACGTCCAGGCGGCGGGGTTGCTGGCCCAGGCCGGCGGCGAGGCCCTGTCCTCCAGGGACCTGCCGGTGATCGGGACGTGGGCGTTGGGTGGTGCCGAACTCGCCGCGTGTCGCGGCGACGTCGGGGCCGCCCGTGAGCTGTTCGCGCTCGGTACCCGACTGGGCAGCAACACGGTGACCTTCTTCCCGCCCGGCACCGGCGAACGGCTCACCGCCGCCCTCGGGGACGAGGAGCAGCGGGAGCCGTTGCTGGCCGGGTGGCGGGCGCGTCCGCCCGGCGTGGCCGCCACCCGCGTCCGGGAGCTGATGGACGACCTGCTCGGCCGGGTCAGACCTTCCGGCGGTACGCCCGCAGCGCCAGTGGCATGAACACCGCCACGAAGCCGGCACACCAGAGCAGCGTCCACCACACGTGTGCGCCGACCGGGGTGCCGAGGAACAACCCGCGCATCGCCGTCACCAGGTGGGTCAGCGGGTTGACGGCCACCACCGCCTGTAGCCAGCCCGGCAGGGTGCCGGCGTCGACGAACACGTTGGACGCGAAGCTCAGCGGCATGATCAGCGCGAACATCACCCCCTGCACCGCGCCCGGCGTCCGCACCTTCATCCCCACGAAGACCGGCAGCCAGCTCAGGCAGAGCGCGAACAGCACCGCGAGCAGGCAGCCGGCGATCGCCCGCAGCGGGCCGGACTCGATCCGGAAGCCGAGCAGGTAGCCGATCGCGAGGGTCGACACGGTGACGATCACGTACCGCACGACGTCGCCCAGCACCGCGCCGACCAGCGGTGCGGAGCGGGGGATGGGCAGCGACCGGAACCGGTCGAAGATGCCCTTGGCGATGTCGGTGTTGAGGTTCACGCCGATCGCTATGCACCCGGTGGCGATGGTCTGCGCCAGGATGCCGGGCAGCAGGAACTGGAGGTAGTCGTGGGTGGAGCCGGCGACCGCGCCGCCGAAGACGTACACGAAGATGATCAGGAACAGCACCGGTTGCAGGGTGACGTCGATCAGCGCCTCGGGGGTCCGCCAGGTCTTGACCAGGCTGCGCTTGGCCAGGGCCAGCGAGTGCCGGGCCAGCCGCCACGGCCGGGGGTTCGCCACGGCCGTGGACAACACCGGGTTCGTCCTCGGCGGCGTACCGGTCAGGGTGCTCATGCGGCGACCTCCGTACGGGTGGTGGTGTCGTCGTCGGCCGCGGTACGGCCGGTGAGGGTGAAGAACACCTCGTCGAGGCTCGGCAGGTGCAGCGAGAGTTCGGTGACCGCGATGCCGGCGGTGGCGAGCCGGGCGACGCTCTCGGTCAACGCGGTGTCGTCGGTGACCGGCACCGCGAGCACGCCCTTGCGGATCTCGTCGGCGGGCGGGCCGGAGCCCACCTCGGACAGGATCGCCGCCGTCGGGGCCAGGTGCGCCGGATCGGCGGGCCGGACCTCCAGGGTCTGACCGCCGACGACCCGCTTGAGCCCGTCCGGGGTGTCGTACGCGATGACCCGACCGTGGTCGATCACCGTGATCGCGTCGGCGAGCGCGTCGGCCTCCTCCAGGTACTGAGTGGTGAGCAGCACGGTCGCCCCGTTGGTGACCAGCGACCGGACCACGTCCCACATGTCCTCCCGCTTGGCCGGGTCGAGCCCGGTCGTCGGCTCGTCCAGGAAGATCACGTCCGGCGAGCCGACCAGGCTGGCGGCCAGGTCCAGCCGTCGGCGCATGCCACCGGAGTAGGTCTTGGCCGGTCGGTGCGCGGCGGCGGTCAGGTCGAACCAGTCGAGCAGTTCGGTGGCCCGCTTCCGGGCACCGGCGCGGCCGAGCTCCAACAGGGTGCCGAACAGCTCCAGGTTCTGCCGCCCGGTCAGGTCCTCGTCGAGCGAGGCGTACTGGCCGGTGAGGCCGATGGACTGCCGGACCCGCTCGGCCTGGCGTACCACGTCGAGGCCGTTGATCCGGGCGGTGCCGGCGTCCGGGGTCAGCAGCGTGGACAGGATGCGCACGGCGGTGGTCTTGCCGGCCCCGTTGGGGCCGAGCACCCCGAGCACGGTTCCGCGGGGAACGGCGAGGTCCACGCCCTGGAGCGCCCGGGTGCGCCCGAAGGTCTTGACGAGACCCTCGGCCTCGATCATCAGATCAGCTGTCATGCCGTCGAGCGTGCACCGGCCGCCTGACACCACGCCGACACGGCACCGACACCGGCTGACACCCGGCCGAACACGGGTCGACGTGGCGCGTCGGGCGTCACCCGGCCGTCGCCGTCGACCCGGCGACGGCGCTGCTATCGTCGGCCGGGCGGCGACTCGGCGGCCCGATCGGACACGAACAGGTGATAGCCGTGACTCGGGTCCGTCCGCTCGTCCCCCCGGCGCTGCTGGGGCTCGTCGTGGTGGCGCTGGTGCTGTCCGGCATCCGGCCGTACGACCGGCTGACCTGGCTGCTGGAGACGGTGTGGGTGATCGTCGGCGTGCCGGTGGTGCTGCTGGTGTGGCGGCGCTTCCCGCTGAGCACCCTGCTGTGCTGCCTGCTGGCGGTGCACGCGTTGATCCTGGTCGTCGGCGGCCACTGGAGCTACGCGCGGGTCCCGCTGGGCGACTGGGTGCGCGACGTGCTCGATCTCTCCCGCAACCCGTACGACCGGCTCGGCCACTTCGTGCAGGGCTTCGTGCCGGCGATCCTGGTCCGCGAGATCCTCGTCCGGCGTTCCCCGTTGCGGGGCAGCCGCTGGCTCGCCCCGCTGGTGGTCTGCGCCTGCCTGGCCTTCAGCGCCTTCTTCGAGATGATCGAGTGGTGGTCGTCGGTGGCCGGGGGCTCCGCCGCCGACGACTTCCTCGGCACCCAGGGCGACGTCTGGGACACCCAGTGGGACATGTTCCTCGCGCTGACCGGCGCGATCGCGTCGCTGACCCTGCTCAGCCGGTGGCACGACCGTCAACTACCGGTCGGAGTGCCCGCCCAACCGGTCCCCGCCGTCGCGGCGCGGTGAACGGCCCGTCGTCCACCACCACCCCGGCCGGGCCGCCGGTCGTGGTCGGCAGGGGCAGTGGGCCTCGTGGCCGCGCCGGCCGGTCATGGTCGTCCGCGTCGGCCGGTCATGCTCGGGTGGGCCAGCCGTCGATGACGGCGGAGACGTCCAGCGGGTCCGTCGGGTCCGGAGCCGGTCGCGGTGGCGGTGCCGGCGTGCGCGCGAACCGGGGTGCCGGTGCCGGCTGCATCTCGTCGCCCACCGGGACGAACGTGCCCCGGGCGGCGTTGTGCGGATGGCGGTGCGCCTCGGTGGGGGCGAGCACCGGTGCGACACACGCGTCGAGGCCGGCGAAGACCGCCGTCCACTCGTCGCGGGTGCGCTCGGCGAACCGGACGGTGAACCGGCGGCGCAGCTCCGGCCAGCCGCTCGGGTCGTACTGGTCGGGCAGCTCCGGGTCGTCGGCCAGGCCCAGCCCGGCCAGCAGCACGGCGTAGAAGGCCGGCTCCAGCGCGCCCACCGCCACGAACCCGCCGTCAGCGGTGCGGTAGGTGTCGTAGAACGGTGCGCCGCCGTCGAGCAGGTTGCCGCCGCGCGGCGCGGACCACTGGCCGGCACCGACCAGGCCGTGCAGGAACGCGGTGAGCAGCGCCGATCCGTCGACCATCGCGGCGTCGACCACCTGGCCCAGGCCGGAGCGTTCCCGCTCGAGCAGCGCGGCCAGCACGCCGGTGACGAGCAGCATCCCGCCCCCGGCGAAGTCGCCGAGCAGGTTCATCGGGGCGTGCGGGCGGTCACCGCGACGGCCCAGCGGCTCCAGCGCGCCGGCCACCGCGATGTAGTCGATGTCGTGCCCGGCGCGGGCGGCCAGCGGCCCGTCCTGGCCCCAGCCGGTCAGTCGGGCGTACACGAGTCGGGGGTTGCGCTCCCGGCAGGTCCGCGGCCCGAAGCCGAGCCGCTCGGCCACCCCCGGCCGGTACGCCTCGACCAGCACGTCGGCCCGCTCGACCAGGCGCAGCAGGTCGGCCACCCCGGCGGGGGACCTCAGATCCAGCACGGTGACCCGGCGGCCACGGTGCAACGGCCCGGTCGTCGGGGCGGCCAGCCTTCCCGCGCCGGGGCCGCCCGGCCGGTCGACCCGCACCACGTCGGCGCCGAGGTCGGCCAGCACCATGCAGCCGAACGGCGCCGGTGCCAGGCTGGCCAGCTCGACCACCCGGACCCCGGCCAGCGGTCCGGCGCCGGTGCCGGCAGCGGGGGCCACGCCGTCAGAGGGCACGGGCGATCAGCTCCTTCATGATCTCGTTGGTGCCGCCGTAGATCTTCTGCACCCGGGCGTCGGCGTACATCCGGGCTATCGGGTACTCGGTGGTGTAGCCGTAGCCGCCGAACAGTTGCAGGCACCGGTCGACGATCTCGCACTGCCCCTCGGTGAGCCAGGACTTCGCCATCGCCGCGGTGGCCACGTCCAGCTCGCCCCGGTCGTGGCGGGTGATGCAGTCGTCGAGGAAGACCCGGCTGACCCGGGTCCGGGTGGCGCACTCGGCCAGCACCATCCGGGTGTTCTGGTGGCCGATCAGCGGTTTACCGAAGGCGGTGCGTTGCTTGACGTACGCGGTGGTCAGCTCGACGGCGCGCTGCATCGCGGCGACCGCGCCCACGCCGATGACCAGGCGTTCCTGCGGCAGCGCCCGCATCATCTGGACGAAGCCGAGCCCTTCGGCCCCGCCGAGCAGGTGCGCCGCCGGCACCCGGAGGTCGTCGAAGAACAGCTCGGCGGTGTCGTTGCCGTGCAGCCCGATCTTCGACAGCAGCCGGCCCCGCCGGAAGCCGTCCGGGTCGCCGCCGACCTCGCAGACCAGCAGGGAGATGCCGTCGGCCCGCTGCGCCGGGTCGGTCTTGACGGCCAGGATGACCAGGTCGGCGAGGCCGCCGTTGCTGATGAACGTCTTGGCCCCGGTGACCAGGTAGTCGTCGCCGTCGCGGACCGCCCGGGTACGCATCGCCTGCAGGTCGGAGCCGCCGTCGGGTTCGGTCATCGCGATCGCCCCGACCAGTTCGCCGCGGCACAGTCCGGGCAGCCAGCGCCGCTTCTGCGCCGCGGTGCCGTAGGCGACCAGGTAGCCGGTGACGATGCCGCTGTGCACGGCCAGCCCGAGGGTGCTCTCCCCGACGTGGGCCTGCTCGTGCAGCAGGACCGCCTCGTGGGTGAAGCCGCCGCCTCCGCCGCCGTACTCCTCGGGCACGGAGAGGCCGAGCAGACCCCGCTCACCGGCGCGCCGGTAGTGGTCGCGGTCCGGGTGGCCCTGCGCCAGCAGCCGCTCGGTGTGCGGCAGCACCTCCCGGGTGAAGAAGCCGCGGGCCAGCTCGGCGAGGTCGTCGTGTTCGGGCTCGCGCCACGGTGAGGTGTAGTTGGCGAGTCCAGGAGTCGACATGGGTACACCCTCACGCCGTGTTGGCGACGTGTCAACAACCCATGATCATCCACCGTGTACCGGGCCCGGTCGGGGTGACCGTCCACGGTGGTCTCACCCGACCGGCCCGACCCGAGGTCCGCCCCGCTGGCCGATAGGGTCGGCGAATGAGCGTTGACACGGAATCCCGGCGACGGCGGCTGGAGCCCGACGCCCGGCGGGGGCAGATCCTCGCCTGCGCGGTGCGGCTCTTCGGCGCACGGCCGTACGCGGATGTGTCGACCACCGACATCGCCCGCGAGGCCGGGGTGGCCCGAGGTCTGATCAACCACTACTTCGGCACCAAGAAGCAGCTCTACCTGGAGGTCATCCGGGTGATGGTGACCGTCCCCGAGGCGGCCGTCGAGCGGCTGCCCGCCGGCGACCTGCGGACCCGGGTCGACGCCAGCGTCGCCTGGTTCCTCGACGTGGTCTGCCGGCACCGCACCTCCTGGCTGGCCGCGGTGACCGCCGGTGGGATGGGCCACGACGCCGACGTCGCCCTGGTGCTGACCGAGGCCGAGGAGGTCGCGGCGGACAGCGTCCTCGTCGCGGTGGGGCTGGCCGATGTCACCGCGTACCGTGCGGAGCTGCGCGGCATGATCCGGGCGTACGGCGGCCTGGCCACCTCGACCGCCCGGGAGTGGCTCCAGCGGGGCGCGCTGGACCGGGCCCAGGTGCACCTGCTGCTCACTGCCACCCTGCTGACCATCGTCGAGCAGGTCTTCCCCGTGATCGCCGGCAACCGTCCGGTGCCGGCGGCCACCGCAACCCGCGTCGGCCAGCCGCTTCGATGACCCACGCGAACGCTCCGGGCCCGGTGTCGTCCGGCCCTCACCCGTCGACAGGTGACTGATTCCTTACCGATAGGTGCTGCCGAGGCGCGCGGTGGTACGAGGATGAGGCGATGTTCGAGGTATCGCCGTCGATTTCCGCTCTCGTCGTCCACGCCGCCCGTACGGCGGTGACCCGGTACGCCCCCGAGGAACTGGAGGTCTTCGACACGGTCGCCGCCGACTGGCGGGCCGGCGCCGTCCGGCCCGCCGGGAAGTCGAGGGCGCCCGGTAGCGCGGTCGGGTTCGGTATCGACACTTCACTGGTCAGCGAGTTGTTCCTCCAGGCGGTCGCCGCAGCCACCAGCGAGGTGCTCGTCGTCGCGGCGACCGGGATCGGGGCCGGGATCCGCGCCGGCTGGCGACGCCGCCGTACACCGGTCGATCCGCCGTCGCTCGCCGCGCCGTCGCGAACCCCGCCGGCCGTCGACCAGGACGGCACGTCGCACGCTGCGCAGGAGGCCGCCTCCGCATCGGCCGACCCGCCGACCCCGGCGGATCGGCTCGAGTTGACCGCCGAGCAGGCGGCCCGGCTGCGCGAGGCGTGCCGGCGGCACGCGCTCGCGCTGGGCCTGCCTCCGGAGGCGGCCGATCTGCTCGCCGACGCCACCATCGGCGCGACGGTCACCCCCGGCGACCGATGACCGAACCGACCTGCCCGGAACCCGACGCCGCACCGGATCGGCTGGGCTGGTGGTACCTGCTCGTGGTGGCGGCGCTGATCGCGGCCGGGGTCGGCGCGGGGGATCTGTACTTCGTCGCCGACCGGTCGTTGATCCGGCACTGGGTGGTGGCCTTCAACGCCTGCGAGCGGGCGTTCGGGTCGACCGCCACGAACCTGGTGCCGCCCGGGTTCACCGACTGCCTGACCGAACCGGCCCGGCAGCGGGCACTGGTGCTGCTGGTCGCGGTCGGCATCGTGTTCGCCTGCGCGGCGGTGCTGCTGGTGGCGGTGCCGGCGATCGACCTGTGGCGGCTGCGCCGACAGCGCCGCCGGTTCACCGTCGCGGGGGCAGCGGACCGGTTCGCCGCGCTCTGCGCCGCCGAGGGGTTGACCGGCCGGGATCGGCCGCGACTGCTGATCGCCGGCCCACCGGTCCGGCAGGCGTTCACCGTCGGCCTCGTCGGTCGGCGGCCGGTCGTCGTCCTCCCGGTCGGGCTCGCCGTGGCGTACCGGGACCTGCTGCGCTTCGACCCGGTGGTCCGGCACGAGCTGGCCCACGTACGGGCCCGGGACGTGGTGTGGGTGGCCGCCGTCCGCACCCTGATCTGGCTGCCCGTACCGGCGGTGGCCGTCGGTGGCCTGCTGGAGATCGGTTCCTTCGGCGCGAACCCGACCGTCACCGGCGCGTTCCTCCGGGCCGCGCTGCTGGCCGGCCTGGTGGCGGTGCTGTCGGCGGCGCTGCTGCGGGCCCGTGAACGGGCCGCGGACCGGCACGCGGCACGGGCCGACCGGGCCGAGGACCTGATCGCCCTGCTGCGTCGCGGTGTCGACGGGAACCCGCAGCGCCGCCGGGTGCCGGCCGTGCTGCGGGGGCTGCTCGCCCGGCATCCGACACCCCGGGAGCGGATCCGGTCGTTGCGGGAGCCGGCGGACCGGCGTGCCGGTGAGCTGGTGCAGGGGGTGGCGGTCGGCGCGGTGACGGTGGTGACCATGGCCGCCGCGCACGAACTCGTCATGAACGGGCACTACCGGGCGCTGGGCTGGCTGCCCTGGCTGGTGGACGTCTGGGTCGGCGCGGTGCTGCTCGTCGGCGGACTGTTGCCGTCGCTGCTGCGCCGGGCGGCCACCGCCCGCCGCTGCGGGGCCGCGGTCGGCTGGTGGCGACCGGTCACCGGTACGGGCATCGGCGCGTTCGGGGCGACCCTCGGCACCGCCTGGCTGCCGCTGCCCGGCGGCGCGAACCTCTTCCTCGGTCAGGGGGCTGCCGCGGGTCTGGCCTTCGCCATGGTGACCGCGGCGCTCGGCGCGGGCGCGGTCGGGTTCTGCGTGCTCGTCACGTCGGCACTGGTCGACACGTCGGCACCCCGCGCCGGGTGGTGGTACGCCGGGCACGCCACCGCGCTCGGTGTGACGGTCGCGGTGCTCTGGCCGGTGCCGGGGCTCCCACAGCTCTGGCACGACCCGGACCTGGTGCGGGTCTGGTTGGCCTACGCACTGCCCGACACCGGTTGGCTGCTGCCCGCCTTCGGGCTGCCGGTGCTGCTCGTCCTGCGGGCCATGGCGACGGCCCGTCGTGGCCGGTTCGGCTGGCGCGGTGCCGCCGCCCTGGCCCGCAGGACTGCCGGCTCGACCCGGGCCCGGTTGGTCGCGGTCGCCGTGCTGGTCTGCGGGGGTGGGGCGGTCGGGCAGCTCCGGCTCGCTCCGCCCGGCACCCTCGACGAGGCGGTACGCGATGCGCAGGCCCGCTGGCTGCTCACGGCGCTCGCCGGTGGGATCGTCCTGCTGGCGACCGTGTCCCTGGCCGTGACCACGCCCGGGGCCCCGCCCGTGACCGCGCCCGGGTCTGTTGCCGGGGCCGGGTCCGCGTCGGTGTCCGGGGCGGGCCGGCTCGACCGGGCGTTGCTCGCCGCCGTGGCGACGACCCTCGGGGCCGCCCTGATGCAGTACCTGGACGCGGCGCTGGCGGGCCGGTCCGTCGATGCGTCGGCGTTCCGGCTGACCGTGGGCAACCCGTTGGTCTGGCTGCTGTACCTGGCCGCTCTCGGCATGCCGATCCTGCTGCTGCTCCGGACGGACCGGGCCGGGCCCCGCCGGTGGGCGCTGCCGCAACGGGCGGCGCTGCCGGTGGTGGCGCTGACCGCGTTGACGCTGACCGTGCTGGTGCTCGGGCCGGGCGTGCCCGGTGCCGAGGTCCCGCTGCCGACGGCCGGCGTACCGTCCGCCTCCCGGTCCGACGCCGCCGCACCAGCACCGACCCCGTCGGTCGTGGCGTCCGGCCGGCCGTCCGCCGCCGCGCCGACGTCGTCCGGCACGTCGTCCGCCGGGGGTCGACGACTGACCGTCGCCGAGGCGCGAGCCGTCGCCCGCGCGGTTCGGTCGGCGTTACCGGCGTCCTGGGTGTCCCGACGGGTCACTCCCGCCGGGAACGATCGGATCGAACCCGCCGAGTGTGTCCCGCTGGCCCGGGACAGGTACCTCGACGTGCTCAGGCCGGGGGAGCGGGTCCGGTCCGAGGTCAAGTTCGGCACCCCACCCGGTCGACTCGGCATGGTGTCGACCACGGTGGAGGTCGGCGTCACCTCGTACGCCGAGCCGGTGCCCGGGGCCGTCTTCGCCGCCGCCGGGGCCGCCCGGTCCGCCTGCCGGCGGTTCACCGGCGGCGGGGTGCGGTTCACCGTCGGGCGACGGCCACCCCCGGCGCTGGGCGAGCAGTCCTGGCGGGTCGACTACGCCCTGGCTGTCGGCAGCGGCCGGAAGCAGATCACCGGGGCGACGGCCTTCGTCCTGGTGCGGGTGGGACACAACCTGGTCACCGTGTCCATGGTCGCGATAACCGAGCCATTGGACGAGCGGCTGCTCACCGACGCGGTGGCCACCGTGGTCGACGCCCTCGACCGGCCCTGACCGACCCGGGACAGACCATGCGGTAGGGGTTGAACCGGTACGCGACGCGCCAGCCGGCGGGGGTGCTCCTCGCGCTCGCCGGTCACCCCCGCCGTGTTCGGTGATCCGGAGGCCGCCCGTGCCGCGTGTCGGTTCTCACCGGCGGCGGTCGGTCGCCCTGTCCCGTTCGACCCGGGACGAGCCGAGCCGGACACCCACCACGAGGGCGACGACGGAGCCGACGACGAGGGGCAGCCGGATCCCGCTCAGTGACAGGGTTTCCCGGAACGCGGTCGCCCCGACGAGCACCCCGGTGACCGGCTCGGTCAGGGTCAACGCGACCAGTGGGGCGGCGAGCCGACCGTGCTGGAATGCGACCTGGTTCACCTGTACGCCGAGCAGGCCGACCACCGCCAGCGCCCACAGCCGCGGATCGAGGGCCAGCGCGACCGGGTCGCCGTGCCACCGGGCCGCCACCGACTTGAGCAGCGCGGCGCTCACCCCGTAGAGGACCCCGGCGGCGACACCGAGCAGGGTGCCCCGGGCCGCGTCGCCGACGTGCCGGGCGACGAGCAGGCAGCCGGCGACCGTCGCGCCGGCTGCGGCGGCGACCCACCACCACGCCTGGGCGCTCGGGTCGGTCACGCCGGCCCGGGGGTCGGTGGTGGCCAGGAAGGTGACCAGCCCGACGGTGCCCACCAGCGTGGCGGCCAGGTCCCGCCGGTGCACCGGCTGCCGGGTCCAGCCGGCCTCGATCAGGATGGCCATGAAGAGTCCACTGGCCAGCAGCGGCTGCACGAGGGTGAGCGGGCCGTACCGCAGGGCCAGGGCCTGGGCGGTCACCCCGACGACGTCCGGAACCCAGCCGAGCTGCCAGAGCCGGGTCCGCAGCAGCCGCAGCAGCAGCCGGGGGTCCAGGGCCTGACGCCGCTGCTGCCGCTTCGCGGCCCGCTGGTGCAGCGTGGTGGACAGGGCGAAGGCGAACGCCGCGACGAGCGCGGCCAGCACCGAGACGATCATCCTGCGCCGTCCAGGTGGGTGCCGAGGGGGCCCATCGTCCAGCCCCGCCGACGACACTCGTCGATCAGGTGGGGCAGCGCGTCGAGGCCGGCCCGCCATGCGCCGGGCGCCGCCGCGCAGGAGGAGTCGTGCAGCAGGACCGTGCCACCGCCGCCGAGTCCGGCACGGACCTCGGCGAGCACCGACGCCGCGTCCGACGACCGGGTCCAGTCCCGACCCCAGCAGGTCCAGAGCACCGGCCGCAGGCCCAGCCGCCGGGCGGCGAGCAGCGCCGACCCGGTCAACACCCCGTACGGTGGACGGAAGAATCGGGGGGTCTGCCCGGTCACGGTGGTGATCAGCGCCCGCCCGGCGGCGAGGTCCCGGCCGGTGGCCAGCGGACCCCGCAGCAGCAGGTTCCGGTGTTCCCAGCCGTGCAGCGCGACCTCGTGCCCGGCGGTGACGATCTGCCGCCCGAGCTCGGGGGAGCGCCGCAGCATCGAGCCCAACAGGAAGAATGTGGCCCGCACCCGGTGTGCGGCCAGCACCTCCAGGAAACGGGGCGTGGACTGCGGGTCCGGGCCGTCGTCGAAGGTCAGCGCGATCCGGTCCGGTGGGCCCACTCCGTCGAGCCGGTGCAGGAGATGCCCCCGCAGGGCCGGCACGGCGGTGACCGCCGGGGCCAGGTGCAGGCCGCCGAGCAGGGCCAGCCCGGTGGCCAGCCGTATCGTCGCCCGGTGTCTCACCGGCGGTCGCTGGACGACTGGAGCAGCGCCGCGACCACGGCCACGGCGTCCCCCAGCGCATCGAGCGGGGTGCTTCGGCGACGTCGGTCGTACGCGTGCGCGCGGCCCGGTACGGCGGCCACCTCCGCGACCAGCCCGGCCACCTCGACCCGGCCGGGCGGTATGGAGGGGGAGCGGTCCCACTGCGTGGTCGTCTCCATCAGCGCTGGGCGTAGCTGCTCCGCCGACGACACCCGCCGGGTCAGACCGGCCCGCGCGAGGATCGAGGCGTTCGCCCGCCCGTGTCCGGGAATCGGCCGGTAGGTCACCACCGGTACCCCGGCGGAGAGCGCCTCCTGGCAGGTCAGGCCGCCCGCGTTCTCCACCACGACGTCCACCGCGCGCATCAGGGTCGGCATGTCGTCGACCCAGCCGAACACGTGTTCCCAGTCCTGCCGTAGCCGGTCGTACAGCGCGGTGTTGCGCCCGCAGACCACCACCGGACGGGCCCAGCCGGTCGCGTCGACCTCCGCCACCGTGGTCTCGACCTCCCCGGCCCCCCACGCTCCGGCGACGATCAGCGCCAGCCGGTCCCGCTCGGGCAGGCCGAACCGTCGTCGGGCCTGCCTTCGGCCGATCCGGTGTGATCCGCCGAAGGCGCGCGACACCAACGGCTGCACCGTCGTGACCTCCACCCCGCCGGTGGCGTCGGCCGGTGGCACCTCGGCATGCCGGAGCGCGTAGTACCGGTCCACTCCGGGGCTCAGCCAGGTCGGGTGGAGCACGAAGTCCGTGACGTAGCTGACGACCGGGACGACCAGCCGTCCCTGCCGGCGCAGCGGCCCGAGGAGCTGGTTGGCGAACGGGTAGGTGGTCACGACGGCGACGGTGTCCGGTGGGATCGCCCGGCCCATCCGGCGTCGGAGGGGACGGAGCAGACCACGGATCACCGAAACGGACAACCGGGACCGGGCGGTCAGGGCGAACAGGAGGTCGTAGCCCCGGGGGAGGCACCGCAGCATGTCCCGGTACGCCTCCCGGAACACCCAGCGCAGCGGCCGCGGCAGGACGTCCAGCAGGTTCAGCCGGTCCACCGTGAAGCCGCGTTCCCGTAGGCGGTGCGCCAGCTCGCCGGCAGCGGTGTCATGGCCGGCGCCGACGTCCGCCGAGATCACGACTATCCGTCCTCGGCACTCCATACGAGCGCGCATACCCGCCCGGAATCGGCACAGTCCCCGGAATCAGGCCGATGCGCGCCGTGACCGGTGCCGTCCCGCGCTCACCAGGCCGGCCCGGGGAGAAGAGAAGGTGCGGTGTATTTACTGTTAACAAACTTTAATTTACCGTGGAGGCAATCGTCCGAGGTCGATCCGGCCCGCGCGGTGGGGTCACCCGGTGGCCACCCTCCGTGGGACGCCGACCCACTCCGAGGAGTGTCCCCATGCGTCGAACCCTCACCGTCCCCCTGGTGGCCACAGGTGCCGTCGTCACCTCCCTGGGCCTTGCCGCGCCCGCCCAGGCCCACGGCTACGTCTCCGCCCCACCCAGCCGCCAGGCCCTCTGCGCCCAGGGGAAGGTGCCCGACTGCGGCCAGATCCGGTACGAGCCGCAGAGCGTCGAAGGCCCGAAGGGGCTGCGCAGTTGCAGCGCCGGGATCAGCCAGTTCGCCGTCCTCGACGACGACAACCGGGGGTGGCCGGCCACCTCGGTCGGCAGCACGGTCACCTTCACCTGGGTGAACACCGCCCGGCACGCCACCAGCAACTGGGAGTACTTCATCGGCGGCACCCGGGTCGGTGTCGTCGACGGGGGCGGCCGGCAACCCGAGGCCACCGTCTCGCACACCATCAGCCTCGGCGGCTTCTCCGGCCGGCAGAAGATCCTCGCCGTCTGGAACATCTCCGACACGGCGAACGCCTTCTACTCCTGCGTGGACGTGCAGATCGGCGGCGGTGGCCCCACCCCGACCCCGAGCCCCACCCCGACGCCGACCCGCACCGCCACCCCGCCCCCGACCACCCCGCCGGCCCCTACCGGCTCACCTACCGTCGGCGGTACCTGGACCGCAGGCCACAGTTACCAGGTCGGCGACCTGGTCACCTACCAGGGGGTGGGCTACCGGTGCCGGCAGGCGCACACCGCCCTCCCCGGCTGGGAACCGCCCTACGTGCCCGCCCTGTGGACCCAGGTCTGACCGGAGCCGACCCGTGTCCGTCCGTCGGCCACCCGCCGTGCCGCCAACAGCTGTTCCTGGACCTCGACGGGCGGGTGGGCGGGCGTCGACCGTCAGCCGGTCGCGGCCCACGCCCCGACCGTCCACGCCCCGACCGTTCCCGAGGCGGGAGGGTGCCGCGCGGCGGCTGGCCGTCGCGGTACGGCACCTGACCGTCGTGGCTGTCGCGGCGACCCTGCTGCTCGCCGGGTGCGCGCCCGCCGCGCGCCCGGCCACCCCCGCGCCGTCGTCGTCGACCGGGTCGGGTCCGCCGACCGCGATCGGCGGGCTCGACCTGACGTTCCTGCACGCGATGACGGCCCACCAGGAACGGACCCTGGCCATCGTCCGGGCGGCGCCGGAGCGGGTCCGGGAACCACGGCTGCGTACCCTCGTCGCGGCCGTCGACGCGACCGAGACCGACGAGGTCGCCCAGGCCCGTGAGTGGATCCGTGCCGCCGGCCCGGATGCCGGCGGGCACCGACACGACCACCATCCCGACCCGACCGGCGCAGCCGACCCGGTGTCCCGGCTGCGGGGCACCCCGGCTTCCGGTTACGACGCCGTCCTGGTGGCGGTGCTGGTGCCCCAGCAACGGCAGGCTGCGGAACTGGCCCGGGCCCACCGGGCGCTGGCGGTCTCCCCGGCCGTCCGCGACCTGGCCCGGCGCATCGACGAGTCCCGTACCGCGCAGATCCGACTGCTCACCGCGCTGCCGGTTGCCCGGACCATGCCCTGACCGCCGCGCCCACCGGCCGGCGGACCCGACCCGGGGTCCGCCGGCCCGGGAGGCGGCAGCGCGGGACGGCCCGACGAATGGTCCGTCGACCTTCCGACACCACAAATCCCCGGCCCGAAAAACGGCGCGAAAAGCTCGATTTCCGACGAGCCGCCGGGGCCACGACAGATCCGGCGTCGTTGCCGACCGGCGGGGTCGAACTGCCGGCGGAATCGGTTTCCAAGGCCGTCGTCATACCGGAAACGGCCGATACCGCCACCCGTACGGCCAGCGGGACGAGTCGTTCGGCTACCCCCACGGCATCGATGTTCCTCGTGCTCCCCGGTCCCGGTATAGTCCCGTCAATCCTCATTGGAGTGTCGCAGGGAAAGCACGTGATCTGCGTGATGGCAGCTGGGCTGAGAAATACGCTGTCCGGTTCACCATTCGTCGGGCGGCGACCGGAGGTCGCGCGAATCTGCGCCGCACACGCGGAGAGCGCGCACACCGGTACGCAGGTGGTGTGCGAGGTGGTCGGCGATCCGGGAATCGGCAAGACCCGCCTGGTCCACACCGCGTTGGACCGCTGCGCCCCGACCCTGCCCCGGGTCGTCGGCACCTGTGTGGAGGCCGAGCGGGGCATACCCTTCCACGTCTTCCGGCACGCCTTCGGCGCCCCCCGTCCACCCCGCTCCGGCCCGCAACGCCCACCCGCCGGCGGGGCCGAACCCGACGGCGCGCTGGTGCCCCGCGATGCCGGCCCGGTCGACGTGCGCCTGTTCCGCACCTACCAACTGGCCCGCCGGCTGCTCGCCCTGGCCGCCCGGGACGGGCTGGCTCTCGTCCTGGACGACCTGCACTGGGCCGACGCCTCCTCCACCGGGCTCGTCACCCACCTGCTGCGCTACCCGGTGCCCGCGCCGCTGCTGCTGATCCTGGTCTACCGGCCTCGACAGATGGCCACCGCGATGCCCTTCGGCCCACCCGACACCGGCGTCCCAGGAGGCCGGTCTCGGGACCGGATCGAGCTCGGGCCGCTCAGCCTCGCCGAGACCGTCGAGCTGTACCCGCAGGCCGGCCCGGCCGAACTGGACGAGCGCCACCACCGGGCCGCCGGCAACCCCGGCTATCTCACCGCGCTGGCCGGTGTCGAACCGGTCGGTGTCGACCGGGACGCCCCGTCGACCGGCCCGCCCCGGCTCACCGACCGGGCGGTCGCCACGTTGCGCGCCGAGTGGGCCGGCCTACCGCCGGTCGAATCGCTGTGCCTGCGTGCTGCGGCGGTGTTCGACACGCCCTGCGCGGTGGACCTGCTCGCCGAGGTGGCCCAGGTGCCGGCGCAGTTGGCCAACGAGGCCGCATGGCAGCTGGTCCGCCGCGACCTGCTGCGGGTCGTCCCCGAAACGGCGCGGTTCACCTTCCGGCACCCGGTGCTACGCTCCGCGGTCGCCCAGGACACCGACCCGGCCTGGCAGGTCGAGGCCCACCATCGGGCGCTGACCGCGCTCATCGCACGGGGTGCGCCCCCGGCCGAGCGGGTGGCACAGGTCGAACGTCTGCTCACCCTGCCCCACGACCGGCCGGTCGGCCCCCACGTCGACGTGCTCTGTCAGGCCGCCCAGGAGATTCGCCGCGACGCCCCGGACCTGGCCATCCGCTGGCTGCGGACGGCGTTGCGCGCGTTGCGACCGCCGGCCGGCTCCCCGGAAAGCCGTCACGACGTCACCCTGTTGCTGGCCCGGATCACCGGGGAGGCGGGGAATCTCGCCGAGAGCCGGACGCTGCTGCGGGAGGTCGTCCCCGAACTGCCCGTCGACCCGACCGGCCGCCGGGCCGGCGCCGTCGCCCAGTGGGTACGGGTGGAGCGACTGCTCGGCAACTACGCGGAGGCCGCCGCGATCAGCCGCCGCGAGCTGATCGGCACGCCGACCGTCGGGGCGTACCAGCTCGCCACCGAGCTCGGCGCGGTCGGCATCCTGTCCGGCCACCCCTCGCCGATGCCCGGCGGAGCGCCCGACGGCGACGCCAGCGGCATCGACCGGGCCGGCCTGCTCGCGGTACGCGGACTCGCCGCCGCCCACGACGGCGCGGTGGACATCGCCTGTGACCTGCTCGCCACCAGCGCGCCGATCGTCGACGCGCTACCCGACCGGGACCTGCGCGACCACCCCGACTGCCTGCTGGCGCTCGGGCTGGCCGAGCTGTTCGTGGAACGGCACGCCGACGCCACCCGGCATCTGGACCGGGGGATCGCCCTGGTTCGCGACGCCCACCGCGACGACGGGCTCTGCCAGCTGCTGCTCGGCCGCAGCCAGGTGGCCTACCACCGGGGTCAGCTCGGCACGGTGATCGGGCTGACCACCGAGGCCGGGATCGTCGCCCGTCGGATCGGCAGCCGCTCCCTGCTCAGCTTCGCGCTCGCCTTCGAGGCGCAGGCCACCGCCTGGCGGGGCGGCCCCCGCGACGACGAGCGGGCGGTGGCCCTGGCGCGCAGCGCGGTGGAACTCGCCACCGACCTGGACAGCTGGTCCGGGCGTACCGCGGCGACCGCGCTGGCCACCGCGACACTGCTCGCCGGAGACCCGGCCACCTGCGGGGAGATGCTCACCGACGCCGGTGGTGACGACAGGCTGACCCGCCTGCAGGCTTCGCTGCGTCCGATGTGGCACGAACTGCTCTGCGTCGCCGCACTCGCCGGCGGGGAGCTGTCCGAGGCGGAGCGGCAGGCCCGGGCCGCGCTGGCCGCCGCCGATCTGGTCGGCCTGTCCGGGCAGCATGCGTTCGCCGAGTCGGCGTACGGGGAGGTGCTGCTCGCCCGGGGCGAGGTGGAGGCGGCCATGCCGTACCTGCGCACCGCGGCGGACCGGTTCCGGGCCACGGGGATGACGTTGCGGCACAGCCTCGCCCTGGTCTCGATCGCAAGGGCGTCCGAGGCGGTGGACCAGACCGGCGCCGCTGCGCGAGCCCGCCGCCGGGCGCTGGAACTGGCCGTGCGCTGCGGGACCGAACGGGTCGGCCTGCGGCTGGCCCGACCGGTCCGGGCGCTCGCCGAGACGGCACTGACCGACCGGGAGTGGCACATCGCCCGGCTGGCCACCACCGGCGTCACCAACCGCCTGATCGGACGTCAGCTCAACATCAGCCCCCGCACCGTGGAGGCGCACCTGACCCGGATCTACCGCAAGGCGGGGGTGGAGTCCCGGTCCGGTCTGGTCGCCTGGGTGTCCCGCTTCGATGACACCGATCGGTGACCGGTTCCCGGTGCGGATGACACCGTCGCGTGCACCGCCGCCGGGTGCCACACCACGAGGCCGCACCGCATCCGGCACCGTCCATCGACCGCTCACATACTCGATCCATCCGGCGCGATTCCCGCGACCCGGCGACGGACGGAGAACGACATGGTGGGCACACGATCCGTCCGGAAGCCGCCCGCCCGTACGGCGCCGACCGGACCCGCCGTCGCGCTCGTGCTGACCCTGCTCGCCCTGGCCGGCTGCGGCAACCAACCGGTGGACGCCGCCGCCCCGGCCACCGCCCCGTCCGCCGCCGCGTTCGACGCGGACCGGGCCGCGCTCGTGCTGACCGCCTTCGACCAGGCCGACTCGGCCGCGTCCGTCGCCGGTGACGTGCAGACCCTGCGCACCCAGGAGGTGTCGCCGTCGCTGGACGTCAGCATCGCCGCGATCCGCCGGGCCGAGTACAACCAGCGTCCACAACCGGCATTCCAGCACGTCAACCCGGCTTTCGCCGTACCGCCGGGTGAGCCGTCCTGTTTCCTGGCCACCGCCACCCTCCGGCTGACCGGGGCGGAGCTCGCCCCCACCGACGTGAGCCAGTTCGTCCGGGACGCCGACGGCCGGTGGAAGCTCAGCCACAACGTCCAGGTCACCCAGCCCGCCCTGGTCACCGCCCGGGGCATCGCCGGTCGACCGGCCACCGCCGGGGGCACCGCCGTGGACGAGACGAGCCGGCGGGTCCTCGCCGCCGAACTGTTCGCCCGCACCACCGGGGCGAGCGCCGGCAACCGGTCACTGGTCGCGTCGAGCCCGCTGCTCGACGGTCAGTTCGCCGGCGGTTGGGAGGTCTACCAGCAGCAACTCGCCGGTGCCGGGGCCCGCGTCGAACGCACCCTGGACCGGGCGGACTGGGCGGACTGCGCGGTCGCCGTACCCGAGGGGACGCTGACCTTCCTGACCGTGTACGCCACCGACACCCTCAGCCCGGCGCCCGGCGGGCCGGCCACGGTGCAGATGGTCCCGCAGAGTCCCGACATGATCTCCACCGGCAAGCGCGCCCCGGTCAGCGGCAAACGCATCCGGGTCACCCGGGTCGAGACGTTCCTGCTGCTCGTCCCGGCGCAGACCACCGGCACCTCGGTGCTCGGTCTCAACGACACCGCACTGACCGTCACCACCGGCTGACCGCCTCCTGGCGCGCCGCCACCGGCCCGACCGGGGCGGCGCGGAGGCGGGCCGTCGGCACCGACGGCTGAAACCGGTGCCATCGGTCCTGATCGGGCCGGTCGACGGTGACGATGACAGCAGCCGTGATCGTCGGCGACGCCCCGCCGGACATCCCCGGTGTCGCGCCGACGCGGGGAGGAACCCATGTGGCGTCCGCGTTTCCGCTCCGACCACGTACCCGTGCGGCTTCCCGACGGCCACCTCGTGGTCCTGGGCGAGACCCGCAGCCTGCTCATCGAGGACCCGGTCGCCGCGGACCTGGCCGACCTCCTCGACGGCACCGCGCCGCTGGCCGACGTGGTGGCCCGACTGGCCGCCCGGCACCCGGTGACCGCCGTCGCCGCCGCGCTGGCCCGGCTGCGTGGCCACGGCCTGCTCGTCTCCGGCCCGGCCGGCGTCCCGGTCGCCGAGGCCGCCGGCTGGGACGCCCGGGGCGTCGATCCGGCCGCCGGCCGGCACTGGACCCGGTACGGCACGGTCACCCTCGTCGACCTCGGCGCCCCCACCGTCTTCGAGACCGCGGAGGCGTTGCGGACGGTGGGGCTCACCGTCACGGTGACCCGACCGGACGCCCCCGAGGCGGACCCGACCACCGGACGGGATCCGGTGCTCGTCGTCCCGTCGTCCCTGCTCGACCCGGCGCTGGCCGTCCTCAACGACCGCCACCTGGCCGCCGGGCGACCCTGGACCCTGCTCCGGCCGCACGGCAACGTGGTCTTCATCGGCCCGCACCTGGTCCCCGGCGAGACCGGCTGCTGGGCCTGCCTGCGTCAGCGTTGGCAGGAGAACGAACAGGTGGCGGCGTTCCTGACCGGGCAGGACCCGTCCGGCGCGACGCCGTCCGCCGCCCGCGCGGTCGTCCCCGGGGTGGCCCTGGCGGTGGCCGGGCTGCTCGCCGCCGACCTCGCGGTGCTCGCCACCCGGGGTCGCTCACCACGACTGACCGGCCGGATGATCGCCCTGGACAGCCGGGACCTGAGCACCGAGAGCCACCAACTGGTCCGCCAACCGCAGTGCCCGGCCTGTGGCGATCCGGACCTGGTCGGCAAGGCCGACCCCCGGATCGAGCTGCCGCCGGCCGGCGCGTTGCCCACCCGGGCCGACGGCTCCCGCACCCGCGACCCCGCCGAGACGTACCGGATGCTGGCTCACCACGTCAGCCGGTACCTCGGCGTGGTCAGCCGACTGACCAGCCTGGAGGCCGTGGACAACGGCGTCACCCACACCTACTCGGCCGGGCACAACTTCGCCCAGCCCCGGCAGCTCGCCGGGTTGCGCCGCAACCTGCGTGGGCAGAGCGGCGGCAAGGGCCGCACCGACACGCAGGCGAAGGTCAGCGCGATCGGCGAGGCGATGGAACGCTGGTGCGGGGTGTGGCGCGGCGACCGGCCGGTGCACCGGGCCAGCTACCGGCAGCTCGGCCCGGACCGCGCCGTCCACCTGCGTGACCTGCTGCTCTACTCCGACCGCCAGTACGCCGACGCCGACCGGCTCAACCGGGACCTGGGCCACCTGCACCGGGTGCCCCGGCCACTGCCCGACGACCTGGAACTGGACTGGACCACCGGCTGGTCGCTCACCCGTGGCATCCCCCGGGAACTGCCCGCCGCGCACTGCTGGTACGGCCACCCGGAGTTGACCACGCTGAAGGTCTGCTCGGCCGACTCCAACGGCTGCGCGGCCGGGGCCAACCTACCGGAGGCGATCCTGCAGGGCTTCTGCGAACTCGTCGAACGCGACAGCGTGGCGCTGTGGTGGTACCACCGCTCCCGGCTGCCCGGGGTGGACCTGGCCTCGTTCGCCGACCCGTGGACGACCGCCTGCGTCGACCACCACGCCACCGCGCTCGGCCGCGAGCTGTGGGCCCTGGACCTCACCGCCGACCTGGGGATACCCGCCTTCGCCGCGGTGTCCCGACGGGTCGACGACGGCCTGGAGGACGTGCTGGTCGGCTTCGGCGCGCACCTCGACGCGCGGGTCGCGGTGACCCGGGCACTGACCGAGGTCAACCAGTTCCTGCCGGCGGTGCCCGGCCCCACCGGCGGTCGGCTGCGCTACGGCGTCGACGACCCGGACAGCGCCCGCTGGTTCGGCACCGTCCGGGTCGCCGACCAGCCTTGGCTGACCCCGGACCCGACCCGGCCGGCCCGCACGCTGGCCGACCACCCGCCGCTGACCACGGGCGACGTCGCCGAGGACGTCCGCGACTGCGTCCGCCGTGCCGAGCGGGCCGGCCTGGAGGTGATCGTCGTCGACCAGTCCCGACCTGACGTCGAGCTGGCGGTGGCGAAGGTCGTGGTGCCGGGGCTGCGGCACTTCTGGCGGCGGCTCGGCCCCGGCCGGCTGTGGCAGGTCCCGGCCGCGCTGGGCCGTACCCCGCTGGCCGGCGACGAACGGTCGGCCAACCCGCTGAACGTGTTCTTCTGACCGGGCCACCGGCCCGGCCGGACGAGGGGAGTCGACGATGACCACAGTGGCGGGCGCCACCGGCCGGCGGACGCGGTGAGCGCCGCCCTGACCGGACCGGCCGTACAGGACCTGTACCGGCTGCGCCGCGACGCGGAGCTGGTGCTCGACGAGGACGGCGCGGCCACCCTGCGCCAGGGGCGGTTCCGGCTGCGCCTGGAGCAGCCCGGGATGAGCCGGCGGGCGCTGCTGCTGCGGCTGGGTGCCGGCTGGGTCAGCGACGTCGAGGTGGGCCGGCTGGTCAGCAGCCTGGAGGGGGAGACCCGGGTGCTTCCCGCGCAGCTGTTGCTGCGCCGCCTGCTGGGTCACTCCTGGGTGGAGCGGCGGGCCCAGGTCGCCGACCGGCCGCTGTTGGAGCTGCTGCCGACCGGGTTGGGCCGGGGCAGCCTGCCGGAGACCCGCCGACACGTCCCCGGGGTCCGCTACCGGCTCTCCCGGTTCGCCGCCCTGCAACACGAACGCGGCATGCTGGTCGCCACGTCGCCGCTGAGCACCCTCGCCGTCGGCTGCGTCGACGTGGCGCTCGGCGCGGTGCTGGCCGGGGCGGTGCAGGGCATCGGCCCGGAGACGGTGGCCCGGACCCTGGCGGTGCACTCCGACGTCGCCGGTCGGGTCCTCGACGAGCTGGTCACCGCGCGGATCCTGGTCACCGCCGCGGAGTTCGACGCCGAGGTGGACGACGCGCCGCTGGCCTACTGGTCGCCGGAGGAGCTGCGCCTGCACCACCGTTCCCGGGTGGGCCGGCACGCCCTGCCGGTCGGTGGCACCTACCGGTTGCGCGACCGGTTCCCCCCGCAGCCGCTGCCGCGCCCGCACGACGGTGGGCGGGCGATCGAGCTGCCCCTGCCGGACCTGGCCACCATCGCCAAGGCCGACCCGTCGTTCACTCAGGTCGTCGCGGCCCGGCACAGCGTGCGCGGGCACGACGACACGGCCCCACCCACCCTGGACCAGCTGGCCGAGTTCCTGCACCGGGTCCAGCACGCCACGGTGGTCGGGGAGGCCGGTGGGCAGCAGGTGGGGCACCGCCCCTACCCCGGCGGCGGCGGGATCTACGAACTGGAGCTGTACCCGCTGGTGCGCCGCTGCGCCGGCCTCGATCCGGGGCTGTACCACTACGACTCCACCGGGCACCGGCTGGAGCCGGTCGCCGGTTGGGGGCCGGCCGCCGACCGGCTGCTGGGCTACGCCCGCGCGGCCGGCGCGATGACCGGACCACCGCAGCTGGTCCTGGTGGTCACGGCCCGGGTGCAGCGGCTGATGTGGAAGTACGAAGGGATGAGCTACGCCATGATCCTCAAGGACGCCGGGGTGCTGACCCACCAGATGTACCTCGTCGCCACCGCGATGGGGCTCGCCCCGTGCGCCCTCGGCGCCGGTGACTCGCACGCCTTCGCCGAACTGTCCGGCCTCGATCCGTTGGTCGAGCCGAGCGTGGCCGACTTCCTGCTCGGCTCGGTCGGCGACACCCCGAGCACGGCGGCCCGGTCGTGAAGTTCCGTCGGCAGGCGTTGCAGCAGCTGGAGGCCCCCGAGCAGCTGGACCGGGCGGTCCGGCTGACCACCGTGCCGAGCTGGCTGGGCACCGCCGCGTTGGTGATCACCGTGGTGGTGGCCGGGATCTGGTCGGTGCGGACGGTGGTGCCACGGACCGTCGAGGCGGCCGGGGTGCTGATCCACTCCAACGGCATCTCCGCCCTGGACGCGCTGGAGAGCGGTCAGGTCACCAAGGTCTGGGCGGCCCCGCACCAGCGGGTCGCGAAGGGCACCCCGCTCTACAGTCTCCGTACCGTGGAGGGCAAGGTCCTGGTGGAGACCGCGCCGGGCGACGCGTACGTGGTCTCCTGGCTGGTGTCGGAGGGGGAGATCGTCACCCCCGGCAGCCACCTGGCCGATCTGGAACGGCTCGACACCGCCGGGGACGCGTTGCAGGCCGTCGTCTACGCCCCTGCGGTGGCCGCGCCGCTGCTGCAACCGGGCGTACCCGTCGAGGTGGCCGCCGCCGCCGCGCCGCGCAACGTGTTCGGCACCCTGGCCGGGCGGGTCCTCACGGTCGGCGCGTTCCCGGAGACCGAGGCGTCGCTGCGCGCCTTCCTCGGCGCCGGCCAGGACGTCCGGCGGCTGCTGGCGCACGGCAGCGTGGTACGGGTGACCGTGGCCCTGGAACCCGACCCGGCCGCCCCGGGCGGCCTGCGCTGGACCAAGGCGCCACCACCGTTCCAACTCAACTCGGCCAGCGAGGTCACCGCCTGGTTCACCGTGGCCCGGGAACACCCGATCGACTGGTTGCTGCGGCGATGAGCGCGCCGACGACCGGGGCGATCCCGGCACCGCAGCGGCCCCGGATCCGGCGACGGCGGGTCCGCACCCCCACCCTGATCCAGATGGAGGCGGTGGAGTGCGGGGCCGCCGCGTTGGGCATCCTGCTCGGCCACCACGGCCGACACGTGCCGTTGGAGGAGCTGCGCCGGGTCTGCGGGGTCAGCCGGGACGGCTCCACCGCCGCCACCGTGCTCAAGGGCGCCCGCCGGTACGGGATGGAGGCCAAGGGCTTCCAGATGGACCTGGCCGGCCTGCGTACGGTGGCCCTGCCGGCGGTGCTGTTCTGGCGCTTCGAGCACTTCGTCGTCCTGGAGGGGCTGGGCCGCAAGGTCTTCATCAACGATCCGGCCACCGGCCCCCGGGCGGTGAGCTGGGAGGAGTTCGACGGCGCCTTCACCGGCATCGTGCTCACCATGCGCCCCGGTCCGGAGTTCCGGCCCGGCGGGGCCCGCTACCGGATGGTCCGGGCGCTGGCGGAACGCTGGCGCGGCCCCGGTTCGGCCATCGTGCAGATGCTCCTGCTCGGCCTGCTGATCGCCCTGGTCGGGTTGACCGTCCCGGTGCTGGCCCGGGTCTTCGTCGACCGGGTGCTGCTCCAGGAGGACCGGGCCGCGTTCGCCGGTCTGGTCGCCGCGGTGGCGGTGGCCACCGTGCTGACCTTCCTGGCCAGTTGGCTGCAGCAGCGGCTGACCGTCCGCGCGGAGACCGCCCTGGCGCTGGCCAGCGCCGCCCGCTTCTTCCGACATCTGCTGCGGCTGCCGCCGACCTTCTTCGACCAACGGCAGGCCGCCGACCTCAGCCAGCGGGTACGCGGCAACGACGTGGTCGCCGACGTGCTGACCCGCCGGGCGGCCACCACGGTCGTCGACACCGCCCTGGTGCTGGCGTACGGCGCGCTGCTGTGCCAGTACGACCTGGTCCTCGGGTTGTGCGCGGTGGTCCTGGCCGGGCTGAACGTCACCGTGCTGCGGGTCGTCGCGTCGACCCGTTCGGTGGCGGTGGCCGGGTTGCAGGCCGACCGCAGCAGGCTCGTCACCGCCGTCTACACCACGGTGCAGATGATCGAGACGGTGAAGGCCGGTGGGGAGGAGGAACGCGCCGCCGCCCGGTTCGCCGCCCGTCACGCCACCGTGGCCAGTCGCCAACAGCGGCTGGGGGTGCCCACCGCGGTGCTCTCCGTCCTGCCGGCGTTCCTCGCCGCGCTGACCACGGCGGTGCTGCTCGGCCTCGGCAGCGACCGGGTGGTGACCGAGGCGATGAGCGTCGGGGTGCTGGTCGGCATGCAGGGCCTGGCCGCCGCGATGAACCGCCCGCTGGGCAACCTCACCGCGCTGGGCTCCCGGTTGCAGGACATGAGCGCCGACCTCAACCGGCTGCGTGACGTGGAGCGTTACCCGTTGCCGGCCGACGTCGCGCCGTCGCGCCCGGCCGCGCCGATGGAGGGGCACCTGCGCATCGAGGACGTCACCTTCGGCTACCACCCGTTGGGCAAGCCACTGCTGGCCGGGTTCACCCTCGACCTGCCCCCCGGTGCCCGGGTCGCCCTGGTGGGCCGCTCGGGCAGCGGCAAGTCGACCGTCGGGCGGCTGGTCGCCGGCCTGTACCGGCCGTGGACCGGCCGGGTCACCGTGGACGGCGTCGAACGGGTGGCGGTCGACGACGGGCTCTGGGCGGCCACCGTCGCCATGGTCGACCAGGACCAGCGGCTGTTCGAGGGCACCGTCCGCGACAACGTCACCATGTGGGACCTGACCGTGCCGGACGAGGACGTGCACGCCGCCCTCACCGACGCCTGCGTGCACGCCGAGGTGACCGCGCGTCCGGGTGGCCTGGCCAGCGCCGTACGCGAGGGGGGTCGCAACTTCTCCGGCGGCCAGCGGCAACGGTTGGAGATCGCCCGGGCGCTGGTCCGCAATCCCCGGGTGCTGGTCCTCGACGAGGCCACCAGCGCACTGGACGCCGAGACCGAACGCCAGATCGACAGGCACCTGCGCCGACGCGGCGCCACCTGCCTGATCGTCGCGCACCGACTGTCGACGGTCCGCGACTGCGACCTGATCGTCGTGCTCGACGCAGGTCGGGAGGTGGAACGCGGCACCCACGACGAGCTGGTCGCCCTGGGCGGGGCGTACACCCGGCTGGTCCGGGACCACTGAACCGAGCACCGAGGAGACGACGATGAGCGGTGCGGCAGCGGACACCCCGGCCGGCGGTCTGATCGGCTTCTGCGGCGACGCCGTCCGCCGGACCTGCCGGCTGGGCGGGCCGGACGCCGGTTGGCTGATCACCGGCGGTGAGGCCGACCTGTTCGCGGTACGACGGTCGGGGCTGCACCCGTCCCGCCGGTTCCACGTGGCCCGGCTGCCCGCCGGTGGGCTGGTGCCGACGTCCACCGCGATCGGCGCCTGGCAGCTGATCCTGGTGCCGCTGCCCGGCACCGAGCTGCGGGGCCTCGGCACCCGCGAGCTGTCGGTGCTGCAACGGCACGTACGCCTGCACCGGGGACCGGCCGACGCGGCGGGGGCGCGGGCCCGGTCCGCCGCCGCGCAGCTGATCGCCGCCGTCGACCTGGTGCTGCTCACCCTCGCCGACGCGCTGCGCCCGGGTCAGGCGCCCCGGGAGGCGTCCACCCTGGCCGCCCGCGAGATCGTCTCGCTGGCGCAGGGCAGCGCGTTGACCGCCACCGGAGGGGTGTGGTGGCTGCGCTCCGCCGGCGGCCACCTGCGCCGCAACGACGGTGGCCCCGGCGAGACGTCCGGTGATCAGGAACTGCTGCTGGTCGCCGGCCGGGACTGGGTGGTGGCCGACTCGCCGTGCGTGGTGGAGAGCCAGGCCAGTGCCGACCTGCTCGCCGCCGGCCAGTTCCGGACGGCGGTGGACCAGCACGTGGCCCGGCTGCTGCGCACCGTGGAGGCGCGTATCGCCGACGCCGACGCGGCGCTGCTGAGCGCCGTCGAACGCCGCCGGCAGGCCGACGCCGCCGTGCTGGCCGCGGCGGCCCGCCGCTCGATCGGGGTGATCGGCGCCGGGGAGGCGGTGGCCGTGCCGGAGCGGGCCAGCGAGTTCGACCTGTTCGGCCCGGCCGCGGCGGTGCTGCGGGTGGTCACCGCCGGGTGGGACGTCATCGTCGACGAACCGGCCGACCGCAGTCGGGCGCCGGCCGACGAGCGGGCCGCCGTGCACGCCGTCGCCCGCGCCTCCAGCCTGTTCCTGCGGGACGTCCGGCTGACCGACCGGTGGTGGCGGCGTGACCTGGGACCGCTGATCGGCTGGCGGGGCGGGGACGACGGCGGGCCTCCGGTGGCGGTGCCGATGGTGTTCCGGCGGGGCCGCTACCACCGGGTGGATCCGGAGACCCGGGCCCACCGTCGGGTCGAGCCGGCCTTCGCCGCCGGGCTGGCCGCCGCAGCCACCCAGGTCCAGGCCCCGCTGCCGCACGTCGCCTCGATGCGGCACCTGCTGCGCGCCGGGCTGGTCGGCGCGGCCCGCGACGTGCGTACCCTGCTGCTGACCGCCGGCTGCGTGGCGGTGCTCGGCCTCGGCGTGCCGGTGGCCACCGGCGCGGTGCTCGGCCAACTGGCCCGCCGTGGCGAGGTCGACGGCCTGCCCGGGTTCCTCGCCCTGATGCTCAGCGCGGCCGTGGTCGCCGGCCTGCTCGGGGTCGCGCAGAACCTGCTGCTGCTGCGGTGGGACGGCCGGATGCAGTCCGGCGCGCAGCTGGCCCTGTGGGACCGGCTGATGCGGCTGCCGGCCCGCTTCTTCAGCCGGCGCAGCAGCGGCGAGATCGCCAACTCGATGCTCGGCGTCGCCTTCGTCGGTGAGGCGCTCAGCGCCCTGCTGCCGCAGCTGCTCACCGCGGCGGCGACCGCGCTGGCGACCACCGCCATGCTGCTGGTCGTCGAGCCGGTGCTCGGCCTGTGGGGGTTGGGTGTCGTCGGGGTCAGCGGGCTGGCCTTCACCGTGTTCGCGCTGCTCGTCGTGCGGCAGCAGCGGGTCGCGCTGACCGCCGAGCACCGGGCGGCGGCGATGACCAACCAGCTGCTCGGCGGCATCGTCAAGCTCAAGCTCGCCGCTGCGGAGTCCCGCGCCCACGCCCGCTGGTCCGAGGTGGCCGCCACCGCCCGAGCGGCGCTGCAAAGGGTCCGGCAGAGTCAGGCCGGGTTGATCGCCTTCGCCACCGTGCTGCCGGTCGCCGGTCAGCTGGTGCTCTTCAGCGTCCTGATGGGACCGCTGGCCGGGCAGGTCTCACCGACCGACTTCTTCGTGCTCAACGTCGGCTTCGCGATGCTGCTCGGCGCGCTGCTGGTGCTGGTCTCCGCCGGGGTCGAGGTGATCGCGGCGGTGCCCCGGCTGGCCAGCCTGCGCGACATCCTGCGGGCCGAGCCGGAGGCCCGGCCGGACCGGGTGGACCCGGGGGAGCTGCGCGGCGGGATCAGCCTGCACCGGCTCACCTTCGCCTACCAGCCGGACGACCCGCCGGTGCTGGTCGACGTCGACCTGCACGTGCGGCCCGGCGAGTTCGTCGCCGTGGTGGGGCCCAGCGGCTGCGGCAAGTCCACCCTGCTGCGCCTGCTGCTGGGCTTCGAGCGCCCCCAGCAGGGCGCCGTGCTCTACGACGGTCAGGACCTGTCCGAACTGGACGTGCAGGCGGTCCGCCGGCAGTGCGGGGTGGTCCTGCAGGACGGCCAGCTCTTCGCCGGCTCGGTACGCGACAACATCTGCGGCGCGGGCGGGTTCACCCTGGACGAGGTCTGGGAGGCGGCCCGGATGGCGGGGCTCGCCGACGACCTGGAGGCGCTGCCGATGGGTATGAGCACGATGGTGCCGTTCGGCGGCGGCACCCTCTCGGTCGGGCAGCGGCAGCGGGTGCTGATCGCCCGCGCGTTGGCGCCCCGGCCCCGGATCCTCTTCTTCGACGAGGCGACAAGCGCGTTGGACAACCGCACCCAGGAGGTGGTGACCCGGAGCACGGCGGCGCTGGCGGCCACCCGGCTGGTGATCGCCCACCGGCTGTCCACGGTCCGCGCGGCGGACGTCATCGTGGTTCTCGACCAGGGCCGCATCGTGCAGCGGGGCAGCTACGACGAGCTGATGGAACAGCCGGACGGGTTGTTCCACCGGCTGGCCCGACGGCAACTGCTCACCGAGCCCGACGGCCAGCCACCGGGCGGGAGCCCACCCGCGCCGGGGGGTTCACCGTCGCCGGAGGGGCAGCCGTCGCCCGCCGGTCAGCCGTCGCCCGCCGGTCAGCCGTTGTCGACGGGGCTGCCGTCCTCGACGGACAACTCCGCGCCGAGATGATTCTCCAGCAGGTCGGCGACGTGCGCCTCGGCCTGGTTCTCCACCGCCAGCCGGAAGGCCTCGGTGAGGACGTTGACCACACCCTGGGTCAGCAGGATCGTCTCCCGGTCGACGTCGGCCCAGGACGGCCGGGACCCGTTGCCACCCAGTTCGGGGGCGAGGGCCAGCATCCGGGCGGTGACGGCCGCGACCAACTCGTCGGCGAGGGGCCGGACGCTGTCGAGCACCTCGCTGAGCGCCTGCAACGCCGGCACCGTGCCCATCCGGACCCGGTGCAGGTCCAGCGCGGCTCGTAGCGGCCGGGGCCGCACCGTGCGTACCGTCCCGTCCGGGGCCCGCCCGATCACCCCGTGCCGGGTGAGCGCGTGGGTCAGCGCGGGCCGCTCGGTGGCCAGCCGTTGCAGCATCGCGGTCAGCCCGTCGGGCGTGTCGTCGCTGGCCCGGACGCCGAGCATCGCCTCGATGGAGACCAGGTTGAAGCCCTGCCGTTGCAGGGTCAGGATGGCGTCCAGCCGGCGGACGTGGGAGTCGTCGTAGAGCGCGACCCGACCTCGGCGCACCGGTGGGGCCAGCAGTCGGCGGGCCTGGTGGGCGCGGATGTTGCGCGCCGACATTCCCACCTTGCGGGCGAGTTCCTCCACGGTGTAGCCGACCGCGGTGCCGGCGGTCGCCGGCCCGGTCGTCACCCGGTCGATGGTCACGGTGGCCTCCGCAGGCGTCGGGGACGGGGTACGGCGACCTGCCGGCCGGTTGCGACGGACGGCGGGCTCCCCGGGGCCGAGCGTATGACCGGAAGACCCACGGACGACAGGAGGGGAACCACTACTTGTCTCCGGCGGCGGTCAACCATTATCCTCCGTGATCGCACGATCACCACTATTCCGCATTACCCGAGTTCCGCCGTTTCCCGCCCCATTCGCGGCCACATTCGATGAAATTCCCCCAGGTCGATCCCGGGGTCGGTCCTGCTGACCCAGGATGAAGCGACATCGGGTGCTCCGGGTCCGCCGGACCGCCCCGCCGTCGCCGCGCCTCCGGCGTGACCCGGCCGTCGAAGGGAGCAGGAACTGTGACACCTGTCGATCGGGCGGTCTTCGTGGCCGCCTACAGCCGGTTGGTCGCCGACGTGTGGGCCGATCCGGTGCGGGAGCGGGCGTTGGACCGTGACCCCCGGGCGTTGCTCGCCGAGTACGGCCTCGGGCTGCCCGAGGACGTGCGGGTCCGCGTGGTCCGGGACGTCGCCGAGGCCGCCCCGGACCTGGAGGTGCAGGTCAGTTCGTGGCAGCAGGCGGCGACCACCGGCACCTTCGTGCTCTTCGTGCCGGCACTCCTGCCGGTGGCCGAGACGGAGCTGGCCGAGGACGAGCTGGACAGCGTGGTGGCCGGCCTGGACTCCAGCTGCGCCTGCTGCTGCCCCTGCTGCTGCACCTGACCGGCGGGCCGCCGTCCGCGCGGCGGACCTGCCACCGATGTCTGCCGCCCGGGGAGCGTCATGGCTGCTTCTGATGGCAGCCGACCGCAATCCTTGATAGTCGAGCAGCGATGTTCTTAACGTTCTCGCCACACCAATTAACCGCCATTTCCGCGGCGAACCCCGAAGAAAGGTGCGATCGATGAGCAACGAAGAGCAGGAGTTCGGCGCCAGATTCGTCACCAAATACTCCGAGCTGGTCACCGCGGTGTGGCGCAGCGACGATGAACTCCAGCGGCTGCTGGCGGACCCGACCGGCTACGCCACCGCCGCCGGCCTGCCGGTGAGCCCCGGCGCGACGGTCGAGGTGGACCGGGCCCAGCCCACCACCCTCTACACCAAGGACGAGATCGTCGCCGACTGGTCGGGTACCCCCGGACGGCACGTCCTGCACGTGCCCGAGGTGCCGCTGGTCGACCTCAACGAGCTGACCGAGGCCGAACTGGAGACGGTGGCCGGTGGCGTCCAGGCCCCGGCCGACAACAACGTCAACGTCATCGCCGTCCTCATCCTCTGAGTCCTCCCACCACCCCGTCGGGAGCCACGATGCCCACCACGACCGAGACCATCGCGTTCCGCGCCGGCACCTACCGGACGGCCACCGTCGAGCAGACCTGGGAGCGGGTCGCCGCCCTGCTCGACCGGTTCCGGATCACCCGGGTCGCCGACATCACCCGCCTCGACGAGATCGGCCTGCCGGTGCACGTCGCCTACCGGCCGGTCGGGGCGACCATGGCGGTCAGCGTCGGCACCGGCGCCACGCCGACGCAGTCGCGGGTCAGCGCGGTCATGGAGAGCATCGAGTCCTGGCACGCCGAGAACCTCCGGCTGGGGACCGTCACCCGGTCCCCGGCCGAGAGGCTCGACCTGCCGTACGACGTGCGCTGGCTGCACCTGGCCGAACGCTCGCCGCTGACCTCGGCCGTGGTGCTCGACTGGGTGGCCGGCCGGGGGCTGGTCACCGGCACGCCCTGCCTGGTGCCCCGGGCCACCATCGAGCTGGACTTCACCGTCCGCCGGGGCTGGGCCCGCGCCCTGTTCAATCCCAGCAGCAACGGCCTGGCCACCGGCAACACCTTCGCCGAGGCCAGCCTGCACGCCCTGCTCGAGGTGATCGAGCGGGACTGCATCGCCCCGTACTGCACCTCGGCGCTGGCCGATCGGACGTACACCGACCCGGGCACCGCCACCAACCCGATGACCCGCGGTGTGCACGAGGCGCTGCTGCGGGCCGGCTGCTGGGTGGAGGTCTGCGACATCACCAACGCCATCGGGGTGCCCTGTTACGCCGCCTCGATCTGGTCGCCGGACCTGCCGGTCACCTTCGGCGGTTTCGGCTGCCACGTCGACCCGGAGATCGCCGTCGGCCGGGCCATGTCCGAGGCCGCCCAGTCCCGGCTGGTGATGGTCTCCGGCGCCCGCGACGACATCGACGCCACCGCGTACCACGACGTCTCGGCGCCGCCGGTGCGACCGCCCACCGTCGACCACCCCGCCGGCCCGGTACGCGGCGACCGGCCACCGACCGGTGACGTCACCGAGGTGCTGCGTGAGCTGGCCCTGCGGGTGCAGCGCAGCACCGGTGTCGAACCGTTCGCCGTCGACCTGACCCACGACGACATCGGCATCGCGGTGAGCAAGGTCTTCGCCCCCGGCCTGCGGATGTTCGACGAGCGGGCGCTGAGCACCCGGCCGGGGGTGCCGTCGTGACCGACGTCGTCTTCATCGGCCCCAGCCTCCCGGCGGGACAGGTCGAGCGGCTGCTGCCCGCCGCCCGGGTCCACCCGCCGGTGGCCCACGGCGACCTGCTCCGGCTCGACGTCGGCCCCGGCGACCGGGTGCTGATCATCGACGGGTTCTTCCTCCAGCACCCGCCGGTGCGGCACCGGGAGATCCTCGACCTGCTGGCCCGGGGCGTCACCGTCGCCGGGGCGGCCAGCATGGGCGCGTTGCGCGCCGCCGAGCTGTGGCCGTTCGGGATGCGCGGCGTCGGTGACGTGTACCAGCTCTACCGCGACGGGGTGGTCACCGGCGACGACGAGGTGGCCGTTGTGCACGGCCCCGCCGAGGACGGCCACCGCATCCTGAGCGAACCGCTGGTCAACGTCCGGATCGCGGTGCGTCGCGCGGTCGCCGCCGGGGTGCTCGACGACGCCGAGGCGGCCCGGCTGCTCCAACTCTGCCGGGACCTGCCGTTCCGCCGCCGGTCGTACCGGGCCCTGGAACGCACCGTCGGGCCGGACGACGCCGCGACGGTGGACCGCTTCCTGACCTGGCACCGGCGTGACCCCTGGGACGCCAAGGGCGCCGACGCGCGACTGCTGCTGTCGATGGCCGCTGCCGACGCCGCCGAGCTGCGTCCGGCCGGCCCGGACGACCAACCGATCGACAACCTGCACACCCGGTTCCTGGAGAGCTGGCGGTCCCGGCACGCCGGGACGGCCGTCGGCGGGCACTGGGTCAGCGACCGGGACGTCGCGGCGGTGCTGATGCTGCTGCACCCCGAGTCGCCCGCCCGGCACCGGCGGGCCGTCCTCGCCGGGGTGGCGCAGCTCGACCCCGCCGACCCGGGCGTCGAGGACCGCGCCGCCGAGGTGGCCCGGGAACAGGGCCTGCTCTCCGCCGGCCCCACCGGCCAGGACTGGCTGACCGACGCCGAACGGGGGCTCGCCCCCCGGGAGGCGGCGCTGCGGTTGCTGGTGCGGGCCTTCGGCACCACCCCGTACCGCAGCCTGGCCCTGTGGATGGTGGCCGAGCCGCTGCGCCGTCCCGCGCTACGGGCCGCCGCGCGGCAGGTCGCCGCGACCGCGATGTCGCTCAACGAGACGCTGCTGCCGCGGACGACCGGCCCGCGGCGTCCCGGCGGCCGGCTGCACTTCCGTACCGAGGTCGTCGACGGCTGCTTCGCCGCGCTCTGGGGCTGCCCGCCCGAAGGGCTGGCCGCGGCGGCCTGGGACCGGGGCTTCGTCGACCTGGCGTCGTTCCGGTACGCCGCCGAACCCCTGGTCGCGTACCTCAAGGCAGTCGGCCCGCCCCGACTGCCGGCGGTGCCGGACCTGCCGGCGGCCCACGACGGGCCGGTCAACGACGAGTCCCGGGCCGGTTCGCCGGTCCGGGTGGGCTGAGGAGGAGTCGATGGGCGGCACGGTGAAGACGGCGCTGATCTACCCCCCGCTGACCGACCCCACCTCGGGGTACCACTCGCTGAACTATCTCGACTCCTACGCCCGTGCCCAGGGGCACCGGGCGGCGGACATCATCGACGCCAACATCGAGGCGTTCCACCACTCCTACACCCCGTCGGCGTACGAGTGGCTGCGCCGGGAGCTGGCCCGGCCGCCGGTGACCGACCTGACCGGCCCGGACGCGCTGATGGCGCGGGCGAACCGGCTGGGCCTGCCCGAGCCGGACCCGCAGCGGCTGCGCCGGTCGATCGGGGTGCTCCAGGACCCGACGTTGTTCTACGACTACCGGCACTACCAGGAGGCGGTCGAGGGGGTCATCTCCTGGATGGACGCGCTCGGCGCGGTCGGTTTCCCCGGCCAGTTCCGGGCCGGGTTCCGGCTGCACCCGCCGCCGGCGGTCTCCATCGGCTCGGTCGCCGCGCTCACCGACGAGGCGACCCTGGCCCGGCTCAACCGGCCGTTCCAGCCGTACTACGAGGACGTGCTGATCCCGAGGCTGGCCGCCGGCGGGTACGACGTGATCGGCATCAGCGCCACCTACCAGTGGCAACTTCCGTTCACCCTCTGGCTGGCCCGGCTGATCCGGCGGGCCTGCCCGGACGCCTTCGTGATCACCGGCGGCACCGAGATCTCCGACGTGTGGAAGTGCGCCAGCCGCCCCGAGCAGGTGTTCCAGGTGCTCGCCGACTTCGACGCGATCGTGGTCGGCGAGGGGGAGAGCGCGTACACCGAGATCCTCGACGCGGTGGCGACGGGCACCCTGCCGGCCGGGCACCCCAACGTCCGGCTGCACCCGAAGTACGGCCGGCAGCGGCAGCTCCCGCTGCGCTACGAGCGGCTCGGCAACATCCCGGTGCCGGACTTCTCCGGCCTGCCGTGGGACCTCTACCTGAGCCCGGAGAAGTTCGTCTACTACTCGCCCACCCGGGGCTGCTACTGGAACAAGTGCACCTTCTGCGACTACGGCCTGAACACCGACGGCCCGACCAGCCCGTGGCGGCAGGACACCGCCGACGCCATGATCGCCGACGTGACGGAGTTGGCGAAGTTCGCCAAGTTCATCTACTTCTCGGTGGACGTGCTGGCCCCCGCGACGATCTTGCGGTTCGCCGAGAAGGTCGTCGAACGCGGGCTGGACTTCCGCTGGGGCGCCGAGATCCGGCTGGAGAAGTACTGGTCGGAGGAGCGCTGCGAACTGCTGCGGCGCAGCGGCTGCGTGGCCGTCTCGGTCGGCTTCGAGTCCGGCAACCAGCGCATCCTCGACCTGATCGACAAGGGCACCCGCCCGGAGCAGGTCCGCCGGACGATGACCGCGATGACCAAGGCCAACATCGGGGTGCAGATGATGGGCTTCACCGGCTTCCCCACCGAGACCCGGGAGGAGGCCCTGGACAGCATCGGCTTCCTGCGCGACAACCCCGACCTGTGGACCCTCGGCGGTCTCGGCGACTTCATGCTCACCCCGGGCGCGATCGTCGCCAAGGAGCCGGAGCGGTTCGGCATCAGCAACGTCCGCCCGGTGGAGGGCTCCGACATCGTCCGGATGCTGCGCTACGACGAGCCGGTCACCGAGGCCGCGCACGACGAGGTGATGCAGGCGAAGTCCACCCTCAACCCCGGCCACTACCACCGGCCCTGGCTGGGCAGCACCGACACCCCGCACTCGTTCTTCTACCACGACCGGTACGGCACCGACGTGCGCGGCGTGCTCGCCCACGACCGGGTCCGCCAGCACGACGACGACCACACCGAGTTCGTCGCCAACGGCGTCTTCGTCGACCGGGCCGACGAGCAGGCGTGGGAGGCGTACCGGCGGATGCGGGTGGAGGAGCAGGAGGGCACCCCCGGCGCGTCGCTGCCGACCGACCGGCACCTGTTCCGCCGGGCCGACGGGCAGGTCTTCGCGCTCAACCGCAGCAGCCGGCTCTTCCTGGACCTGTTCGCCGTCCCGCTCACCCTGGCCGAGGCGCAGCACCGCCTCTGGGTGGTCGAACCGACGGTCGCCGACCGGGTGTGGCGGACCTTCATCGGTCAGCGGCTGCTGCGCCGGCACGCCCTGCCGGAGCCCGCCCCGGTCGGGGGCTGACCCCGGCCCCCTCGCCACCGACCCGGCCGCACCCCCTGGGGACCGTGCGGCCGGCCGGGCCCGCGCCGCCGATCCGGGCGGTGCGGGCCCGACCACCGGTCAGCCGGTACGGGCAGGGGCGGTGAACGGCAGCAGCACCCGGAACACGGTCGCCCCCGGGACGCTGTCCACCCGGATGTCCCCGTGGTGCTTGTTGACCACGATCCGGTACGAGATGTCCAGCCCCAGCCCGGTGCCCTCACCGACCGCCTTGGTGGTGAAGAACGGCTCGAAGATGCGCGGCCGGATCGCCTCGGTGATGCCCGGTCCGGTGTCGGCGACCTCGACGGTCAGCCGGTCACCGGCCCGCCCGGTGCGCAGCGTCAGGGTGCCGTCCGCGCCCATCGCCGACAGCGCGTTGTCGATCAGGTTCGTCCACACCTGGTTCAGCTCGGCCGCGTACGCCGGGATCGGCGGCAGGTCCCGGTCGTACTCGCGGACCACCCGTACCCCCGGCGGGATCTTCGCCTTGAACATCACCAGCGTGGCGTCGAGCAGGTCGTGCACGTCCACCACCTGGTGCGGGGCCCGATCGAGTTGCGAGTACTGCTTGGCCGCGCCGACCAGGGTGGAGATCCGGGTGACCGCGTCGTCGATCTCGGCCATCAGCTGCTCGGTGTCCAGCGTGTAGCTCAGCCAGCGCACCGCCGACTCGAGGTCCTGCGGACCGACCACCTCCCGCACCCGGTCCAGCCACCCGGTGTCCAGGCCGGCGGCGACAAGCGTGGGCGCCAGGTCCCAGCCGGCGGTGACCTGGTGTTCGTCCAGCCAGTCGGCCAGCGCGTCCTCGGCGTCGCTGGCGGCCATCGGGGAGAGCTGCGGTGCGCGGGCGGCCCGCTTGACCGCCTCCTCCTGCAACTCCACCAGGGTGTGCAGCCGGCGGCCGTCGAGCCGGCCGTCGGCGATCATCGCCAGCTTGTGCCGCATCCCGGCGACCCGGTCGCGCAGCGAGGAGGTGGCCCGTACGGCCGCGCCGGCCGGGTTGTTCAGCTCGTGGGTGAGCCCGGCCGACAGCGAGCCCAGGGCCAGCAGCCGTTCCCGCTCGCCGACGATGGCCTGGGTGTCCCGCATCCCGACGAACAGGCCCTCCAGCAGGTGCATCGCCATCGGGAACCAGGTCCGCACCGCGTGGGCGAACGTCTCGGCGGGCAGCACCAGGAACTCGGCGTCGGTGACCGCCCGCAGGGTGTTCAGGTAGACCTGCGCGACCTGCCCGCCCAGGTACGCCTGGGTGGCCCCGCCGTACACGCCGCGCTGGTCGGTGCGGGTGACCTCGACGTCGTCGCCGTGCACCCGACGGCTCATCGTCACCGCCCCGGACAGCAGCACGAAGAAGCAGCTCGCCGGCTCACCCTCGGCGTACACGACGGTGCCGGCGGCCCGTTGCTCGACCCGGCCGTGCTCGGCCAGCCAGTCGAGCTGTTCGGGGTCGAGGGCGGCGAAGAGGAACAGCTCACGCAGTTCGTCGGGGGTGAGTCGCCGATCGGAGTTGGTCATTGCGCCTCCAGGTAGCGGTGCACCAGCGAGACGGCCATCGCACCCTCGCCGACCGCCGAGGCCACCCGCTTGACCGACGAGGCCCGTACGTCCCCGGCGGCGAACACCCCCGGCAGGCTCGACTCCAGGTGGTACGGGTCGCGGGTCAGGTTCCAGCCGGGTGGTCGCCGGCCGCCCGCGGTCAGGTCGGGGCCGGCGACGATGAAGCCCCGTTCGTCGCGGACCAGCACCCCGTCGAGCCACTCGGTGCGCGGCTCCGCGCCGATGAAGATGAACAGCCAGGAGGCGTCCACCTCGCGGACGTCACCGCTGCGGGTGTCGCGCAGTCGCAGCCGCTCCAGGTGCTCGTCACCCTCGCCGCCGGCCACCTCGGTGTGCGGGTGCACGACGATCCGGTCGATCCGGTCGAGTTGCTGGATCAGGTACGACGACATCGACGCGGTCAGGTCCGCGCCCCGGATCAGCAGGTGCACCCGGGCGGCGTACCGGGAGAAGTGCACCGCCGCCTGGCCGGCGGAGTTGGCCCCGCCGACGATCCAGACATCCTGGTCGACGCAGCTCGGCGCCTCGGTCGACGCCGCGCCGTAGAACACCCCCCGGCCGGTCAGGTCGGCCAGGCCGGGCGCGTCGAGCACCCGGTACGACACCCCGGTGGCCAGCACCACCGTGTGCGCGGCGATGGTGCTGCCGTCACCGAAGCGCAGCAGCCGGGCCGCGCCGGCGCTCTCCAACCCCACCACCTCGCGGGTGCTGAGCAGTTCCGCGCCGAACTTCAACGCCTGCCGGCGGGCCCGGTCGGTGAGCTGGGCGCCGGAGACCCCGTCGGGGAAGCCGAGGTAGTTCTCGATCCGGCTGCTCTGCCCGGCCTGACCGCCGGTGGCCCGCCGCTCCACCAGCACGGTACGCAGCCCCTCCGAGGCCCCGTAGACGGCGGCGCCGAGCCCGGCGGGCCCGCCACCGACCACCACCAGGTCGTAGAAGTCGGCGGCCGGGGCGACGGTGAGCCCGGCCAGCGCGGCCAGCTCCGCCTCCGTCGGGGCGACCAGCGCCTTGCCGTCGGGCGTGACCACCAGCGGTACGTCGGTCGCGTCGGCCCCGGCGGCGGCGAGCAGCCGGCCGCCCTCGGGGTCGTCGGTGAGCAGCCAGCGGTAGGGCACCAGGTTGCGGGCGAGGAAGTCGCGGACCGCGAACGACGGCGCGGACCACCGGTGCCCGACCACCCGGATCTCTTCGCTGGCCTGGTCGGGACTGGCCGCCCAGGCTTCCAGCAGGGTGTCCACCACCGGGTAGAGCTTCTCCTCCGGCGGGTGCCACGGCTTGAGCAGGTAGTGGTCCAGGTCGACCACGTTGATCGCGTCGATGGCCGCGTCGGTGTCGGCGTAGGCGGTCAGCAGCACCCGCCGGGCGGCCGGGAAGAGGTCCATCGCGGCCTCCAGGAACTGGATGCCGTTCATCTCGGGCATCCGGTAGTCGGCCAGCAGCACCGCCACCCGTTCGCCGCGCAGCTTGATCTCCCGCAGCGCCTCCAGCCCGCCCGGTCCGGAGTCGGCCCGGACCACCCGGTAGCGGTCGCCGTACCGGCGGCGGATGTCCCGGGCCACCGCCCGGGAGACGGCGGGGTCGTCGTCGATGGTGAGGATCACCGGCTGTGCCATGGTGCCCATGTAAGCACAGCCACCTGCCCCGGTATCTGCTTGCTTTTCCCGGATCACTGCCTATGGTTGGCCACATGTCCCCGACCGTCCGTCCTGCCCTCGCCACCGGTGCGCCGGTGGTGCGGTTCGTGGCGGCCCGGTGTCGGGTGGCGGTGTCCGACGGGACGCGGCCGGCTGTCGTGCCCACCCAGGGGCGGCCGAGCCCGATCCCCGCCGGGCGTGGCCCGCCGGAGCGGCGTACCCCCTCCGGATCGGCCACCAGGGCGAAGCCATTCGGCTTCGGCCTTTTTCTATTTCCCGGAACTTCTCTTCCCCCCGAAAGGACATGTCATGAGCATCGATCTGCACGGCCAGGTCGAACAGGACCGGCTGACCATGCTCCGCCAGGCCCTCACCGAGCAGTTCGCGACGCAGACCGCCCGGTTGACCGAGTTGACCGCCGACACCGGTGACCCGGCCGAGGCGCACACCCGGGGCGCACTGATCGCGGCCACCCGGCAGAGCCTGGACCACCTGGCCGGGGCGCTGCGACGACTCGCCGAGGGCAGCTACGGCCGCTGCGAACGATGTGAGAAGTCGATCCCGGCCGAACGGTTGGAGGCGCTGCCCCAGGCCCGCTTCTGCGTGCCCTGCCAGCAGAAGGCACACGGCTGACCGACCCTCCACCCCGCCGGCGGTGGGGCCGGTGGTGGCCCGTCGGTGGGGTGGTCGCGCGGAGAGACCTGAGCGGTCGGCTCGGGCCGGAGGTCCGCCCCTGCTGCCCGGTCGGGTACCGGCCGGAGCAGTGGTGGGGTTCACGTCCTCGGGGCTGATGACGTTGCACCGGTGGCTCCGAGCTGTCTGCGGCCCACCACTCCAGGTGGTGGGTTTGGGTCCTGTGGAGCTGATGACGTTGACGCATCACCCGTCCCGAAGGGCAGCGCGAGTGTGGCCCGTGGGCCGGCTGGATCACTGGCGGTTCCGCCGGTGAATCGTGTACGTCATCAGCTCCACAGGACGCGGACGGATACCACCTGTATCGCGGGGCGTACTCGCCAGTCGCCGACGGGGCACCGCATCCCCGGCCGGGTGCAGCCGACACGCCCCTCCCACCTAGCAACCTAGGATGCCTTACACGTGGTGCGGTCCCGCTTCTCCGCGTAGCGCCACCGCACCGGTACGGTGCTCGCCGTGACCGCAGACGATCGCCGGGCGGCCGGTCCGGTCGCCGTGCTCGCCAACCCCACCGCCGGCCGGGGCCGCCACCGGGGTCTGCTGCCCCGGGTCGTCGACAGTCTCGCCGCCGCCGGCCGACCGGTGGAGCTGCTCACCGCACACACCCCCGCCGAGGCGGAGGCGGCCTGTCGTTCGGCGGTCGCCGCCGGGGCGTCCGCACTGGTCACGGTCGGTGGGGACGGCACCGTCCACCGTGCCCTCCAGGCGGTCGCCGGTACGGCCGTGCCGTTCGGTCCGGTGCCGGCCGGCACCGGCAACGACTTCGCCGCCGACACCGGCTTCCCGGCCGATCCGCTCGCCGCCGTCGAGATGATCGCCGCGGCGCTGCGCTCCGGTCGCACCCGCCCGGTCGACCTGGCCCGGATGTCCGCCGGTGCCGGCCCTGACCGCTGGTACGGCGCGGTCCTCGCCGCCGGCTTCGACGCGATCGTCAACGAGCGGGCCAACCGGATGCGCTGGCCGCGCGGCCCCCGCCGGTACGACCTGGCGATCCTCGTCGAGCTGGCCCGGTTGCGCCCGCGTCGCTACACGCTGCGTCTCGACGGCGAGGAACACCGGGTCGATGCCGTGCTGATCGCGGTGGGCAACTGCGCCAGCTACGGCGGTGGGATGCGGATCTGCCCTGCCGCCGACCCGACCGACGGGCTGCTGGACGTGGTGGTCGGCGGCCGGATCGACCGGCGCACCCTGATCCGGGTCAAGCCGCGCATCTACGCCGGCACCCATGTGGCGCACCCGCTGGTCCGCAGCTACCGGGCCCGTACCGTCGAGTTGGCCGCCGAGGGCATCACCACGTACGCCGACGGCGAACGGTCGCTGGACCTGCCGGTACGGATCAGCGCGGTGCCTCGGGCGGTGCATCTGCTGCGCTGAACGGCTCGCCCGGCGGTGGCCCTGGCCGCGCGGATCCCGGCCCGCCGCCGACCGGCGCGGCCGGCCCGTCGCCGCGTGGGGCGGCGGCCCGGACCGCGCCGATGCTGGCGACGACCACCAGGCCGATCGCCAGCACCTCGACCGGGTGCAGGTCCTGACCGAGGATCAGCCAGCCGGCGAGCGCGGCGAGCGCCGGCCCGAGGCTCATCAGCACCGCGAACGTCGAGGTGGCCAACCGGCGCAGGGCCAGCAGCTCCAGGGTGTAGGGCAGCACCGAGGCGAGCAGCGCCAATCCGGCGCCGAGCGCCAGCACCCCCGGATGCCACAGCCGGGCCCCGGCGTCGGCCAGGCCGAACGGCAGGGTGAGCACGGCGGCCAGGGCGAGGGCCAGGGCCAGCCCGTCGGCGCGGGGGAACCGGCCGCCGACCCGTGCGGAGCAGACGATGTACGCCGCCCACAGCGCGCCCGCCCCGAGCGCCAGGCCCGCGCCGACCGGGTGGAGCCGGTCGAATCCGCCCTGACCCAGCAGGGCCACCCCGGCCAGCGCGAGCCCGGCCCAGCACCAGGCGGTCCACCGGCGGGCGGTCAGCACCGACAGGGTGAGCGGTCCGAGCACCTCCAGGGTCACCGCCGGGCCGAGCGGAATCCGTTCGATGGCCTGGTAGAAGACGGAGTTCATGCCGGCCAGGGCGAGCCCGAACGCGCCGACGGCCAGCCAGTCGGCCCGGTCGTGTCCGCGTAGCCGGGGTCGGCACACCAGCAGCATCAACAGCGCCCCGATGGTCAGCCGCAGGGCCACCGTGCCGGGTACCCCGACCCGGGGGAAGAGCAGCGCGGCGACGGCCGAGCCGAAGTGCACCGACAGTGCCCCGCCGAGCACCAGTCCGACCGCGCCAGCCCGGCCGGACGAGTTGATCATCGGGACGGCAGGGCCAGGTCGAGCACGGCGCCGAGGCCGCTGGGACGCCCCGGACCCGCGGCCGGCAGGACCAGCGCCCCGCATCCGGCGGCGACCGCCCCGGCGTCGGCGGGGGTGTCGCCGACCATCAGCGTCTGCTCCGGGTCCACCCGGAGCATCCCGCAGGCGCGCAGGAAGATGCCCGGATCGGGCTTGCACCGTCCCACCTCGTACGACAGGGCGTACGCGTCGACCAGGTCGGCCAGTCCCCAGGCGGCGAAGTGCGGCCGGATGTCGAAGCCGATGTTGCTCACCACCGCCACCTTGATCCCGGCCGCCCGCAGCGCGGTCAGCACCGGGGTGGTGTCCGGGTAGGGAACCCAGCCGTCCGGCACCAGCACCCGTTCGTAGAGCGCCTCGGCGAAGCCCTCGATGCCGGCGTCCACCGTCTCGGCCAGCCCGGTGTAGGCGGCCCGGTGCGCGTGCTCGTAGAGGTCCCGGTCGGCCCAGAGTTCGGCCAGGCGGGGTGGCACCCGGGTCGGCATCGGGCCGCCGGCCCGGCCGGCGGTGAGCAGCCGGTCGGCCAGCGCGGTGGCCCGCATCCGCTCCAGGCTCACCCCGCACGTCGCCGCCGCGGCGACCACCCAGTCGTGGGCCTGCTCGACCTGGGCCAGGGTGCCGTGGAAGTCGAAGAGCACCGCCTCCACGGGGCGGCGGGACGCACCCGCTCGGGTCGCGTTCTCGACGCCGTTCGAGGCTTCGGGCGGTTCGACATGATCCGGCACGTCGTGCACCCTACCGACCCACCCCGACCGCCCTGCCGGACGGCCTTGACGGGTGGCCGTCGGTGGTACCGATTAATCTTGCTGACATGTCGAGCCCCGCCGAGCGGTACGCCGAGGCACGCCGCCGGGCTGCCCAGGCCGCCCAGTTCCCGGCCCTGGAAGAGTTCGCCCTCGACCTGGGGTTCGACCTCGACGACTTCCAGCGGGAGGCGTGTCAGTCCCTGGAGCGGGGCAGCGGGGTGCTGGTCTGCGCCCCGACCGGGGCGGGCAAGACGGTGGTCGGCGAGTTCGCCGTACACCTGGCGCTGCGGGGCACGCCCACGCCGGCGGCGGCCGAGGGCGCGGTGGCCCCCCGGGCCCGGCGCAAGTGCTTCTACACCACGCCGATCAAGGCGTTGTCCAACCAGAAGTACCACGACCTGGTGCAACGCTACGGCGCCGCGCAGGTCGGCCTGCTCACCGGCGACAACGCGATCAACGGGGACGCCCCGGTGGTGGTGATGACCACCGAGGTGCTGCGCAACATGCTCTACGCCGGCTCGGCCACCCTGGCCGGCCTGGCCTACGTGGTGATGGACGAGGTGCACTACCTCGCCGACCGGTTCCGGGGTGGGGTCTGGGAAGAGGTGATCATCCACCTGCCCTCCTCGGTCACCCTGGTCTCGCTGTCGGCGACGGTCTCCAACGCCGAGGAGTTCGCCGACTGGCTGGTCACCGTGCGGGGTGAGACGGCGGTGGTGGTCAGCGAGCACCGGCCGGTCCCGCTGTGGCAGCACATGCTGGTCGGGAAGCGGATGTTCGACCTGTTCCACGACGCCGACGCGGCGCGCAAGCACGACGTGCACCCGGAGCTGCTGCGCTACACCCGGGACCAGACCCGCCGGCTGGAGCTGGGGGAGGGGCGCAGCGCCGGCCCCGGCGGCGGTCGGCGCGGCCCGCGCTGGCGCGGCCCGATGCGCCCGGACATCGTCGACCGGCTCGATCGGGAGGGGCTGCTCCCGGCGATCCTGTTCATCTTCAGCCGGGCCGGCTGCGCCGCCGCCGTGCAGCAGTGCCTCGCCGCCGGCCTGCGGCTGACCTCGGCGGAGGAGCGGGCCGAGATCCGCCGGGTGGTCGAGTCCCGGGTCACCGCGATCCCCGGTGAGGATCTGAGCGTCCTGGGCTACTGGGAGTGGCTCGACGGGCTGGAGCGTGGCCTGGCCGCCCACCACGCCGGCATGCTGCCGGTGTTCAAGGAGGTCGTCGAGGAGCTGTTCGTCCGGGGGTTGGTCAAGGCGGTCTTCGCCACCGAGACCCTTGCGCTGGGCATCAACATGCCGGCCCGCTGTGTGGTGCTGGAGCGGCTGGTGAAGTTCAACGGTGAGGCGCACGTCGACCTCACCCCGGGGGAGTACACCCAGCTCACCGGGCGGGCGGGCCGGCGGGGCATCGACGTCGAGGGGCACGCCGTCGTGGTCTGGTCGCCGGAGACCGATCCCCGGCACGTGGCCGGCCTGGCCTCCACCCGCACCTATCCGCTGCGGTCCAGCTTCCGGCCGTCGTACAACATGGCAGTCAACCTGGTCGGCAGTGTCGGCGTCGAGCCGGCCCGCGCGCTGCTGGAGTCGTCGTTCGCCCAGTTCCAGGCGGACCGTTCGGTGGTCGGGCTGGCCCGGCAGGTGCAGCGCAACACCGAGACGATCGACGCGTACGGCGCCGAGGCGGTCTGCCACCACGGTGACTTCGACGAGTACTTCGCGTTGCGGGTGGCCATCGGCGACCGGGAGCGGGCCATCGCCCGGCAGGGGCAGACCCAGCGTAAGGCCGCCGCGGTGGCCGCGCTGGAGCGGCTGCGGGTCGGTGACGTGATCCGGGTGCCGTCCGGGCGGCGGGCCGGGCTCGCGGTCGTCCTCGACCCGGCCACCGGGGGCTTCGGCGAGCCCCGGCCGTTGGTGCTCACCCAGGACCGGTGGGCGGGTCGGGTCAGCCCCGGTGACTTCACCACCCCGGCCGAGGTGCTGGCCCGGATCCGGGTGCCCAAGCACTTCAATCACCGCTCGCCGGCTGCCCGGCGGGATCTCGCCGCCGAGGTCAGCGGGACCGGGCTGGACCGGCACGGTGGGCGTCGCGGTGGGCGGTCCCGGCAGGCCGCCGGTGAGGACCACCGGCTCAGCCAGCTCCGCACGGAGCTGCGCCGGCACCCCTGCCACGCCTGCCCGGAGCGGGAGGAGCACGCCCGTTGGGCGGAGCGGCGACGCCGGTTGGAGAACGACACCGAGGAGTTGCGCCAGCGGGTCTCCGGGCGTACCGGCTCGCTGGCCCGTACCTTCGACCGGATCGTCGCGCTGCTGACCGCCCGGGGCTATCTGTCCGCCGACGGCGGGGTCACCGACGCCGGTCGGATGCTCGGCCGGATCTGGACCGAGGCGGACCTGTTGGTCGCCGAGTGCCTGCGCCGGGGCGTCTGGGACGGGTTGTCCCCGTCGGAGCTGGCCGCCGCCGTCTCGGTGGTGGTCTTCGAGGCCCGCCGGGACGCCGACGAGCGGGCGTCGCTGCCGCGTGGCCCGGTCGCCGACGCGGTCGACGAGACGCTCAAGCTGTGGAGTGAGATCGAGGCCGACGAGGCGCAGCGGGGGCTGACCGTCACTCGCGAACCGGACTTCGGTTTCGCCTGGCCCATCTACCGGTGGGCCCGGGGTGAGACCCTGGCCAAGGTGCTCGCCAGCGGTCATCAGATCGATGGCGAGATGCCCGCCGGGGACTTCGTCCGTTGGGCCCGGCAGGTCGCCGACCTGCTCGGTCAGCTTGCCGACTCCGGTGGTGCGCCGACCGAGCTGCGGGCCACCGCACGGCAGGCGATCGCCGCCGTCAACCGTGGCGTGCTGGCGCACTACACCTCCGCCTGAATTATCACTTTCGGTCACCGATGGCCGGTTAATCGACGCATCGGACGGTCACCACGACGGCACCCCCCGGATAACCGGGGGGTCGCTGTTGTCCCTGCTCATGGCCTCCTCGATCATTGCTCGGGCGCGGTCTCCTACGCGCAGGTGACGGAGTGGGGGGAAGGCCGCCGTGGCGGAGATCAATCACTTTGAGTACGGGTGGATCACACCCGCGCTGAGCTACGCGCTGTCCGTGCTCGGTTCGTTCCTCGGGCTGGTCTGCGCCGGGCGGATCCGCACCGCCGGCAGCTCCGGCCAGCGCGTCTGGTGGGGTCTGCTGGCCGCCTGGGCGATCGGCGGCACCGCGATCTGGGCCATGCACTTCATGGCCATGCTCGGCTTCGCGGTCACCGGCACCCGGCTCCGGTACGACGTGCCGCTCACCGCCGCCAGCACGGTGATCGCCGTCACGGCGGTCGGGCTCGGCCTGGCCATCGTCGGCACCGGCCGGCTCAGCGCCGCCAAGGTTCTCGGCGGTGGCCTGTTCACCGGTGTCGGTGTCGCGGCCATGCACTACACCGGCATGGCCGCGATGCGGCTCAGCGGTGACCTGAACTACGACGGCACCCGGGTGGCGCTGTCGGTGGTCATCGCCGTGGTCGCGGCCACCGTGGCGTTGTGGCTGGCGATGACCGTCCGCCGGGGGCTGGCGATCGCCGGCTCTGCCCTGGTCATGGGGGTCGCCGTCAACGGCATGCACTTCACCGGCATGAGCGCCCTGTCGGTGCACCTGCACGAGCGGCGCGGCGCGGTGACCGGCGCGGGGGTGAGCACGCTGCTGGTGCCGATCGTCCTTGCGGTGATCTTCGTGGTGGTCGGGCTGGTCTACGCGCTGCTCGCCGCCCCCACCGACGATGACCGGGCCGCCGCCGCCTACCTGGACGCCCGGCAGGTCACCCCGCCGGCACCCGCCCCGCAGGCCGCTCCGGACCCGGTGGGCCTGCGTGCCCGGTCGACCACCCTGGGCCGGCCGGGCACCCCGTTCCCGTCCCGCCGGGACGCCCCACCGCCACGCTGAACCCACCGCCGCACCCGTCGACGGCGGCCGGGGCCGGTCGCCGTCGACGCGGCTCGTCCGGCCCCGGCGGGTGCCGCCCGCCCCCGGTCGCCCCCGCCCGCCTCGTCAGGGTTGCTGGGCGAGGGCGTCGACCAGCCGCCGGCAGGAGCCGGCGAGGTTCCACTGTTGCGCCAGCTCCAGCAGCTGGTCCGGGTCGGCGGGCGCGGCCGGCAGTGCGGTGGGCAGCGTCGGCAGCGGCACGTCGGTGGCGACCCGGACCACCTTCGGGGCCACCGCCAGGTAGTCGCGGGCGCCGTCGAGCTTGGCCCGCAGTCCCGGGGCGAACCCGGACCCGGGGTCGTCGAGCGCGGTGAGGATGCCGGGCAGGCCACCGTAGCGGTCGATCAGCCGGGCGGCCGTCTTCTCACCCACCCCGGGCACGCCGGGCAGCCCGTCGCTCGGGTCGCCGCGCAGCGCGGCGAAGTCGGCGTACCGGTCGGCGGGGACGCCGTAGCGGGCCCGGACCGCCGCGTCGTCGCAGTCGTCGAGCTTGGCCACCCCGCGACCGATGTAGAGCAGCCGGACCCGACGGGCGTCGTCGACGAGTTGGAAGAGGTCCCGGTCGCCGGAGACCACCTCCACCGGGCCGGGTTGGGTGACCGACAGGGTGCCCAGCACGTCGTCGGCCTCGTAGCCGGTCGCCCCGACGGCGGTGATGCCGATCGCGGCCAGCACGTCGAGGATCACCGGCACCTGCGGGGAGAGGGTGTCCGGCACCTCCTCGCCACCCGCCGGGGCGACCCGGTGCGCCTTGTACGACGGCAGCAGCTCCACCCGCCATGCCGGCCGCCAGTCGTGGTCGAGCGCGCAGACCATCCGGTCCGGCCGGCGGGTGCGGATGAGCTGGGCGAGCATGTCGAGGAAGCCGCGGACGGCGTTGACCGGCTGGCCGTCCCCGGTCCTCGCGGCCGACTCGGGCACGCCGAAGTAGGCCCGGAAGTAGAGGCTGGGGGCGTCGATCAGCAGGATCGGAGGTTGGTCTGCCACGCCCGACAGCGTGGCACAACCCACCGACGACATGGCGGACGGCACGAGGGGCGGTGGGCCCGCAGCTCCTGGTGGGCGGCGTGGCCCGGTGGGCGGGAACCTGGGGGCGGGAAATCGGAATGACGTCGGCCGGGTGGCGGGTGAGACTGCCGGGCATGGAGTTCGTGCCCGGACTGGCCCTGTGTCGCCGTTTCCACGACGAGGCCGTCGCGCCGCTGCTGGCTGCCCGGCTGCCCGGCCTGCGGTACTCCGCCGGGTTGCTCGACGGCGGTTCGGAGCTGCTGGGCCTGGACACCGAGCGCTCCACCGACCACGACTGGGGGCCGCGGGCCCAGGTCTTCGTGGCGGATCCGGCCGACGCGGCGTCGGTGCGCGCGGTGCTGACCGGCCTGCCGGTCCGGTTCCTGGGCCGGCCGACCCGGTTCCTCAGCTGGCCGACCGCGCGCCTGGGGGTGCCCGACGTCGCCGGTGACCGGAGCGGGGTGGAGGTGGCCGGGTGGCGGGACTGGCTGCGGGGCCGGCTCGGCTTCGACCCCACCGTCGCCGTCACCACCGACGACTGGCTCGCCCTCCCGACCCAGCGGCTGGCCGAGCTGACCGGCGGCGCGGTCTTCCACGACGGCCTCGACGGCACGGTCGAGGCCGTCCGCGCCGCCCTGGCCTGGTATCCGGACGACGTGTGGCGGCACGTGCTGGCCGCCGGGTGGACCCGGGTGGGGCAGGCCGATCATCTCGTCGGGCGGTGTGCCGAGGTGGGCGACGTGCTGGGCAGCCAACTGGTGGCCGCCCGGGTGGCCCGCGACCTGATGCGGCTCGGTCTGCTGCTGCACCGGCGCTGGCCGCCGTACGACAAGTGGCTCGGCAGCGTGTTCGCCGCGCTGCCGGACGCCGCGCCGGTGACAGCGGCGTTGGCGGACGTGCTCGGGCCGGGTGACTGGGCCGGGCGGCAGGCCGGCCTGGTGCGGGCGTTGGAGACGGTTGCCGACTGGACCAATGCCACCGGGCTGGCCGCGCCGGTCGATCCCACGGTCCGGCCCTTCCACGGGCGGCCTTTCCTGGTGCTCGACGCGGGTCGTCTCGCCGCCGCGCTGCGGGCCGCGATCGTCGACCCCGTCCTCCGGGACCGCCCCCTGGTCGGGGCGGTGGACCAGTACGTCGACAACGTGGACGTACTGGTCCACTCGGACCGGGTGCGCCGGGTCGCGGGAGCCGTCGCCGGCTGACCGCGTCGGTGGGGTGGTCGGCCCGTTGCCGGCGACCGCGCCGACCGCCGGCCCACCGCCGGTGCCGAGGTACGCCGGACCGGCACCCCGCGCCGGACCAGCCGCCGGGCACCCCACCGGGAGCCGGTGGCTAACCGGCGGCGCCCCGGATCCGGGTGCGGATGAACTCCCCCGACTCGGTCAGCACGTCGGTGCCGGTGAAGTCGGTGCCGGCGCAGGTGCCCCGCCGGAACACCGAGTTGCTCTCCGGGCCGTCGGAGAAGCTCCACATCGAGTAGCTGATCTTCAGGCTCTTCAGCAGATCGAGCCAGGTGGTGGCGCTGTCCAGGTCGTTCGGGCCGTCGCCGGTGAAGGTCTGGGTGCCGAACTCACTGACGAACAGCGGCAGGCTCCGCGCGGCGCGGGCCACCGTCGCCCGTTGCAGGTCCCGGTGGGACGCGGCATAGAAGTGGAACGTGTACATGATGTTCGCGGCGTCGACCGGGTCGTCGGTCACCTCGGTCTCGTCGGCGCCCTCGGAGACGCCGAGCGAGGAGAAGCCCCGGGTGCCGACCAGCACCACGCTGTCCGGGTCGGCGGCCCGGATCACCGGGATGACCTGCTCGGCGTAGCTCTTGATGCCGGCCCAGTCGACCCCGTTGGGTTCGTTGGCGATCTCCCAGAGCACGTTGGTCCGGGCGGCGTGCCGGGCGGCGACCTCGGCGAAGAAGGACGTCGCCCGGTCCAGGTTCAGGTTGGGGTCGCCCGGGGTGAGGATGTGGAAGTCGACCACCACGTACAGGCCGAGGGCGCTGGCGGCCTCCACGGCCTCGTCGACCCTGCGGGTGAAGCCGGCCGGATCGGTCTCGAACCCGCCCTCCTGGACGTACATGGCCACCCGGACGAAGTCGGCCCGCCAGTCGGTGCGCAGCGCGGCCAGCGAGTCCGGGTTGAGGCAGTTCGGGAAGAACTGGAGACCGTGGCTGCTCATCCCGCGCAGTTGGATCGGTTCCCCGGCCTCGTTGCACAGGTTCACCCCGCACACCCGCAGCAGGCCGTTGACGGCCACCGGGGAGTCGGCGGGCGCGGTGGCCTGCGGCGCGTCCTCGGTGGCGCTCGGCGTGCCGGTGGTGGCCTGCGGTGTCGCGCTCGTGGCGACCGGCCGCTCCGGTTCGCTCTCCGCGCTCGCGGTGGGGATGGCCAGGGCCGCCCAGGCGGCGGTGAGCGCGGCGAGGGCGACTCCCGCCGAGGTCAGTACTGCGCGTCGATGCATCGGTGAACTCCGTCGGGCTCGTCGGGACCCGGGGAGGGCACCCGGTGGTACGGAACCAGTGCCGTCGCGGTTCACCCGGCCGGCCCCGGGCCGCCGCCGTCGCCCCGCCGACGGAGTGGGCCGTTGCCCGAACGACCGTTAAGCTGACGGGATGGCGCCCGCCGCCGACGGACGACGGGCGACGGCTCAACACCACCCCCATGGAGCTCATCGCGCTATGACTGTCGACCGGATCCTCCCCACCGACGAGGCCCACGACCTGCTCGACCTCGCCACCGAGCTCGCCGACCGCGAGCTCGCGCCGAGAGCGGCCGGATTCGAGGAGCGTGCCGAGTTCCCCCGGGAGGTGTTGCGCACCCTCGGCCGGGCCGGCCTGCTGGGCCTGCCGTACCCCGAGGAGCACGGTGGTGCCGCCCAGCCGTACGAGGTCTACCTCCAGGTGCTGGAGATCCTGGCCGGGCGGTGGCTGGCGGTCGCCGAGGCGGTCAGCGTGCACACCCTGTCCTGCTATCCGCTGGCCCAGTTCGGCACCGACGCGCAGCGCAAACTGCTGCCGGACCTGCTGGGTGGGGAACTGCTCGGGGCGTACTGCCTCTCCGAGCCGCAGGGTGGCTCGGACGCCGCGGCGCTGACCAGCAGGGCGGTCCGCGACGGCGACGACTACCGGGTCACCGGCGTCAAGGCGTGGATCACCCACGCCCAGGTGGCGGACTTCTACAACATCTTCTGTCGCACCGGCGGGCCGGGACCGAAGGGCATCTCCTGCCTGCTCGCCGACCGGGGCACCGCCGGCATCGTGCCGCAGGCGGCCGAGCGGACCATGGGGCTGCGCTCCTCGCCGGTCGCGCAGGTCGCCTTCGACGACGCCCGGGTGCCGGCCGACCGGCTGATCGGCGGCGAGGGGGCGGGGTTCACCATCGCGATGTCCGCGCTGGACTCGGGGCGGCTCGGCATCGCCGCCTGCGCGGTCGGCCTGGCCCAGGCGGCGCTGGACTACGCCGTCGACTACGCCCGTGAACGCCAGCAGTTCGGCCGGGCGATCATCGACTTCCAGGGGCTCGGTTTCCTCCTGGCCGACGCGGCCACCCAGATCTCCGCCGCCCGGGCGTTGACGCTGGCTGCCGCCCGGCTGCGTGACGCCGGCCGGCCGTACTCGATCGAGGCGGCCAAGGCGAAGCTGTTCGCCACCGACGTGGCGATGCGGGTGACCATCGACGCGGTGCAGGTGCTCGGTGGCGCCGGCTACGTGGCCGACCACCCGCTCGAGCGGTACCTGCGGGAGGCGAAGGTGCTCCAGATCGTCGAGGGCACCAACCAGATCCAGCGGCTGGTGATCTCCCGGGCGCTGGCGAAGGGCTAGCCTGTGCCGGTGACCTTCCCCCGGATCACCATCGATCCCGAGGTGATGGGCGGCGCACCCTGCGTGCGGCAGTCCCGGATCCCGGTGGCGACCCTGCTGGCGATGATGGCGGAGGGGATGTCGGTGACGGACATCCTCACCGATCTGCCCTTCCTCGACGAGGAGGATCTGGCGGAGGTGTTGAACTTCGCGGCGGATGCGGTGCGCGACCGGGCGGCCCGCTGAGCGTCACATCGGGCGGGACGTCGTCGCCAGGGGAACGCTCCACCGGGTAGGTTGCACGCGTGGAGGAGATCGACCGTGCCATCGTCGCCGCGCTGACCGCCGACGGCCGCCTGTCGTACACGGATCTGGCGGAGAAGGTCGGCCTGTCGGTCTCGGCCGTGCACCAGCGGGTCCGCCGGCTGGAACAGCGCGGCGTGATCAGCGGCTACACCGCCCGGGTGTCGTTCGAGGCGCTGGATCTGCCGTTGACCGCGTTCGTGGCGATCCGGCCGTTCGACCCGTCCCAGCCGGACGACGCGCCGGAGCGGCTGGCCCACCTGCCCGAGATCGATTCGTGTTACTCGGTGGCGGGGGAGGACTTCTACCTGCTCCTGGTGCGGGTTGCCGGGCCGGCTGACCTGGAGCGGGTGCTCCAGGAGATCCGTACCGCCGCGAACGTCACCACCCGCACGACGGTGGTGCTGTCCACCCCGTACGAGGGTCGGCCGCCGAAGGTCGCCGTCGGCGAGCCCCGGGTCCGTTCCCGGGGTGGCGTCGACGCGTCGGCCTGACCTCCGGCTGGTGCCCTCAGTGGCCCCTCAGCCGACGCCGGGCTGAGGCTGGCGGGCCGCGCCGGCCGGGGGCCGCGCTCAGCCGCCGTTCCACCGCAGGATCACCGGGCGGCCGTGCTCGTGGCCGAGCACGCTGACGGTGGCGGTGTCCAGCCGGAGCTTGCCGCCGCCGGCGGCGGGCAGGCCGATCCAGCGGGCGCCGACCACGCGCAGGGTGTGGGCGTGCCCGACCAGGCCGACGCTGCCCCGCTCCAGCAGGGGAGTGAGCCGGGCGAGCAACCGGTCGACCCGGGCGCCGACCTGGTCGGGGGACTCTCCGCCGGGGCAGCCGTCGGTCCAGATGTTCCAGGCCGGCTGGTCGGCGTGGATGTCGTCGGTGGTCCGGCCCTCGTACCGGCCGTAGTTCCACTCGGCGAGGTCGTCGTCGGTGTGGTCGACGGTGAGGCCGGCGAGCTGCGCGGTGCGCAGCGCCCGTAGCCGGGGGCTGGCGAGCACGGTGGCGAAGCGCTGGCCGGCCAGCACCGCGGCCAACGCGCGGGCCTGCCGCTCACCGTCGGGAGTCAGCTCCAGATCGGTGTACGAGGTGTGCCGTCGGGCGGCGCTCCAGGTCGTCTCGCCGTGCCGGATCAGGATGATCTCGCTCATGTCTCCCAGTCAACCAGCCTCCGCCGCGACCAGCCCGCACAGCCTGCCGCCGGTGTCCCGCCGTACGGTGGACGACCCAATCATCCTAGGACGGCTTAGAGGTGGTGCGCAGACGCGCACCACTACCTCTGCGCCTACGGCGCAGTCCGTTTGAGCCCGGACAGATCGGGGACGCCGACGGGGAGCGGGGCGCAGACCCCGTGACCGCCGCAGCGACAGGAGGCGACATGAGCTTCACCGACAAGGCGAAGAACAAGGCCCAGGAGCTGACCGGCGTTGCCAAGGAGCGGATCGGCGACGTCACCGACAACGAGCGGATGCGGGCCGAGGGCACCACCGAGCGGAACAAGGCACGGGCCCAGCAGGCCGGTGAGCACGTCAAGGACGCCGGTCGTGACGTCAAGGACACCATGCGCTGAGAGCCGCCGTATCCGCCTGACGCGGCGTCGGGTGGCCCCCCCCGGGAGATCCGGGGGGGCCACCCGCGTTAACGTGCGGTCATGCTGGTCGCCCGATCACTGGTGTTGTTCGTCCTGGCCGCGCTCGCCGAGATCGGTGGCGCGTGGCTGATCTGGCAGGGCTGGCGGGAGCACCGGGGGTTGTGGTGGATCGCCGCCGGGGTGGTCGCGCTGGGCGTGTACGGCTTCGTGGCGACGTTCCAGCCGGACGCCAACTTCGGCCGCATCCTGGCCGCGTACGGCGGGGTCTTCGTGGCGGGTTCGCTGGCCTGGGGGGTGCTGGTGGACGGCTTCCGGCCGGACCGGTGGGACCTGACGGGCGCGGCGATCTGCCTGCTCGGCGTCGTGGTGATCATGTACGCCCCGCGCGGGGCGTGACCGCACACCCGCTGCCTCCGCGACCCGACCGGTCACGGAGGCGGCGGGTGTGCGGTGGGGTCAGTCGTCGCGGTGCGCGGCCCACCACTGCTGGCCGGCGTCGGGGAGGGTGTCGATCGGGTCGTAGTAGGCGTAGCGCTTGTTGAGCGCCTCCAGGTCGGCGGACTCGATGGAGGTGCGGTAGTTCTTGGTCCAGTAGGAGATGCCGCGCTCGCGGTCGTACTCGGTGAGCATGTGCACCCAGCGTTTGCCGACGAAGGGGACGTCGCAGACGATCCGGGGGGTGGCGTAGCCGGGCAGGTAGCCCATGATGTCGTGCTGGAGTTGCTGGGCGTGCCAGACCGGGACCCGCCAGTGTTCGGCGTTGGGGATCATGTCGCACATGTAGAAGTAGTACGGCAGGATGCCGGCCTCGCCCTGGAGGGCGAAGCAGAGGTCGAGCAGGTCGGTGGTGGTGGCGTTGACGCCGCGCATGAGCACGCCCTGGTTGCGGACGTCGCGGACGCCGACGTCGAGGGCGGTCTGGGTGGCCCTGGCGACCAGCGGGGTGATCGACTGGGCGTGGTTGACGTGGGTGTGGATGGCCAGGTTGACGCCGCGTCGGGCGGCGGTGCGGGCGACCCGTTCCAGGCCCTCGACGACGTCGTTCTGCAGCCAGTGCTGGGGCAGGCCCATCAGGGCCTTGGTGGCGAGCCGGATGTCGCGGACGGTCTCCAGTTCGAGCAGCCGCATCAGGTACGACTCGAGGTTGCGCCACGGGACGTTGGCCACGTCGCCGCCGGAGACGACGACGTCGCGGACGCCGGGGTGGGCCTTGAGGTAGCTGATGTGGGCGTCGTAGCGGTCGACGGGCTTGAGGGTGAGCTTGAGCTTGTCGACGGCGGGGGTGGAGTTGCCGACCAGGTCCATCCGGGTGCAGTGCCCGCAGTACTGGGGGCAGGTGGAGAGCAGTTCGGCGAGGACCTTGGTGGGGTAGCGGTGGGTGAGGCCCTCGGCGACCCACATGTCGTGTTCGTGGAGTGAGTCGCGGCTGGCGTAGGGGTGCGACGGCCAGTCGGTGCGTCGGTCGGCGGCGACCGGGATCATGTAGCGCCGGACGGGGTCGGCGCGGAACGCCTCGGTGGTCATCGGTGCGAACGGCACCATCGTATTGATCATCTGGGGTGGCACCAGCATCGACATGGTGGCCAGGGCCTGCTGGTCGGCTGCCAGGTCGGTGTAGAAGGTCTCGTCGACGCTGTCGCCGAGGACGGTGCGCAGCTGCTTGATGTTCTTGACGCAGTTGACGCGTTGCCACTGGGCGTTCTCCCACTGCTCGCGGGTGACGTGGCGCCAGCCGGGGAAACGGGTCCAGTCGGGTTCGGTCAGGGGGCTGCGGCGGTATTCGTAGGGCTGGCCGGCGGTCGGCACGGCGACCGGGGCGGGGCGGGGCCCAGGGATGGTCTCCATCGGTTGGGTCTGGGTCACGGCCCCTCCTCGTGGTGTGCGTGGCCGGGGTGACCGGCGGGCTGGTGCGATGATCGGTAGATCCGAAGGCTACTGGAAAATATCCGGCGAAGAAATTAGTCTGCCGTAAGTTTTCCCGCGATGCGAGTCCTGGTCGGGGCTTCGGGCGGTGGAGAGGGGAGGTTGGCGTGACGTCACCGGTGGGCCTGCATCGCGTCGTGGAACCGGCGGGGGTGCTGCCGCAGGCAGCCTGGCGGCTGGACGCCGACCCACGGATCGCCCCGAACGAGGTGCGGATCCGGGTCGAGCGGCTGAACCTCGACGCGGCCAGCTTCCGGCAGTTGTCGGAGAAGCACGGCGGGGACGGGGAGAAGGTCCGCGCCGAGGTGCAGGAGATCATCTCGACCCGGGGCAAGATGCAGAACCCGGTGACCGGGTCGGGTGGGATGCTGATCGGCACCGTGGAGGAGGTCGGTCGTCGGTCGCCGCTGGGGTTGACGGTGGGTGACCGGGTGGCGACGCTGGTGTCGCTGACGTTGACCCCGCTGACCGTCCTCGACGGGCTGGCCCGCTGGGACGGGCGCAGCGAGCAGGTGCCGTGCGACGGGTACGCGATCCTGTTCGCCCGGTCCATCGCGGCGGTGTTGCCGGCGGACCTGCACCCGGAGTTGTCGCTGGCGGTGCTGGACGTGTGTGGGGCGCCGGCGTTGACCGCGCGGGTGGTCGGCGAGCGGGTGGCGCGGCGGGAGCGGGCCGGTGACCCGTCCCCGGTGACGGTGGCGGTGGTCGGTGGGGCCGGTAAGAGCGGGTCGTTGTCGTTGGCGGCGGCGCGGCGGGCGGGCGCGGGTCGTACCGTCGGGGTGGTGCCGGTGGCGGCGGAGCGGGACGCGCTGGCGGCGGCCGGGGTGGCGTCGGTGGTGGCGTTGGCCGACGCGCGGGATCCGGTGGCCCTGTCGTCGGCGGTGACCACGGCGTTGGGCGGGCCGGCGGACGTGACGGTGGTCTGCGTGGACGTGCCGGGTTGTGAGCACGGTGCGGTGTTGGCCACGGCGGACGGCGGCACGGTGATCTTCTTCTCGATGGCGACGAGTTTCGCGGCGGCGGCGTTGGGCGCGGAGGGGCTGGCGGCGGATGTGACGATGCTGGTGGGCAACGGGTATGTGCCGGGGCACGCGGAGCTGGCGTTGGGGTTGTTGCGGTCGGAGCCGGGGGTACGTGCTCTCTTCGAGTCCCGGCTGGCGGCAGACTGAGTGTCATGACGAACCCCTCGACGTTGTACCGCGGCGCTGTGCTGCACTGTCCGGCGGAGCCGAGCGCGACGGCGCTGTTGGTCCGGGACGGGCGGATCGCCTGGTTGGGTGTCGACGCGGATGCGCCGGCCGCTGATCGGGTGGTGGACCTGGACGGGGCGTTGGTGACGCCGGCGTTCGTCGATGCGCATGTGCACGCGACGGACACCGGTCTGGCGTTGTCGGGGTTGGATCTGTCGTCGGTGCGCTCGGCGGGGGAGTTGTTGGCGGCGGTGTCGGCGTTCGCGGCGGGGCTGCCGGCCGACGGGGTGCTGCTGGGGCATGGGTGGGACGAGTCGGGCTGGGCCGATCGGCGGTTGCCGGACGCCGGGGAGCTGGATCGGGCGGCGGGTGGCCGGCGGGTGTATCTGTCGCAGGCGTCGATCCATTCGGCGTTGGTGTCGTCGGCGTTGTTGGCGGCGTGTCCGCAGGCGGCCGGCGCGGCGGGTTTCGACGCGTCGGGGTGGTTGCGGCGGGACGCGCATCATGTGGTGCGGGCGGTGGCCCAGGGGTCGGTGGGTCGGGGGCAGCGGGTCGCGGCGCAGCGGGTGGCTCTGGCACATGCGGCGTCGTTGGGGATCGCGGCGGTGCACGAGTGTGGTGGTCCGGAGATCTCCGACGAGGAGGATTTCACCGGGTTGTTGGCGTTGTCCGGTGCGGGGTTGCCGGAGGTGTACGGGTACTGGGGTGAGTTGTCGGGGGCGGCGCGGGCCCGGGACCTGGGTGCGGTGGGTGCGGGTGGTGATCTGTTCGCCGACGGGGCGTTGGGGTCGCGGACGGCGCACGTGTCGGCGGCGTACCGGGACGGGCAGGGTTGTGGGCACGGGTATCTGAGCGTCGATCAGGTGCGTGACCATCTGTTGGACTGTGCGGCGCACGGGATGCAGGGCGGGTTTCATGCGATCGGTGACGCGGCGATCTCGACGGTGTTGGCGGGGTTCGCGGCGGTGGCGGCGAGGTTGGGGACGGATCGGGTGCGGGCGGCCCGGCACCGGGTCGAGCACGCGGAGCTCATGAACAAGCGGTTGATCGCCGGGTTCGTGGAGTTCGGGGTGGTGGCGTCGATGCAGCCGGCGTTCGATCGGTTGTGGGGTGGCGCGGGTCGGATGTACGAGTCGCGGTTGGGTCTGGACCGGTCGTGGGAGTCGAATCCGATGGGGGCGATGCACTCGGTCGGGGTGGCGTTGGCGTTCGGGTCGGATTCGCCGGTGACGCCGTTGGACCCGTGGGGTGGGGTGCGGGCGGCGGCGGCGCACCACAATCCGTCGCAGCGGATGAGTGTGCGGGCGGCGTTCGCGGCGCACACCCGGGGTGGGTGGCGGGCGGTGCGGCTGGACAACGAGGGTGTGTTGGCGTTGGGGGCGCCGGCGACGTTCGCGGTGTGGTCGAGCCCGGCGGGGGTGGAGCGGGGTCTGCCGGTGTTGTTGGCGCAGGACCCGGAGTTGCGGGGTCCGTCGGATCCGACGCCGTTGCCGGTGTGCCGGCGCACGGTGTTGCGCGGTGAGGTCATCTACGAGGAAGGCGTTTCGTGAGCGAGCTATCCATCGGTAGGGCGCGGCAGGTGGCGGCGTGACGGGCAAGCTTGACCTGGATCCGGTGCTGGTGGGGCGGGCGCGGGAGTTGGCGCGTCGGGCCGGGCAGCCGGTGGTGGATCTGGCGCGTGGGCACACCACGGTGTCGGTGGAGCGGGCGGTGTTGCGGCTGGCCGGGGTGTCGGGTGCGGATCCGGATGGTATTCCGTGGGTGAACCGGCTGGTGGACGCGGTGGTCGGGGATGTCGGGTTGGGTCACGGGGTGGCGTTGCCGGTGTTCGACGCGTTGGCGCGGGAGCAGTTGTCGGATGTGACGTTGTTGGCGCAGCGGGCGGCGGCGGGGTCGGTGCGGTTCGCGGTGCCGTCGGGGCGGGCGGCGACGGCGGCGCGGCGGGCGGCGCGGCGGGCGGTCGGTGCGGGGGTGCGGTTGATCGATCGGCGGCGTGCGGAGCGGGATCGGTTGGTGCGGCGGTTCGGGGATCCGGTGCGGCGGCCGTGGATCTATCTGATCGTGGCGACGGGTGACATCTATGAGGACATTCCGCAGGCGCAGGCGGCGGCGCGGGCGGGTGCGGATGTGATCGCGGTGATCCGGTCGACGGGGCAGTCGTTGTTGGATTACGTGCCGGAGGGGGCGACCCGGGAGGGGTTCGCGGGCACGTATGCGACGCAGGAGAATTTCCGGTTGATGCGGGCGGCGTTGGATTCGACGTCGAAGGAGTTGGGCCGGTATGTGCGGTTGACGAATTACGCGTCTGGTTTGTGTATGCCGGAGATGGCGACGTTGGCTGGCCTGGAGCGGCTGGACATGATGCTCAACGATTCGATGTACGGGATTCTGTTCCGGGACATCAATCCGGTGCGGACGTTTGTGGATCAGCGGTTCTCGCGGCAGGTGCACGCGCGGGCGGGGATCATCATCAACACCGGTGAGGACAACTATCTGACCACGGCGGATGCGGTGGACGAGGCGCACACGGTGACGGTGTCGCAGTTGCTCAACGAGTTCTTCGCGCATGAGGCGGGGTTGGCGGACTGGCAGTTGGGGTTGGGGCACGCGTTCGAGATCAATCCGGAGGTGCCGGAGTCGTTCCGGTTGGAGTTGGCGCATGCGTTGTTGGCGCGGGAGTTGTTTCCGGATGCGCCGTTGAAGTGGATGCCGCCGACGAAGCACATGACTGGGGACGTGTTCCGGGGGAATCTGCTGGACGGGTTCTTCAATCTGGTGGGGACGATGACCGGGCAGGGGATTCTGCTGGTGGGGATGATGACGGAGGCGGTGGTGACGCCGTGGTTGTCGGACCGGGACATCGCGTTGCAGAACGTGCGGTACGTGTTGGGTGCGGCGGGTGGGTTGCACGAGGATTTCGTGCCGGCACCGGGTGGGTTCATTCAGCAGCGGGCGCACCGGGTGCTCGGTGCGGCGGTGGAGTTGTTGGAGCGCATCGGTGACGAGTCGTTGTTGTCGGCGATCGCCGAGGGCACGTTCGGGATCATGAAACGGCCGGCGGACCGGGGTAAGGGCCTGGCCGGGGTGGCCGCGCACGAGGCGGGTTACTACAACCCGGCGACGGAGATCCTGGAAGGGGCGGCGGCGTGAGTGACGCGACGGTCGTGCGGCCGTACGGGGACACCACCGGTGACGGGATGGTGCAGGTGTCGTTCACGTTGCCGGTGCCGCATGACAAGCGGGCCGAGGGCGCGGCGATCCAGTTGGCGAATCGGATGGGTATCGATCCGGCGATGCTGGTGCACGCGAAGCCGATGAGTGACGGGTTCACCTTCTTCGTGGTGTACGGGCGGGTGAATCATCTGGTCGACCTGGCGAAGGTGCAGGTGGTGGAGCGGGATTTTCCGCTGCTGTCGGCCAAGGAGGTCAACGCGGTGGTGAAGCGGCGGTTGCGGCGCAAGTTGTCGGTGGTGGGGGCGTGTATCGGCACGGACGCGCACACGGTGGGTATCGACGCGATCCTCAATGTGAAGGGCATCGCGGGGGAGAAGGGTCTGGAGTACTACCGGGAGTTGAAGGTGACCAATCTGGGGGCGCAGGTCGGTGTCCCGGAGTTGGTGGAGGCGGCGCGGCGGGAGCGGGCGGATGCGGTGCTGGTGTCGCAGGTGGTGACGCAGCGGGATGCGCATCTGCACAACACGCGGGAGATGTCGGCGGCGTTCCGGGAGGCGTTGCCGGTGGGGCGGCGGCCGTTGTTGATCGTGGGTGGGCCGAGGTTCGACGAGTCGATGACCGCGGAGTTGGGGGTGGATCGGATCTTCGGTCGGGGCACCACCCCGGGTGAGGTGGCCAGTTACCTGGTCCATGCGTTGGTCACGGACCGGGCGGACGGGAGGGCGACGGCATGAGTGACGGGCGGTTGGGGTTGACGGTGACGCATCGGCGTTATGTGCCGTACTCGCATGCCCATTACGCGGGGAACCTGGTCGACGGGGCGTACGCGTTGGGGTTGTTCGGGGATGTGGCCACGGAGGTGTGTATCCGTACCGATGGTGACGAGGGGTTGTTCGCGTCGTACGCGGATGTGCAGTTCGTGTCGCCGATGCGGGCCGGTGACGTGGTGGAGGTGACGGCGACGGTGGTGCGGGTGGGTACCCGGAGCCGGACGGTCGAGTTCGTGGCGCGGGTGGTGTGTCGGGGCCGCCCGGAGCGGGGCGGGTCGGCGGCGGAGGTGTTGGCGGAGCCGATCGTGGCGGTCACCGCGACGGGCACCGTGGTCGTTCCCGGGGCGGCGTGAGTCTGGCCGTCTGCGCCGACGTCGGGTCCACCTGGACGAAGGCGGCGGTGGTGGACCTGGAGGCGGGGCTGCTGGTGGGGGCGTCGTCGGCGCCGACGACGGTGGGCACGGATGTGCTGCACGGCCTGGACGCGGCGGTCGGCGCGGCGGTCGACCGGGTCTCCGGTGGCGGTCGGGTCGCCGGTGGTGACCTGCCGTGGTTCGTGTGTTCGTCGGCCGGGGGTGGGTTGCGGCTGGCCGTGGTCGGTTACGAGCCGCTGGTGACCGCGCAGGCGGGTCGGCGGGTGGGGTTGTCGGCGGGGGCGAACGTGGTGCACGTGGCGGCCGGTCGGCTGGGGGCTGCCGACCTGGCGGCGTTGCGGGCGGCCCGCCCTGATGTGGTGCTGCTGGTCGGGGGCACCGATGGTGGTGACGCCGACACGGTGACGCACAACGCGACCCGGTTGGCGCGGGCCCGGTGGCGGGTGCCGGTGGTGCTGGCCGGCAACGTCGACGTCCGCGACGACCTGCACGCGGTGTTGGCGGCGGCGGGGGTGCCGGTGACGGTGGCGGACAATGTGCTGCCCCGGATCGGGGTGTTGGCGCCGGCGTCGGCGCGGGCGGCGATCCGGGAGGTGTTCCTGCGGCACGTCATCGGCGGCAAGCGGTTGTCGCGGGGCGCCCGGTTCGCGCGGTTGGTGCGGGCGGCCACCCCGGACGCGGTGCTGACCGGGGTGGAGGTGCTCGCCGACGTGGTCGGTGGTGACCTGGCGGTGGTGGACGTGGGTGGGGCGACCACCGACGTGTATTCGGTGCTCACTCCCGACGAGCGCGCCGGTGGACCGGGTCGGGAGGTGGCCGGGACACTGTGGCGGGCCCGCACCGTGGAGGGTGATCTGGGGATGCGGTGGAGCGCGCCGGGGGTGGTGCGGGCCGCCGTGGAGGAGCGGCTGCTCGATGCCGCCGGGCAGGATGCCCTGGCGGGGGCGGCGGCGGTGCGGGCGGCCGATCCGGGGTTTCTTCCGGCCGGGGCCGAGGAGCGGGCGGTGGATCGGCGGATCGCGGCGTTGGCGGCGACGGTGGCGTTGCGTCGGCATGCCCGGGGTGCGGCGACCGGGGAGCGGGCCGGTAGGGACCTGCGGGACGTGCGGCTGTTGGTGGGTTCCGGTGGTGTCCTGCGTCACGCCGACGCCGGTGTGGCGGTGGGGGTGCTGGCGCAGGTGCTCGCCGATCATGCCGGGGGGTGGCCGTTGCCGCGGGCGGCGCGGCCGGCGGTGGACGTGGACTACGTGCTGGCCGCCGGTGGGTTGCTCGCTGGGGAGCATCCGGTGGCGGCGGGGGCGTTGTTGCGTCGGCATCTCGGTGGGGATTGAGACGCGCCGACGCGACACGCCGTGTCGGAACACACGACTGGCCGGGGGTGGGTTGACAGCGGCGGGGGTGCAAGCCGTACCGTCTTTGAGTCCTACTACGGGAAGCGGCTGTTGTTCGCTTCGTCCCTTCGTCCGCTGGCCGAGCGACATGTTTTGGTGCATCTCGTCGCGGCGGCCAGGTCCAGCGGGCGGGGGTCGGCGGGGCGGCGCGAACCGGCCGCGGTTACCGGTGTACGGGCAGGGTGAGAGGTACGGCCAGTAGACAACGGCCCGGCGGGGGCAGCCAGTCCACGTCCGGTCGGTCCGAAGGTCGGCGTCGCTCATCCTCGCCCCACCGGCCGGGGAGGGCCTGGGAGCATCGGGGCGCGGCTTAGGCCGCGCCCCGATTTTGTCTGTGCGGGTCGGTGCGGCCCGGCCCGGTGTCGCGTCAGTCCAGGTCGGACAGGTCGAGTACGAAGCGGTAGCGGACGTCGTTTCGGCGTAGGCGGTCGAGGGCCGTGTCCAGTCGTGCCGACGGGAGCACTTCGATGTCGGCGGCGATGGTGTTGTCGGCGCAGAACTGGAGCATCTCGGCTGTCGCGGGGCGCCCTGCGCTGCCCGCGGAGCTGAGCTTTTTGCGGCCGATGAGCAGGTCCGTCGCCTCGACGGTGACGGCGCCCAGGTGGCCGAGGAGGCTGAGGGTGCCGTCCATTGCCACCAGCTTCAGGTACGGGGCGAGGTCGTGTGGTGCGGAGATGGTGTCGATGACGACGTCGAAGGTGTCACGTGCGGTGGCCAGTTGCCGGGTGTCGGTGGAGTCGATGAGGTCGTGGGCACCGAGCCGGTGGGCGTCGTCGCGCTTGTCCTTGGTGCGGCTGAGGACGGTCGTGGTGGCGCCGAGGGCCACGGCCAGCTTGACCGCGAGGTGGCCCAGGCCGCCGAGGGTGGTCGAGCCGTCCTGCCGGTCGGTGCCGCCGTAGGTGAGGGTCGGGAAGGAGTGGCAGAAGTTCTGCTGGCCGGCCCGGCACATGGCGCAGGTGCCGCAGGAGTCGACGATGTTGCCCACCGCGACGCGGTCGCCGGTGGCGAAGGTGGTCACCTCGGGTCCGGTCTCGGTGACCACGCCGGTGAATTCGTGGCCGGGCACCAGGGGTGTCGTCGTGTGCGGGTCGTAGTGGTGCAGGAGCAACCCCAGACCTCGCGGGGCGCGCGACCTACCAGCGCATCCTGGACGCCGCCACCGAGGAGTTCGCCCGGCACGGCATCGCCGGGGGCGCGTATCGACCGGATCGTGACGGCGGCACGCACCAACAAGGCGCAGCTCTACGCCTACTTCGGCGACAAGGACCGGCTCTTCGACGCGATCTTCCTCAGCTCGCTGGAGCGCATCACCAACGTCGCGCCCATCGACGCCGACGATCTCGCCGACTGGGCCGTCCGCCTCTACGACGAGTACCTGCGCCGCCCCGACCTCATCCGGCTGGCGACCTGGACCCGACTGGAGCGTCGACCCACCGGGCACCTCGTCGAGACCCATCAGCACTACGACGATCGCAAGCTCACGGCCATCACCGAGGCCCAGGCCGCTGGGCGGGTCCGCGCGGGGGATCCGTTCGACATCATGGCCATGGTCATCGCCATGTCGATGGCCTGGTCACCGGTCAGCAACGTGTACGCGGCCAGCAGCCAGGAACCCGACGAGGCGCACGACCAGCGCCGCGCTCTGCTGCGCGACTGCGTCCGGAGAGCCACCGCCGCTGACGGAGCTGACGGCCACCCACCGCGGGAGACCGCTACGCAGGGGTGACTCGCGTGTCGGCAGGGTCACCCTCGATCCCCCGTGAACCGTGCCGGGGCGCAACGTGCGGGCCGACGAGCGCACGCCGGTCGTCGGAGCCGGGCGGGTAGCCTTCGGGCCGTGATCGTGGTGAGGTGCCGGTGACGACGCTCGACCGGGATGAGACCCGTACCCCGGTGGTGGTACGGCGCGGCGGCGCGGCGTTGCCGCTGCGGGTGGCGGTGCCGGTGGCGGTGGCCGCCGGGGTGGCGCTGCTGCTGGCGTTCCCGCCGTACGGGTGGTGGCCGCTGGCCCCGGTGGGGGTGGCCGGGTTGGCCGCGGCGGCGCACCGGCGTCGGCTGCGCGCCGGTGCCGGGCTGGGGTTCCTGACCGGGGTGGCGTTGTTCGCGCCGCTGCTGGAGTGGACCAACCTGCACACCGGTTACCTGCCGTGGGTGTTGCTGTCGTTGTTGCAGGCCGGCTACCTGGCGTTGCTGGGTGCCGCGACGGCGTGGGTGTCGCCGCTGGTGGACCGGTGGCGGTGGACGTGGCCGCCGGTGACCGGGGTGTTGTGGGTGGGGCAGGAGGCGCTGCGCGACCGTACGCCGTTCGGGGGGTTCCCGTGGGGGCGGTTGGCGTTCAGCCAGGACACGTCGCCGTTGCTGCGGTGGGCCTGGCTCGGTGGCGCCCCGCTCGTCACGTTCGCGGTCGCGGTGGCCGGGGGGTTGCTGGTGGTGGGGCTGTGGCGGCGCTGGCCGGGCCCGGACGGGGCGTGGCGGCCGGTTGCCGGGGTGGCCGCCGGGTTGCTGCTGCTGGTCGGGGCGGCGGCGTTGCCCACCGGTACGGGTGACGACGGCCGGTCGGTGCGGGTGGCCATCGTGCAGGGCAACGTGCCGCGGCTGGGCCTGGATTTCAACGCCCAACGGCAGGCGGTGCTCAACAATCACGTCGACGCGACGCTGAAGCTGGCCGCGCAGGTCGACGCCGGCACCGCGCAACGTCCCGACCTGGTGGTGTGGCCGGAGAACTCCTCGGACATCGACCCGCTGCGCAACACCGCCGCCGGGGAGCGGATCTCCCAGGCCGCCGACGCGATCGGGGCGCCGATCCTGGTCGGCGCGGTGCTCGTCGGCCCGGACGAGGGGCAGGTCCGCAACGCCGGGATCCTGTGGCGGCCGGGTACCGGCCCGGACCTGGAGCAGCTGTACACCAAGCGGCATCCGGTGCCGTTCGCCGAGTACGTGCCGATGCGGGCCCTGGCGCGGAAGATCTCCGCGCAGGTCGACCGGGTGCGTGCCGACTTCGTGCCGGGCGTGGCTCCCGGTGTGGTCGACGCCGGGGCGGCGGTGCTCGGTGACGTGATCTGCTTCGAGGTCGCCTACGACGGCCTGGTGCGGGACACCGTCGACGGTGGGGCGCAGTTGCTGGTGGTGCAGACGAACAACGCGACCTTCGACGTGGCGGAGGCCCGTCAGCAGTTGGCGATGGTGCGGTTGCGGGCCGTGGAGCACGGTCGTGCGGCGTTGATGGCCTCGACGGTCGGGGTGTCCGGGTTCGTCGCCCCGGACGGGCGGGTAAGCGACGCCACCGGGTTCAACACCCGGGCGGTGGTGGTGCGGCAGTTGCCGCTCACCGACGGGCGGACCCCGGCCACCCGGGCCGGGAGGTGGCCGGAGGTGGCCCTGGCGGGCCTGGCGGTGCTGGCCCTGGCCGGTGCGGTGGTGCTGCGCCGCAGCCGGCGGCGGGAGGTCACCGCCGTCGGTTGAGCCGGCAGAGACGGGGGAGACGGTGGGTGAGTCAGTCGGAGGGCAGCCGGGGGTGGGCCGGGTGCTGGTGGTGATCCCCACCTACAACGAGGCCGACAACGTCACCGACATCGTGGCCCGGGTCCGCCGGGCGGCGCCGGTGGTGGACGTGCTGGTCGCCGACGACAACAGCCCCGATGGCACGGGGGCGCTGGCCGAGGCGATGGCGGCCACCGATGCGCAGGTGCACGTGCTGCACCGGCCCGGTAAGGAGGGGCTGGGTGCGGCGTACCTGGCCGGGTTCGGGTGGGCGCGGCAGCGGGGTTACGACGCGGTGGTGGAGATGGACGCCGACGGGTCGCACGCCCCGGAGGATCTGCCCGTCCTGTTGGCGGCGGCCCGGGATGCGGATGTGGTGATCGGGTCGCGGTGGGTCGGTGGGGCGCGGGTGGTGAACTGGCCGTGGCGGCGGCTGCTGCTGTCGCGGTGCGGCAACCTGTACGCGCGGATGGCGTTGGGTGTGCCGGTGTCCGACGCCACGGGTGGGTTCCGGGTGTACCGGTTGTCGGCGTTGCGGGCGATGCGGTTGGAGTCGGTGTGCTCGCAGGGGTACTCGTTCCAGGTGGAGTTGTCGCGGCTGGCGCACCGGGCGGGCGCGCGGATCGTGGAGGTGCCGATCACGTTCGCCGAGCGGGAGCGGGGGGCCAGCAAGATGAGCCCGTTGATCGTGGCCGAGGCGTTGTGGCGGATCACCACCTGGGGGTTGCGGGACCGGCGTCCGGCGAGGTGGCGTCGCGGTCATGACCGGTGGCCGTGAGGTGGGGCGTGGCATGCTGGAGAGGCGGGCCTGTCGCCCCGGGCATTGTCCGACCGGTGGCGGTGATCGGGTGCCGCGCGACGCGGATGAGGTGAGATGCGCCGATACCTGAGGTTCGTGCCACCGGCCCTGCTGCTGGCGGTGGTGCTGGAGTTGGCGGTGTTCGTCGGGGTGGGCCGGGCCATCGGGTTCGGTTCGGCGGTGCTGCTGGTGTTCGCGGCGTCCCTGGTGGGGCTGGTGTTGCTGCGCCGGGAGGGGATGCGTGCCTGGCGGGGGTTCCGCACGTCGGTGGAGTCCCGGCAGCCGCCCGGTCGGCAGGTGACCGATGGTCTGGTCGGGTTGGCCGGTGCGTTGTTGCTGGCGACTCCGGGGCTGGTCAGCGGCCTGGTCGGGGTGCTGCTGCTGGTGCCGCCGCTGCGCCGGTTGGCGCGCTCCGGGGTGCAGCGGGCCACGGAGCGGCGGGTGTCGTCGATGGTCGCGGGTGACCTGTTCGGCCCGCGTACGGTGCGGGTGCGTCGCGGTGAGCCGGCGGCGGAGCCGCCGGTGGACGGTGACGTGGTGGCCCCGCCTTTGGTCGACGAGGGCCGGGCCATCGAGGGGGAGATCGTGGAACCCCGCCGGCCCTGAAAGCCGGATCGGATACGGAACGACGATGGCGCCCCCGGGAGGATCCTCCCGGGGGCGCCATCGTCGGTGCTGGTCAGGCGCGGCCGCGGCGGGTGCGGACCTCCTGGAGCCGTTCGGCGAGGATGTCCTCCAGCTCGGCGATGGAGCGCCGCTCCAGCAGCATGTCCCAGTGGGTACGCGGCGGCTTGGCCTTCTTCTGCTCGGGTTCGGTGCCGTCGACGAGCCGGGCGACGCTGCCGTCGAACTTGCACTCCCAGGTCGTGGGGACCTCGGCGTCGACGGCGAAGGGGACCTCGAACTGGTGGCCCTTGGCGCAGAGGTACTCGCGGGTCTGGCGCGGCGCGAGCTCCGTGTTGCGGTCGGATTCGTAGCTGACCGCGCCCAGTCGGCTTCCGCGCAGCATGCGCTCGCCCATGATCGACTTCCCCTCGTTCGTGGTGCAGGTCTACCGGTGTAACGGCCGGTCACCGCTGGGGCATTCCCGCCCGGCGGGTGGAACGACCCCCGCAAGGGTAGCCGGCCACCACAGCGACCCGGCGGGGTCGTCCCCGGCCGGGTCGAATCGGTGCAGTCTTCGGTGTTCACCGGGGATGGTAGCCGTCCGAGCCGAGTCCGGCGGCGACGATGAGCAACGCCACGCCGGCCGTCGCCCGCCGGTCACCCGGCGATCCTGTTCCTGCGGCCGGCCGGTGTTCCCGACGGGCCGCCCGGCGCGCGACGGTCCGGTCGGGGCCCGCCCGCGACGGCCGGTGGCGATAGCATCCGCGGCATGGCCACCACCGTGCATCCCGGCGCGTGCCCCCTGGACTGCCCGGACACCTGTGTCTGGCAGCTCACCGTCACCGACGGGCAGCCGGTGGCGCTGCGCGGCGACCCCGGGCACCCGTTCACCCGCGGCGCGTTGTGCGGCAAGGTCAACCGCTACCTCGACGCGGTCACCGGGCCCGACCGGTTGACCACCCCACTGGTGCGGGTCGGCCCCAAGGGTGTCGGGCCGGTGTCGTACCGGCCGGCGAGCTGGGACGAGGCGGTGCGCCGGGTCGCCGACGGGCTGCGTGCGAGCATCGACCTCCACGGCCCGGAGTCGGTCCTGCCGTACTACTTCGCCGGCACCATGGGTTTCGTGCAGGGCTGGACGATGGGTCCCCGGCTCTTCGCCCACCTCGGGGCGTCCCGGTTGCGCACCACCATCTGCACCGCTGCCTCCCGGGCCGCCCTGGGCTCCCTCTACGGCGGGTCCGTCGGCTTCGAACCGGAGTCGGTGGTCGAGGCGAAACTGATCATCCTGTGGGGGGCGAACCTGCTCTCCACCAACCTGCACCACTGGCCGTTCGTGCGGCAGGCCCAGCAGCGCGGCGCGTACGTCGTCACCATCGACCCGCTGCGCACCGACACCGCCGCCCGCAGCGACGAACACGTGGCGCCGCTGCCGGGCACCGATGCCGCCCTCGCCCTGGGGCTGATGCGCCACGTGCGGGACCTCGGTGGCGCGGACCGGCCCTGGCTGGCCGCGCACACCGTCGGCTGGGAGCGGCTGGAGGCCCGCCTGGACGAGTGGCCGGTGTCGCGCGCCGCCGCCGAGTGTGGCCTCGACGTCGACGTGGTGCGCCGCCTCGGCGCGCGGATCGCCACCAGCCGCCCCACCGCCATCCGCATCGGGCTCGGCCTGCAGCGGCACGCCGGCGCCGGGCAGGCGGTCCGGGCCATCGCGGCGATCCCCCTGGTCACCGGGGACTTCCGCTATCCCGGCGGTGGGGCGCTGGCCACCACCAGCGGCCACCACCGCATCGACCCCGACCGGGTGGCCCGGCCCGCCGGGATGCCCGCCCCGGCGGCCCGGTCGATCAACATGAGCCGGCTCGCCGCCGCGCTCACCGACGAGGCCGACCCGCCGGTCACCTCGCTGGTGGTCTTCGACTCCAACCCGGTCGCCACCGTGCCCGACCAGAACCGGCTGCGCCGCGGGCTGACCCGGGCCGACCTGTTCACCGTGGTGCTGGAGCAACGCTGGACCGACACCTGCGACTTCGCCGACGTGGTGCTGCCCGCCACCATGCAGCCCGAACACCTCGACCTGCACACCTCCTACGGTCACCACTACGCCACCCTGAACCTGCCGGTGCTCACCCCGCCGGGGCAGGCGCTGCCCAACACCGAGATCTTCCGCCGGATCGCCGCCGCCCTCGGGCTGGACCATCCTCGGCTGCGTGACAGCGACGAGGACCTGGCCCGGCAGCTGCTCGACGGCAGTGGGATCAGCTACGAACAGTTGACGCGCAGCACGTACGCCCGGTCCACCGGCGTCGCGGTGGGCACCGCCCCGTACGCCGAGGGGGGCTTCCCCAGCCACGACGGGCGGGCCCGGTTCCACGACCCCCGGCTGACCGCGCAAGGGGTCGACCCGCTCGTCGGCTACACCCCGCCGGCCGAGGTCGGTGACGCGGCGCTGGCCCGCCGGTTCCCCCTGGCGCTGATCTCCCCGGCCGGCCGGTTCTTCCTCAACTCGACGTTCGCGTCGCTGCCCTGGCACCGGGGTCGCACCGGCCCGCCCCGCATCCACCTGCATCCCGTCGACGCCGCCGCCCGGGGCCTGGCCGACGGTGACCCGGCGCGGGTGCACAACGACCGGGGCGAGTTCCTGGCCACCGTCGCCGTGGACGAGGCCACCCGCCCCGGGCTGGCCTTCACCTACAAGGCGTACTGGGCGCGGTTGAGCCCCGGCGGCAGCACCGTCAACGCGGTCACCGGGGTCCGCGACACCGACCTCGGTGGTGGGCCGACGTTCCACGACACCCGGGTCGAGGTGCACGCCGCCGGGCCGCTCCCCGAACCGGCCGATGCGCCACCGGCGGACGGAAGACCGGTCACCCCGGTCGCGGCTCAGCCGCGCTGAGTCGTACCGCCGAGTCGGGCCAATGCGGTGGCCAGGTCGCTGACCTGGTCGGCGAGCTGACCGGCCCGCCGCTGAGCGGCGTCGCGGTCGGCCTGCGCCGCCGGCAGCAGCCGGTCCAGTTCGGCCAGCCGGGCCCGGTCGGCGGCCATCGTCTGGTGTGCCTGCGCCAGTTCGGCGTGCGCCTGCGCGAGTTCGGCGGTCAGGGCGTCCACCCGGACAAGGGCGGCGGCCAGGTCCTCACCGGCGCGGGCGGTCAGCGCGGCGGTCTCCTGCCGGGCGGCGTCGGTGTCGGCCCGCGCGGCGGCGGCCTCCCGGCGGGCCGCCTCGGCGTCGGCTCCGGCCTGCCGGGCCTGCTGCCCGGCGGTGTCGGCCTCGGTGCGGGCCGCCACCGCGTCGGCGCGGGCCCGCCGGGTCTCCTCCCGGGCGGCGGTGGCCTCGGCGTCGGCCCGCTGGGCGTCGGCCTGCTGCCGGGCGGCGTCGGCGCGGGCGGCGTCACGTTCGGCGGTCAGGTCGGCGGCGCGCTGCCGCTCGGCGTCCCGCTCAGCGCGCAGGGTACGCAGTTCGTGGCGGGCGGCGTCGCGGTCACGTTCGGCCTGCACCCGCAGCGCCTGCGCGGCGCTGGCGTCGCGGCGGGCCGCGTCGGCGGCGGCGTCGGCCTGCCCGGCCCGCTCCTGCGCGGCGGCGGCGCGGGCGTCGGCCTGCGCCGCGCGGGCCTGCGCGGCGTCGGCGGCGGCGGTCGCGGCCCGGGTCTCCTGCCGGGCCCGGGTGGTCTCGGCGGCGGCCGTCTCGGCGGCCTCGCGGGCCTCGTCGCGGGCGGTGTGGGCCTGGGCGATCTGCGTGGCGGCGTCGGCACGGGCCTGGGCGAGCTGCCGCTCCACCCCGACCGGGGACAACTCGGCGTGCAGCGCCTCGGTGAGGGTTTCCACGACCTGGTCGAGGCGGTCGACGGCCTCCCAGGTGCGGGCCACCTGCCCGGGTAGACCGGGGGCGTTGCGGTGGCGCATCCGTGAGTTGCGCGACGCCCGCTGGCAGGCGCCGTCGTTGTCCCGGCAGTAGCGGAACGGACGCCCCGCGCCGGCGCGTTGCGGCACGTCACGTCCGCAGTGGGCGCAGGGGCGGGTGTCGGCGGGGGAGGGCTGCGGGTCCATCGACGGGGAAGTCTAGGGCCTGCGGCGACACGCGGGTCAGCCCACCCGGGCGGCCCGGTCCAGGGTGTAGCGGCGTTGCTGGAGCAGCGCGCCGACCATCAGCACGGCGGGCAGCAGACCGAAGCCGTACCGGACTGCGGCCAGCGCGGTGCCGGACTGGAGCACGGTCTGCCCGGCGGTGGAGGCGACGAACCCGCCGGCGGCCAGGCACAGCGAGTACGCCCACGCCCCGAGCGCCCCGCCGAGCGCCTCGGTGGCCGTCCACACCCCGGTGTAGGTGCCGGCGGCGCCGCCACCGGCGCGGATCGCGTCGGGCAGCATCGCGAAGGGCAGCAGTTGCATGCCGGCGAACGCCACCCCGAGCACCACCACCGCGGCGACCAGCACCGGCAGCCCGGCCGCCGCGCCGACGGCCAGGACCAGCGACCCGACGGCGAACGCGGCCTGCGCGGCGAGCAGCGCCCGCTGCTTGCCGACCCGGCGGGCCACCGCCAGCCAGCCGGGGGTGACCAGCAGCGCCGGGGCGACGAAGGCGGCCACCAGCACGGTGGTCAGCTCCGGTCGGCCCAGTTCGTACTCGGCGTAGTAGGGGGCGCCGGCGAGCACCAGGTGGGTGGTGGTGGACATGGTCAGGTAGGCGGTGACCAGCCGGCGGAACTGCCGGTCCCGCAGGGTGGCGAGCAGTGCCCGCCGGCCGCCCTCGGGCGCGGCGGGGGCTGCGGCGGCGACCCGCCGCAGCCGGGTGATGCCGGCGACACCGACCAGCATCGCGGCGAGCATCCCCACGGCCAGCAGCATCCCCATCCGCCGGTAGCCGTCCCGGGTGGCGTCGTTGCCGCCGGTCAGCAGCGGCGCCAGCAGCCCGGAGACGAGGATGCCGACGGTCAGCACCACCATCCGGAAGGCCATCAGCCTGGTCCGCTCGTGGTAGCCGATCCGCAGGTCGGCGGGGGTGGCCAGGTAGGGGACCTGGTAGGCGGCGAAGAGCAGGTTCGCGGCGACGAACGCCACGGCCACCCAGGCGGCGGCCGGCCCGCCGGTCCACCCGGCGGGCACCGCGAACAGCGCGGCGAATCCGGCCGGCAGCGCGCAGCCGAGCAGCAGCAGCCGACGTCGGTCGCCCCGGCGGGCCTGCTCCACGTCGCAGCGGTGCCCCACCCACGGGTGCAGCAGCACGTCGGCGACCTTCGGCAGCAGCAGGGCCAGCCCGGCCAGCCACGGGGTGACGGCCAGCACGTCGGTGAGGAAGTAGAGCAGCAGCAGCCCGGGGACGGTCACCCAGACGCCCATGCCGAGGGAACCGGCCGCGAAGCCGAGCAGCGGTCCCCGGGGCAGCGCGGTGGCGTCGCCGGTACGCGGGTCCTGTCCGGCCATCGCCGCCACCTCCCGGCCAATCCAACGATCGTCGGATTGTAGGGGCAGAATGGCGGCCATGACCATCGCCCGTCGCCGTCCGGGCCGGCCCCGGCGGGACCAGAGCCGACCGACCCGCGAGGTGGTGCTCGCCGCCGCGACCGAACTGTTCGCCCACCGTGGCTTCGACGCCGTCGGGTTGCGGGAGGTCGCCGCCGCCGCCGGGGTCGACGTGGCCACGGTCGCCCACCACACCGGTACGAAGGCGCAGCTCTACGACGCCTGCTTCGCCCGGGTCTTCGCCGCCGAGCAGGAGGTGCTGCACGCCGCTGCCGAATCGGCCCGGTCGGCGTTGTCCGCCGGGCCGCAGGCCGCCCGGCAGGCCCTGCACGACCTGGTCGACGTGTTCGTCGACTTCTCCGAGGACCGGCCGGAGACCACCGCGCTGTGGCTGCGACGCTGGTTGGAGCCACAGCGTCACGCCGAGCTCGACGCCCGCTACGCGGTGCCGTTGTACCGGCTGGTCACCGACCTGCTCGTTGCCGCCGCGCAGGCCGGGGCGCTGGTCGAGCCGACCCCGCACACGACGGTGCGCAGCCTCGTCTGGGCGGTGCACGGGCACGTGGTGGCGTTGGTCGCCGCCGACGGCTCGCCGGCGCGGGAGCGACGGGAGTTCCGGGCGTTCGTGCACCGGTTCCTCGATGCCCTCTACGGCCCGGCCGGGTCTTGACGGGCCGTCGCCCCCCGGCCATTATCCGACAGTCGTTGGATTGAGGGGAGGGGGTCGGTGATGGCGGGGCCGCAGCCCACGGTGGCGGTGATCGGGGCGGGCGCGGCCGGCCTGGCCACCCTCAAGGCGCTCGCCGACGCGCAGGTGCCGGCCGTCTGCTTCGACTCCGGCGACCGGGTCGGCGGCCTGTGGGTGTACGGGGCTCCCGGCTCGCCCGCGTACCGCACGCTGCACCTGAACACCAGCAGGACGCGTACCCAGTTCGCCGACCACCCGATGCCCGCCGACTGGCCCGACTACCCCGACCACGCCCGGGTCGCCGGCTGGCTCGCCGACTACGCCGACCGGTTCGCCCTGACCGGGGCGGTCCGGCTGCGGCACACCGTCGACCGGGTGGTGCCCGAACGCGGTGACCGGTGGACCGTGCACGCCGACGGCCCGGACGGCCCGACCGCCGTCACCGTCGACGCGGTGGTCGTCGCCAACGGCCACAACCGGGTGCCCCGACCACCGCAGCCGTATCCGGCGGGTGTGAGCACCGCGAAGCAGCTCCACAGCCACGCCTACCGCAGCCCGGAGCAGCTCGCCGGTCGGCGGGTCCTCGTCGTCGGCGGCGGGAACTCGGCGATGGACATCGCCGTCGACGCCTCGTACACCGCAGACCGGACCCTGCTGTCGCTGCGCCGGGGTGTCTGGGTGGTGCCCAAGCACCTGCTGGGCCGCCCGTCGGACACCCTCAACGGCGCGCTCGCCCGGCGGTTGCCGTGGCGGCTGCGCCAGCGGATCAGCCAGGCCCTGCTCACCGCCACCGTCGGCGACCCCACCCGCTACGGGCTGCCCGCCCCCGCCCACGGGTTCCTCCAGGACCATCCCACCCTCTCCGACGGGCTGCTGTCCCGACTGGCCCACGGCGAGATCCACCCCCGCCCCGGCATCGCGGCCCTCGACGGCGACCGGGTCACCTTCACCGACGGCCGCACCGACGAGGTCGACCTGATCATCTGGTGCACCGGTTACCGGGTGGAGATCCCGTTCCTCGACCCGGCGCTGCTCGGCGACGGCGCCGACACCCTGCCGCTGTACCGGCACGTCTTCCACCCCGACGTGCCCGGCCTGGCCTTCGTCGGGCTGATGCAGTCGACCGGTGCGGCGTTCCCGCTGGTGGAGGCGCAGGCCCGGCTGGTCGCCGCGCACCTCGCCGGCCGGTACGCGCTGCCCGACCCGGCCCGGCAGCACGCCGACATCCGCGCCGAGCGACGCGCCGCCACGCAACGGTGGGGTCAGCGACGGCCCGCCATGCGGGTCGACTTCGACAGCTACCTGCACCAGCTCGGCCGGGAACTGACCGCCGGGTTCCGGCGTGCCGCACGCGGCGGAGAGCCTGCCGGGGTCGCCGTGGTGACCGGATCGGCGGACAGCGGGAGGAACGGATGACCGACCTGCACGGACGACGGGTGGTCGTCACCGGCGCGCGGGGCACCTTCGGCCGGCAACTCTGCGCCACCCTGCACGCCGCCGGCGCCAGGGTGGTCGGGCTCGACCGGTACCCGGGCACCACCGCCGGGGTGGTGGTGCTGGGCTGCGATCTGACCGACGCCACGGCGGTGCCGGTCGCGGTGCGCGCCGCCGTCGACCGGCTCGGTGGGCTCGACCTGCTGGTCAACAACGCCGGCGTCGGCGGCCCCGCCCCCGCCGAACTGCCCCCCGACGACACCGTGCGCCAGCAGTTGGAGGTGAACCTGCTGGCCGCCTGGCGGACCACCGCCGCCGCCCTGCCCGACCTGATCACCGCCCGCGGCCGGGTGATCTTCGTGGCCAGCCGGATGGCCGTGCTGCCGCTGCCGCTGGCCGCCGCGTACGGGGTCAGCAAACGCGCCCTCGTCGGGTACGCCGACGCGCTGCGCCACGAGGTCGGCACCCACGTCGGCGTCAGCGTGGTCTACCCCAGCATGGTCGCCTCACCGATCCACGACAGCACCACCGAGGCCGGCTTGTCGCTGCGCGGGGTGTCCCGGGTCGAGCCCGTGCAGGGTGTCGTCGCGGCCATCGTCCGGGCGGCCACCGCCCGGCGGGCGCCCCGCGACGTCGCCACCACCCGCCGTGGCCGGCTGGAGCTGGCCCTGGCCCGGCACGCCCCCGCCCTCACCGACCGGGTGGTCCGGCGGGCCGTCGCCGGGCGGATCGCCGCCGGGGACCTCGACGCCGCCCCGCTGGCCGCCGGGATGGTCCGCCGGTACCGCGACCGTTGACCCCGGCCGGGGTGGTGAGCAGCCGGCATCCGTGGTGCCGCGCCGACGTGCGGTGACCGGTCAGCCGCCGAAGGCCACCCGCACCGCCGTGCCCACCGGCAGGTCGACCACGGTGTCGCCGTAGGGGCTGCGGACCTGCACCCGCTGGTCGGTCGCGGCGACCAGCCGGGCGGTGACCCGACCGTCGCCCCAGGTCAACTCCTCGACGGTGAGCCGGCCCCGGCAGGTCACCCCGCGCAGCACCCCCCGGTCCAGGCCCGGCGGCAGCGCCGGCAGCAGCCGCAGCAGCCCCGGCCGGGACTGCACCAACGACTCGATCAGCACCGCCGGCAGGGTGTGCGCGGCGTCGGCGTTGTAGGTCACCCGGCCCGGGTTGTGGGCGCTCATCAGCGACCGGAAGAACATGTCGGCGGCGACGATCCTCCGCAGGGTCGCCCCGACGAGCGGCCCGTCGCCCAACCGGGCCGCCACCAGGGCCCGGTGCAGACTGCCGTGCGCCGAACCGTCCTCGTCGCCGCGTACCACCAGCGCCCGGTGGGCCGCCTCGGCCAGCTCCGGGGTGTCGTCCGGGTCGATCTCCCCGAGCGGCCACACCGGATAGAGATGACTGACGTGCCGGTGGTCGTCGTCGGGGCGGTAGCCGGGCCAGGCCCACTCGGCCAGCGCGCCCCGCTCGTCGACGCGGTAGTCGGGCAGCCGGGCCCGCAGCGCCACCCACCGGTCCGATCCGGTCACCTCGGCCGCCACCGTCATCGCGTGCCGCGCGGCGGCGACGTCCATGGTGGCGTTCACCGCCACGGGCACCGGTCGGCCGGCGTCGTCCAACGGCCCGGTCTCCGCAGAGTACGAGGGCACCAGCACCACCTGCCCGTCGACCTCGGTGACGACGTCGGCGAAGAAGTCCGCCACCTCGGCCAGCCAGCCGGCCACCTCCCCGAGCGGCTCCCCGGTCACCTGGTGGTGTTCGTACAGCGGGTGCAGCAGCCAGTCGGCGCCGGCCAGCCAGGCGGTGAACGGCCAGTGCGGATGGACGTGGAACAGGTGCCCGTTCTCACCGTCGGTGCGGCTGGGCGCCAGCAGACCCCGTGCCCCGTACACCGCGCGGGCGTTGCGCCGCCAGTGGTCGACCTGGGCGCGGACCAGCCGGGCGTGCGCCGCGGTCACCTCCGGCAGCGCGCCGACGTTCGCGCCGGCCAGTTGCAGGTTGAGGTTCGCGTCGGTGGTGAAGTCCCCGGCCCAGGCGGCGTCCCAGGACCCCAACCAGATCCCGGTCAGCCGGGGCGGCAGCACCCCGCTGGCGCTGAACAGCAGGTATCGGCCCGCGTGGAAGAGCCGTTCCACAAGCGCCGGGTCCAGCCGGTCGGGGGTGGCGAGCTGCCGGGCGATCAACTCACCCACCGGGAGGTCCCGGTCCGCCGCCGGCACCGCCAGATCCAGGTCGACCCGGCGGTACGGTTCGGTGTGCCGCGCGACGTGCCGGGCCAGCAGCGTCGGGTAGTCGGTCGCGCCGTCGACCAACCGCCGTTCCCGTTCGGCGGTGCACCAGCGGGGGGTCTCGGTCCGGTGCAGGACTGTGGTCAGCAGCGCCGGCCCGTGCACCAGCACCCGGTCACCGGCGGGTTCGACGTCCCCGCGCACCAGGGTCAACCCCTCGAAGCCGTACGCCCCGCCGGCGTCCGGGTAGTGGCCGCGTACCCGCAGGAACACCTGCCCGTCGCGGCGGTACGCGGTGGTCTCGTAGCGCACCGTCTCGGGGCGGCCCGGCAGGTCCCCGGTGCCGCCGACGACACACGAGCCCTGGTCGAGGTGGGTGACGACCAACCGGTCGGCACGGGAGACGAAGCTGCGCCGTAGCCCGCCGGACCAGCGCACCACCACCTCGCCGGTGGTGAAGTCGGTGTGCCGCCGGTAGTCGTGCACCGGGGTCGGTGCGGCGTCGACGGTCACCGCGAACCCGGGGTGGTACGACTGTGTCCACACCAGGTCCCGGCCGCCGGTGAGCAGCGCGCCGGCCTCGGCCCGCCGGCCGGCGAGGACGAGTTCCCGGACTCGGGGCAGCAGCGCGGCCAACTGCGGGGGTCGGGCGTCGCGGGTGCCGTTGGGCAGCACGAACCGGTGGTGGTTGCACACCAACCGCTCGGCGTGCGGGTCACCGGGCACCATCAGTCCGTACTCGCCGTTGCCGGTGAGGAACGCGTCCCGCCAGTCGGCGGCGGGGGCGTCGTCCCAGATGCGGTGCGCCGACGGTGGTGGCCCGCCGGTCACCGCCGGGCCCGCAGGGTGGGCGCGGTGGTGCTGTCCCGGATGGTCAGCCGGGGTGGCAGCAGGGTCACCTCCGGTACCGGCTCGTCGTGCAGCTTGCGCATCAGCAACGCCACCGCCTGCCGGCCGATCTCCTCGGCGGGCACCGGCACCGAGGTGAGCCGGGGTGCGGCCTGCTCGGCGAACTGGTCGGGGCAGATCGCCACCACCGACATGTCCTGCGGCACCTGCCGCCCGAGGGTGGGCAGAGCGGCCAGCACCGGCCCGACGGCCGCCTCGTTCTGCACCACCAACGCGGACAGGTCGGGGTGCCGGTCGAGCAGGGCGGCCAGTTCCTGACGGATCGAGGCCGGACCCTCCTCGAAGGGCTGGGTGACCACCGTGACGCCGTGCCGGTCGGCGGCGGCGGCCACCCCGGCGCGGGTGCGGTGGGCGAAGCCGGTGCCCCGGTCGTAGACGGCGGCCGGGGCGCCGAGCAACGCCACCCGGCGGTGCCCGAGCCGGGCCAGGTGTTCCACACACACCTGCCCGGCGCGGTGGAAGTCCAGGTCCACACAGGTCAGCCCGGTGGGGTCGGCGGGCACGCCGATCAGCACGCTGGGCCGGGCCAGGTCCCGCAGCAACGGCACCCGGGAGTCGTCCAGTTCGACGTCCATCACCAGCACCCCGTCGACCATGGCGCTGCCGGCGATGCGGCGCAGCCCGGACGGCCCCTCGTCGGAGGTGACCAGCAGCACGTCGTGGTCGAACCGGCGGGCCGTGGTGACCACCGCGATGGCGAACTGCATCACCACCGGCACCTGCATGCCGGCGCGCAGCGGCAGCACCAGCGCGATGGTGTTGGCCCGTCGGCTGGCCAGCGCCCGTGCCCCGGCGTTCGGGTGGTAACCCAGCTCCCGGATGCTGGCCAACACCCGGGTACGGGTCACCTCGGAGATGGCCCGCTTGCCGCTGAGCACGTACGACACGGTGCTCACGGCCACCCCGGCGTGCCGGGCCACGTCGACGATGGTGACCTGGTCGGGCGACTTGCGGTTGCGCCCGGTTGCGCCGGTCACCGCGACCCACCGCCGGCCCGTACCGCCGGGCGGGGCTGCGCGGCCGGGTTGCCGGCGTGCACGGTCACCGCGCCGACCGCCCGGATGTCCCGGGCGGAGCGGCCGACCAGCAGGGTGTGCGTGGCGTCCTCCACCACCGGGCCGCCGCGCTGCTCGTCCCACCAGGCCAGCTCGGTGGTACGCAGCCGCAGGGTGACCGTCCGGCGTTGGCCGGGGGCGAGGGTGAGCCGGGCGAAGTCGCGCAGTTGCCGCAGGGGCTGCTTGACCCGGGAACGTCGCTGCCGGGTGTAGAGCTGCACGATCTCCTCGCCCTCCCGGTCGCCGGTGTTGGTGACCTCGACGCTCACCTCGACCTCGTCGCCGGCGGTCACCGTCGGCGTGCTCACCCGAAGGTCAGCGTAGTCGAACTGGGCGTAGCTCAGGCCGTGGCCGAACGGGTACAGCGGCTCGCCCCGGTAGTACAGGTAGGTGGTGTCGGCGTCGATCACGTCGTAGTCGAGCAGGTCGGGCAGCTCCGCGACGTCGGCGTACCAGGTCTGGGTGAGCCGGCCACCGGGGTCGGCCGCGCCGAACAGCACCTGCGCCAGGGCGGTGCCGTGTTCCTGCCCGCCGTGCGCCGACCACAGCACCGCCGGTAGCTGCTCCTGCGCCCAACCCACCGCGTACGGGTAGCTGCTGGTGAGCACCAGCACCGTACGGGGGTTCGCGGCGTGCACGGCGCGCAGCAACCGGTCCTGCCCGCCCGGCAGGGCCAGGTCGACCCGGTCCTCGGTCTCCCGGCCGTTGACCATCGGGTGGTTGCCGAGGACGACGACCGCCACGTCGGCGGCGGCGGCCAGCGCGGCGGCCTCGGCCGCGCCGTCGACGACCAGTTCGACGGTGAACCCGGTGGCGGTGTCCGGGTCGGTGGCGTCGGCGCGCAGCCGACCGTCGTCGTCGACCCGCACGTACGCGCCGGTGGCGAGGTGGTGCAGCAGCGCCGTGCCGTCGGGGCGGTGGTGGAACCGGAAGGTCTCCCGGACCACCCAGCCGCCCGGTCCGGGGCGGTCGTTGGCCAGCGCCCCGTCGTCGTCGGCGCCGACGTGCCGGCCGTTGGCGACCGCGCGCAACGCCACCACGTCGCGTCCCCAGTCGAACACGTCGAACCAGGTGCCGTCGCGGCCGTCGTCGGCGGTCAGCGGCCCGCCCTCCGACGAGCGGGGGCAGCGTACGTACCGGTCGCCGACGCGCAACGCGATCCGGTCGGTCCCGGCGTGGTGGGTGACCGTCGGGAGCAGCCGGGCCAGGCCCTCCCGGGCGGTGACCGCGTACGGCAGGGCGCCGCAGTACCAGTCCTCGTAGACGATGTCGGCGAGCGGGCCGAGCACCGCCACCCGGGGCGGCGTGGCAGCCGGCAGCGGCAACAGCCCGTCGTTGCGCAGCAGCACGATCGACTGTCGGGCGGCCTCGCGGGCCAGTTCCCGGTGGGCGGGGCTGTCGAGCACGTCGGGGGACACCCCGGCGAACGGGTCCTTCCCGGGTGGGTCCAGGTCGCCCAGGCGGATCCGGACGGTGAGGATGCGCCGCACCGCCCGGTCCACGTCGGACTCGTCGATCAACCCCCGGTCGAGGGCCTCGGTGAGCCGCCGTACGGTCTGTCCGCTGTCGGCGTCGTCCTCGGTGAAGTTGTCGATGCCGGCGCGCAGGGCGGCGGCGAAGCCGGTGACGTGGTCGGGCAGGTGGCCCTGCACCCCGGCGATGTTGGTGACCGCCCCGGCGTCGCCGACCACCATCAGCTCGTCGGAGGTCCACCGCCGCAGCTCGGTGTCCAGCAGCGGGGTCAGGTGCGCGGGCACCCCGTTGACCAGGTTGTACGAGGCCATCACGGCGACCGCCGCGCCGGCGGCGAGCGGGGCGCGGAACGCCGGCAGCTCGTACTCGTGCAACACCCGGGGTGGCAGGTCGCTGGAGGTGGTGGCCCGGTCGGTCTCGTTGTTGTAGCCGAGGAAGTGCTTGACCGTCGGGGCGGTGCGCAGCCGGACGGGGTGGTCGCCGCGCAGCCCGAACGCGTAGGCGGTGGCGAGCCGGCCGGTCAGCCACGGGTCCTCCGACCAGCCTTCCTCGTTGCGACCCCACCGGGGGTCGCGCAGCGGGTTGACCACCGGCGCCCACACGTTGAGTCCGACGGCGACCGGGTCGGCCTGGTGCTTGACCCGGACCTCGTCGCCGACGGCGGCGCCCACCGCCCGGATCAGCTCGGGGTTCCAGCTGCTGGCCAGGCCGACGGCCTGCGGGAAGACGGTGGCCGGGCCGAGCCAGGCGACCCCGTGCAGCGCCTCGGTGCCGGTGCGGAAGCCGGGCAGGCCCAGGCGTGGCACGGGGGCCTGCCACTGGTGCAGCAGGCCGAGCTTCTCGGGCAGGGTGAGCTGGGCCAACAGGTCGTCGGCCTGCGCCTGGGGGGACGGTCCGGTGGCGCGGTCGGTGGGGTCGTTCATCTGCGTTTACCTTCCGGTGGGCTCGCGGTGAGGCGCCGGCCGGCAGTCGAAGCGCTTCAACAGCCGTGAGGACGTGCGGCATTGCGCGATGGTGGGGCCGACAGTCGTCGGCCCGGAGCGGCGAAGCGCTTCGACGACTGCGGAAAACATGCCGCCCCGGGTGCCCGAACGACGGGGCGGCGGTTCGAGGTTGGCACCTGCGCGTCGGCCGGTCAAGGGGTGACCGATACCCGGATCAGCCGACCGGGAGTCGACCGGCCTCGATGGTGGCCAACGCGGCGGTCGCGCCGCCCAGCGCGGTGGCGGTGGAGTCCAGCGTGGAGACGTCGAGCCGGCAGCCACCGGCCTGCGGGGCGAGGGTCCGCGCGACCAGCTCCGTCCGGGCCGCCGGCAGCAGCCAGGGCGCCAGGGTGGCCAGGTGCCCACCCACCACGATCGCCTCGGGGTTGAGCAGGTTGGCCAGGACCGACGCCCCGTGACCGAGGTGCTGGCCGATCTCGGCGAGCCCCGCCAGCACGGACGGATCCCCCTGCCGGGCCAACGCCACGATCCGGTCGACCTCCGGCAGGTAGTCGGTGACCGGGCCGTCCTGCGCGGTGTCGGGGAGCAGGCGGGCGACCACGGCCGGCAGCGCGATCAGCGCGGACAGGCAGCCGCGTCGCCCGCACGGGCACCGCGACCCGGCCGGGTCGAGGCAGAGGTGGCCGAGCTCGCCGGCGTGGCCCCGGCTGCCGCGCAGCAGCCGACCGCCGGCGAGCACCCCGGCGCCGACGGAGACACCGCCGGTGAGGTGGACCAGGTCGGTGGTCCCGGCGTACGCGCCGTGTCGCTGCTCGGCGAGGACGGCGAGGTTGGCGTCGGTGTCGACGGCGACGGTGAAACCGGTCTCCCGCAGCGCGGCCCGCAGGTCGGCGGCGAGCGGCACGTCGCGCCAGCCCAGACCGCTGGCCAGCGGCACGCCCCCGGCGTTGTCGACCAGGCCGGGCACCCCGACGGTGAGGCCGAGCACGGTACGCCCCTGCCCGGTGACCCGACCGATCGCGCGCCGGGCCAGGGTGACCAGGGCCCGGACGGTCTCGGCGGGGGAGGCGGTGGGGGCGGGGAACGCCCGTCGCCAGGTGAGCAGCCGGTTGCCGCCCAGGTCCACCGCGACCACCACCAGGTCGTCCGCCCCGATCTGCAGACCCAGCGCCGCGTACGGGGCGCCGTCGAGGACGAGCATGGTGGCCGGTCGCCCGACCCGGTTCTCGGTCAGCCCGGTCTCGCGGACCAGCCGCCGGTCGAGCAGCTCGCTGACCAGGCTGGAGACGGTGGCCTTGTTGAGCCCGGTGGTGGCGGCGATGTCGGCCCGTGAGCAGGGCGCGTGCAGGCGGACGTGCCGCAGGACCACGGCCCGGTTGGCCACCCGGACGTCGCCCAGGTCGGTCGGCTGCGGTTCGTTGTGGATGCTGATCACGATCTGCCCGCTCCCTGCGCCCTACGGTGTGGGTGGTGCCGCGCCGGTGCATCATCGCCCACCGCCACCGCGGGCGGGTACGCCGTGGCGGCGGGGAGCGACGACGTCGGCGGGCCGGTGCACCGTCGGGAAGTCTATTCGGCTGGAAACTCAACTAATTCTAGCGGTACGCCCGGGTCCGGCACACCCGCGTGGTGCCCGACACCACCACTGCGGGGCCGGACACGGCGCGGGTGGTTCAGTGGCGCGGGAACCAGTCCTCGAACGGTGTCCCGGTGACCGGTTCGCCGTTGAGCAGCAGTTGCCGCGGGGCGCTCCCGCCGACCACGCTCAGCCGCCGTACCCGCAGCGGCCCGTCGGTGCGCACCCGCAACGTGTCGCCGTCGCGGACCGCCTCCACCACCGTGTCGCCGTCGACGTCGTGCACCACCGTCCGGGTGTGCACGCCACCCCAACTGACCAGGGTGACGTCGTCGAACGGCCCGTCGGTGACGGTGCCGGCCGGCGGCACGACCGGGACCAGCGCGCCGTGGCGCACGTAGAGCGGCATCCGGTGCAGCGGCACGGTCACCCGCAGGTGCCGGCCACCGGGATGCCGCTCACCGGTGCCGACGTCGATCCAGTCGTCGCCGGTGGGCAGGTAGACGGCGCGCTGCCCGGACGGGTCGGTGACCGGGGCGACGAGCAGGTCGGTGCCGAGCCGGTACTGCAGGTCGGTCGTCCACGCGGTCGGGTCGTCGGGGGTGTCGACGAGCAGCGCCCGCATCATCGGCGCCCCGGTGCGCGCCGCCTCCACCGCCGCCGACCACAGGTACGGCATCAGCCGGTAGCGCAGCCGCAGGGCGGACACCGCGTCCCGCTCGGTCTCGGCGGGGAAGTCCCAGGGCAGCCGGCTGGTGGTTCCGTGCAGCCGCACCAGGGGTGACAGCGCCCCGAACTGGGTCCACCGCACGTACAGCTCCGGGTCCGGGGTGCCGTGGAAGCCCCCGGTGTCGTGACTCCAGAACGGCACCCCGGACAGCCCGTGCGACAACCCGCCGCGCAGGGTGCTGGCCAGTCCGGGCCAGGTGGCGTTGACGTCCCCGCTCCACTGCGCGCTGTGCCGCTGCCCACCCAGGTACGACGAGCGGGCCCACACCGTGCGGTGCCCGGCCACCTCCTCGGTGAGGTCGGCGACGAGGTCGTTGAAGAGCAGGGTGTAGACGTTGTGCAGTTCGACGCCGGTCATCCCGTTGTGTGCCACCGCGTCGGCCGGCACCGCCTCGGCGAAGTCGGTCTTGAACACCGCCACCCCCTGCTCGAGCAGCGGTCGCAGCAGTCCCCGGAACCAGGCGACCGCGTCGGGGTTGGTGAAGTCGACGATGGCGCTGGCCGGGTAGCTGCCGTGCCAGACATTGGCGACGTACGTGCTGCCGTCGGCGCGGTGCAGGAAGTACCCGGCCCGTGCCGCCTCGGCGTAGAGCGGGCTGTCCGTCATCAGGTACGGGTTCATCCAGAGGCAGACCCGGAAGCCCTGCCCGGTGAGGGTCTCCAACATCCCGGTCGGGTCGGGGAACGCCTCGTCGTCCCAACGCAGGTCCGACCAGCGGCCGGCGACCTGCCAGTAGCAGTCCAGGTGCAGCACGTCGCAGGGGATGTCCCGCTCCCGGATGCGGCGGGCCCGCTCCAGCACCCGCTGCTGGCTGTCGGGGAAGAACCCGGAGGAGATCCAGGCCCCGAAGGCCCACTTCGGCGGCAGGTACGGCCGGCTGGTCAACTCGTCGAAGCGGTCCAGCACCTCGGTGGGGGTGGGGCCGGCCAGCACGTAGTAGTCGATCAGGTCGTCCGGGACGAGGATCTGCACGGTGCTGTGGGTGGACTGGCATACGTCGAACTGCACCGGCATGCCGCTGTCGACCAGCACCCCGTAGCCCCGGTTGGACAGGTAGAACGGCACGTTCTTGTGGGAGCGGTCGGACTCGCCGCCGAAGGCGTCGTAGTTCCACATCAGCGCCCGCTGGCCGCGCTTGTCCAGCGGGGTGAACTTCTCCCCGAAGCCGACGAACCGTTCGTCGCCGAACGCGACGAAGCTCTCGTGCCAGGCGACGTGCGTGCCGTCGGCGCTGCTGCGGCCGAACGGCAGGGTGCGGCGTCGGCCGCTGATGTCCCGGGTGCCCGGGTCCTGGTCGATCAGCACCCGGCCGTCGGGGGCGAGGAACCGCAGGTGCCACGGGTCGAGGCGGATCTCGGCGACGGCCGCCCCGGCGTCGATGTGCACGTGGGTGTCGTCCACGGTGATCGCGGCGAGGTGGGCCCGGGGGTGGACCAGGGGCAGGGCGCGGGCCGAGCGGGTGCGGGCCTGCGGGTCGTCGGTGAGGCGTACCCGGATCACGCCGTGCCCGGCGGCGTCGACCCGGACCACCAGACTGCCGCCGTCGGACAGGCCGGCCTTGAACGTCACACCGTGCGCATCGGTGGCGACGACCTCGGCCCGGCCGACCGTGGCCACCCCGTCCTCCCCCGGCTGCCGTACGGGCAGGTCGGGTGGGTCGGCCACGAAGGTCTCGTACGGGACCAACGGCGGTCGGTACGGCATCGGCGTCTCCTCTGGAGCTTTCCGGCGGTACCGACAGTTTCTTTGCCTTCCCAACGAACTGTCAACGAGGGAGTTCGATTCGCCCGAGAGCTACCCGATTGACATGGGCAAACCACCTCCATAGTTTGGACACCTAACCAACAAAGTCGACGGGACGGTGGGCATGTTGCGCGACGGGCGACTCTGCCACGGCGGTGACTACAACCCCGAGCAGTGGCCCGCCGCCACCTGGCGCGAGGACGTCGACCTGATGCGCCGGGCCCGGGTCAACCTGGTGACCGTCGGTGTCTTCGCCTGGTCCCGACTGGAACCCGCCCCCGGCCGTTACGACTTCGGGTGGCTCGACGAGGTGCTGGACCTGCTGCACGACGGCGGCATCCGGGTCGCGCTGGCCACCCCGACCGCCTCCCCGCCGCCCTGGTTCTCGTTGGCGCACCCCGACGCGCTGCCGGTCACCGCCGACGGCGTCCGGCTGCACCACGGCAGCCGGGACACCTACTGCGCTGCCGCCCCCGCCTACCGGGCCGCCGCCCGGGGCATCGCCGCCACCCTCGCCGCCCGCTACGCCCACCACCCGGCGGTGGCCCTGTGGCACGTGCACAACGAGTACGGCACCACCTGCCACTGCCCGCACACCGAGGCCGCCTTCCGTCGCTGGCTCATCGACCGGCACGGCGACCTGGACACCCTCAACGCCGCCTGGGCCACCAGCTTCTGGAGCCAGCACTACGCCGACTGGGCGTACGTGAGCACCCCCCGGGCCACCCAGTACCTCGGCAACCCCGGCCAACTGCTGGACTTCCGGCGGTTCTGGTCGGACACCCTGCTCGCCGCGTACGTCGAACAACGCGACCTGCTGAAGGCGGCCAACCCGGCGATCCCGGTGACCACCAACTACGTCCTCGGCGACTGGGTGCCGGTCGACCACGCCCGCTGGGCGGCCGAGGTGGACGTGGTGGCCGTCGACCACTACCCGTGGGCGGTCGACGGCGGCGCCGAGGAGCAGACCGCCCTCGCCGCCGACCTGGCCCGGGGCTGGGCCCGGCACGGGCGACGGCGCACCGGTGGTCCCCACCCCAACCCCGCCACCCCGCAACGCGCCGACGCACCGGCGACGTGGCTGCTGATGGAGAGCGCCGCCAGCCAGATCCACACCACTGGCCGGTCGCACACCAAGGAACCCGGCCGGATGGCCCGGCACAGCCTCTCCCACGTCGCACGCGGCTCCCGCGGGGCGATGTTCTTCCAGTGGCGGGCCCCGGCCGGCGGCGCGGAACGCTTCCACTCCGCCCTGGTGCCGCACACCGGGGCCGACAGCCGGGTGTTCCGGGAGTCGGTGCAACTCGGCGAGACCCTCGACCGGCTCGCCGAGGTCACCGCCGGCGAGGTGGCGGCATCCGTCGCGCTGGCCTGGGACGCCGCCAGCGGCTGGGCGCTGCGCCACCCCGGCATGCCGTCGGAGCTGCTCGACGGGCAGGCCGAGGTGGCCGCGGCGCACCGGGCGCTGTGGCGGGCCGGGTACGGCTGCGACGTGGTGCTGCCCGGTGACCCCCTCGACCGGTACCGGCTGCTCGTCCTGCCCGCCCTCTACCTGGCCTCCGACGCCACCGCCGACTGGGTCCGCGCCCATGTCGAGGCGGGCGGGCACCTGCTGGTCAGCTATCTCAGCGGGGTCGCCGACCCGCACGCCCGGATCCGCCTCGGCGGCTACCCCGGCGCGTACCGTGACCTGCTCGGTCTGCGGGTGGAGGAGTTCCATCCACTCGCCGCCGACGAGCAGGTGCTGCTCTCCGGCGGCGGGACCGGCCGGATCTGGTCGGAGACCGTCCACCCGTGCGGCGCCGAGACGGTCTGCGCGTACGTCGGCGGGGTGCTCGACGGCCGACCGGCGGTGACCCGGCACCGGGCCGGAGCCGGCACCACCTGGTACCTGTCGACCCGACCCGACGACGGCACCTACCGGCGGCTGGTCACCGAGGCGGCCCGGGCCGCCGGCGTGCAGCCGGTCTGCCCGGACGCCCCACCCGGGGTGGAGGCGGTACGCCGGGCCAACCCCGAAACGAGCTGGTTGTTCCTGCTCAACCACACCGACCGGCCACAGCGGGTGCCGGTCGAGGGGGTGGACCTGCTGACCGGCGTCCCCGCCGACGGCGCGGTGACCCTGCCGGCCGGTGGCACGGCGGTGATCCGCGAACACCCCCGCTGACCGGCGATCCGGCCGGCAGGGTGCTGTCGCGGCGTGCCGCATCCGGGGCGGCCGTCCCACCGGCGCGTCGGTGGAGCCCGCCCCGGCCGCCCCGCCGATGACCGCCCGGGGCGCCCCGGCCTAACCTTCCCCGGTGTGGACGAGGTACGCGGCCCCGCAACGAGCGCTGCCGCACTGGCCGTTGTACGTGATGTTCGCGGCGATGCCGCTGTGGTGGCTGCTCGGTGGCCTCTACCTGGGCTGGACGCTGTTCGGGATGCTGCTGGTGGTGGTCCTGCTCGCCCATGGCCGGGTGGCCTGGCCGCCCGGCTCGGCGCTCTGGTTCGTCCTCGTCGGGCTGGTCCTGGTCAGTGCCACCCGCCTCGAGAAAGCCAGCGGCCTGCTCGTCTACGGCCTACGGGTCGGTTTCGTGCTGACCGCCTTCGTGGTCTACCTGTACGTCTACACCGCCGCGCGGCAGGGCGCACGCTGGGAACGACTGTTCCAGCCGGTGCTGTTCTTCTGGCTGGCGATGGTCATGCTCGGTTGGGTCGGCGTGCTGGCTCCCCGCCTCGCGCTGACCACCCCGGTGGAGTTGCTGCTGCCCGACGGGCTGGCCGGGCAGCGGATGATCCGGGCGGTCACCCACGTGCACTCCACCGAGTTCAACCCCACCGGCCGTAACCCGTACTACCGCACGGCGGCCCCGTACCCGTACACCAACAACTGGGGGACCGGTTTCGCGCTGCTCGTGCCGTGCGTGCTGGCGTACCTGTCGTCGGTGCGTACCGGCGCGCTGCGCGCGGTGCTGATGGTGTCCCTGCCGCTGGCCCTGGTGCCGGCGTTCCTCACCCTCAACCGGGGGATGTTCATCGGCCTCGGGGTGGGGCTGGTCTACCTGGGGCTGCGCGCGTTGCTGCGGGGCGACGTCCGGCTGATCGGCACGATCACGGCCGGTGTGGCGGTGGCCTGGGTGGTCACCCTGGTCGTCCCGGTCGGCGACATGATCATGAACAGGGTGGAGAACACCGATTCGACCCGCGACCGTGCCGACCTGTACCGGCAGACCCTCGACGCGGTGCTGCGTTCGCCGCTGCTCGGCTACGGTGCGCCGCGCAGCGCCGACACCACCACCGGCGCGGAGCCGCTCGGCACCCAGGGGCAGGTCTGGCTGACCATGTACAGCCACGGCATCCCTGCCCTTCTGGCGTTGCTCGCGTTGCTCGTGGTGCTGATCCGCACCACGGCGGTCGCGGTGTCCCCGGCCGGCCGGTGGCTGAGCGTGGTGCCGGTGGTCGCCCTCGCCCTCGCCCCGTTCTACGGCTTCACCGACATGAACCTGTCGGTGATGTTCTTCGCCATGGGGCTGGCCGTGGCCGCCGTGGACGGCCCGGTGAACCGGGAGCCCGCCGCACCGGTGGCGGCCCGCCCGTCGCCCGGCTGACCCGACGTGCCAGGAACGCCGAGACCGAGCCGCGGCGGCACGATCAGCGTGTTCACCGCCGATCGCAGGGGTTCCGGCGGGTGGGAGCACCGGCCACACTGCTCAGATGTCCATGATCCTGCGGGCCGCCCCCACCGTCGCCGCTCCCGGCCTGGTCCTGCGCTGTTGGCGCGACGACGACGTCGACGCGCTGGTCGAGGCGCACCGGGATCCGGAACTGCGGGCCCGGACCCGCAACCCGTTGACCACCCCGGCGCAGGCGAGGCGCTGGGTGGCCGGCAACCGGCAGGGCTGGGCGGCGGGCCGCCGGTTCAGCTTCGCCGTCTGCGAGCCCGGCTCCGACGGTGAGCGGCTGGTCGCCTGCGTCCTGCTCAAGGACGTGGTGCCGGGACGCGCCGATGCGGAGATCGGCTACTGGACGGCCGGGCCGGCGCGCGGCCGGGGGGTGGCTCCCCGGGCGGTGGACGCGGTGAGCCGGTGGGCCTTCACCCGGTTCGCCGCGACCGGGCTGGTCCGTCTGGAACTGCTGCACCAGGTGGACAACCCGGCGTCCTGCCGGGTGGCGGAGAAGAGCGGGTACTCCTTCGTCGAGCTGTTGTCGGCCCGACCGCCGTTTCCGCTCGACGGGCACCGCCACGTCCGCCACCGTTCCTGAACGAGGCACCCGACACCGGTCTTCCGCCACTTCCGCCCGGCCCCGGGGCGGGAATGCCGCCCGCCCGGCCGGCGCTGCACCGGTGACGACCAGGACGGATACGGTGGGCGTGGGAGGTGTCCCGGGGATGGTGGACGCGTGGGAGGCGGCGGTCGAGGCGCAGATCCGCAGCGCCCAGGAGCGGGGCGAGTTCGACAACCTGCCGGGTATGGGCAAGCCGATTCCCGGCCGTGACCTCCCCTACGACGAGTCCTGGTGGATCAAGAGCTTCCTGGAACGGGAGGCGCTGCCCACCGACCTGCTGCTGCCCACTCCGTTGCAGCTGCGCCGCCGGGCCGAGCAGGTTCCCGACGAGGTCCGCGACCTACCCACCGAGGAGTCGGTCCGGGAGTTCGTCGGGGCGCTCAACCGGGAGATCGTCGCCTGGCTGCGGTACCCGTCCGGTCCCCGGGTGGTGGTCCGCCCGGTCGACACCGAGGCGGTGTTGCGCCAGTGGCGGGCCCACCGCGCCGCCCGGAACGCGGCCGTCGCCTCCGTCCCGGGCGTGACGGAATCCTCGATTCGTCCCCGGCGACGGTGGCGCTGGCCGTGGCGGTGGGCGTGACGACCGTCGCCGGGGTGGGCGCACAGGCCGCTAGCCCGCCGGGTAGAACAGCAACAGCGTGCAGCCGGTAGCGGTCGACGGTACGTGCCATGTCCCGGCCGGTGCGTGCCGCGTCACGCCGGCGGCCGGGTGAGTCTGGCGGCCACGCCGTCGAGGACCCAGTCCAGGCCGGTCGCGAAGGAGGCCTCAGCGTCCACGTCCGTGCCGTCGTACACGGCCCTGGTCAGCGCCGGGAAGCGGCCCGTGGCCAGCATTCTCGTCAAATGTGGGCCGGAGGCGCGCTGCCAGTCGCGCTTGGACAGGCCCGTGGCGCGCTCGGCCCGCAGGTTTGCGATCTCGCGCCTGATCGCGCCGGTGAAGTAGGCGCTGACCGTCTCCACGGCCCGCATGACGGTGTCGATGTCGGCGAGGCCGTCGAGGGCGGCCAGGGTGGCCTCGGCCACGGCGAGGCCGTTCGGACCCAGGACCGGACGGCCGCCGAGCAGGTCGGCCAGCCATTGGTGACGGAGAGCGGACTGCCTGGTGCGGTGGGCGAGGACACTCAGTGCCTCCCGCCAGTCATCGGGCTGCTCCTCCGGGATGATCTCGGCGTAGACCTCGTCCACCATGAGATCGAACAACTCCTGTTTGGTGGAGATGTACCCGTACAGCCGCATCGGGCCGGCGTTCAGCCGGGCGGCGACCTTGCGCAGCGACACCGCGTCCAGCCCGCCTTCGTCGGCCAGCGCGACGGCGGCGGCGACGATCCGCTCCCGGTCGAGCGGCACGGGGCGATTCGGCGGTTCCGGCCGGTCCCACACAGTCATGGTCACACCGTTCTGTTGCGGTCCATCGCGACGGGGAAATACAGTGTATCGGTATGAGACATCGTATCGCCGTGGTCGGGGCCGGCCCTGCCGGCCTCACCTTCGCCCGGGTCCTGCACCGCCATGGCCACCCCGTCGCCGTCCTCGAACGCGATCCCGCCCGCGACGCCCGCCCGCCGGGCGGCACGCTGGACCTGCACGAAGGGCTGGGTCAGCTCGCGCTGGACAAGGCGGGGCTGCTGGCGGAGTTCCAGGCGCTGTCTCGCCCCGAGGGGCAGGCCATGCGCATCCTGGACACGGACGGGACCGTCCTGCGGGACTGGCGGCCCCGTCCAGACGATCGGGCCAATCCCGAGATCGACCGCGGGCAACTCCGTAACCTGCTGCTCGGCCCTCTCGACGTCCAGTGGGGTCGGGGCGTGACACAGGTGGTGCCGGGAACCCGGGATGGCGCGCTGGTCCATTTCGCGGACGGACGACAGGAGACGTTCGACCTCGTGGTCGGCGCGGACGGTGCCTGGTCACGGATCCGCCCGGCGGTCTCGTCGGCGACACCGCACTACACCGGGGTCACCCTGGTCGAGACCTCCCTCGACGATGTCGACACCCGCCACCCCGACCTCGCCCGGTTGATCGGCGACGGTTCCATGGCCGTGTACGGCGCGAACCGGGCTCTCGTCGCCCAGCGCAACAGCGGCGGCCACGTCAAGGTGTACGCCCAGTTCCGCGCGCCGTTGGACTGGCACACGAACCTGGACCTGGCCGACATGGAGGCCGTGCGATCGAGCCTGCTGGCTCTGTTCGACGGCTGGGCCGCTCCCGTCCTCGACCTCCTCCACCACGGCACCGCCTTCCTCCACCGGCCCCTCTACGCCCTGCCCGTATCCCACACCTGGACCCACGTCCCCGGGGTGACGCTACTGGGCGACGCCGCCCATCTGATGCCCCCGCTGGGGGCCGGCGCGAACCTCGCGATGCTGGAAGGCGCCCAGCTCGCCGAGTCCATCGCCGCCGGCCCCGGAGACCTGGACGAGGCGGTCCGCGCCCTCGAGGAACAGATGTGGGCACGGGCCGCCAGGTGGGCGAAGATCACGACGGCCGGCCTGGAACGCCTCGTGAGCCCGGACCCCGCCGACGCCCTCGCCCTCTTCGACGAGGTCCAACCCTCCTGACTGCCAGGTCGATCCGTGCTTCGGCAGTTTCTGACTGGTGTCCGGCGGCGTCAGGATCTCCGGGCTCGCCGCCGGAGGCTCCACTTCACTGCCGCGGGGTCAGGTCGCGCAGTCCGTTCTCCAGCAACGCGAACGCATGCTCGGCGTCGTTGACGGCACCCGCATAGCGCTCACTGGCGGGCTCGCCGTGTGCCAGGCGCTCGGCGTTGTCCTGTGCCAACGCCCACTGCACCGCGACGATCTGGGCGGCGGCGAGCCGCGCGGTGAGCTCCGGCGTGGCCGCAGTTTCCTGCAACGCCTCGGCTAGTGCGCGTTCCGCGCCGGTCTTGAACCGTTGCATCCGGGCCACCAGCGAGGGCACGTCGAGGATCATCCGGTTGAGCCTGCGTACGTCGGAGCTGTCGTTGAGCCCGGTGATCGGATCCCGCTCGCGCAACCCGCGGAGGAAGTGCTCGCGCAGTGCGGTCAGCGGGGTGGTGCCGGCCGGCCGGGCCCGCACCACCCGGCCGGCTTCGGTCTCGTGGTCGGCGAGACGGTGCACCACGAGGTCTTCCTTGGTCGGGAAGTACGCGAAAAGCGTGCGTCTGGATACCTCTGCCGCCTCGGCCACCTGGGCCACCGAGACCTGGGTGAAGCCGTGTCTGAGGAACAGCGCGATCGCCGCCTCGGAGATCGCCGCGTGGGTCCGCTGCTTCTTGCGTTCCCGAAGTCCTGGCCTGCCGTCCACGACCCCCACCGTAGCAAAAGTTACCTCGAAGTAATTTTGCACTGGGTGTACTTTTGCTCTGAGGCGAGAATTGAGGGGGAATGACGGTGCTGACGGAGATCGAGACCGAGGTCGTCATCGCGGGCGCGGGCCCGACCGGGCTGATGCTGGCGTGCGAACTGGCGCTGGCCGGTGTGGAGACCCTCGTGCTGGAGAAGCTGCCCGGGCGCATCGAGCAGGTGAAGGGCGGTGGGATTCAGCCCCGTACCGCCGAACTGTTGGAGATGCGCGGCCTGCTGGAGCCGCTGCTGCAGCGGGCCACGCCGCGCGAGCCGGTGGGCGGGCACTTCGCGGCCCTGCCGGTGCCCTTGGACTGTGCCCCGTGGCGTACCAGACATCCCTTTCCGATCGCGATTCCCCAGTGGGAGGTCGAGGAGGTGCTGGAACAGCGGGCGACCGCCGCCGGCACCCGGCTTCTGCGCGGCGCTGCGGTCTCGGGAGTCGAGTCGGACGGCAACGGCGTGACGGTGACGGCGGACGGTCTGCGGGTGCGGGCACGCTATCTGGCGGCGTGCGACGGCGGCCACAGTACGGTGCGCAAACTGCTCGGCCTGCCGTTTCCCGGTAGGCCCGGAACTCAGCAGGCGGTGCTGGCCGACATCCGGCTGTCTGCCGTCTCGTCGCTGGTGCCGCAACAGATGGGGCACATGAGCACGATGACCCGTCAGGGTGGCGGCTACTGGGCCATGCTGGGTCCGGTCGGTGGCGACCGGTACCGGTTCACCTTCGGGCGTGCCGACCAGACGGACGACACTCGCGACACCCCCGTCACCCACCAGGAGATCACCGCCGCGCTGCACGCGGTGTACGGCGAGGAGACCACTCTCGGCGCGGTGGACAACTCCTCCCGGTTCACCGACGCCACGCGACAACTGGAGCACTACCGCGCGGGCCGCGTCCTGTTCGCCGGGGACGCCGCACACATCCACCCGCCGCTGGGCGGCCAGGGTCTGAACCTCGGCGTGCAGGACGCGTTCAACCTCGGTTGGAAACTGGCCGCGGCCGTCCAGGACCAGGCGCCGGACGGCCTCCTGGACAGCTACCACGCCGAACGGCATCCGGTCGGAGCCCAGGTCCTGCACCACACATCGGCACAGCGGGTCCTGGCCGACCCGCGCCCCAGCGAGGACGTGGCCGCCCTGCGCGACATCTTCATCGACCTGCTGCGACTGCCCGACACCAACCGGCACCTCGCCGGGCTGTTGTCCGGCCTGTCGCTGCGCTACGAACTGTCCGGCGAGCACCCGCTCACCGGGCAGCGGATGCCGGACGTCGACCTGGTGACCGCAGCAGGCCCTACCCGACTGTCGGCGCTGTTCGGTGCGGGGCACGCCGTCCTGCTCGATCTGGACGGAGTCGTCCCGACCGCCCTCCCACTCCCGGCCCGAGTCGACCTCGTCCGTGCCACCTGCAGCGACGAGGTGGGTGCTGCCGCCCTGCTCTTTCGTCCCGACGGCTACCTCTGCTGGGCCACGGACAACCCCGTCGACTGTGGAGAGACCCTGCTTCCCATCATCGCGGCAGCCGTGACGCTGGCCGGTGCCTCCACCCACGGCAGGGGGTGGCGGTAACTCTGGGCTGCGCCCTCGTCGACCGCCTGGTGATCGGCTGGCGATGCCGCCACCCGGGCTTCCCACGGTGTTGTGGAGCGCGTAGCACCCGCGCTGCGGGCCTGCCTCGGATGATCGTCTGTCATCGTCTGGCAGATCACCTCGGGGTGGGCAAGCTCAACTCAGCGCCGCCCGCCAACTCCACCCGGTACGCCGGGGTCGGTCGGGTAGCGCAGTGCGGCCGGTCATCCACAGCAGCATCTCGGCCGGATCACCGTCGGGGGCGTCGGGGAAGAGCCGCCGCAGCACCGCCGCGCTGAGTGCCGCCGGTGGCCGCCAGCCGATCGCCAGTCCTCGGGCGATGTCGTACGTGTGCAGCAGGGTCTCGGCGACACCCATCGCCGCGAAGCCGGGCGGGTCACACGGCCCCCAGTGCCAGGCGCGGACGTCGGCCGGGGCGGTGTCGACGGCGGCCGCGAGCAGCCCGGAGCTGGCGGCGACCACGCTCAGCACCTGCGCCGGAGTGGCGTCGGGGCGGACCCGCAGGTCGAGGGGGAGGTAACCGGTGTCGGGTCGGCCGGTCAGTTGGGTGGCGTAGCCGAGCAGGTCGTGGGCGACGTGCGCGGCGGTAGTCCAGCACGACCAGTCAAGGCCACCGGCGGTGGCGGTCCAGTCCCGATCCGTGTACGGACCAAGGGTCCGCGCCATCTCGTCGGCCGCCTGCCGTACGTCGCGTCCGGACAACGATCCCTCGGTCACCATCCGACGATCATCACACTCGTGCGCGCCCCCGGTCACCTGGTTAACCGGGGTTGTCGGCAGCCGAGGTGCGGCGCGTTCCGTTCAGGATGCGGCGTCTTCATTATCTCATGAGCGCCTCTTTCGGCTACAACAGGTAGCGGCTTTCGGTCTATCCGGTGACCGCTACGGTGCCCGGCATGCTTACTGGTGAGGAGAAGTTCGTTCGTTCCGGGCAAGTTCGGTTGTGGACCGAGCGTTTCGGTCGGCCTGATGACCCCACCGTCTGTTGGTCATGGGCACCTCCACGCAGGGCATCGGCTGGCCCGATGAGCTTGTGGAGGCTCTGGTGGAGAGCGGCCGGCAAGGTGATCCGGTTCGATCACCGGGACACCGGCCGTTCCGACTCCGTCGATTTCACCACGCACCCGTACGCGCTTGCCGACATGGCAGCTGACACGGCCGCCGTTCTGGACGGTTACGGCGTCACGGCCGCGCACATCGTCGGGACGTCGCTGGGCGCGGCGATCGGGCAGTGGCTCGCCGTGCATCAGCCGGCCCGCGTCCGCACGCTGACGGCCATGGCATCCTCTCCCATGGGGAACAACCCCGGCCCAGCGTGGGCGCGGGCGATGGCTGGTCAACCAGCTGCGGCCGGCGAACTCCCGCCTCCGACGGCACGGTTCCTCAACCACGTGATGGACTCGGCGAAGGCACCCCGTGCGACGGCCCAGCAGCGGATGGACGCCGACGTACAGACCTGGCGAGTGCTCAACGGCGATGTCCTGCCCTTCGACGAGCCGGCCGCGCGGCGGTTCGTCGAACACTGTTACGCCAGGGCCAACGACATCGCTGCGGCCTCGAATCACGATCTGGCCGGTCGGCGCTGGGACGACGACCGGCGGGCCTCCTTGTCCCGCATCACCGCCGCGGCCTTGGTCCTGCACGGCAGCGATGACCCGCTGTTCCCTCAAGCCCACGGCGAAGCTCTCGCGGCGCAGATCCCGGCGGCCCGCCTGGAGATCGTGCCGGGAATGGGCCACCACCCGTTCTTCTCGCCGGGGCTCACCGAGCGGATCGCCGACTCGATCATCCGCCACACGACCTGATCCCAATCCGCCCGCAGCCGGGCCATAGTCGGACAGGGATTAGCCGTACCTGACTATGGCCCGGCCGTGCTGGCGCTGGTGGTGAGCGGGGCCACGCTCAACGCGAGACGGCTGGTCATGTCGAGCTTGACTTCGCCGTACGGGGCGACGTGGGTCCAGAAACAGTGGGGTCAGGCCGCGCCGGGCCGCGCCGGGCGGCGTCGGTGAGCCGGGCGTCCCACCGTCGTTGGCATCGCGCACCGAGCGGACGACTGTCGAAAGATGACCGAATTACTGGATAAATATTGCCGGTAATCCAGTAATCAGGACGGACATAGCGGGCAAAGTGGCCGTACATCATAATGACTGTTCTGTTGTTCTCCCCGTCGGTGTTCACGGATCTTCAGTGGCCCGTCCGTAGTCCAGACCAAAGCAACGCTGAGAACTGAGGGTTGATCAAGCTCTGTCCCGAGCCCTAGCGTCCGTTTCGTGATGGTCGATGCTCATAAGGTGGGTTCGTGGCGATTCAGGATGTGTTCTCGGCGGAGGAACTGGCGCGGCTTCGGGTGCTGGTCCACGGAGTACCACGGCCTTGGCCTGGCCGCCCTGCGCCGGACCGGCCGCGACGTCGACGACGAGGTCCTGGCGCACATCTGGCCGACCCACCACGAGAGGCCCGTCCGTAGTTTCCAGACCACAACAACGACAAGCAGTTGATCTAGGCCCGCACCTGGGGCGATTGCCTCCAGGACTCGGGTCGCCGAAGGTCGCTTCACGATTTCCCGCAGTTTCGGTATGTGGGACGCGGGAGCAGAGAGCTGCTCGGCTACTTGAGCCGGTCGAGGGGCGGCCCTGGATCCGGGCGGCCAGCTCGGGGTCGATGGGGTCGAGGACGCGGGCAGGTCGGGGGCGCACGATTGCCGGGAGGGGGACTCGCCTCCATGATCTCGATCGACCGGGGCTTGGCCGAAGCCGTCCACGTCGGCACGTTGTCGACGGTCATCCTCTCGATGGCCGTCTGCCGTGCGGTCGTCCAGTGCAGACCTGACCTCGTCACCGGCCGTACGCAACAGTCTTCACCGCCGAGGGGCCTCGTGAGCATCACCATCACCTGTAGGTAACTGGGTGGCGGTGTGGCCTGCTGCGGTTCGGGTGAATCGGCGGGCGAGATGCGCGAATGCCTCGGTCAGTTCGTCGGGGCCGACGACGTCGATGTCGGCGTCGTAGCGGGCGATGGCGGCGGCGAGGCTGGGCCAGGACCAGGACCCGAGGGTGAGTCGGCAGCGGTCGGGGGCGATCTGCTCGACGAGGCCGTCGCGGGTGTAGAGGGCCACGGTGGCGGCCGGCAGGTCGAGGAGCACCGTGCCCTGGCACGGCCAGTTCCCCGAAGCGTCCTCGGAACCACGGAAGACGCCGGTGACGTACGCGGCAACGTCTCCGCCGGGCAGCGCACGGGGAGTGAAGCGTGGCCCGTTGGGGGTGCGCAGGCTCATCCGGTCGGCGCGGAAGGTACGCCAGCCGTCACGGTCGAGGTCCCACGCGACGAGGTACCACCGCCCGTCCCAGGTGATCACGTGGTGTGGTTCGGTGCGACGCGGCGGCTTCGTGCTGTCGGAGCCGTAGTCGAAGCGCAGGATCTCGCGGGCGCGAACGGCGGCGCTGATGGTCAGGAGCACGTCGGCGTCGACCGGTTCGGCCGGCCGTGTGGTGGGCCGCTCGACGGCGGTGACGTCGAGTGCGGTGATGCGGTGACGTAGCCGGGAGGGCATCACCTGGCGGATGGTGTTCAGCGCCCGTTCGGCGGCCTCGGCGAGGCCGCTGCCGGGGGTGGTCGCGGCGATCTGCAGAGCGACAGTGAGAGCGACCGCCTGATCGTCGTCGAACAACAGTGGGGGCAGTTCGGTGCCCGCACTGAGCCGGTAGCCGCCCTCCGGGCCTTTGACCGCGACGATGGGATAGCCGAGCTCGCGCAGCCGGTCGACGTCGCGGCGCACGGTGCGCAGGCTGATGTCCAGGCGGTCGGCCAGCACGGTGCCGGACCAGTCCCGGCGGGTCTGCAGCAACGACAGCAGGGCCAGCAGTCGCGCGGACGTTTTCGGCATGATCCTGATTCTGCCCGCAGTAGATGCCACAACCTGTCACCTACTGCTGCGAATCTTGAACTCGAGCCGGTCAAGCACGGTGCTTCGGTGACGCCGAGAGCCGCTCATCCCCTTATATACGGAGACGACACATGTTCGATGTTCTGGGCGATCTCAACTGGCTCGGGGCCCTGGTCGGGTTCATCGCCCTGTCCCTGCTCGGCGGCCTCTGGTTCGTAGCCCTGTTCCCCAAGGCGTACAACCGCTCCCTCGGCCGCGACGCGAACGCGAAAGCGCCGTCGACCCTGCTGTTCTTCGCCGGGCCGCCGCTCGCCGGCCTGATCATCACGCTCACCAGCGCGGTCCTGTTCGCCGCGCTGAACATCGACACCTATGGCGACGCGCTGTTGTTCGGCCTCGTCGTCGGCGTCGGCTACCTCGCCGCCAACACCGTCACCATCGCCATCAACCCCAACTTTCCGCGACCGCTGCTCTACGCGGCGATCTCCGGCAGCTACAACCTCGTCGGCAGCCTCATCGTCAGCACCATCCTGCTGGCCGTCTGAGACCGCACCGGCGGCGGTCGGATCCACCGATGCGGCCGGTCCACCACCACCTGCTCTGGTTCCCTCACATGAGGTTCAACCAGCCCATCGCGGGCGCGATCGCGCCCGCGAACAACTACCCCAGGAGTCCCGCATGGCCATCATCACCACCACGCACCTGAACTTCCGCGGCGACGCCCGGGCAGCGCTGGAGTTCTACCAGTCGGTGTTCGGCGGCCACCTGACCGTCGTCGCCTACGGGGACTTCGGCATGCCCAAGGAACTGCCCGACGCCGACAAGGTGGTCTTCGGTCAGGTGACGGCCGACAACGGGTTCAGCATCATGGCCTTCAGCGCTCGGATCCCTTGGAGTTCGAGGTCGGCTACATCGATCCCGACGACGGGGAAGTACGCCGGCTGTTCGCTGACGCGTTCGGCGTGGCGTTCGAGCGCGTACCGGCGGTGCGGTCGTTTCCGTCGTACAAGGGCCAGCGAAACTATCCGGGTCTGTATTGGTCGGCATCCTGGGGAGGTCACGTCGGTGTCGAGTCGTGGCTGGAACGGGACGAGGTAATGGCCATGGATTTCGACGAGTACTACCCCGACGGCGAGCAGGTACCGCAGCATCGACGCCACGCCGATCCGGTCAGCGGCTGAACCTCTCGATCGCCTCGGGGGTCACCGGGGTGAAGAAGTTGACCATGTTGCCGTCGGGGTCGCGGAAGAGCAGGGCGCGGTTACCCCAGGGCATGGTCGTGGGTTCGTTCACGAAGTCCTCTACCGTGTTCTTCAGCTTCTCGTAGATCGTGTCCACGTCGTCCACGAGGAACTCGGTGATCACGGTGTGGTTGTCGGCCGGGCGGGCCGAGCCCGGTGCGAACAGCGCGACCGTGCGGGTGCTGCCGATCGCCAGCGTGCCGTGGGTGGTGCGCAACTCGGCGAAGTCCTCGTTGCCCCAGGCCGCCTGCACGCCCGTGATCTTCTCGTAGAAGCCGACGAGTCGGCCGATGTCGTCGGTGATGATGCGGATCGAGACGAAGTCCATGTCTTCTCCCTGTTCAGTACGTATCGTGCCAGAGGCGAGGCCCACGCTAGACCTAATACTGGACAGATCGGGTCCAGTATTAGTTGTTACAGTCCAGGCTGTGGCACGACCAACAGCTCAGGTGCTCACGCTGCTGGAGCTTCTTCAGTCCGGCGGTGTCCGGACGATGGCCGAACTTGCCGAGCGCCTGGGTGTCGAACCGCGCACGGTGCGGCGCTACGTGGGTCATCTGGTCGACCTCGAGGTGCCGGTCGAATCGGTGCGAGGTCGCTACGGTGGGTATCGGCTCGCCGCCGGATATCGGCTGCCGCCGCTGATGCTCAGTGACGACGAAGCCCTGGCCGTCCTGCTCGGCCTGGTTGCCGGCCGACGCGCCGGGCTGGCGACGGCAACGGGTACGGCGGGCGAGACGGCCGCCGCGAAGATCCGTCGCGTCCTGCCGCCGCGGATCGCGGACCGGCTGGATGCCGTACTCGAATCCCTCGCCTTCACCGCCGAACCCGGCGAACTCCCTGCACCGCAGACAGGTGTACTGCTCACCGTCGCCGACGCGGTCCGCCATCACCGGCCGATCTCGCTCCGGTACACCTCGCGTGACGGCCGGCGGAGCGCTCGCGTGTTGTATCCGTTCGGGCTGGTCAACCATGCCGGCCGGTGGTACGTCACCGGAGCCGATCCGGAGGTCGGCGAGGATCGGACCTTCCGGCTCGACCGCATTGCCGACGCGAGAACACTCCCTGGCTCCTTCGAGCCCTCGCCCGCCGGAAACGATCCCGCAAGGCACCTTCTCACCTCGATGGCACAAGCGCCGCACCGGCATGCCGTGACGCTGCGGATGCAAGGAACACTCGAGCAGATCCGCACCCGGCTACCGGCCAGCATCGCCGAGGTGCGAGAGGAGGATGACGAAGGCTGGCAGTCCGTGGAGATCCGGGCCGATAGTCTCGACTGGCTGCCCGCCGTGCTCGCCACGCTCGACCTGCCGTTCGTCATCGAACGCCCGGACGAGCTCCGCGACCGTGTCATCGCGCTCGCCGACCGGCTGGCGGCCTCAGGACGGACGCTGTTGTAGCGATCCTGGAACACGGGGTCACACGAGAGGCGGTCCTGCCTGACTCATCACCAAGCGTCGATAGACGCGGTCACCCGGGAGAGACGGCTGCTGCTCGGCGAGCTCGCAGTAGTCCACCGGGTTCTGGGAACTGTTGGCGACCGGGTCGGGCTGGCCGAGGTACGCCTCGCGCACGGGGTGGCCCTCCGGCAACAGGCTGCCTTCGCGTGCGATCCGCTTCCCGCTGGGGGCAGGCGTCGGCTACGCCAGGGTCTCCACCGGCGCTAGAAACTCGAACGGCAACTCGACGCCCTGCGCTCCGCGGGCTGCCGGCGCATCCGAGAAGCCGTCCGGCGACGAGGCGATGGCTTTGGATTTCGACGGCACGGTTACGGTGCTCCGATGCAGGCGTATGAGACTCGGCGGGCGACGCGGGCAGTCCTGTCGAGCGCCTCATGGCTGGGCCTGACCGTCCACGACGCGACCGTCCTGCACAACTCCAACAAGCTCACCCTGCGCCTGCGGCCCTGCGACGTGCTGGCCCGGGTGGCGCCGGCGGCAGACCAGGGCGCCCAGCTTGAAGTGGATGTCGCTCAGCGGATGGCCGAGGTCGGGAGCCCGGTGGCCGCGCTGGTTTCTGCGGCCCAGGCGCTCGTGGTCGACCAGGCCCGAACGCCGGAACTGGCCGACCCGGACCGGGTCTTCCTCGCCAGCACGCTGGACCGCATGCGACGGGCGGCCGGCCCGAGCAACTCCTGCACGGCGAACCCCATCCGGGCAACCTGCTCGTGACCCGGACGGGCCCGCTCTTCATCGACTTCGAGACGTGCTGCCGGGGGCCGATCGAGTTCGACCTGGCCCACGCGCCCGACGAGGTTGGCGACCACTACCCGGGCGTCGATCACCACCTGCTCCGAGATTGCCGGACCCTCATGCTGGCGATGATCACCGTGTGGCGCTGGGATCGCGACGACCAGCTCCCCGACGGCCACCGGCTCGGTATCGAGTGGCTGAACGAACTCCGGAAGGCAACGGCTCAGTCCGGATAGAAGCGCCGATACCGCGGGGACAGGATGTCCCGATGGAACTGACCACCCCCGGCTCACCGGGGGGGTCGACATGTCATCTGGATCGGGACCGGACAGCCGCCTGGCCGAGGGGGCGGTAGCCTGCGCCGATGCCGGTCAGGGACTTTCACGAGGACGACTGGCCCGCGGTTCGGGCGATCGTCGAAGCCGTCGTCGCCGCGGGCGACACCTTTCCGTACGATCCCCGGTGGTCGACCGCGACGCTGCGCGACGTCTGGGTGGAGCGTCCGCCCGGTCGGACCACGGTGGCCGTGGTGGGGAACCGGGTGCTGGGCACCGCGAAGATGCGCCCGAACCGGCCGGGCCCCGGCCGGCACGTCGCCACCGCCAGTTTCATGGTGGCCCGCAACGCCCGGGGGCGGGGGGTCGGTCGCGCCCTGGCCGAGGAGGCCCTCGACTGGGCACGCGACCAGGGCTACGCGGCGATGCAGTTCAACGCGGTGGTCGAGGGAAACAAGGCCGCCGAGCGGCTGTACCGGCGGCTGGGGTTCACCGTGGTCGGCACCGTGCCGGCGGCCTTCGACCATCCGACCCGGGGGCGGGTCGGGCTGCACGTCATGCACCGCTTCCTCTGAACGGCGGTGCGGTGGGCCCTCGGCCCGGGTGCCAGGATGGTGCGATGAGCAACGAGCCGATCGACCTGTTGACCGCGCTGGCCTCCTTCGACCAGTTGTGGAGTCCGCGCATCGTCACCCGGGTCAACGACTACGACGTGCGGGTGGCGAAGGTGGCCGGGGAGCACGTGTGGCATGCCCACGACCACACCGACGAGTTCTTCCTGGTGCTCGACGGTGAGCTGCGGATCGGGCTGCGTGACGGGGACGGCGAGCGGACGGTGCTGCTGCCCCGGGGCGCGGTGTACGTGGTGCCGCGCGGGGTGGAGCACCGTCCGTCCGCTCCCGGCGGGGCGTCGATCCTGATGTTCGAGCCGTCGGGGACGTCCAGTGTGGGCGACCGGCACGACGAGGTGCCCGCACATGTGGACGCCACCACGGGCCACGCCCTCTGAGCCTGACGGCCCCACCAGCCGGGCGTGGTGTGCTCGGCTGGTGGCCGCCGCTGGCGCAGACGATCCCGCCGCAGGATGGGGCCGGTCGCGCCGGGTTGACGAGCGCGCCGGAACGCGGTAAATACTGAAGTGCAAGTTGAGTCGCCCTGGCTCAACTCAAGGACCTTCGGCCCGAGGAAACCGAGGAGGCACGATCATGCTGATGCGTACCGACCCCTTCCGTGAGATCGACCGGCTCGCCGAGCAGCTCTTCGGCACCACCAGCCGGCCCGCCGTGATGCACCTGGACGCCTGGCGCGACGGCGACCACTTCCACGCCGCGTTCGACCTGCCCGGCGTGGACCCCGACAGCATCGACTGCACGGTGGAGCGCAACGTGTTGACCGTCCGTGCGCAGCGCCGCCGCCCCACCACGGACACCGTCGAACTGGTCGCCGCCGAGCGGCCGATGGGCACCTTCTCCCGGCAGCTCTTTCTCGGTGACACCCTCGACACCGACCGCCTGGAGGCCGCGTACGACCACGGCGTGCTGACGTTGCGCATCCCGATCGCGGAGCGCGCCAAGCCACGCCGGGTACCGGTCACCGCCGGTAACGGCCGCAGGCAGCTCACTGCCTGACCGGCACCCTACGGTGGGGGCCGGCACGGGCCCCCACCGGCCGGACCGCCTCCCGCCCGCACGTCGGCGATCCGGTCGGGCGCGCCTCATGGTGATCTACCGTCGAGGCTGAGAGTCTTCTTCACATGCTGCGCCCCGACGTCCCCGTCCTGCCCCACACCTCGGCCCGCCCGGCCCTCACCGGCACACCGGTCGACTTCACCGAGGCGTGGCTGCGCAACCGCAGGCTCTCGGCGCACACCCGGGACGCGTACCGACGGGACATCGCCGGCTGGCTCACCTGGTGCGCCGCCGGTGACCTGGACCCGCTGCGGGCCAACTTCCTCGACGTCAACGCCTACGCCCGGCAGTTGGAGGCCACCCCGGCGGCGCGCAGCGGCCGGCCGCTGACCCCGGCCACCGTCGCCCGTAAGCTCTCCGCCCTGTCCAGCTGGTACGAGTTCCTGGTCAAGCTGCGTGCGGTGGACGCCAACCCGGTCTCCGGCGCCGACCGGCCGCGCATCGACCGGGACCATTCGGCCACCGTCGGGCTCACCCCGCAGGAGGTGGACGACCTGCTCGCCGCCGCCGACGCCGACACCGGACCGACGGCCGCCCGCAACCGGGCCGCCGTCGCCCTGCTGGCCGACCTCGGGCTGCGGGTCGGCGAGTTGGTCTCACTCGACCTGACCGACCTCGGGGCCGAGCGGGGCCACCGCAGTGTCCGGTTCGTGGGCAAGGGCGGCAAGCCGCGCCGTCGTGCGCTCACCCCGGGCACCGCGTACGCGGTGGACGCCTACCTGGCCGATCGGGCGGCGGCAGCGGGGGTGAGCGTGGACGCGTTGACCGGTCCGCTGCTGGCCACCACCACCGGTGGCCGCCTCGACCGGCACTCGGTGTTCCGGCTGGTGCGCCGGCTGGCCGCGACCGCCGGCATCGCGGCGGCGGCGAAGCTGTCCCCGCACTCGTTGCGGCACGCCTTCGCCACCACCGCCCGCGAGGAGGGGGTGCCGCTGGAGGACGTCCAGGACGCGATGGGGCACGCCGACCCGCGGACCACCCGCCGCTACGACCGGGACCGGCACAACCTCGACCGGGACCCGGCGTACGTCATCTGGGCGGCACGGGCGCGGCGGCGGAGCTGAGAAAACCCATTGACGGAGTGAGCCCTCACTCCAACCCTCGTGGGCATGACGTCACACGGGGAACGCCGGCGTCGCGCGCCAGCCATGAATGCCGACCGGCGTCGCGCCATGATCGTGCAGACCGCCCTGCCCCTGCTGACCAGCCGGGGCACCGCCCTGACCACCGCCGAGGTGGCCCGGGCCGCCGGGATCGGCGAGGCGACGGTGTTCCGTGCCTTCGCCGACAAGCAGGCGCTGCTCGACGCCTGCGTGGCCGAGGTCCTGCGACCCGAGCCGCTGCTCGACCAGTTGGCGCAGGTCCGTCTGGACCAGCCCCTGGCCGACCGGCTCACCGAGGCCGCCACCGCCATCCACGCCCACCTGGCCCGGCTGGGCGCGGTGCTCGGCGCCCTGCACGCCGCCGGCCGGTCCCGCCCTGCCCCGCCACCCACCGACGGGTCCTCGGCCGGGGCGATGGCCGCGGTCCGGACGGCGATGGCCGGACTGTTCGCCCCCGAATCCGACCGGTTGCGCCTGCCGGCCGATCGGCTCGCGGACCTCTTCCTCGGCCTGCTGTCCCCGCACGGACCGCTGGCCGCCGCACCACCGTCGACCGCCGAGCTGGTCGACCTGTTCCTGCACGGCGCGCTCACCCGCGCCCACGGCCGCTGACCGTCGCGGGCGCTGTCCCGCCGTGCCCGCGCCGGGAAGCCGCTGACGGGTGACTGTCGTCCGACCTCTACCGGCACCGCCCGGCGTGGGCCGGGCGGTGCCGGTCGGGCCGGGCCTCAGCTCTGTCGGCGGGGGCAGATGCAGAACGGCTGCCCGATCGGGTCGAGCAGCACCACCCACCGCCCGTCGCCGGGCTGGAACTGCGGCCGGGTCGCTCCGGCCGCCACGAACTCCTGCTCCGCCACGGTGAGGTCGTCAACGTGCAGATCGAGGTGGTAGCGCCCGTTGGAGTCCGGGTCGGGCCAGCGCGGCGGCGTGTACCCGGCGACCCGGCCGAACCCGATCGACACCCCGCTCGGGGAGGTGATCATGGTGTAGTCGGCTTCGCTGTGGGTGAGATCCCAGCCGAGCACCCGCTGATAGAAGGCGGCGTGCGTGGCCGGGTCGGAGCTGTCCAGGGAGACCATGGCGAGATCAGCGGTGACTGTCATGCCGGGCATCGTGCCAGCCGTGCCCGACACTTTCCGCAGGTCGACCGGCAACCGGGCGGGGCGGGTCAGCCGAGCAGGTCGAGGTGGTGGTGGGCGTCGGCGGAGATGTCCTCGTGCCGCAGCCACCGCCGGGCCCACAACCGGGCCGCCAACTCGGCCTGCTCGTCCCCCCACGCCGCGTGTTCCACCAGCAGCGCCGCCGTCAGCGCGTACGCCATCCGCAGGGCCAGCCCCCGCGCGCCGGCCAGCACCGTCGCCGCGCCCGGGTCGGCGGTGACCTCGGCGAGGGTGACCCGCAGCTCCTCGACCGCCGTGGCGAGGGTGTCGGCCAGGGCCGGAGCCAACGGTCGGGCCAGGTCCACCGCGGCGGTGAGCCGGCGCAGCAACGGCGTGCCGGCGTCCTCCCGGGTGACCGCGCGCAGCACGTCCACGGCCAGCACGTTGGTGGTGCCCTCCCAGATCGGCAGCACCTGGGCGTCGCGCAGCAGCCTCGGCACGCCGGTGTCCTCGACGTAGCCGGCCCCGCCGAACGCCTCCACGTACTCGGCGGCGGAGGCCACCGCCAGCCGACCGGTGGCCAGCTTCGCCAGCGGCGCCACCACCCGCAGCTCGGCGGCGGCGTCCGGGTCCGCGCCGACCTCGACCCGACCGAGCAGCGCGAACGCGTGCCCGGCCAGGGCGAACGCGCCCGCCGCGTCGACCGCCAGCGCGCCGAGGGTGGCCCGGTGCAGCGGATTGTCCGCCAACGACCCACCCGCGACGTGCCGGCTGCCCGCGTACGCCCGCGCGTACGCCAGACCGCGGCGCATCCCCGACGCGGCGGCCGAGGCGTTGTGCACCCGGGTCACCACCACCAGGGTCATCGCCCGCACCAGCCCCGGCACCGCCGGGTCACCCAACGGCAGCGCGTACGCGTCGCGCAACCCGATCTCGGCGGTCGGCAACGCCCGGGTGCCCAGCTTGTCCTTGAGCCGGCGCACCGTCACCCCGGGGGCGGGGGAGTCCGGCGCAGCGGTCGCCCCGGCCAACGGCGAGTCGACGGCGTACCGGGGCACCAGGAACGGGGCGAGCACCCGGGCGCCCCGGCCGGCGCCCTCCGGCCGGGCCAACGCCACCGCCATCGCCGCGTCGGCCGCCGAACAGAACCACTTCTCCCCGGTCAACCGCCACGACCCGTCGGCGGCGGGCCGTCCGATGGTGGTGGAGCGGGACAGGTCCGAGCCGCCCTGCGACTCGGTCATCCACTGCCCGCTGGCGATCGCCGTGTCCGGGTCGGTGGAGATCAACCGGGGCAGCCAGGCGTCCCGCACACCCGCGTCGACCTCGGGGGTGCTCAACAACGCGGCGGCGCCGTCGGCCATCGCCACCGGGCAGGAGAAGGTGGCCGACTCCGGGCCGTACAGGTGCAACAGGGCATGCTGGACGACGCGGGCGGCGGCCCCCCACGTGCCACGCGCCGAGGCCAGGTAGGGCAGCGCGACCACGGCGTGCCGGGCGGCGGCGGCCCGCTGGGCCTGCCAGCCGGCGGAGGTGTCGATCCGGTCGACGCGGGCACCCCACGCGTCGTACCGGACCAGCGTCGGCGGGTGGGCCTCGGCGTCGGCGTGCGCGGCACGCAGCGGCCCGACGACGTCGGCGGCCAGGTCGGCCAGCCGGCCCTTCGCGGCGGCGTGTCCGGTCGCCCCGAGCTGCCGCTCGAGCCAGGACCGCAGCAGCGGATCACCGACGTACGGGTCCTCGGCGGCCGGCACCGGCTGCACGTAGCGGCTCATCCGTCGCTCCTTCACCAAGGGGTGTCCGCCGACGGTAGACGATCCGCCCCACGGCGCGACAGGGGGCGAAAGCACCTGCGCGGCGCGGGCCCGCCGCATACCGTCGCACCTGATGGGCGTGGAGCAGGCGTGGACCCGACCGGCGCGGCGGCACCGACCGGTGCGCACCGGCCTGTTTCTGGGCGGCCTCGCCACCGGCCTGTGTCTGGTCGGGGTGGCCGGGCTGGGCCTGTGGAACGTGCAGGTCGTCGTCGGCGCCCACGACCCGGTGCGCCAGACCGCCGACGGGTTCTTCCGGGAGCTGTCCGACGGTGAGGTGGAGCAGGCCTACCAGCGGCTCTGCGCCCAGGCGCGCGGTCGGTGGAGCGAGGTCGGCTTCGCCGGCTGGGTCCGCACCCCGCCGGTGGTCACCGGCTACGAGATCCTCGACGTGACGGTACGCACCAGGGGCGGCCGGCCCGCCGGTGAGGTGCTCGTCCGGGTCACCCGCGACGGCGGGGCCGCCGAGCAGCGCCGGTTGCCGGTGGTGAAGGAGGACGGGAAGTGGCGGGTCTGCGGCGATCCCTACTGACGCCCTCAGGCGCGCGGCCCGAGGTCCCCCGAGCGGTAGTGTCGCCGGCACAGCACCTGGTAGCGCACCTCAGCGGTGTCGACGGTGTCACCGATGACGACCTGGGCGCCCTCCCGGACCACCCGCCCGTCGACGACCCGGGCGTTGAGCAGCCCCTCCCGGCCGCACCAGCACAGCACCTCCACCTGGATGCGGGCCACCTCGTCGGCCAGTTCGAGCAGCCGCCGGGCGGCCGGGAACAGGCAGGACCGGAAGTCGGTGGCCAACCCGAAGGCGTACACGTCGACGTCGTACCCGTCGACCAGCTCGGCCATCTGCTCGACGTGCGCCACGTCGTAGAACGACGCCTCGTCGCAGATCAGGTAGTCGATGCGGACCCCCTCGGCCCAGGTGTCGCGGACCAGGGTGCGCAGATCCAGCGCGTCGGTCACCTCGACGGCCGAGTGGGCCAACCCGATGCGGGTGGTGACCTGCGGCCCCAACGACCGGTCGATGCGGGTGGTGACCAGACCCCGACGGCCCTGCCGGGCGTGGTTGTAGTTCATCTGCAACGCCATCGTGGACTTGCCGCAGTCCATCGGACCCCAGAAGAACTTCAGCGCGGCGGCGTGCAACGGACGGCCGTCGACACCCCGCGCGGCGGCGCAGCCGGTCCGCCCGTCGTCCGGGCCCGGAAGCGGGCGGGCCAGGCAGGTGGGGGTGGCAGCGGCGTCGTCGGTCACGTCGGGGCAGCCTAGCCCATCGACACACACTGATCGCGCCGATGGGCCGTACGCCGGTCAGAGCACCCGGGGCGGGGTGTTGCCGACCGCCAGGATCGCCTTGCGCATCGGCACCGCGGCCAGCAGCGCGAACCCGACCACGAAGAAGATCAGCAGCGACACCAGACCCACCCGGTAGGACTGGGTGAGCTGGAAGACCAGCCCGAAGGCGAGCGGACCGAGCCAGCTGGTGCCCTTGTCGCTGATCTCGTAGAACCCGTAGTACTCACCCTCCCTGCCGGCGGGGATGAGCTGGCTGAACAGCGACCGGCTCAACGCCTGGCTGCCACCGAGCACCAGACCGATCGCCGCACCGAGGATCATGAACGGCAACGGCGCATCGGCGGGCAGCCGGAACGCGCCGATGATCACTCCGGTCCACAGCACCAGCGACAGCAGCACCGTCTTCCACGCGCCGATGCGCCGGGCCAACGCCCCCAACCCCAGCGCCCCACCGAAGGCCAGGAACTGCACCAGCAGGATCGTCACGATCAGGGTGCTCTGCCCCAGCTTCAGCTCCTCGGTGCCGTACTGGCTGGCCAGGGTGATCACGGTCTGGATGCCGTCGTTGTAGACCAGGAACGCCAGCAGGAAGAACAACGTCAGCGGATACGCCTTGATCTCCCGCAGGGTCCGGCCGAGCTGCCGGAACCCGTCGGTGAGCACGTTCCGGCCGCCGCCGCGCAGCGCCTCGGCGGTCGGATGCTCCCGCAGCCAACGCAGCGGCACCAGGGTGAACGCCGCCCACCACACCCCGGCCGACACGATCGACCAGCGGGCCAGGTCCAGGGTGCGCTGCGGGCTGTCGTCCTCGCTGAGCACGGTCACGGCCACCAGGTTCAACGCCAGCAGCAGACCGCCGCCGAGATAGCCGATGGCCCAGCCACGGCTGGAGATGGCGTCACGTTCGTCCGGGCCGCCGAGCTGCGGCAGGAACGAGTTGTACACCACCACCGCCGCCCCGAAGGCGATGTTGGCCACCAGGAACAGCGCCCCACCGAGCAGGTACCGCTCGCCGGTGACCAACGCCATCGCGATGGTCGCCCCGGCCCCGGTGAACGCCGCCCCGGCCAGCAGCCGCTTCTTGTGCACCGTCCGGTCGGCGACCGCCCCGACCACCGGCAGCACGAACACCGTCAGGAACACCGACAACGAGATCAGGTACGGGTAGTAGGAGCCGGCCGCGACCCGGATACCCAGCGGGTACACGTACCCGTCGCAGCGCTCCGCGCCGAGTGCACAGCCGGCGGCCAACTCGGTGACGGTGGTCAGGAACGGGCCGAGGAAGACCGTGATGACGGTCGTCTGGAAGGCCGAGTTGGCCCAGTCGTACAGGTACCAGCCACGGCGTTCACGGCGGGCGCTCGCCGGGGTGTCGGCGACGGTGGGGGTGGTGACCGGGTCGGCCATCGCGGTCCTCGGGGCTCAGGCGGCCCAGTGGCCGCGGCTGCGGTAGACGTCGCGCAGCACGCCGACGTGATCGGTCATGATGCCATCCACACCACGATCGAGTAAGTCGTGCATCTGGGCAGGTTCGTCGATCGTCCAGACGTGCACCTGCAACCCCAGCCGGTGGCAGTAGGCCAGGAACCGGCGGTCGACCACCGGCACCCGCCCGTACCGGGGCGGCACCTGCGCGGCGACCACCGACGGCGGCAACCGCACCGGTCGGCCGTGCCGCGACGCCAACCACAGCCGGGCCACCCCCCGCATGCCCAGGCCGGTGGCCACCTGACCGCCGGTGGCCGCCCGCAACCGGGTCAGCCGGGCGTCACTGAACGAGGCCAGCAGCACCCGGTCGGCCGCCCCGGCCCGGGTCACCGCCTCGACCGTCGGGGCGACCCCGCCGTCGGCCTTCACGTCGATGTTGAACCGGACCTGCGGCCAGCCGGCCAGCACCTCGTCGAGCCGGGGCACGACCGCCGCGCCGCCGACCCGCACCGACGCCAGGTCGACCCAGCGCAGGTCGGCGATGCGGCCGGTCTCACCGGTGACCCGGTGCAGGGTGTCGTCGTGGAAGACCACACACACCCCGTCGGCGGTGCCGTGCACGTCGGTCTCCACGTACCGGTAGCCCAGCTCGACCGCCCGGGCGAACGCGGCGACGGTGTTCTCGTCGCCGTCGGCGGCCCCACCCCGGTGGGCGAAGGCCAGCGGGGCGGGGGCGTCCAGGTAACCGGGACGGGTCAGCACGCAGCGCAGTATGCCCGCCGCCGGTGGCCGGCGGGTGACCGACCGGCGACTGTCGTCCCCTCCGGTACGGGCGGACACGTGGCGACTCAGGCGATCCACGCCCCGGTCGTGGTGGTGACCGCGGTGCCGTCGAGGTCGGCGAGTTTCGTCCCGACGAACTGCCGCGCCTGCGCGGAGGTCTGCAACCGGGGCGGCGGGGTCGCCCCGGTGACCGCGTCGACCACGACCGCCGCGGCGTCGGCGGCGGACTGCGCGGCGGCGAACGCACCGGCGGTGCGCCGCAGGTACGCCCGCAGCCCCGGCCCGTACGCCCCCGCGTCGGCGACGGCGGCGTCCCGGTCGATGCCGACGTTGGCGACGAACTCGCTGGCCACCGCCCCCGGCTCGACCACGCTGACGGTGACGCCCACGGTGGCGGCGACCGGCGTGAGGGACTCCATGAACCCCTCGACGGCGAACTTCGCCGCGCAGTACGCCTCGTTGAACGGCTGCCCGATCACCCCACCGACGCTGCTGACGGTCACCAGCCGCCCCCGGCTGGCCCGCAGCACACCGAAGAAGTTGACCTCCATGACGGCCCGGACGGCGTCGACGCCCTCCTGCTCCAGGGTGCCCAAGTGCCCGGCGCCGGCGTTGTTGACCACCGCGTCCAGCCGCCCGTACCGGTCGACGACGTCGGCGACGGCGGCGGTCACCGACGCCTGGTCGACCACGTCGAGCTGGCGTACGTCGACCAGGTCGGCGACGTCGGCGGCCTCGACGGCGGCCCGCAACCGCGCGGCGCGCGACACGTCGCGCATGGTCGCCACGGTCCGCCAACCGGCCCGCGCGCAGCCCACGGCGACCTCCAGCCCGATGCCGGTGGAGGTGCCGGTGATCAGTACGGTCCGCTCGCTCATGCCTGACCCTCTTCCGTGCGACGACTGGGGCAGATTCTCACCGTTGGCGTGCGCCCGTGGGCGAACCGGGGGCGTTGCGTCGCCCGGTTCGGGGCAGTAACGTCGACAGCCGTGACTGCCGGGTCGGCCATGGGCCATCAGCGGACAGGGCACCCGGCCGGCGCGTGAGCCCCGGGTGGGCCCGCGGCCCGCCGTCGTCCGCCCCGACCCCGCGCGTCCCCTCGTCGGACGCCCCCGGTCGACACCCCATCTCCCTCTTCCCGGCTGGTCGTCCGCCGACGGCCCCGCCGGTTCTCGTCGTGTCCGGCCCGCCCGGCGGGCCGGCCTTCCCGGATTGACGGACACCGCATGCCGAACGAGTTCAACCAGCAGATCATCGAGGAGTTCCGCGCCAACGGCGGACGGGTCGGCGGGTGGTTCGAGGGAGCCCGGTTGCTCCTGCTGACCACCACCGGCGTCCGGTCGGGTGTCGCGCACACCACACCGCTGGGTCACCTGTCCGACGGCGGGGACCGGATCCTGGTCATCGCCTCGGCCGGGGGCGCGCCCCGGGACCCGCAGTGGTTGCGCAACCTGGTCGCCGACCCGCTGGTCACCGTGGAGGACGGGACCTCCACCTACCGGGCCCGCGCGCAGGTGCTCACCGGCGCCGAGCGGGACGCGGTCTTCGACCTAGCGGTGCGGGCCGACCCGGGATGGGCCGACTACCAGGTCCGCTCGGGGCGGGTGCTGCCGGTGGTGGCGCTGGTGCCGTTGCCGGGGCCACCGACGCCGACCGCGGCGCACCGATGCCCTCCGGGCACATCCGGCGGGCCAGGGGGAGCAGTTCAGCCCGGTGCCGGATCGGCGGTGTGACGACCCGTCGTCGGGCTGACCCGGGTCAGCCCGACGACGGCCGGCGGTGGACCCGGCTGGTGTCGACGGGGCGACCCGGGTCGACGTGCCGGGGCCGGTCGGGTTCGTCGACGCGCAACGGCCTCAGGGTGTCGGTGATCGCGTCGATGATCCGGTCGGTGCCCTGGCGGGCCGCACCGGACGCGGCGGGGAAGAGGTCACCCAGGTCGAGCGGGTCACCGAAGCGGACCCGGATCACCGGACGGCGCAGCAGCGCCCGGCCCAGCCACCGCAGCATGCCCCGGGGTGCCCGGTAGGGCAGCACCTCGTGCGACCCCCACTGGGCGACGGGCACCACCGGGGCGCCGCAGGCCATGGCGATCCGGGCCGCGCCGGTCTTGCCCCGTTCGGGCCACAGGCCGGGGTCCAGCCCGATGCGCCCCTCGGGGTAGACCAGCACCACCGAGCCCTCGGTGACCGCGGCGGCGGCGTCGAGGGCCCCGCGCACCGCGGCGGTGCCTCGGTCGACGCGCAGGTGGCCGGCGTGGCGCATGAGCGCGCCGAGCCCGGGGGTACGGAACAGCCCGCCGGTGGCCATGAACCGGGGCGCCATGCCCCGGGCCCGACAGGCGGCCCCCAGGACGATGGGGTCGAAGGGGCTGATGTGGTTGGCGGCCAGGATCAACGGCCCCCGGCGCAGGTGCGCGGGGACGTCCCCGGTGACCTCCAGCCGGGCCAGCGGGGCGACGACCAGCCGGGCGAGCAGTTGGGCGGCACGCCAGAACAGTGGTGGCTGCCAGCCGGGAGGCGGGGTGTCCATCAGTCGCCGATGGTCGCACGAACGCGGGGGAGGACCGGACCCGGGTCCTGCGGCCCGAGGTGATCAGGGTCATTGGTCCCGGGCCGGGTCGGGACCCCCGACCCTGCCACACCTCCTACGACGCGCAGTAGTATTTACTACGTCTCGTAGTACTGATGGCAGGGGGTTTATCGGTGGACGCGTTGGACGTCGCCCGCTGGCAGTTCGGTGTCACCACCGTCTACCACTTTCTGTTCGTGCCGCTGACCATCGGGCTGTCCGTCCTGGTGGCCATCCTCCAGACCAGATGGCACCGCACCGGCAACGAAAAGTACCTCAAACTCACCAAGTTCTACGGCAAGCTGTTCCTGATCAACTTCGCGATGGGGGTGGTCACCGGCATCGTGCAGGAATTCCAGTTCGGCATGAACTGGTCCGACTACTCCCGCTTCGTCGGCGACATCTTCGGCGCCCCCCTGGCCATCGAGGCCCTGGTCGCCTTCTTCCTCGAATCCACCTTCATCGGCCTGTGGATCTTCGGCTGGGACCGGCTGCCCGCCCGCCTGCACCTGGCCAGCATCTGGGCCGCCGCCATCGGCACCAACCTGTCCGCCTACTTCATCCTCGCCGCCAACTCGTTCATGCAGAACCCCGTCGGCTACCGGCTCAACCCCGACACCGGCCGCGCCGAACTCACCGACTTCGTCGCCGTCCTCACCAACAAGGTCGCCCTGATCACCTTCCCGCACACCCTGGCCGGGTCCTTCCTCGTCGCCGGCTCGCTGGTCGTCACCGTCGGCCTCTGGCACGTCATGCGCAACCGAGGCAGCGCCGACACCGACGCCTACCGGTTCGCCACCCGCTTCGGCGCCTGGGTCGTGCTGATCTCCTCCACCCTGGTCCTCATCACCGGCGACATCCAAGGCAAGATCATGACCCAGGTGCAGCCGATGAAGATGGCCGCCGCCGAAGGCCTCTACACCACCGAGAGCCCCGCCTCGTTCTCCGTGCTCACCATCGGCAGCCTCGACGGCAGCCGCGAGGTCTTCGCCCTCAAGATCCCCTACCTGCTGTCCTACCTCGGCACCGGCGACCCCCACGGCACCGTCCACGGCATCAACGACCTCCAGGCCCAGTACGCCAGCCAGTACGGCCCCGGCAGCTACACCCCGATCATCCCGGTCACCTACTGGAGCTTCCGCTTCATGATCGGCTTCGGCCTCGCCGCCGCCGCCATCGCCCTGCTCGTCCTCTGGGCCCAACGCAAGGGACGCACCCCCACCAGCCGCTGGCTGCTGCGCGCCGGCCTGATCATGCCGGTCCTGCCGCTGCTCGCCAACTCCTTCGGCTGGATCTTCACCGAGATGGGCCGCCAACCCTGGATCGTCTTCGGCGAAATGCTCACCCGCAACGGCGTCTCCCGCAGCGTCTCCCTGACCGAGGTCCTCACCTCCTTCACCGCCTTCACCCTCATCTACGCCACCCTCGCGGTCATCGAGTACAAACTCCTGCTCCGCTACGCCCGCGCCGGCGTACCCGACATCACCCCGGCACCCGTACCCGACGACACCGACGACGCCGAGCGCCCGCTCGCCTTCGCCTACTGATCCCCGGAGCCCCCCGTGGAACTGACCACCATCTGGTTTCTCCTCGTCGCCGTGCTCTTCACCGGCTACTTCATCCTCGAAGGCTTCGACTTCGGCGTCGGCATGCTGCTCCCCGTACTCGGCCGCGACGACCGGGAACGCCGCGTCCTGATCAACACCATCGGCCCCGTCTGGGACGGCAACGAGGTCTGGCTCATCACCGCCGGCGGCGCCATGTTCGCCGCCTTCCCCGAGTGGTACGCCACCCTCTTCTCCGGCTTCTACCTGCCCCTACTACTCATCCTGCTCGCCCTCATCGCCCGCGGCGTCGCCTTCGAATACCGACACAAACGCCCCGAAGCCAGCTGGAAACGCCGCTGGGACACCGCCATCTTCGTCGGCTCCCTCATCCCCGCCCTCCTCTGGGGCGTCGCCTTCGCCAACATCCTGCGCGGCGTACCCCTGGACGCCGACCACGAATACGTCGGCGGCCTGCTCAACCTCCTCAACCCGTACGCCCTGCTCGGCGGCCTCACCACCACCGCCCTGTTCCTCACCCACGGCGCCGTGTTCATCGCCCTCAAGACCACCGGCGACATCCGCCACCGCGCCCGCACCCTCGCCGTCACCCTCGGCCTCGGCACCGCCGTCGCCGCCGTCGCCTTCCTCACCTGGACCCTCACCATCCGCTCCAGCCCGGCCGCCGTCGTGCTCGCCGTCGGCGCGGCCCTCGCCCTCATCGGCGCACTCGCCGCCGCCCGGGTACGCCGCGAAGGCTGGGCATTCACCGGCACCGCCGTCGCCATCGCCCTCGCCGTGGCCACCCTGTTCGCCGCACTGTTCCCCAACGTCATGCCCTCGACCCTGGACCCGGCCGGCACCCTCACCGCCACCAACGCCGCCTCCACGCCCTACACCCTCAAGATCATGACCTGGGTGGCGGTGATCTTCACCCCGATCGTCCTCGCCTACCAAGGGTGGACCTACTGGGTGTTCCGCAAGCGAATCGGGGTACAGAACATCCCGCAACACTGAAAGACGCGCGAGGGGCGCGGGGGCGCGGGGCCGGTGCGAGGGGGTCGCACCGGCCCCGCGACACATCCACCCCACAAACCAGATCGCCGCCGCACCCGGCCACCACTATCGTCGCCCGCATGCACAGCGCCACCCACATCCGTGAACTCACCGACGACGACGCCACCGACGCCTGGCGCCTCGGTCGGACCGCCTTCGGCTCCGACCCACAACCACCACCACAGACCACCACCCCCACCCCCGGCACCACCCGCTACGGAGCGTTCGACCACACCGGCCGGCTCATCGGCAAAGCCATCGACCTGCACCACGACCAGTGGTGGGACGGCCGCGCCATCGCCGCCGCCGACATCGCCGGAGTCGCCGTCGCCCCCGAAACCCGCGGCCGAGGCGTCGCCCGCGCCCTGCTCACCACCCTGCTCCGCGGCGCCCACGACCGGGGCGCGGCCATCAGCGCGCTCTTCCCGACCGTCGCCGCCCCCTACCGCGCCTGCGGCTGGGAAATCGCCGGAACACGACGCACCGTCGACCTCCCCACTGCCCTGCTCACCCCCCACCGCCCCAGCCCACACCTCACCGTCCGCCCCGGCAGCCCCGACGACCTGCCCGCCGTCGACGACCTGTACGCACACACCGCCCGCCACCGCCGCGGCCTGCTCACCCGTCGCGGCACCCTGTTCGACCACCACCGCGCCCGCCACACCGCCGACCACACCCTGCCCTACGACGGCCTCACCCTCGTCGAACACCGCGGCCACCTGGTCGGCTACGCCGCCTGGAACCGCCGCCACGGCTACGGCGCCGACGGCACGCTCACCATCGAAGACCTCGCCGCCACCACCGGCGACGCCGCCCGGGAACTCGTCGGCATCCTCGCCAGCTGGCGCAGCGTCGCCCCGACCCTGCGACTGACCCTGCTACCCGGCGACGCCGTCACCGCCCACCTACCGGTGGAGAAAGCCCGCGAACACCACCAGGACACCTGGATGCACCGCCCCGTCGACGTCACCCACGCGGTACGCGACCGCGGCTGGCCCGCCCACGTACACGGCACCACCACCTTCACCCTCGACGACCCACTCGCCGACTGGAACACCGGCACCTGGCACCTGGAGATCACCGACGGCACCGCCGACCTACGCCGCACCACCGCCGACACCGACCTGCACCTGACCATCCGCGGCTTCGCCCTGCTCTACACCGGCGCCGCCACCGCCCGCACCCTCGCCCAAGCCGGCCTGCTGCACCACCCGGCCGGCACCGACCCGGCCCCCCTCGACCTGCTCGCCGCCGCCGGCCCGGCCCAACTCGGCGACTACTTCTGACCCACCGCCGACCACGCCCGCCCACCGCAACCTCGAACAGGCGGCCCCGACCAGGGCCGCCCCACCCGAACCGACCTCAACGCGCCTCGCGCAACTCCGCCAACCGCGCCTCGATCTCCGCCAACTCGGCCCGCAGCTTCTCCGCCTGCTGCTCCGCCTCCGACCGCTCCGCCGACAGGATCTGCTCCACCGCCTCCTGCACCCCCGGCACATCCACCAGGGCCACCATCCGCAACGCCTCTGCAGGCTTCACCACATACGGCTTCGCCAGCGCCTTCGCACCCTGCTGCGCCGCCACCGTCCACTCACCGTCGGCATACGCCAGGGTCACCGTCAACCCCGCCGGCCCCTTCGGCTTCGCCACCTTCACCGGCCGACGCGCCGCCGGCTTCTCCACCACCGACTCCACCTTCGACTCCTCCCGACGCGGCACCGGCACCGGCGGCGTGTCCAGCACGAACTCCGGCTCCACCGCCGCGACCGGCTCCGCGACCGCCTCCGCCTCCGGCTTCGGCTCGACGACCCGACGACCCGTCCCACGCGGCGCCACCGCCACATCGGCAGGGGAGAAGGGCAACTCGTCACGACCGAACCGCACCACCACGAACTCGTCGGAGACCGCCGGATCGGTCAGCTCCACCACCTGACCCACCTGCCCGGCGATCTGCCCCGCCGAGGCGGTGAACACCACCTTCGGCTTACGACCCGCCGCCAACGCCTCCCGGATACCCCGCACCTCGTCATCAGACAAACCCTGGCCCGCCATCACAGCCCTCTTCCGTACATGTGTTTGATTCCTGCCTTGATACCAGTCGACTGCGACAACCGGAAGATCAACCCCCAAGGACCCGCAACGCCTCATCAGCGTGCTCATTCATCCCCAGCTCACTGTGGATCACCGCCAGCACCCGCCGATCCACCCCGATCACGAACGTCATCCGCCGGATGCTCAACGGCCCCAACGGCAACCGCCGCCGCACCCCGAACGCCTGCGCCACCACACCCTCGACATCCGACAACAACGGATAGTCGAACCCGTGCAACCGCGAGAACTCCGCCTGCTTCGCCACCGGATCCCGGCTGATCCCCACCCGCTGCGCCCCCACCGCCGCGAACTCCGCCGCCAGATCCCGAAAATGACAACTCTCCGCCGTGCACCCCCGCGTCATCGCCGCCGGATAGAAGAACAACACCACCGGCCCCGACCCCAGCAACTCCGACAACCGCCGCGGCGTACCCGTCTCGTCCGGCAGCGCGAAATTCTCCACCAGATCACCGACACTCACACCCACCACACACCTCCACCGATCCGTCCGACGCGCGGTGAGCGTAAGCGATCACCCCAGCCGCCCCCTCCACCACCGCACCCACACCACACCGCCGAGTGAGCACCGCACACCCCGCCGCGGACGGTAACGTCAGCCCACCGCACGAACAGGGGAGCAGGGCATTGAATCCGGTCACCGTCATCACCGGCGGCAGCCGAGGCATCGGCGCCGCCACCGCCCGACGGCTCGCCGCCGAAGGCCACCGGATCGCCATCGGCTACCACCACGACCACCAGGCCGCCGCCACCGTCGTCGCCGACATCCAACGCCTCGGCCACCATGCCGTCGCCGTCCCCGCCGACACCACCGACCCGACCCACATCGACCGTCTCTTCACCGCCGCCGCCGACCTCGGCCCCCTCACCGCCCTGGTCAACAACGCCGGCGTCACCAGCCCCATCGGCCCCTTCACCGACCTGCGCCCCGACGACCTACGCCGGGTCGTCAACGTCAACCTCATCGGCTACGTCCTCTGCGCCCAACAGGCCGCCCGCCGGCTCACCCACGGCGGCGCCATCGTCAACATCTCCTCCGCCGCCGCCACCCTCGGCAGCCCGGGGGAGTACATCCACTACGCCGCGGTCAAAGCCGCCACCGACACCCTCACCATCGGGCTGGCCAAGGAACTCGCCCCGCGCGGCATCCGGGTCAACGCCGTCGCCCCCGGCATCATCCGCACCGACATCCACGCCGACTCCGGCATGCCCGACCGCGCCGACACCGCCGTCGACCGCATCCCACTCGGCCGCGCCGGCGAACCCGACGAGGTCGCCGGCGCCGTCGCCTGGCTACTCGGCCCCGACGCCAGCTACACCACCGGCACGGTGCTGCGCGTCGCCGGCGGCCTGTAGACCGGCTGCACGGTACCGGCACACCAACCACCCCACCGGTGAACAGCCGCCGCCGTCCGCGTACGTGCCGAAAAGCCCGTTCACCCATCGGACGAGGTGGAGGCGTCACCCGCAACCAGATCGAGGAAGGACAGGTAGTCCGCGAGGCGGGCGGACCCGGTGAGCATCGCCCGACCCCGGGCCGTGATCCGCTCCCGCCACTGGTCGATGGAGGCCGCCAGCGGACCGGGCCCACCGGCGGCGTGAACCTGCTCGATCACGGCAGCGATGCGATCCAGCAGGTAACCGCCACGCCGAAGCAGATGGGCGAGTTCGGCGTCACGCACGTCACCGGACGAATAGGTCCGGGCGGTCCGTGACCGGGCCGGGGCCAGGATCCCGGCGCGCTCCCACTTGCGCAGGGTCGCCGGGGTGACACCGAGCCGGTGGGCGAGGACACCGACCGAGACAGGCCCGTCCGGGCCCGGGGCGGCCGGTGCGGAGGAGGCAAGCACGACAGCCGCCGAGGCGACCCCGTCCAGGGTCTCCCGGTCCCGTTGAAGCTGCACGTGCGCGGTGTCGATCACGGCCAGGGCCGTCGGGAGATCACCGCGGAGCACCGACCTCATGATCTCACCAGCCGCGCGGTAGCCGTACCCCGGAATAAGCGCGACGTAAGCGCTCAGCGCGCCCACATGGTCCTCGGTGTAGACCCGGTAACCGCTCGCCGTCCGCGCGGCCGGTGGAATCACCCCGGCCTGCTCGTAGTTGCGGACCGCCTGCGCGGTCAACCCGTGCGCCCGGCCCAGATCCACCGGCCGGTACACCGCCTTTTTAGACTTCAACGGGTTCTCCCCAGGTCGGAGCAGGTCAAAGTTTCAACCGCTGATTCAACGATACGGTTGAGGTCATGGCTTTCGACACCGAGCTGCAGTCCCTGATCTCCGCACGACGGCCGCACCTGCTCGCGATCGGTGAGCCCTACCACGGCGAGCCGGCATTCCCTCACCTGCGCAACCGGATTCTCGAGACACTCGCCGGGTACGGCTTCCGGTCGATTGCGATCGAGTCGGACCGGGCCGCCGGCCTCGCCGTCGACGACTACGTGCAGGGCCGGCGCGACGACCTGGACCTGACCACCGGCATCAGTCACGGCTGGGGCACCCACCCCGCCAGCCGCGAACTGGTCGACTGGCTACGCGCCCACAACGACAAGCTGCCGGCCGGCGAACGCATCGCCTTCCACGGCTTCGACGCTCCCACCGAAATCACCGGCGCGCCCAGCCCCGGACCACTTCTGCGTGAGCTGCAGGAATACCTCGGCGTGCCGACGCCCGGCCTGGATCGCCTGGTCGGCGACGAGGGGCGCTGGACCGCACCGGAGATCATGTTCGACGCGACGCGGTCTCCCGGCCGGTCACCGGAGGCAGCCGCGCTGCGCGGTCTCGCCGAGGACCTCCGAACCCAGTTGTACGCCGACGCCCCCCGCCTGATCAGGGACACCTCCCCGGAGTCCTGGAACCGGGCCAGGGTGCTCGCCAGCACGGCCATCGGCCTGCTCACCTACCACGCCGCGATGGCCGAACCGGGCACCCCGTCGCAGCGGATCGGCCGCCTGCTCGCGGTGCGTGACGTGCTGATGGCGCAGAACCTCCTCGACATCCACGCGCACGAGCGGGACCGCGGACCGACCCTGGTTGCCGCCCACAACGCCCACCTGCAACGGCACCCGAGCCGGTGGACCGCCCACGGGAACGGCATGGACCTGGCAGCACAGTGGAACGGCGCCGGTTCGATAGTGTCGCTGCTGCTCGGGGACAGGTACGTGTACGTGGCCGGCAGCCTCGGGGCGAGCGGTCCGGTCGGCCTCGGGCAACCGGAACCCGGAACCTACGAGGAACGGCTCGGCCCGGAGACCGGCATCTTCCCACCGCCGACCGGTGCCGATCTACGCGAACGCGTGGGGGACCTGCTCGGGTACTTCCCGCTGGACACCGGCACGATCGAGACCTGCGACGCGATCCTGCACATCGGCTCCGAGCCGGGGGCGGCCGACGCGGCCCGGATCACCGGCCTTCCCGGGGTGACCGAGACCCGCATCCCACCGGGCTCCGAGATGCCGCCCTACACCTGGGGCGACCGGTTCTTCTTCGTCGGCGAGGATCGGATGCGGCCGTTCGCCACGATCGTCCTGCACGACGTGCCGAACGTCGATGAGCGGTCCCGCCTGTCCGAGCCCGGACGGTACCGGCTCAACATCGAGGTGGGGCGCGCCGAGTTCCGCAAGCTGTTCGGCTACGGCCCGGAGGAGTTCGCCGCGCACCGCGACGGGCTCGACTTCGCGGAGACCGACCGCCTGATGCCACATCCGACCTACGCCGTGCAGGGCTGGGCGAGCGTGGTCAACCCGGGCCCGGCCACTGCGGACGAGGTGGCGCGTCTGGTGGCACAGGCACGTTCCCGCAGCGCCGGTCGCGGACACCGTAGGAGTCAGCGACCGTAGTCGAGCCGTACAGGAAGATCACCCCGATGAGTCGACCGGTCACCGGCCTCCACCTGCGCACCGGGCCACATTCGATAATGCACATTATGTCAAGTTGAACCTGTCGGATCGTCACCCACGAACGGCCGGATCACCGAGACCCGAGCGGCGTATCCTTCGCCCGTGGAACTGCGGTTCGAGACGCGCCGGTCCGACTCGCCGTGGGTCGACACCGTGTGGACGTGCACCAGCGAGCAGGTCACTACGATGACCTCCGTCGCAGGAGTGCGTTGCGGCCTGGTGTTCTGGGAGCAGGCCGGCCAGGCGTACGCGGGCATCACCGGTCCCGAGACCCGGACCGGCACGGCGCCGGTGCCGGTGGGCGCGACCTTTACCGGCATCGAGTTCGCCGTGGGCATATCGTTGCGGGCCGTGCCCACGTCGGCGCTGGTCGACGGCGGCATCGGGCTCCCCGACACCACGCGTCGGACGTTCCGGCTGGACGGCGCGCGTTGGGAGACGCCCGGCCCGGACGATGCCGAGGCGCTGGTCGAAAGTCTCGTTCGGGCCGGGATCGTGGTCCGTGACCGGCTTGTCGCCGAGGTGCTGCGGGGGCACCGCCCGGCCGTTTCGGGGCGCACAGTCGAACGCCGGTTCCGCGCCGCGACGGGACTGACGCGGGGCGCGGTCCGGCAGATCGAGCGGGCCCGCACAGCGGCGCAGCTGCTGGCTGTCGGCGACCCGGCCGCCGACGTCGTTGCCAAGCTCGACTACTTCGACGAGCCGCACCTGGCCCGGGCACTGCGCTCCTACGTCGGACGCACCGTCAGGCAGCTGCGCGAAGGCGCCGGTGGCGCGATCGCCCTCGATCTGGGTCCGGATCAACGCTTGACGTCATAGATCAGCTTCAGGATCCCGTTCGAGTAGCTCGCCGACTCCCGCAGCGTCAGCATGTGCTTGTCCCGGTCGGCCCGGCCGAACAGGCTCTTGCCGGCACCGAGCAGCACGGGGAACATGAGCAGGTTGTACCGGTCGATCAGGCCCGCGTCCGAGAGCCGCCTGGCCAGCTCCGCGCTCCCATGGATGAAGATCGCACCGCCCTCGCCCTGCTTGAGTGCGGCGACGTCTTCGGTCGAGCGCAGGATCATCGTCGGCCCCCACCCGTCGACGAGGGCGTCGCCAGGCAGCGTGCTCGATACCACGTACTTGGGCAGCAGCTTGTAGCCGGCGTGGTCCTCCGAGCCGGGCCAGACCGGCGCGAACGCCTCGTAGCTGCGGCGGCCGAACATCAGCGCTGTGGTGTCGGAGAGTTCCTCGCCCTTCAGCGACCAGGCTTCGGGGACGAACTCCAGGTCCTTGACCACCCACCCGCCGCTGCGATGCCCCTCTCCCGGCCCGCCGCCGGGCGAATCCACGACGCCGTCGAGCGACATGAAACCGGTGTACACCAGGTCACGCATTTGTGCTGTCTCCTCATGCTCGGGCGGGTTGCCGGGTCCACGCTAGATCGCGGCCGCAGCGGCCGTCTTGGACGGAAACGACAGCGAATCCAAAAGCGTCGAGGACGCCGCCGACGGCGCGCAGGCAGGCAGGCCGGTGCACCAGGACCTGCCTCTCGATGCCGCGGTGGATGCGGACACGGCAGGGGGTCAGACCACGGTGTCAGTGCGGATATTGCGGTACATCTTGGGTTTGCGGCCGCCGGTGCGGGCAGCGGCCAGGCCGGCGAAGGTGCGTTCCTTGATGAGGGTGGCTTCATACTCGGCCATGAGGGCGAACATGTCGAAGGCCAGCTTGCCGTGCGCGGTGGTGGTGTCGACGATGCCGTTGGTCAGCGACTTGACCCCAACGCCGCGTTCTTCAGGGGTGGCGACGATGTCGACCAGGTCGCGCAGGCTGCGGCCGACATCCCTCGTGCGCGCCGAGGCGCCCGGCGTACGCGGGTCGGCCCGCATCCGGTGGGACCGCCGCTGTCGAAGGCCGGGGCCCGGCATGGCCACCGGGATCTGGTGGCGCACCGCTCCCCTCTTCCGGGGTGGTCGGGAACCCGAGAAAGCTGCATAATATCCCTTATGCATGACAAACAGGACGCATCGGTCGAACGGCTCATCGAGGAGTTCCTGACCGCCCGAGCCACCCGCAAGCCCTCCCCCCACACCCAGGAGGCGTACCGCCGGGACCTGCGCACCGTCGCGGGGCTGATCGGCGAGGAGCACACCCCTCCCCTGCCGCTCGGCGATCTGATGATCTCCGCCCTCTCCCCCCGGGTGATGCGCGCGGCGTTCGCCCGGTTCGCCGCTGTCCGGGCGGCGGCGTCGGTGCACCGGGCCTGGTCGAGTTGGAACGGCTTCTTCACGTTCCTGGTGGCCGAGGAGGTGGTGGCGGGCAATCCGATGCCGGCGGTGGGGCGTCCCCGTACGCCGCTCCCCCAGCCCAAGCCGTTGCGGGGTGAGGACACCCCGGAGGTGTTGCTGGCGTCGGTGGCGCGGGAGGACGGGCGGCAGCGTGATCCGTGGCCGGAGCGGGACGTGGCGGTGCTGGCGTTGGCGCTGTGCGCGGGGCTGCGCCTGGCGGAGTTGTTGGCGTTGCGGGTGTCGTCGGTGTCGGGACGCGCCGGGGAGCGGCGGGTGGCGGTGGCCGGCAAGGGTGGCCGGCCGAGGGTGGTGCCGGTGGAGCCGGAGCTGGACGAGGTGGTGTCGGCCTATCTGGACAGCCGGCGGCGGAGGTTCGGGGCGCGCAGCGTACGGCCGGATGCGGTGCTGTTGGTGGATCGCCAGGGTGAGCCGTTGCGTCGCGGTGGTTTGCAGTACCTGGTGGATTCCTGTTACCGGCGTGCGGGGATCACCGATCGGGTGCCGGCGGGGGCCCGGTTGCACGCGTTGCGGCACACGTTCGCCACCCGGTTGGCCGAGGACGGGGCGGGGGCGGCGGAGATCATGCGGTTGCTGGGGCATGCGTCGTTGGCGTCGTCGCAGACGTACATCGAGGTGACGGCGGGTCAGCAGCGGGCGGCGGTGCGGTCGAATCGCACCAATCGGGTGTTGGTGGGGTTGGTCGCGGGTGGTCAGGTCGGGTGACGCGCCGCGTGGCCATGCGGGGTGTGGTTGTGGCAGGGTGGGAGGTGGATGCGACTGGCGGCACGGGGATGGGTCCACCATCGGGGAGCTCGTCGCGGGGGTCGACCGCCTGGGCCTCCGTGGTCGAGGTGAGCCATGTCTGTTTCCTCCTCCCCCGCGACTGCCACGGCCCGGCTGCTGCCGGGCAAGCCGGTGGCCGATCAGATTCTCGCCGAGGTCGCCGAGGGCGTGGCGGCGCTGCGTGCGGTCGGGGTGGTCCCGGCGTTGGCGACGGTGCTGGTGGGTGACGACGACGCGAGTGTCGGGTACATCCGGATCAAGCAGCAGCAGGCGGCGGAGTTGGGTTTCGCGTCGCCGCACGTGCGGCTGTCGGCGTCGGCGACGCAGGCGGATCTGCATCGGGTGTTGACGGATTTCAACACGGACGCCGGGGTGCACGGGGTGTTGCTGCAGCATCCGATTCCGGGGCATCTGGATTACGACCGGGCGTTGCAGGTGCTGGACCCGGACTCCGACGTGGACGGGATGCATCCGGTGAACATGGGCCGGTTGGCGTTGGGTCTGCCGGGTCCGTTGCCGTGTACGCCGGCGGGGATCGAGGCGTTGTTGGCGTTCCACGGGGTGCCGGTGTCGGGTCGGGAGGTGGTGGTCCTGGGGCGGGGGGCGACGTTGGGTCGTCCGTTGGCGATGTTGTTGGCGCAGAAGCGGCCGACGGCGAATGCGGCGGTGACGGTGGTGCACACCGGGGTGGCGGATTGGCCTCGGTACACGCGTCGGGCGGACATCCTGGTGGCGGCGGCGGGGGTGCCGGGGATCGTGCGGCCGGAGCATGTGCGGCCGGGTGCGGTGGTTGTCGGTGGTGGGGTGCGTTACGCGGGTCGTCGGTTGTTGCCGGATGTGGACGAGTCGTGTGCCGAGGTGGCGGGGGCGATCACTCCTCGGGTGGGTGGGGTGGGTCCGACGACGGTGGCGATGTTGTTCCGTAACGCGTTGGAGGCGGCGCGGCGGGCTGTCGGGCGGGGGTGACCCGGTGTCGGGGTGGGTTCAGCCGAGGTCGACGACGAGGGGCCGGTGGTCGGAGATCGTCGAGCGGGGGGTGTCGACGGCGGTGACCGGGGGCAGTCGGTGCAGGCCCTGCCGGTCGGCGAGGATGTGGTCGAGTTGTATCCGGGGCGCGGCGGCGGGGTAGGTGGGGCGGCGGGCGAGGGGTTGCCAGCCGGTGAGCAGCCGGGCGGGGCCGGCGGGGAGGTTGAGGTCGCCGAGCAGGATGCGCGGGGCGGGTAGGGCGCGCAGGGCGCGGACGACGCGGCGGAGTTGGTGGGCGTTCCAGCCGGGGACGAAGGACAGGTGGGTGGCGGCGACGGTGAGGGGGCCGTGGGGGGTGTCGAGGACGGCGGCGAGGACGACGCGGGGTTCGTCGCGGAGTAGGAGCAGTCCGCCGCCGGGGCCTGGGACGTAGATGGGTGATCGTACGGGTGCGGGGGCCAGGCGGGTGACCTGCCAGGTGCGGACGGGGTGGCGGCTGATCAGGCCGATGCCGTAGCAGGGTTCGCCGTGGCCGTCGTCGTCGTGGCGTAGTGGTCGGAACTGTTCGCCGGGGGTGCCGACGACGGCGGCGGCGAAGCGGTGTTCGGGGGCGTCGAGGGCGTGGGCGGCGATGGTGGTGAGGTCGTGGTGGCCGCTGCGGGACTGGTCGCGGTCGACTTCCTGGAGGGCGAGGATGTCGGCGTCGAGGGTGTGGACGGCGGCGGTGAGCCGGTCGGGGTCGACGAGCCCGTCGGTCAGGGAGCGGCCGTGCAGCAGGTTGAAGGTCGCCAGGCGCACGTGTGCACCCTACGTCTCGTGGCACAGTTACCAGATGATCAAGTTGCTGTGTTGTTCGGTGCTGGTGTTCGTGTTGCTGGGTGTGGTGGGGATGTGGGTGCGTCGGCGTCGGGGGCGGTGAGGTGGGCCACTCGGGTGGGCGGGTGGTGGTGTGGGGTGGGAAGAATGGCCGGCCGTGGATCCTCTGTCGTTGACCACCCTGCTCACTGCGGCTGCCCTGGCGGGTTGGGTCGATGCGGTGGTGGGTGGTGGTGGGTTGTTGCTGTTGCCGGCGTTGTTGGTGGCGGCGCCGGGGGTGCCGGTGGCGACGGCGTTGGGGACGAACAAGTTGGCGGCGATCGCGGGTACGTCGACGGCGGCGGTGACGTTTGCGCGGCGGACGCGGGTCGATTGGGCGGTGGCGGGTCCGGCGGCGGTGTTGGCGGTGGGGTGTGCGGGGGTGGGTGCGGCGTTGGCCGGGTCGGTGCCGGCGGGGGCGTACCGGCCGGTGGTGTTGGTGGTGTTGGTGGTGGTGGCGTTGTTCGTGGTGTTGCGGCCGAGGTTGGGGACGGTGGCGGTGCCGGGGCGGCGGACCAGGGTGCGGGTGGCGGCGGCGGTGGGGGTGGCCGGGGTGGGGATCGCCCTGTATGACGGGTTGATCGGTCCGGGTACCGGCACGTTTCTGGTGGTGGCGTTCACGGCGTTGGTGGGTGCGGATTTTCTGCGTGGTTCGGCGATGGCGAAGGTGGTCAACGCGGGGACGAATCTGGGGGCGTTGGTGGTGTTCGCCGTGACCGGGCATGTGTGGTGGTGGTTGGGGGCGGCGATGGCGGTGTGCAATGTGGTGGGGGCGGCGGTGGGGGCGCGGATGGCGTTGCGTCGGGGTGCGGGGTTCGTGCGGGTGGTGTTGTTGGTGGTGGTGTTGGCGTTGGTGGTGAAGCTGGGGTACGACCAGTGGCTGGCCGGCTGAGCCTGGTGGTGTTCGGCCGGCCGGCCAGCCACTGGTCGGTGTTGTTGGTGGGTTCAGGCGTGCCGGACGGCGGTGTCGTAGTCCAGGCGGGGCAGGCGGGGGAACCAGGCGTCGGGGCCGGGGTGGCCGATGTTGACCAGGAGCAGGGATTTCCAGCCGGTGCCGGTGAAGAATTCGGCGTCGACGCCGGCGGGGTCGAATCCGCCCATGGGGCCGGCGGCGAGGCCGGCGGCGCGGATGGCGAGCAGGAAGTAGCCGACCTGGAGGCCGGCGTTGAACCGGGCCATGCCGTCGCGGCCGGTGGGGTCGGCGGCGAAGTGTTCGCGCATGCCGGGGCGGATCGGGAAGACGGTGTCGAGGTGTTCGTGGAAGTCGGTGTCGGCGGCGAGGACGGCGACGACGGGGGCGGTGGCGGTCTTGGCCCGGTTGCCTTCGGCGACGTGGGTGAGGAGTCGGTCGCGGCCGTCGCCGGGGCGGACGAACAGCACCCGCAGGGGTTGGACGTTCATGGCGGTGGGCGGGTACTTGGCCAGGTCGAAGATGGCGCGGAGTTGGTCGTCGCCGATGGGGGTGTCGGTGAAGGTGTTGGCGGTGCGTGCCTCGGTGAACAGTTGGGCCTGGGCTTCGGGGCTGATGGTGGTCAGGTGGTCGGGCAGGACGTCGGTCATGGTTTCCTCCGGTCGCATCGAATGCTTGCGCTACGGTAGCAGCTAGCTTTTTCCTAGTCCCTAGGGTGAGTCACAGACCACGTATGCTGGGCGCATGACGACGTGTTCCCCGGTTGACGGGCCCCGCGCCTGTCCCGGGGGGCTGTCCCGGGCCTTCATGTTCCTGGGCAAACGGTGGAACGGCATGGTGCTGGGCACCCTGGCCCAGGGCCCGGCCGGCTTCGCCGAACTGGCTCGGGCGCTGCCGGGGATCAGCGAGTCGGTGCTGTCGGACCGGTTGGGTGAGTTGGTCCGGGTCGATCTGGTCAGCCGCACCGTGCGGGAGGGGCCCCCGCTGGGGGTCAGTTACCAGCTGACCGAGCGTGGTGCCGCCCTGCTGCCGGCGTTGGACGCGCTCGCCCGGTGGGCCGACGAGAACCTGCCCGCCGGCGGCGGTTGTTGACCGGTGCCGGTCCGCGCCGAACACGACCGTGCCGTGCTGGCCGCCCTGTTGCGCCGTGATCCGGTGCTGCACGCCTACCAGCTCGGCGACCTCGACGACTTCTTCTGGCCGTACACGTCGTGGTTCCGGCGGGGTGAGCAGGTGGCGCTGCTCTACCACGGCGCCGCCGAGCCGGTGCTGCTGGCGTTCGCCGCCGAGGACGACCGGCCGGCGGCGGCGGCCCTGCTCGACGACCTGGCACCGGTGCTGCCCGCCCGGCTGTACGCGCACCTGTCCCCCGGCCTGGAGCACACGCTGTCCCGCCGCTACGTCCTCGGCCCGGCCGGGGCGCATCATCGGATGGCGTTGACCGACCCGACCCGGCTGTCCGGGGTCACCGGCGTGGGTGAGGTGCTCGGCGGGGCGGACCTGCCGGACCTGCGTGCCCTGTACGCCGCCGCCTACCCGGGTAACTGGTTCGACCCCCGGATGCTCGACACCGGCCACTATCTGGGCGTGCGCGTGGACGGTGAGCTGGTGGCGGTGGCCGGGGTGCACGTGTGGTCGCCGACCTACCGGGTGGCCGCGTTGGGTAACGTGACCACCCATCCCCGGGCGCGCGGGCGGGGCCTGGCCGCTGGGGCGGTCGCCGCGTTGTGCGCCCGGCTGGGCGACACCGTCGACCATGTGACGTTGAACGTCAGGGCCGACAACGTCGCGGCGGTGCGCCTCTACGAGCGGCTCGGTTTCACCCGGGTCGCGCGGTTCGGCGAGTTCACGTTGACCATCGGTGACCGTACGGCGGTCTGAGTCGCCGCCGGTCGGTTGGTCAGCGGGGGCGGCTGGGTGAGTCGAACCGGCCGGCGCGGATCTCCCGCAGCGCCCGCCGTCGGACGTCGCCGCGCAGGGTGTCGACGTAGAGCCGGCCGGCGAGGTGGTCGGTCTCGTGCTGCAACGCGCGGGCCAGGAAGCCGCTGCCGGAGATGGTCAGCGGCGCGCCGTGCCGGTCGACGCCGTGGACGGTGGCGTGCATCGCCCGGCGGGTCGGGAAGTACAGCCCGGGAATGGACAGGCAGCCCTCGTCGTCGTCCTGTTCCTCCTCGGACAGTTCGAGGACGGGGTTGATCAGGTGTCCCCGGTGCCCGTCGGCGTCGTAGACGAACACCTGTGCGTCGACGCCGATCTGCGGGGCGGCCACCCCGGCGCGGCCGGGCGCGCCGAGCAGGGTGTCCATCAGGTCGTCGACGAGGTGTTGCAGCTCGTCGTCGAAGCGGGTCACCGGTGTGCAGGCGGTGCGCAGGACGGGATCACCGATGATCCGGATCGGGCGTACGGTCATGCCCGGAAGGCTAGCTGGGCGTTACCGGCGGCGCTACACCGGCGCACCGGTCGGCGACCAGGGCGGCGATGCCGTCGAGGACCCGGGCCAGCCCGAACTCGAACGCGCGCGTCGGGTCGGTGGCGGCCTGGTACTCCTGGCCGGCGGCGGTGCCGACCCGGGCGGCCGTCGGGAAGCGGGCCGGGTCCATGGCCTTCTCCAGGTACGGGGCATGTGCCCGCCACCACTGCTCGTCGGTCATGCCGGTGTGTTGGGTGGCCTGGGTGGCCTCCACTGCGCCGCGTACCGCGCCGTGGACGTAGGAGCCGACGAGGGTGATCACGTTGTCCATTTCCAGGTCGGTCAGGCCGATGCCCTCGATGGCGCGGAGTTCGTAGTCGTAGCGGGCGGTGACCTGGGGGCCCAGTGGTGGGCGGGTGGTGGCGACCTGCAACAGCCACGGGTGGCGCAGGTACAGCGCCCAGTTGTCCCGGGCGATGCGTTCCAGTCGGCCCCGCCAGCCTCCGGGGACGTCCACCGGCCGGGGGGTCTCGCCGTGCACGGTGTCGAGCATGACGTCGAGCAGTTCACCCTTGCCGGGCACGTGGGTGTAGAGGGACATGGTGCCCACTCCGAGGCGTTCGGCGACCCGGCGCATGGACAGCGCGGCGAGCCCGTCGGTGTCGGCGACGTCGATGGCGGCCCGCACGATCCGGTCGACGCCGAGGTCGCCGCCGCGGCTGACCTTGTCCCGGGTACGCCAGAGCAGGGCGAGGCTGCGGGCGGGGTCGCCGGTGCCGCTGTACTCGACGGGCATGCCGCCAGCCTAGCCTCCCCGTACCGTATGGTGTACGGCTGGTGGGTCGGTGCCGTGACGACCACCTCGAGCCGCCGGCCCCGGGGCAGGTCCGGCGGTTGGGTGGCCGGGCGCGGACTCCGGTAATAGATGTTCGTCGATGCTTTGGGGGTCGTCCCACAGCACGGCCTGTCCGGCCTGGTGGATGGGCGTGATGCTGTCCTCGTAGATGGCCCCGCGCTTGGGTAGCTGTCCCGGCCCGCCAAATACTTGATCTTGACTTGGGTGATGTCGGCCGTCGGGGTGTCCGTTAGCCGAACCCGGGGTGTCGCTAACAACCGTGCGATGAGGAATCAAAAAGTTGATCATCCGTGGTCGCGACGGAGTCCATGGTCAGTCGCTTGAGCAGGGGGATGGGGCGGCTGAGCTGAGCCGTCAGGCTGAGTTCCTGGTCACGGACGGTTGGGCCATGGAACGGCTCGTAGGCGCCAACTGAGTACGAGAGCTAGGAGCGCTGCTGCGGTCGTGACCCAGTAGTTGCTGTGCCAGGATCGGCCGGTGGAGAAAGTCGTGCTGAGTAGCGATTCCGGTAGGGCTTGCTGAGTAACCACGAGTAGCGCGAACAGGGACGGCGTGGTGACGGTGGCGACCAGCGGACCGAGGACGAGGCAGAGAATCGCGCCGATGCTTGTGAAGACAACCACGTTGCCGATGAGGCCGTGCAGGGGTGGGAACTGCGTGTCGGAGTGACGGGTGGTGATTACCCAGTACCAGACCGGCAGGACGGCCAGAGGGGCTGCGAGCATGATCGTGGAGTAGGCCAGGTGTCCGAGCCGCGCGGACCGGTGCGCGATGAGTTCTCGCGCGTCGAATCGTGGAGTGGTGATCGCCGGAAGGACGCTGGCTAGCGCGACGGCAACTAGCTCCGGGGTGCCGACGCCTCGAGGCGGCAGGTCGAACACCGCGCTAACCGACAGACTCAACTCGGGAAACGCAGCAGCGATAACCAGTGCGACGACGATGACGGTCGAGGCGAGTGGCCCGCCGCGGGCGTGCCAGAGCCCGGTGACACGGCCACACATTACGGAAGGCTGGCGGGTGAGAGCAGGCACGATCGGACTAGCTGTCGGTTGGTCTGAACGAACTGGATGAGTTGTTCGGCGTTCATGGTTGTCAGTTTCTGCGCTGCTGACGGTGGTTGGGCTGGTGCCACGGTGCTCGCCAGTTGGTCGAAGCCGGCCAGCTGAAGAACTCGTCCTTGCAGCACAGCCGCGATGTCACGGCCCTCGACAGTCCGGCCCGGCTGCGAGCACGTGCGGAGTGTCATGGCTTCGCTGACGAGGAAGGCGACCTGGTCGGGGATGGTGGCGGCGACGAAGCGGCGATCGAGAGGGCCCGGATCGAGATCCACGAACGCCTCCCCGGGGCGCGGCGTGTCATGATCGGAAACCGCGAAGTCCGTCACACGGTGCAGCACCGGCGCGAGGCCGGCATCACGTAGGCGCCCCACGACGTTGACGGTGCGAGCCATCGCCGGAGCGTTAGCCGCGTGTAGGCACACCTCTGTGTCCTCCACCTGCTGGCACATCTGCGCCACAGGGCGGTCCACCACATACAGTTCCGGGCGCCAGGCGAACGCGATCGCCGTCAGAGCTGCCACTGCGGCGACCCACGTCAGTAAGGGGCGGCCGGTGCTGCGGACTGACCCGTGTGACCTGGCCCAGCACGCCAGCGAGGCGGCGAGCAGACAGATCGCGGTGGAGGCCACAACGGCGAAGATGGTGGTCGGGGGATTCAACTCGAACCTGGGAGTGGTGACGAACTGCCGCACGGGCAGGATCAGCCCGATCGGTGCGAACAGCGACGCATTAGGCAAGCCCATGATCGCGAAGGCGAGCAGCCCGACCGCCGGTGCGATCACCCAGTGCCGGACGGCCGCGCCGAGGCAGAAACCGATCAGAGTCAACGTGACCAGACCGGCCAGGCCGACCATCACGTCCAGCGCCAAGGCTCCGGCGGTAGCCTGGCGCGCCGCAGCGATCTCAATCGGAACCAGCCCGACCGCGTGCCCCAGGCAGAGCCAGAACGCCAGGGAAAGCCCGTGGGTGAGGAACAGGCCTTCGCCCACTTTCGGGCGCAGCGGCAAGGCCACTGGCGAGGAACTCGGGAAGTAGGCCGCGCCCAGTGCCGCTGCTGCGGCAGCCGCCACCGACCCAGGGATCCACAACTGCTCATGCCAGGCGGCGGAGACGGCCGCCCAGGTGACGTAGTCGGCAGCGAGCATGCTCCTGGTCGCCACGAACGAACCGGCTGCCATCAACGCAGCCGCGGCTGGGAACACCCAGAGCGGGCCAGGCCAGCCAAGCAGCAGGCGCAACCGGCTCATTCGGCACCACCGAACGACATGATCAGGTCGTCGTAGGCGCATTCGAACGGCGACCCGGGCCGGCCATCGATGCTGGGCCGGGTTGTGGCCAGTCCCGTGAGCGGGCCCTGATACCGGATCTTGCCCTCGGCCAGGACAGCGACAGTATCCGCGAGATGCTCCACGTCCTCGGTCAGGTGGGTGGACAGCAGCACCGGCCGCTCGGCTCCCAGGTGGAGGATCACCTCTCGCACCTTGAGTCGCTGCCCGGGGTCGAGACCGACTGTGGGCTCGTCCAGAATGACGATCTGCGGATCGTGCACGATGCCGGTGGCGAGGGCGACTCGTTGGCGCTGTCCCCCGCTGAGGGTGCGGATCCGCCGTGGCCCAAGGTCCAGCGCCTGCATCTTGTTCAGCGCCACCTTGACCGCCTCGTCCGTCCGCGCGGCGTCCACGCCGCTGAGCCAGGCCGCGTAGGCGACGAGATCACGCACCTTCGCCAAGCCGGGAAGCGACGGATTCTGCGGCACGTACCCGATCAACGCCTGTGCCGCCTTACCGTCGCTGACATCCCGACCGTCGATGACCACCCGTCCCTCATCGGGACGCGCCAATCCGACGACGCACTTGATCAGCGTGCTCTTTCCCGCCCCGTTCGGACCCAGCAGGGCGGTCACTCCTCGACCGACGGTGCAGGAGGCGCCGGTAAGCACCCGGCGCCTCCTGTATGAGAACGAGAGGTTCTCAACCTCGACTGTGCCCGTCACTCAATGAACCTCTGTCCTCGCCCGACCGACCTGATCAGCAGCGCTGGGCCCGCGACGACTCGGCCGACGCCCCGGTGCTCGACACGAACTTGGAGTAGTAGTTGCCCGTGCCGTTGCCGCAGGACCCGTCCACCAAGGCCGTTCCGGCGTCAAAGGACTTCTTGCCCACCTCGTCGTCGGGCCAGTTGTTGCGGTCCTCATAGATGTAGCCGGTGCCGGGGACCGTGTTGGAGCAGCCCTCGCGGACGACCCATGCGTTGTTGTCGGAGTCCGGCACATCGGCGCGGAGGGTGCAGGCCTGCACCGTATTGGAGCCGGCGACGGCGACCCCGGCCCCCACGCCGACCAGGGTGAAGGCGAACACGCCGGTAGCCAGCGCCCGTGAGATCTTTCGCATAACAACCCTTTCCGTAGTCGCTGCACGCCGTGGTTCGCGGCGACACAGCGAAACCTGCCTGGGCTGTGATCCACTCGCCGACTGGGGTCACTCATTGTAGTCGATACCTCGCCCATAGTGCCTGTCAAGGCTCCGCGCCGATCGGTCTCATTAATGTCCATGGTCATGTCAGGCCTTGGTGTCGCGGCTGCCGACCGACGTCGTGGCGGCGCTGTGGGCCACGCTCGGTGACGAGCCGACCGGCGACGAGTCCGGTGGCGACCAGGTCGACGCCGAAGCCGGCCTGGACGACGTGGAGGTCGGTGATGACGGCGAGCGCAGCTTCTTTAACGAGTTGAAGCAGGATCCGGGCCGGCTGGGGTTGGAGACGCTGCTGGCCGAGATCGTGAAGCTGCGCCGGGCACGGGCGATCGGGTTGCCGGCGGATCTGTTCACCGACGTGGCGGAGAAGCGGGTCGCACGGTGGCGGGCGCGGCGGCGGCGGAATACCCGTCAACGCTGCGCCGGGATCACCCGCCGGAGGTGAGTCTGACCCTACTCGCGGTGCTGTGCTGGTGCCGGCTGACGGAGATGACCGACTCGCTGGTGGAGCTGTTCATCGACCTGGTGCGGATGATCAATACCCGGGCGGAGCGCCGGGTCGAGCGGCAGCAGATCGCTGAGTTCCGGCGGGTGTCGGACAAGGAGAACGTGCTGTTCAAGCTGGCAGGGGCGTCCGTGGCGCACCCGGACGGATTGGTGCGTGACGTGGTGTTCCCGGCGGTCGGGGAGCAGACCTTGAAGAACCTGGTCGCGGAGGCGAAGGCCACAGAGTCGCTGCGCCGCCAGCGGGTGCGTACGGTGCTGGCCAGCTCCTACTCGCACCACTACCGCACGATGCTGCCGAAGCTGTTGAACGCCCTCGAATTCCGGTGCAACAACACGACCTACCGGCCGGTGATGGACGCGGTGGACCTGCTGCACCGGTACAAGGACCGCGACGGCCGCGCCACCCACTACGAACGCGCCGACCGGGTGCCCCTGGACGGGGTGGTCCAGGCGCAGTGGCGGGCGGCGGTCGTCGACGAGCGGGGCCGCGTCGAGCGGATCCCGTACGAGCTGTGCGCGTTGCAGGCGCTGCGCGACGCCCTGCGCCGCCGTGAGATCTGGGTCGTCGGGGCACGGGCGTGGCGCAATCCGGAGACGGACCTGCCGGTCGACTTCGAGGTGCACCGCGACGTGCACTACACCGCGATCGCGCAGCCGACCGACCCGACCGAGTTCGTGAGCGCCCTGCGGGCCCGGCTGGATGCCTCCCTCGCCAGGTGGGCCGAGGCGATGCGGACCGGCATCGCCGGCACGAGTGTCGGCACCCGCAAGGGGCAGGTGTGGATCTCGGTGTCGAAGCAGCCCGCCCAGCCCGTCCCGGCGAACCTGGACGCGGTCAAGGACGAGGTGACCCTCCGGTGGGGCGTGGTCAGCCTGCTCGACCTGCTCAAGGAGGCCGACTGGCTGACCGGCCTGCACACCGAGTTCACGTCCATCGCCACCCGCGAACACCTGGCCCCGGGCGAACTGCGCAAGCGGCTGCTGCTGGTGCTGTTCGCCCTGGGCACGAACATCGGCATCAAACGAATCATCAACGCCGGCGACCACGGCGTCACCGAGGCGCAGCTGCGCCGCACGCGGCACCTGTTCGTCAACCGTGACGGCCTGCGCCGGGCCATCGCCGCAGTCGTGGGCGAAACCCTGCGCGGGCGTGACCCGCGCTGGTGGGGCGACGGCACCGCCTGCGCGTCGGACTCGAAGAAGTTCAGGTCGTGGGAGTCGAACCTGATGACCGAGTGGCACGCCCGCTACGGCGGGCCCGGCGTGATGATCTACTGGCACGTCGAACGCAAGAGCGTGTGCGTGTACTCGCAGCTCAAGACCTGTTCCTCCAGTATCGCCGACTACCTCGCCGCACCCGCGCTGCGTCGGGAGATCCACGAAGGGCTCCAGGTCGTCGAGCAGTGGAACTCGGCGAACGTGGCCATCCACTACGGCCGCGAAGCCGAACTGCCCGGCGCCGACCGGGAAGCGCAGGAGATCTCCATGCTCGCCCTGCACCTGCTCCAGTCCGCGCTCGTGCTGGTCAACATCCGCATGGTCGACCGGGTACTCGACGACCCGGACTGGGCCGGTCGGCTCACCGAGCACGACCGGCGCGGGCTGACCCCGCTGTTCTGGTCCAACGTCGCCCTGCACGGCACGTTCACACTCGACCTGGACAAGAGGCTGGACTACGACCGCAGACCCGCAGCTCAACCGGACCCGGCACAGCAGTAGGCCCTCCGGCAGCGGCGCGGGCCGTCACGCCTCCCGCACCAGCCGCTACCCAGTCGGCCCGACGGCGTCGGGCACGGTCACACCACGGCCGTCGTCGCGGCGGCCCGGGCACGCTCCAACACCCGGTACACCGTCTGCCGCGACACCTCGAACAACTCGGCCAGCTCGGCGACGGTGTGCTCCCCGGCGGCGTGCAACTTGAGCAGATGCGCCTGCCGAGTGGCCGACAGCTTCGGTGCCCGGCCCTTGAGTTTGCCCTTGGCCCGGGCGATGGCCATGCCCTCCCTGGTCCGCATCCGCAGCAGGTCGACCTCGAACTCGGCGAACGTGGCCAGGATGTTGAAGAACATCTTGCCCATCGGGTCGGTCGGGTCGTAGACCATCGTGCCCAGCTGCAGCCGGATGCTGCGCGCGGCGAGGGAGTCACCGATCTGCCGGGCGTCCGGCACGGAACGGGCGAGCCGGTCGAGCTTGGGCACCACCAGGGTGTCGCCGGTCCGCACGGCGGCGAGGGCCTGGTCCAAGCCGGGCCGGGCGCGGGTGGTGCCGGAATAAGCCCGGTCGAGGTAGATCCGTTCGGCCGGCACCCCGAGGTCGAGCAAGATCTGTCTGTTCGCTTCCAGGTCCTGCTCATCGGTGGAGCAGCGGGCGTATCCGATCAGCACGGCGGTCACGGCCGCAGCGTAACGGATAGCCCCCCATCACCGGACAGCTCACCGGACACCCCATCTGTGACAACACCCGTCGCTGGTAGGCGCTTTTCGCGCCACGGCCGCCGGGGTGTCCGTTGAAGGTTCGGCTAACGGACACGCTCGACGGCCGACATTCGCAGCGCAAGATCAAATACTTGGCGGGCTGGGACAGCGACCCAAGCGCGGGGCCTAGATCAGGCGGTCGGCTTCCTGTTCTGGGACGGCCACCGGGTCGTTTCCCGGGCTGCCGGTCAGTCGGCGGCGAGCAGGGCCCGTACCGGGGCGGCCTTGGCGGCGGCCTCGGCGACCTCGGCGGCGGGGTCGCTGTCCCAGGTGATGCCGCCGCCGGCCCACAGGTGCAGCCGGTCGGCGTCGGCGGCGGCGGTGCGGATGGTCAGCCCCAGGTCGAGGTGGCCGGGGCCGACCCAGCCGAACGCGCCCATGCCGGCCCCCCGGCCGACGGGTTCGACGGCGGCGATCAGCGCCAACGCGGCGTGTTTCGGGGCGCCGGTGACCGACCCGCCGGGGCAGGTGGCGCGCAGCAGGTCGGCCAGGCCGATCCCGTCGGCGAGGGCCGCGGACACGGTCGACTCGGCCTGCCACAGGTCGCACCAGCGGCGGACGGCGAACAGTTCGTCGACGGTCACCGAACCGGTGCGGGCCACCCGGGCCAGGTCGTTGCGTTCCAGGTCGACGATCATGATGTGTTCGGCGCGTTCCTTGGCCGAGGCGAGCAGGTCCCGGCGGCCGGCGGCGGTGGCCGGGCGGGTGCCCTTGATCGGGCGGGTGACGACCCGGCCGGCGTGCACCGCCACCAGGGTCTCCGGTGAGGCGCAGCCGATCGCCCACCCGTCGCCGTGCAGGGTGCCGCCGTAGCGGGCGCCGGGTAGCCCGGCGAGACGGGCCAGGGCGGGACGGGGGTCGCCGGTGTACCCGGCGGCGGCGTGTCCGACCACGTTGACCTGGTAGACGTCGCCGCGGCCGATGGCGGCCCGGACGGCCCGGACCGCGTCGGCGTGCTGCCCGGTGGTCCAACTGTCCCGCCAGGGCCCCAACCGCAGCCTGCCGGTCGTCGGCGGGGCGGGCCGGGTGCCGGTGGCGGCGTGTCCGTAGACCACCACGGCGACGTCGGGCAGGTCGGGGATCGGGCTCGGTGGGCCGGTGGGTGCGCCGGCCATCAGGGCGCCGGCGGCGGCGGAGACGAACAGGGCGGCACCGCAGGGGCCGTCGGCGCGGTGGGTCGCGGGGCGGGTCAGGTCGTCGACGGTCAGGCCGTGCGCGGCGAGGAACCCGGCGATCAGCGTAGCGGGATCACCACCGTCGGCGACGCGCCAGGTGTGGCGTTCCCGCTCGACGAGCACGCTGCGGCAGCGCGCCGGCACTCCCGGTACGTCGACCGACGCCGTTGGGAGCGTTTCCAGGCCGGGTGGACCATTCCCACTCATCCGTTCAGCGGATTTCGGGGCAACATGACGGAAGGCTGCTCGATCCGGTGCGCCGTAGCTTGGTACTGTGCGTCACTGGTCATGTGAACCATGACACAGTGCCCCCACAGTCCGGAGAACCCGATGTGCCAGCACCAAATCACCTGCCCCTCCGCCGAAGCGACCGACCGGGATGCCGCCCGAGTCATCGCCTGCTTCCCTGAGCAGGGCTGGAGCCTGCTCTGCAACGGTGTCATCGTCTTCGAGGACACCGGTGAGCTCCTTCCCGACGGCAGCACCATCGCCCCGCACCGCGGACCGGCCCGGCACGCCCTCGTCGCCTGACCTGGTCACGGTCCGTCGGCGTGGCCCCGGCCACGCCGTACCAGGCTAGCCCTCCGACGAGGGGCTGCCCTCCCCCGGTCGCCGCACCGGGGCGGCACACCGCCGCCCCGGCACCGCGCCTCACTACTCCTGGAACGCCTCCGGCGACGGACACGAGCAGACCAGGTTCCGGTCGCCGTACGCGCCGTCGACCCGCCGCACCGGCGGCCAGTACTTCCCCGGCCGGTCCACCCCGACCGGGTACGCCCCCACCGACCTCGGGTACGGGTGCGGCCACTGGTCACCGGAGACCATCGCCGCGGTGTGCGGCGCGTTGGCCAGCGGATTGTCCCCCGCCGGCCACCCACCGGAGGCCACCATGTCGATCTCCGCCCGGATCGCGATCATCGCGTCGCAGAACCGGTCCAGCTCGGCCAGGTCCTCACTCTCCGTCGGCTCCACCATCAGCGTCCCCGCCACCGGGAACGACATCGTCGGCGCGTGGAACCCGTAGTCGATCAGCCGCTTGGCCACGTCGTCGACGCTCACCCCGGTCGCCTTGGACAGCGGACGCAGGTCCAGGATGCACTCGTGCGCCACCAGGCCCTTGTTCCCGGCGTACAGCACCGGGAAGTGCTCGCGCAGCCGCACCGCCACGTAGTTCGCCGCGAGGACCGCCACCCCCGTCGCCCGGGTCAGCCCCGCCGCACCCATCATCCGCAGGTATGCCCACGGGATCGGCAGGATGCCCGCCGACCCGTACCGGGCCGCCGAGATCGCCGGCGCCCCCTGCGTTCGCGCGCCGCCCGGGTCACCCGGCAGGTACGCCGCCAGGTGCGCCCGCACCGCCACCGGCCCCACCCCGGGCCCACCGCCACCGTGCGGAATGCAGAACGTCTTGTGCAGGTTCAGGTGCGACACGTCCGCCCCGAACCGGCCCGGCTTGGCGAACCCGACCAACGCGTTGAGGTTCGCCCCGTCGACGTACACCTGACCACCGGCGTCGTGGACCTTCGCGCACAGCGACGCGATGCCCGTCTCGTACACCCCGTGCGTCGACGGGTACGTCACCATGATCGCCGCGAGGGCGTCCCGATGCTTGTCGATCTTCGCATCGAGGTCGACCAGGTCGACGTTGCCGTCGGCGTCACACCCGACCACCACCACCCGCATCCCGGCCATCACCGCCGACGCGGCGTTCGTGCCGTGCGCCGACGACGGGATCAGACACACGTCCCGGTGCACGTCCCCCCGGTCCCGGTGATAGGCGCGGATGGCCAGCAACCCGGCCAGCTCTCCCTGCGACCCGGCGTTGGGCTGCACACTGACCGCGTCGTAACCGGTCACCTCCGCCAACCACCCCTCCAACTGGGTGATCAACTCCCGGTACCCGGCGGTCTGCGTGTCCGGCGCGAACGGGTGCACATGGGCGAACTCCGGCCAGCTCACCGGCTCCATCTCGGTGGTCGCGTTGAGTTTCATCGTGCACGAACCCAACGGGATCATGCCCCGGTCCAGGGCGTAGTCGAAGTCGGCCAACCGGCGCAGGTACCGCAGCATCGCCGTCTCCGAGTGGTGGCTGCGGAACACCGGATGGGTGAGGAACTCCCCGGTACGCGCCAACCCCGCCGGCAGGGCCACGTCGACGACGCCGTCGACCGGGTCGACCCCGAACGCCGCCCACACCGCCGCCAGGTGCGCCCCGGTGGTCGTCTCGTCGCAGGACACCCCCACCCGGTCGGCGTCGACCAGCCGCAGGTTCACCCCCCGCGCCTGGGCCGCCGCGACCACCTGCGCCGCCCCGCCCGGCACCACCGCGGTGACGGTGTCGAAGAACGCCACGTTGACGACCTGCACACCACCGGCACGCAGCCCCGCCGCGAGCCGCGCCGCCATCTCATGGGTACGCCGGGCGATGCCCCGCAACCCGTCCGGCCCGTGGTAGACGGCGTACATGCCGGCCATCACCGCCAGCAACACCTGCGCGGTGCAGATGTTGCTGGTCGCCTTCTCCCGCCGGATGTGCTGCTCACGGGTCTGCAACGCCAACCGGTACGCCGGGTCGCCGGCGGCATCACGGGACACCCCGACCAGCCGCCCCGGCAGCATCCGCTCCAACCCCGCCCGCACCGCCAGATAGCCGGCGTGCGGCCCACCGAAGCCCATCGGCACCCCGAACCGCTGGGTGGTCCCCGCCGCGATGTCCACGCCGATCTGCCCCGGCGCCCGCAGCAACGCCAACGCCAACAGGTCCGCCGCCACCGTCACCAACGCCCCCGCCGCGTGCGCCGCCGCGACCAGCGGCGCGTGATCGCGTACCGCACCGGACGCCCCCGGGTACTGCAGGTGCAACCCGAACAACTCCGCCGGCAACTCCTCGACGGCCAGGTCCACCACCCGCACCTCGATGCCCAACGGCTCCGCCCGACCGGCGAGCACCGCGACGGTCTGCGGCAACGCGTCCGCGTCGACCACGTACACCGCGCTGCGGCTCTTCGACGCCCGGCGGGCCAACGTCATCGCCTCCGCCGCCGCGGTGGCCTCGTCGAGCATCGACGCGTTCGCCGTGGCCAACCCGGTCAGGTCGGTGACCATCGTCTGGAAGTTCAGCAACGCCTCCAGCCGCCCCTGGCTGATCTCCGGCTGGTACGGGGTGTACGCCGTGTACCAGGCCGGGTTCTCCAACACGTTGCGGCGGATCACCGCCGGGGTGTGCGTACCGTGGTAACCCAGGCCGATCATCGACACCGCCACCGTGTTACGGGCCGCCAGGGCACGCAACTCGGCGATCGCCTCCCGCTCCGTGGCCGGCGCCGGCAGATCCAGGGTGCCGTGCCAGCGGATCACCTCGGGGATGGCCGCGTCCATCAGCTCGTCGATCGAGCCGTGACCGACAACCTCCAACATGCGGCGCTCGTCGTCCGGACCGGGGCCGATGTGCCGGTCGGCGAACTGCTCTACGGTCATGCGTGCGCTCCTGACAGGGGGCGAGGTCGACGGGTCGGCCTCCCCCTGAGTCACGCCCGACGGCGCTCCACAGTGCCTGCCCGTCGCGGTCCTTCTGCCTGAGAGGTTCCGGGGAGAATCTGCCCCTTCGGCGCCGCCCGGATACTGCTGGGCGATCTCTCCCGCGCGGGTGGTGTCGGCATGGTCAACGCTACCAGCGCCGCTGTTACCGGCGGATGTCGTACCCCTGCCCGACCCGGCCGGGGCCGAGGTCAGCGGGCCACCGGTGTGGCCGCCGCCACCGTGGCGGACCCGCCGACAGGCGGTGGCGGGGCGGCCACCCGGTCGGCCAACTCCGGCAGCACCCGCCCCAACGGGGCGTCCACCCGCAACGTCGCATACCCGTCGCCCCGGGTGGCGCCCTGGTTGGCGATAACCACCGGGATGCCCGACTTCGCCGCCCGCGCCACGAACCGCCGCCCCGACAGCACCGTCAACGACGACCCCAGCACCAGCAACGACCGCGCCTGACCGACCATCGCGAAACACCGCGACACCCGATCCGTGGGCACCGTCTCACCGAAGAACACCACGTCCGGTTTCAGCATCCCCGCACCACAACACGTGCAGTCGACCATCCGGAACCCGGCCACCCGATCGTCGTCGAGTTCCACGTCACCGTCCGGATTCACCACCCCGACCGTCGCGTCGAACCCCGGGTTCGCCGCCACCAACCGCCGATCCAACTGCTCCCGGGACGTCCGGTCACCACAGCGCAGGCACACCACCTCGTCGAGGCGGCCGTGCAGCTCCACCACCTGCCGGCTCCCCGCCGCCGTGTGCAGACCGTCGACGTTCTGGGTGATCACCCCGTCGACCAGACCGGCGGCCTGCAAACGGGCCACCGCCCGATGCCCGTCGTTCGGGACCGCCCGCGCGATCATGCGCCACCCCAGATGGCTACGCGCCCAGTACCGCCGCCGGGCCGCCGGCTCCCCGGTGAACATCTGGTACGTCATCGGGGTGTGCCGCCGGGCCGCCCCGGTCGGCCCCCGGTAGTCCGGAATACCCGACTCGGTGGACAACCCCGCCCCACTCAACACCACGACACCACCGGCGGCGACCAGGCCGGCCAGCGCGTCGATCGTCTCCGTCACCCGTCCATGCTGCCTCAGCCACCCCACCGGCGGCGACCCGAACCTCCCGCCCCGCCGGGTCAGCCGCCCAGCACCGCCCGCAGCTGGGCACTCGCCCCACCGGCCGCCGCCGCGTCCGCACGCAACTGCTCCGACTGCGCCGACAGGTACGACTGCCACCGGTTCAGCTGCTGCTGCGCCGCCGCGACCGCCGCCAACGCCGCCGCGTGCCGCTCCTCCAACGCCTGCAACGTGGCAGCCAACTCCGGCGACGGCCCCCCACCGGACAGCTGACCCGACCTGCCCACGTCCCCGGCCCGCCGATGCGCCTCGGCCAGGATCTCGGCAGCCTGCCGACGCGCGTCGGCGATGATCTCCGCACCCTCCGCGCTGGCCTCACCGATCGTCCGGTTCGCCTCGTCCTGCGCCCGCATCGCCAACTCGACCGTCATCGGATCAGGCCCCTGCGGCGCGTTGCTCGGCAACGTCCCGTGCCGCAGCATCTCCACCTGACTCAGCAGCCCCTAGTTCTCCCGCCGCTGCCGCTCCAACTCCGCCGTCAGCAACCCGATCCGGTCGTCCGCCGACCGGACCACCGACGCGACCTCGTCAGCGGGCAACCAGTGGCTGCCCCGGAACCGCCGCTCCTCCAACACGGACAACTGGCGAGCGACCTCACCCTGCTCGGCCAGCAGGGGCGACCCGCCCCGGTCGGAGTGGTCGACGCTCATCGGGCACCTGTCCAGCTGAAGTCGCGCGGGGCCACGGCACCGGCCTCGGCGAGCGGCGGATAAAGAGAATGATCATAGCTCTCCGTCAGGATCTGCTCCGGCTCCACACCCGAACGGGCCAGGATCGCCACCGTGTCCCGGGTCATCTCCGGACTCCCACACACCAGGATCTCCGTGTCCGCCCACGGCCCCAACCGCACCGCCGTGTCACCGGCCCGACCGATCGCACCCGACCAACCCCAACCCGTCTCCACCGTCGGCACGTACCGCAACCACCCCGTCCCACCGTTGTGCCAACCCACCGACGCCGGCATCGACGCCAACCGTGACAGGGCCGGCTCGTCGTACAGGTCGTCCGGGGTACGCCCACCCACCACCAGGGTCGTCCGCCGCCCCGCACCCTGCTGCACCGCCTCCACCACCGCCCGCAACGGCGCCAACCCCGTCCCCCCGGCGATCAACAGCAACGGCAGGTGCGGCGACCGGTCGAACGACGACAACGCCGTCCCCGTCGGATGCCCCAACAACAACCGCTCACCGGCCTGCAACTTGCGCACCAGATGGGTGGAGAACCGGCCCGCCGCCCGGACATGGAACTCGATCGTCCCGTCCGCCCGCGGCGCGTTCGCCGGCGACAGGTACCGCCAGGTCCGCAACTGCGGCACCTGCACCGGCAACGACTGCCCCGGACGGTAGTTGCACAGATAGTTCGGACGCACCGTGAACACCACGATGTCGGCGCGACGCCGCTCCGCCGCCAACACCTCCGCCTCCCAGTGCGGCGGTGACGTCCGCTCCGCCTCCGCAGCGCCGTCGAGCATCAACTTCGCCACCACCTCGTACGCCGCCGCCCACTGCGCCCGCAACGCGGGGGTGAAGTACGGGCCGAGGAAACGCTCCAACGTCGCCAGCAACGCCTGGCCCACCCAGATGTAGTGCCGCTCCCCCAACGCCACCGGGTTACCCCGCTGGTCCTGGCCGTGGAACCGGCGGTGGTCGGCGCCCAACCGCTGCGCGAACGTCGTCAACGCCTCCGGATCGTCCAAACTGGTGATGATGTGCCCCAACGCCGCCAGGAGCTTGTCCTCCTGGTACTGCATGTTCGTCGGGAACATCGACCGGGCCTCCGGCGACACCACGAACAACGTGGCATAGAAGTACTTGGCCGCCTCCGGGCCGGCAACGGAGAACTGGTTCCAACTCTGGCGCAACGCCGCGTTGTCCATGCTCAGTCCTCCTGCGCGCGAGCCGCGTCATGACGCTCACGCAACGTCATCTCCACCACACCATCCGGGTCGTAAACGCGGTCAGTCTGCCAGAGATTCGGATTCGGAACCCGGGTGTCGTAGTAGCGGTGGTGCACCGCATGCAACGCCGCCCACCCCACACTGCCGTTGAGCCACGACCAGTCGCCATGCACCGGCCGACCGGCCCGCTCCTCCTGCGCACAGAACTTCATGAACAACTCCGACTCGGTGTGCGGATCGGACACCCGCACACCCGCCACCCGGAACGAGTGCAGCACCGCCTGGTTCAACACCAACGCCGCATGCTCCCGCCACAGGGTGTCCTCCCGCGACGTGTCCAATCCCAATCCCGCCGCCACCACCGGCAACTGGTCGTACCGCTCCCGGTCGCCCATGTTGCGGGTCCCGATCTCGTCACCCAGGTAATGACCGTTGAACGGCGCGCAACTGTAGTCGACCCCGCCGATACGCAGACGCATGTTACTGATCACCGGCAGCGCGTGCCAACGCAGCATCAGATCAGCGAACCACGGATGATCCGGATGGCTCAACGCCACCTCCCGCACCAACTCCCGTGGCACCTCCCACACCGTCGGCGCCTCGTGGGCCGTCTCGATCACCCACGGCAACAGATCGAACCGCCCCGGCACCGGCGGCGGACGCCACCCCAACCGACGGGCCGCCCGCACCATCCCCACCTGCGCCGGATCACCCAACACCGCACCGTCGTCGCGCCGATGACCGCAGTAGCGCACCAACTGGTCGTTCCAGATCCGCGCCCGCGGGCCCACCCCCGGCCGATCCGGCGCGAACACCGTGATCACCGACTGGATGCGGCCCCCGTTGTCCCCCGCCGCCAGATGCGCCGACAACTCCTGGGCGATACCCGCCGCCGTCGTCACATGCCGACGGTCCCGCACCCGCAACCCCGCCCAACGGACCCGCCCGACACACCGCGCCGACTGCCGCCACGCGACCTTCGCCCCGTACGCCAGCTCCTCCCAGGTGTGCCGGTAGGAACCGGTCAACGCGATCTCCTCGCGCACCTCCGCCAGCCGTGCCGCCAACCCCGGCAACTGCCGTTCGGCATGCAACGACTCGAGGAACTCCGCCGCCTCCGCCGCCACGTCCCCACCGGCGTGAGCCGGCTCACCGGGCGGTGGCGCTGCGGTGACCGGGCAACGTGACCCGGTGGTGTGATCGGCCACCGCGCCGCCAGCCCACCCGGAACCCAGGCCGACATAGTGATCAATGTGCACTTCGGTTCGTTTCCCGTCCTCGGCGGGACCACGGATGCGACCCCCGCACCATGCTCCACGCATCAGCTCGACGCCACCACCAACCGTCACTCAGCGTGACCAGTCGATGTCTTTGGTGATCGCCCTGGACAGGATTCCTGGCCCAACCACAGCTGTCAACAACACGACTCCACCCGAGAGTGTCCATAATGGACAAGCCCACATCCCAGTCCCACTCAGAGGACCGCCCAGGTCACGAGCCATGTCGATACGACAACAATCACTACCCACACACGAAAACGCCGCGACCGGAACCCGGCCGCGGCGTCCGAAACGCCTTGATCAACCCGCCCGCCGCCGCGCCCGCCGCGCCGCCAACTCGTCACCCACCACATCCGACGAGCCCTCCGCGACACCCCCGGCAGCCGGGACCGAATCCCCACCGCCGGCCGCCGCCGGCTCCGCCGGCAGATGCGACAACGAACCCTGAATCTCCTTGAACGCCCCACCGATCGCAATACCGAACACACCCTGGCCACCCTGCAACAGGTCGACCACCTCCTCCGGAGACCGGCACTCGTACACCGTCGTCCCATCCGAAATGAGCGTGATCCCCGCCAGGTCCTCCACCCCACGCGACCGCAACGCCTCGATCGCCTTACGGATGTTCTGCAACGACACCCCGGCATCCAACAACCGCTTGACGACCTTCAACACCACCAGGTCCCGGAACGAGTACAACCGGGACGTACCCGAACCCGACGCGTCCCGCACACTCGGCACCACCAGCGTCGTCCGCGCCCAGTAGTCCAACTGCCGGTAACTGATCCCCGCCGCGTGGCAGGCCGTCACACCCCGGTACCCCACCGCACCGTCACCGTCCAACGGCACCGGCGACGACACCGCCCCCGACTCGCCCCGCTCCACACCTGGCTCAGGATCCCGCGGCTCGTGCATCCCGACAACCTCCCCGTCAGTGCGGCAACACGTCGCTTGCCGCGACATGCACCCCTCGACACGGCAACACTAACGCCGCACCCAGGTGTTACCACGGAGAAACCGCCGCGACACGCCGCGCGACGACACACCAGAGCACCGGCATCGCCACCGCGACACCCGCACCGCACCCACGAGAACCCGGCGATCAGCCGGCGAAATCCTCCGGACGCACCTGCTCCAGGAACTCCCGGAACTTCTCCACCTCGTCCTCCTGCTCGTCGGGGATCACGATCCCCGCCTCACTGAGGACCTGCTCCGCACAACGAATAGGCGCACCCACCCGCAACGCCAACGCGATCGAATCACTCGGCCGGGCCGACACCCGCACCCCGTCACCCAGCAACAGATCAGCGTAGAAGACGTTCTCCTTCAACTCGGTGATCTCCACCGCCCGCAACGGCGACTTCAACGCCGCCAGCACATCCCGCAACAGATCATGCGTCAACGGCCGGGCCGGTTTGACCCCCTGCTGCTCGTAGGCGATGGCCGTGGCCTCGACCGCACCGATCCAGATCGGCAGATAGCGGTCGCCCTCGACCTCCCTGAGCAGGACGATCGGCTGGTTGCTGGGCAGCTCCACCCGAACCCCGACCACGCTCAGCTCGCGCACCGCCGCCTCCGTGTCGTTGTCACCTACACCCGCACCGCGCCCTATCCCTGCACGGTACACGGACCGCGACACGGCCGTCCCATCCGCACCAGCACACGCACCGCGCCAGAAAAGGGGTTACCCCGGCAAGCCTACGGCACGCTTCCCGGGGCAGAACCTTCCGCACACACCACCGAACACATCACCGACCCAACGTCGACCGCAACCCCACCCGCACCAACGCCGCGTGCAATTGCTGCGACAACGCCACCAACTCCCGCGCCGTCTCCGCCGCCCGCGCCCGCGCCGCCGGATCCGACTGCCGCGCCAACGGCGCCACCAACTGCGCGAACAGACCGACCTCACGATCCGCCGACGACCGGTAACCCCGCAGATGCCGAGGCTCCAACCCGTACGCCGCCAACCCCGCCACCGCCCGCGCGATGATCAACGCATCCGCGTCGTACCACCCCGGTGGATCCGGCACCAACACACCGAGCCGCTCCAACTCACCCAACGTCGACTCGGCGATCCCGCTACGCGCCACCAGATCGGCCCGCCCGAGCCGCACCTGCGACTCAGGCTCCTCCGCCGACCGCCCCGGCACCTCACCACCGGGACCGACCGCCACCAACGTCGGCCGCTGACGGCCCGACGCCTCGTCGTCACCGTCCCACTGCGCCAACTGCTCACGAATCACCCGCAACGGCAGATACTGATCCCGCTGCGCGGTCAACACGAACCGCAGCCGGGCCACATCATCCCAGCTGTACTTCCGGTAACCCGCCGCCGTGCGCTGCGGCTCCACCAGGCCCTCGGCCTCAAGGAACCGCAGCTTCGAAATGGTGACGTCCGGAAACTCCGCCCGCAGCTGACCCAACACCTCACCGATACTCATCAGCGGGTGCGACCGGGCCGCCCCGGACGACATGGAGGCCGCAGGCTCGTTCACCCCCGGCCGGCCTCCTCCTCCGGGCGAGGACCGGCGATGAACACCACCCGGAACTTACCGATCTGCACCTCGTCACCATTGCTCAACGTGGCCGCCTCGACCCGCTCCCGGTTCACGTAGGTGCCGTTCAGGCTCCCCACATCCCGGACCGTGAACGTCCCCGCATCCCGATGGAACTCGGCGTGCCGGCGTGACACCGTCACATCGTCCAGGAAGATGTCACTGTCCGGATGCCGGCCACTCGTCGTCACATCATGGTCCAACAGGAACCGGGCACCCGCATTCGGGCCCCGACGAACCACCAGCAGCGCCATACCCGGCGGCAACGAGCCGGACATCCGACTCGGCACCACATCGGTGTCCGGACCCTCCAGCACTTCGTCCAACGAACCGAGATTGAGCGTCGAAGTGACGTCGAGCGGGGGGAACTCGTCGCCTGGGCGCGTCATGGGACCACCTCACGGATCAGTTCGGTCAGCGTCAGGATAATGGCGGGTTTGGCCGCCGGGCAGATCTCACACCCGGCGGCTGGCTCCCCGTGCCCAGGAAGGCAATCACCCAACGCTCAACCATTTGGGGTTCTCGGTCGACTGGGCGAGCCTAGCCAGCGCCGAAATGCAGGGCAACCGGACGCGCGGAGAACATCACCCACGCCCGGCACGACACCACTCAGCTCTCGGTGAGCTCACGGTACGCGTCGGCGGTCAACAACCCGTCCACCGCCGCCGGATCCGCCGGCGCGATCTCCACCAACCAACCCGCACCGTACGGATCCGAATTGATCACCTCAGGAGAATCGCCCAACGCCTCGTTCCGCGCCGACACCGTCCCACTCACCGGCGCGTAGATCTCCGACACGCTCTTGGTCGACTCGATCTCGCCCAACGACTCACCGGCCTCCACCACCACACCGGAGTCCGGCAACTGGACGAACACGATGTCACCCAACGCATCCTGCGCGAACTGGGTGATACCGACCCGGACGTTACCGCCCTCGGCACCGACCACCCACTCGTGCTCGGCGGTGTAACGCAGATCCTCAGGAATCACCAGCGCGTCCCTCATCCATCGGTGCGCCGGGACGACCCGGCGCGGCCGCGCCGGTCAGGAGACCGGACGGGCGTGTTCCAGCTTCAACGGCGCGTGCAGCGCCGAAACCTCGGCAACCTCACGCTCCTCGACGCTCACGTTACCGCCGTCACCGCGAACCGATGCGGCCACCCCGCCCGGAATGTTCAACGCGGTACGCATCGTCTCCGGATCACCGATCACCGTGATCGTGAACGGACCCGTCAACGTCCGCCCGTCCACCACCAACACATCCCCCGCCCCGTCCAGGAAGTACGTCGAGGCGACGATCCGCGCCGACGCCCGATCCCCACCGGAGATCTGCATCGCCTCCGCGCCCGCACCCCGCAACTCCTGCACCGCGTCCAGCACCCGATCCGCCCGGATCGGCTTGCCACCCGGCTCGAACCGCACCGCCAGCCCCGGCCCCCGCGCCGGCAACGTGCCCGCCAGGATGCCCAACTCGTCGGCCCGCTTCGTCGCCTCCTCCAGCGCCGCCTGCCGACCCTGCTCCCCCGAACGCAACTGCCGCTGGCTGTCCTCCAGGCCCTCGATGTCCTGCTGCAACCGCTTCTCCCGGGAATCCAGATCCGAGAAGATCCGCACCAGGTCCTCCTGCCGGGTCGCCGCCAACGTCGGATCCGTCGAGGTGGTCTTCAACTGCACCACCAGCGTGAACCCCAACACCGCCAACAACGCCGCGATCATCACACCCGCCGACGACACCTTCCGACCGGACGACGCGGGCTGGTCCCGCATCGACTCGGAAGCCGAAGACTCCGCGTCGGACGACGCGACCTCCGCGAGATTCACCGTCGGCCCGCCGTCGTCACCGGAACCCGAGGGATGATCATCCGGCGGCTCATCCGGGACCAGCGGACTCAACTCGTCCGGGGCCGGCGCGTCCGGCCGCGGATCCGGCTCACCCGCCGGCCCCGACGGACGAACCGGCTCCGCCGGCTCAGGCCACCCGGTGCCTGTCTCCCGATCCTCGTCACTCACGCCACAAACCTACGCCCGGAACAGGTGCCGGCGGATCGCCGCCACGTTTCCGAAGATCCGCACCCCCAGCACGACCACCACCCCCGTGGACAACTGACCCCCCACCCCCAACTGGTCACCCAGGTACACGATCAACCCGGCCACCAACACGTTCGAGATGAACGACACCACGAACTGCTTGTCGTCGAAGATCCGGTCCAGCTTCGCCCGCACCCCACCGAACACGGCATCGAGCGCGGCCACCACGGCGATCGGCAGGTACGGCTGCAACGCCGCCGGCACCGTCGGATCAAGATAGATCCCGAGCACCACACCGGCGAGCAGCGCCAGCACCGCGATCATCGGACACCTCCGGAGGGGCGGGAAGACGAACCCGGACCGGACGGCCCGGGACCGGTCGAACGGACAGCAGCACCCGAACCCGTCGCCGCCGGACTCGGACTGACCGACGGCTCCGCGTAGCGTAGCCGCGGCTCCGGAGCGGCCGGCAGGGTGAGGTCGTCAGTCTCGCGCACCTCGAACGACAGACCGGTGTCCCGGGCCACCCGACGCATCAGATACGCCGAGCGACTGTCGTCGAACCGGTCCCGCAACGACCGCGGTCCGATCGCCGAAACCTCGTACGGACTGGTCACCGGCCGGAAGTCCACCAGGATCGCCGCCCCCGCCGACCGGATCGTCGACGTCGCCGTCAACCGCTGACCGTTGATCGAGATCGCCTCCGCACCCGAGGCCCACAGATCGTTGGCGACCTTCTGCAGATCCGAGTAGATCACCCGGGACGGCCCCGCCCCCGAGTCACCGGTCACCGCGCCGTCGTCCTGCACGGGCGCATCGGCCAACCGCACCACCACACCGTCGCCGCGCACCCGGCCGAGCCCGGTGCCCGCCTCCAGGTTGCGCAACCGGGCCGCCTGCGAGCCACTCAACGCCGCGTCCCGCTGCCGACCGACCTCCTCACGCAGCCGCCCGGCCCGCGCGGTCATCTCGTCGGTCTCCGCCTCCCGCTGCTTGATCTGCGCGATCAACGCGGCCCGCGCCTGGCTGCGGCTCGGCTCGTCGGCCATCGTCTCCCGGTACGCCACCGCGAACAGGAAACCCACCGCGGCGACCACCACCACCGCCACCGCCCGCGCGGCGGCACCCCGCCAACCGGCCGGCCCGGGCTTCTCCTGCCGACGGGCCGCCGCGTCGGCGTAGCCCGGATCCAACGGATTCTGGAACAGCTCGGTGAGGAAATCCGGGGTGAACAACCGGACCGGCGGCTTCGGCCCGTCCTGCGGCGCGCTCACGCGGCGGCTCCCCCGGCCCCCGGGCGCACCGCACGGACCAGCCGGCTCGCCTGCACCACGTACATCGCCCCGGCCACCCAGTACAGCACCAGACCCCACCAGGCCAACGCCCAGCCGATCGCCGCGGCCGTCGTCGCCACCACCGACGTGGTCGCCGACGCCAACAGCAGGACCGGGAAGGCGGCCAGCAGCAGGAAGGTGGCGGTCTTGCCGACGTAGTGCACCGGCGGCGGCCCGTAGCCGTACCGGCGCAGCACCGCCAACGAGCCGAGCAGCAGCAGTTCCCGGGCCAGCAGCGCCGCCGTGAACTGCCACGGCACCACCTCACGGGCGGTGAAGGCGAGCAGCGTGGCGAGGATGTAGAGCCGGTCGGCCAGCGGGTCGAGCAGTTCGCCCAGCCGGCTGACCTGCCCGAGTCGACGGGCGATCCACCCGTCGACCCAGTCGGAGGTGCCACCGGCGGCGAGCACCACGATCGCCGCCACGTCCGCCTCCACGACCAGGAACAGCCAGAGGAACAGGGGCACCCCGAGCAACCGGACGAAGCTGATCAGGTTCGGCAACGTCAGCACCCGGTCCGTCGCGGCGGTGTCACCGCCCGGTTCACGCGGATGCTCTGCCCGAGCCGGCCGACGTGACACCGAACCTCCCTCCGCAGCACGATCCGGGTGCCCGTGTGGGCCACGGTCAGCCGTGCGCGCTACCGGGCCGGCGGAGTGCCGGCGCCTCGGTGATCCCGGCCGGGACCTCCCCCTGATGTGGTCCGGGATGGTCGAAATCCCGGGCCGGCAGCCACTATATCGGGCCCGTTCGGGTCGTCCGGCGGGGCGCGTTCGGGCTGGTGGTTTCTGCGTGTTGTGGTCTGTGTCACCACCGGTAAGGCATCCTAGGACACTGTCGGTGCCGGAGTGGAGGCGTCGGCAAGGGGTCAGGCGGTACGGGCGGCGTCCGTCTGCGGCGTCGGGGCACCGGATGCCGCCGCCTGACCGAAGGCCACCAGCGCCAACAGCAACTCGTGCTGGGCCCGCGGCGGCATCCGGTCCAGTACCGCCTGCACCGCCCGGTGCCGCCGCTCCCGCACCTCCGCCAACAGGGTCACCGCCGCGGCGGTGAGGACCAGCCGCACCTCGCGCCGGTCCCGGGGATCCGGGGTCCGGCGCAGCAGGCCGGTGGCCTCCAGCCGGTCACAGAGCCGACTGGCGGACGAGGGCACCACGTCCAGCAGTTCGGCCAGCCCGTTGACGTTCGTCTCCGGTCGGTCCTTGATCAAGGCCAGCACCCGCAACTGGGTCGGCGGGACCGTCACCTGGTGTCGGGAGGTGGCGGAATCGAGCACACCGACGAACGCCTCGGCCGCGGCATCGATCGCCGCGGCAAGATCCGGAGGTCGATCCACCCACTGTCCCCTGCGATTGTCCGCTGTCGTGTGTCGCTGACGGCCGATCATCGTTCGCGCCGCCCGCCGGGCCCGCACCAGTCCAGGCACACGACGACGGCGTCGTCACGAAGATCGGTGTCGGCATGATATGCGAACAGCTCGCGCATCACCGTACCAACCGCCTCCGTCGCCGGTTGCAGCCGAGTCGACCGCATCGACCGGGCCATGGCCCGCTCACCGTAGGCCTCCTGGCCACCGGGCTGCGCGTCGTACACGCCGTCGCTGACCACGAAGAGCCGGTCGCCGGGCAGCACGTCGAACTCCTGCACCGTGTACCGGGTCTCGGCGAACATACCCAGCGGCAGTTGCTGTTCGAGGTCGATCCGCTCCACGGTGGTCCCCCGCAGCCGCAGCACACGCGGCGAACCGGCATCCACCGCCCGCGCCCGACCGGTGGCGGTGTCCACCGACAGCAGCAACGTCGCCACGTGCCGTTGCCCCCGATGTTGGTAGAACAGGGTGTCCGAGGCCAGCTCGGCCTGCTCCACCAGACCGCCGCCCGAACGCCTCGCGTTACGGATCGCGTTGACCGTGAGCGCGGTGAGCATCGCGGCGGCCAGCCCGGTCCCGGCGCCGTTGAGGACGGTGAGGGTGAGCCGTCCGGGGTCGACCGACCAGTCGAAGTGGTCACCGCCCACGGAGTACGCCGGTTCCAGCTGCCCGGCCAGCAGGAACGCCTCGTGGGTGACACTGCGCCCCGGCAGCAGGTCCCACTGCATCTCGGCCGCCATGCTGAGCCGTTCCCGACGTCGCGTCCGTCGGTACCGGTCGGTCTCCCGATCGGCGGCCCGCAACGTGGTGGCCAGGTCGACGGCCAGATCGGCGATCAGCTCCACGGTCGGGCGCGGTGGGCTGTCGGTCAGCTCGACCAGGAACACCCCCAGCCGTTCCCCCCAGGCGGTCAGCGGCACCCACACCCGACAGTGCGTGCCGTCGTACGGGTCGAGCACCGGTTGCTGGCTGCTGAAGCAGCGTTGCGCGGCACCCTGGTCGCTGAGGGAACCGGCGGACAGCTCCGGGTCGAGCACCGACCACAGCCCACTGATCCGATAGTCGGCCAGGAACACGTCGACCCGCACCGCGGCGAACGCGGACCGGAGGGCCCGGTCGACGGCCTCCACCAGTTGGTCGGGTGGAGCCTCACGTAGCGCACGCGACATCGCTGCGAGCGCATCCGGCATGTTCGTCCCTCCGAGATTCTTGCTACAGGGCAAGCATCATACGGAGGGATCGACCCGGCCCGGCCCCGGGCCACCCGGGCCCCGGGCGGCCGTGTTCGGCACGCTCGCCGGGCGTCGAACCCCGCCGGCACCGGCGCTCCCTGCGGGCGGGGCAGTCGTACCGGCCACGGTCGCGGTATCGGCCCGCCGACCCCCGCCCGGCCGGGATACTGGCGCGGGCAGGAGGTGCGCGGGTGAACTCGTCGAACGGCGCGGCGGTCGTGGTGGGCGTGGACGGCTCGGAGCCGGCGCTGCGCGCCGTGCGACTGGCCGCGACGGAGGCGGCCCGTCGACACCTGCCCTTGCGGGTGGTGCACGGCTTCATCTGGCCGCTGCTGCGGGCGCCGATCGATCCGCTGGCCGGCAACCCGCCCGGTGGCGGGTTGCGCCAGCAGGCGAAGAACCTGGTCGAGGCAGCCGTGGCCGAGGCCCTCGCGACCAGCCCCGGAATCCGGGTGACCGGTGAGATCATCGACGGCGAGGCCTCGGCGGTGCTGCTGGGTGAGTCCCCCACCGCGGCGATGATCGTCGTGGGCGACCGGGGCCTCGGCGGGTTCACCGCCCTGGTGGTCGGTTCGGTGGCGATCCAGGTCGCCACGCACGCCGACTGTCCGGTACTGGTCGCCCGGGGCGAGGAACACGCCGACGGCCCGGTGGTGGTCGGCGTCGACGGCTCGGCGACGTCCCTCGGCGCGGTCGAGTTCGCCGCCGCGCAGGCGTCCGCGCTCGGGGTACGGCTGCGCGCCGTGCGCGCCTACACCCATCCGGCCGCCACCCGCCCCGGGGACATCCAACCCCTGGTGTACGACGAGGCGCTGCTGCGCGACGAGGAGGACGCCGTGCTCGCCGAGAGCCTCGTCGGGCTCGCCGAACGACACCCCGACGTCCCGATCGACCGGGAGCCGGTGCATGCCCGGCCGGTCGCCGCGCTCACCGAGGCGTCCCGTCGGGCCCGGTTGGTGGTGGTCGGCGGTCGGGGCCACGGCGAGCTGGCCGGGCTGCTGCTCGGTTCGGTCAGTCACGGGGTGTTGCACCGCAGCGCCTGCCCGGTCGCGGTGGTCCGCACCCCGGACTGAGGGGAACCGGCCCACGGCTGGCCGCGCAGGGAACCGGCCCCGGATCGGGGCGAGCGTGGCCGGACCGCCGGACGAGGCGGACCCGGCCGGTGCTTCGGGTGGCCGTACCGGCGCGGTTGGGTGGGTCGCAGACGGGTAGTCGGCGCGGGTACCGCAGTCGCGAGGACGGACCGAGGAGGCGGCGATGCCAGGACCACGGCCGGGAAGCAACGCGTACGACAAGGAACGGGCACGGCTACGTGACCTGATCGAGCAGTCGGGACGCGCATCCGACCAGAAGGCCAACCAGGTGGCCAACCGGATTCTCCAGGAGGACCGCGGCCAGCGCGGCGTGGTCCGGGGTGAACGGACCTACGGCCCCAAGGGTGAACGCGAACCCGGCGACCCGAAGTGAGGCTCCGGAACCCCTGCTGACGCCCGCCACCGACGGATGACGGCGTGCCGCCCGGTGGTGGGCTCACGGTGGGGCGGTCATCACCGGGATCCGGTGGCGACCGCCCCACCGTAGGGCGGTCAGCCCCGGTCGCTGTCGTCGTCGGCGGTCCGGCCGCCCGGACCGTACGGGGACGCCTGGCCGCGGGGCGTCCGCCGACCCCGGTCACCCGGTGAGGTGCCCCGGTGGGCGGGATGACCAGCCGGGCCGGGCCCCTTGCTGTCCTGCACGGTCGGGTTGTTCCCGTTGCGGCGCATCTCGGGCTGCTGCACGTTCGTCACGGGTGTCTCCCTCCGGCTCCCGGGCACGGATGCTCCGCGCCCGGGATGCGGTTACCCGCCACCGCGGGGCGCATGCGACCCCCGCACATCTCGACCCCCGCGGCAGGGCTGAGGCCCGGCAGGACGGGTAGTACCGGGTGATGGGGGACGATCGACGGGTGGCCCGGACGCTGCTGGACCGGCAGGGCCGCACCTATGCCGAGGAGGCCGGGATCACGGTGGCCGACCGGCCCGGTCCGCTCTATCAGCTGCTGGTGCTCACCACACTGCTGAGCACCCGGATCCGGGCCCAGGTGGCGGTGGCCGCCGCCCGGGAGCTGTTCGCCGCCGGCTGGCGTACCCCGCAGGCGATGGAGGCGTCGCGCTGGCAGGACCGGGTCGACGCGCTGGGTCGCGGCCACTACCGCCGCTACGACGAACGGACCGCGACGATGCTGGGCACCGGCGCCCGGCTGTGTCTGGACCGCTGGCACGGTGACCTGCGGCGGCTGCACCGGGAGACCGGGGGCGAGCCGGCGGCGCTGCGGCGACGGCTGACCGAGTTTCCCGGCATCGGCCCGACCGGGGCGGACATCTTCCTCCGGGAGGCGCAGACGGTCTGGTCGGACGTGCGACCGTACGCCGACCGCCGCACCCTGGCCGGCGCGAAGCGGCTGGGGCTGCCGGCCGACCCGCACGGGCTGGCCGGGCTGGTCGCCGAGACGGACTTCGGTCGGCTGGCGTCGGCGTTGGTACGGGTGGCCCTCGGCGAGGAGTCGGCGGGTGAGGTGACCCGCACGGCCGCCGCGACCCGCTGATCGACAGGTCAGTCGACCGGCTTGTTGCCGGGCTTGGTCAGGTGCCACACCAACAGGGCGGCCAGGAGGGCCAGCAGCACCACCCCGCCGGAGACACCGCCACCCTCCTCGGTGGAGCTGCGCCCGGTCACCCCGAAGTAGATCACCGCGAGACCGGCGAGCACCGCCAGAAACGTCCGCATTCCTCGGTCCTTCACGCCCCGCACGGTACGAGCACCAAACACCACGAACAGGACTTATCGTGCGCGGTTCCCCCTTCCGGGCGACACCCCGGGCAGGCGGGTCTCGGTCCACAGCCCCGGGTGGGGGCGTCAGTCGGTCTCCAGGTCGTCGAGAGAGATGGCGTGGGTCATCAACCAGCGGGCCAGCGCGGCCATGCCGAACAACCACAGCGGCGCGGACTCGGTGGGACCGTTGGTGGCGAAGATGGCGAACCGCAGGTCCGGGGCCCGGTACGCCTCGATCCGCCAGCGATGGTTCCGGTCCCGCCAGACCGCCGAAGGGTCCATGGCGTCACGGTAGGCGACCGGGGACCGTGGGGAGGGCGGTTCACCACCTCGCCCCGGCCGACCGGTCAGCCGACCACCTCGCGGGCGTCATCGGGCAGCCGGCGGGTCACCCCCCGCCGGTCCAGCAGCTCCAACAGCGGCACCGCCACCCGACGGGTGGTGTCCAGTGCCCGCCGGGCGGCGCTGAGGGTGAACGGCTGCGGCAGCCGGGCGAGCACCCGTACCGCCTCGTCGGCCGCGCCGGGCAGCAGCACCACGTTCTCCGCCAGCCGCAGCAGCGCACCGGCCCGGACGGCGGCGCCGACCTCCCGGGGGCCGAGGCCCAGGGCGGTGAGCCGGTCGGCCTCCGGCGCGCGGAACGGGTTGCCGGCGTACTCGCGGCGGACCCGGTCGACCGCCCGCGCCACCGGCTCGGGCAGCCCGTCGGACGCACCGGTGCCGATCCGCCCGGCCCGCAGCGTCAACGGTGGCCGGACCAGCGCCTCCACCAGGGCCCGGTCGGGCAGGCCGAGGCGCTGTCGCAGCGCCTCCACCGGTGCGCCCGGTTCCAGCGGATGCGCACCGGCCCAGGCGGTGACCTCCTCGACCAGCCGCACGCCCAGCCACCGCCAGTGCCCGGGGTCGGCCAGCCAGTCCCCGGTGACCGGGGCGACGCGCCCGGTGACCCCCATCCGGGTCAGCTCGGCGGCCCGGACGAGCCGGCGGCGGCGCAGCTCGCCGGCCAGGTCGGGGCACCCGTCGAGGCCGGCGAGGACGGTGGCACGGGCGGCGGCGGCACCCCGCCGGGTCAGCGGCGGCGGCGCCACGTCCAGCACGGTCACCCCACCGCAGACGTGCCGCCGACCCGGATCGCGCAGCAGCGCCCGGTCCCCGATCAACAGGGGCAGCGGGCGGGCCAGCCGCAGCCGCAGGGTGTCCCCGCCCAGCGGCCGGACCCGGGCCGGCACGGCCGCCGAACCGACGTGCAGGGTCAACGTGGCCGGCAGGTCACCGGCCGGATCACCGGCCAGCCGCACGTCCAGCAGGTCGGTCCGATGGAACCGGCCGGGGGTGAGCAGCGCGTCACCCCGACCGAGCCGGTCCCTGGGCACCCCGCGCAGGTTGACCGCCACCCGGGCCACCGCCGCGACCCGCTCCTCGGCCACACCGAGTCGGTGCAGGCCACGAACCCGGAGCAGCTCCCCGGTCGCGGCAAGCTCCACCTGGTCACCGACGCGCAGCCCGCCACCGCCGAGGGTGCCGGTGACCACCGTGCCGCTGCCCCGGATGGTGAACGCCCGGTCCACCCACAGCCGCACCGGCCCGTCGGGCGTCGGCGCGGGCAGCCGGCCGACCAGCCGGTCCAGGGCGGCGCGCAGCTCGGGCAGGCCGACACCGGTGACGGCGCTGACCGCCACCGACTCCACCGCCCCGAGCGACGTCGCGGCGATCCGGGCGCGGGCCTGCGCCAGCGCCGGCCCCGGATCGGCGAGGTCCGCCCGGGTCACCACCAGCAGCCCGTACGACACCCCGAGGGCGTGCAGGGCGGCCAGGTGTTCGGCCGACTGCGGCATCCAACCCTCGTCGGCGGCGACCACGACCAGAGCCGCCGGCACCGGCCCCACCCCGGCGAGCATGTTCGGCACGAACCGCTCGTGCCCCGGCACGTCGACGAAGGCGATCGTGCCACCGCCGGGCAGGGTGGTCCAGGCGAAACCGAGGTCGATGGTCATCCCCCGGCGGCGCTCCTCCGCCCACCGGTCCGGTTCCATCCCGGTCAGCGCCCGGACCAGGGTGGACTTGCCGTGGTCGACGTGCCCGGCGGTAGCGACGACGTGCATCTCAGTCGGCCACCCGCAGCACCGCGTCGCGTAGCGCGTCGTCGGCGGCGGCGGGAACGCAGCGCAGGTCCAGCAGCAGCCGACCCCGGACCACCCGGCCGAGCACCGGCGGGTCGCCCTGCCGCAGCGGGTCGGCGTACCGCTCGGGCAGGCTCAACGACCAGGAGTCCAGCTCGACGCCGGGTGCCCCGCCCCCGCCGACCACGGCGACGCTGGGCACCACCTCGGCCTTGCGGCCCTCGACACCGAGGGCGTCGCGCAGCCGTTCGGACCGTTCCCGCAGCACCGCCGGGTCGGCGTGCAGGGCGGCCCGGGTCGGGGTGTCCGGCCCCCGCAGGGTGGCCGCCAGCGCGGCGAGGGTCAGCTTGTCGACCCGCAGCGCCCGCGCCAGCGGGTGTCGACGCAACCGGTCGACCAGGTCGGCGGCACCGAGCAGCAGGCCGGCCTGCGGACCGCCGAGCAGCTTGTCCCCGCTGGCGGTGACCAGGTGCGCCCCGGCCCGCAGGGTGCCGGCGGCGTCCGGCTCGGCGGGCAGCAACGGGTCGGCGGTGAGCAGTCCGGAGCCGATGTCGGCCACCACCGGCACCCCGAGGGTGGCCAGCTCGCCGACGCCGACGGCGGAGGTGAAGCCGGTGACCACGAAGTTGGACGGGTGCACCTTGAGCACGAAACCGGTCTGCGGCCCGACCGCCCGGGCGTAGTCGTCGCGGGTGGTGCGGTTGGTCGTGCCGACCTCGCGCAGTCGGGCGCCGGTGCTGGCGAGCAGTTCGGGCAGGCGGAACCCGTCGCCGATCTCCACCAGCTCGCCCCGGCTGACCACGATCTCCCGGCCGGCGGCCAACGCGGTCGCGGCGAGCACCAGGGCCGCCGCGCCGTTGTTGACCACGTGCACGGCGGCGGCGTCCGGCACCGCGACGGCGAGCGCGTCCAGCGCGTCCCGGCCGCGGCGGGCCCGCCGCCCGGTCCGCAGGTCCAGCTCCACGTCGGTGCAGCCGGCGGCGGCGACCAGCGCGTCGACGGCGGCCGTGGACAGCGGGGCCCGGCCGAGGTTGGTGTGCAGCACCACCCCGGTGGCGTTGAGCACCGCCCGGGGCGTCGGCGCGGGAAGCCCGGCGAGCGCCGCGTCGCGTACCTCGTCGGGGGTGATCTCACCGTGCCGGGCCCGGTGCTGGGCGGCGACGACGGCGGCCTTGACCCGCTCCCGGCCCAGGTGGGTCACGGCGGCGGCCAGCGCCGGGTCGGCGAGCAGGAGGTCGGTACGCGGCACCCGCCGTCGCGGGTCGACCGACGCCTGGCCCATGCGTGTCCACTCCCCCGGTGACTGTCGGCTGCACCGGTAGCTGTCGGCACACCGGTGGTCCTTGGCGGAGACGGACGGGAATCGAACCCGCCTGGCCCGGATCCCGGACCACACCAGTTTTGAAGACTGGGAGGGGCACCAGCCACCTGAACGCCTCCGCCCCGGAGTCAACCACAGCCACCGGCCGGACGTACGGTGAGGTGTCAGACCTCGCCGGCCTCCCGGCGGCGGATCCGCTCGCGCTGCGGCAGCACCGTGTACTTCGGGTCCCGCGCCGAGGCCACCCCGCCGTGGAAGATGCCGAACCGGGTGGCCACCGAGGCGGCCAGCAACGCCGTGCCGGACAGCGCGGAGAGGGCACGGCTGCGCCGGCCGACCAGCGCGCCGACCACCCCGGCGGCGGTGAGCAGCCGACCGGCGCGCAGCAACCGACCCGCCGTGCCCGCCCGGTAGGGCTCGCTGAGCAGCCCCAGCCGGGTCTCCACCGAGTGGGCGCCCCACAGCTCCAGGGCGGCCCCGGCCACCGCGAACCGGCGGGCCGGCCCGGCCTGGGCACAGGGCGCGGCGATCAGCCCGACGCCGGCGCCGCTGGCCAGCGCGCTGCCCGCGAAGATGGTGGGCAGCTCCGGGTACGCCTCGTGCCACGACGGCACGGCGGTGCCGGCCAGCAACACCCCGGTGTACGTGGCCAGCGCGGGCGCGACGGCGGCGGCGGCCAGCCCGGCGACCCGCCCGGTCGGGGGCAGCAGCCGACGGGCCAGGCCGAACACGCCGCGCGTCGGCAGCAGCGGTGCGCCCTCGGCGATGGCGGCGAGCCCGGCGGCCGGACCGTAGGCGGTGAGGATCCAGGTGCCCACCGACATCGGCGAGGTCGGCTTCGCCACCCGCAGCATGTGGTGGAACCGCGCCGGCCGGCCCAGGTCGTTGACCAGGAAGTACGCGCTGGCGGTGACCGCGCCCAGCGCGGTCACCCGGCCGGCCCGACGCAACGCCGGCCGGTCGGTGAGCTGTCCCCCGGCGGCCAGCAGCGACGACCCGGCGGCCAGCCCGCCGGTGAACAGGTACGCGGCGATGTCCCACCGCCACACCGGGGCCTTGAGGATCGGCCGACCGTAGTAGGAGGTGAACTCCGCCTCCGGAACCCGCAGCTCCTCGCCGCCGCGCCGACCACGTCCACCGCCGCGCCTCCGGTCCCCCCGCGGCACGTCACGGGGCGGTACGACGACCGGGGCGGCGTCCGGCCGCGGGCCCCCGGCGGGCCCCCCACCGACCTTCGACCCGTGGCCGAGCCGCACGGAGGACCGCACCGACCGGAAGCCACCGTCGGCGGCCAGCCGCTCGCGGAAGCCGCGGAACCGCTGCCCCACCGGAATCCGGTCCGTGCTCACGACGACCCTCCCAGGAACGCGGCGACGGCCGCCGCCGTCATGGCCAGCGCGGCCAGGCCGGCCCGCCGCCACATCCTCGGCAGGTCCCGGGTGGTGACCACCGGGTCCGGTGGGAGGCCGTACACCTCGGGCTCGTCGAGGAGCAGGAAGAACGCGCCGTCGCCGCCGACGCCGTCGGTCGGGTCGTGACCGTACAGCCGGGCCTCCGGCACGCCCCGCCCGTGCAGCGTGGTGACCCGCTGGGCGGCCCGGTCCCGCAGCTCGTCGAGGGGACCGTACTGGATGGACTCGGTCGGGCAGGCCTGGGCGCAGGCCGGCGTCAGGCCCGCGCCGAGCCGGTCGTAACACAGCGTGCACTTCCACGCCCGGCCGTCGCCCTTACGCTGGTCGATCACCCCGTACGGGCAGGCGGAGATGCAGTGAGCCTTTCCGCGTAACGGCGTGAGTGCGGTGGGTGGTCGCCGTGGTGGTCGGTGCGGACACGCCCGAACCCGTTGCGGTGCAAGGAAAA